>NZ_JCBAJY010000019.1:0-2872 GCF_059766615.1 Nocardioides sp. Z43_10 | reverse complement strand
AGACCACCAGAACCGAAGAATGGGGGGTCAACTTTCGATCGGCAAAAGGGGGTCAGTTTTCGCTAGGCGTTGACAACATCGAAGACCTGGCTGCAACAACCCCTCCTCGACGCGACCTTCCCGCTCCCCCTCGACGCACCGTTCACCACGGCGATGGCGCTGCAGGAGGGGGTGAGCTCCTTGATGCTGACCCGGTTGGTGGATGCGCGACTTCTGCGACGCCCGATCCGCGGCGTCTACCTCGCCTCGCAGGCCGGCGATTCGGTGGCGCTGCGCGCGGCGGCGCTGGCCCAGGTGGCGCCTGCCGACGCCGTCATCTGCGGGCGGCACGCCGGTTGGCTGCACGGTGCCGAGATGGTGCTGGCGCCACACGAGCACCTCGAGCTCCAACCCATCTGCATCTTCCGGCCATCCGGGCACGGCAGGCTGCGCAACAAGCTGGCCGACAGCGGTGAGAGGTGGTTCGCCGACGGCGACACCGAGGAGCTGCACGGTCTGCTGGTGACGACACCGCTGCGCACGGCCCTCGACCTCGGCCGTCTCGAACGACGAGATCGCGCCATCGCCGGGCTCGATGCGATGGCCCGGTTGGGCGGATTCTCGTTGGAGATGCTGCGGCACGCGGTCGTCCGATTCCGCGGGATGCGCGGGGTGGTCCAGTTGCGTCAGCTGGTGTTGGTAGTGGATCCGCTGGCCGAGTCGCCCGGCGAGTCGGTCCTGCGGTTGCGCTGGATCGACGCCGGCCTGCCAGCACCGCGGCTTCAGATCGAGGTCATCCGCAACGGCATCCTCATCGCCCGCCTCGACATGGGGAACGAGGAGCTCCGGTTCGCCGCGGAGTACGACGGCGCCGAGTGGCACTCCAGCGGCCAGCAGCGGGCGCACGACCTGGCCCGGCGCGAGCAGCTCGACCAGGAGTTCGGCTGGGAGATCGTGGCGATGCGCGCGGGGAACGTGTTCGGCCAGCAGCGTGACTGCGAGGAGCTCATGTGGCAGGGCGTCCGCCGAGCCCGAGAGCGCCACGGCCGACGGGTGGCCTGAGCGAGTTCACGCCGACTCGACGCCGTACCCGCGCGAGTTCACGCCGACTCGACGCCGTACCCGCGCGACTTCACGCCGACTCGGCGCCGTTCCCGCGCGAGTTCACGCCGACTCGACGCCGTACCCGCGCGAGTTCACGCCGACTCGGGTCAGAAGATGATGTCGCCGGACTTGCGCCGGCTACGCAGCAACTGCAGGGCCTCGGCGAGGATGTCCTTGGCCTCCTGGTCGGAGCGGCGCTCCTTCACGTAGGCCAGGTGAGTCTTGTAGGGCTCGTTCTTGGGAGCCGGCGGCGGGTTGTCGCTGTCCTGGCTGGCCGGAAGGCCGCACTTGGGGCAGTCCCACGCCTCGGGCGCCAGCGCCTCGATGGCGAACGCCATCACCGACCGGTGGTCGTTGGAGCAGTAGTAGGTGACTGTCTGCCGGGGCGCGGCGTCACCCCGCTCAGCCTCGCCCAGCGGGCCGGCTCCGACCCGACTGCCCCGAATGGCGCTTCCTCCACCAGCCACGCGACGAACCCTTTCTCAGACGCCGCCGTAGGCCTTGAGCAGGCCTAGGGCGACGATGCAGGCGAACCAGATGACGGCGATCCCGACCGTCAGGCGGTCGAGGTTGCGCTCAGCGACCGACGAGCCCCCCAGGGAGCTCGAGACGCCACCGCCGAACATGTCGGAGAGGCCTCCACCGCGCCCCTTGTGGAGCAGCACCAGGAGGATGAGCAACAGGCTCGTGATCACGAGCAGAACGGTGAAGAGGAGTGTCACGGTCAGTCAGCCTACGTCACGTACGGGGACTCAGAGGACAGGCAGGTCGTAGAAACGGCAGATCCCGGCGAACTCCTCCGCCTGGAGGCTCGCGCCGCCGACCAGGGCGCCGTCCACGTCATCCTTGGTCATGATGCCCGCGACGTTCGACGCCTTGACGGAACCCCCGTACAGGATGCGCATCTTGTCGGCCGCGTCGTCGCCGTGCAGCTCGCGGATCTTGCCGCGGATGGCCGCGCAGACCTCCTGGGCATCCTCGGGCGTGGCGACCTCGCCGGTGCCGATCGCCCACACCGGCTCGTAGGCGACGACCAGGTCGGCCACCTGCTCGGCGGTGAAGCCGGCCAGCGATCCCTCGACCTGCGCGAGCGTGAACGGCACGTGCTCGCCGGCCTGACGGATCGGCAGACCCTCACCGACGCAGACGATCGGAGTCATTCCCGCCGCCAGGGCCTTGTGCGCCTTGGCGTTGACGACCGCGTCGCTCTCGGCGTGGTACTCGCGGCGCTCGGAGTGACCCACCACGACGTAGCTGCAGCCGAGCTTGGCCAGCATGCCCGCGGAGATCTCGCCGGTGTAGGCGCCCGCGTCGTGCTCGGACACGTCCTGGGCGGCGTACTTCACCGAGAGCTTGTCACCGTCGACGAGCGTCTGCACCGAGCGGAGGTCGGTGAACGGCGGGACCACGACGACCTCGGCCTTGGCGAAGTCGTGCTTCTTGTCGGAGAGGGTCCACGCGAGCTTCTGGACCAGCACCACCGCTTCCTGGTGGTTGAGGTTCATCTTCCAGTTGCCCGCCATCAGCGGCGTGCGTGCGTTCTTGGCCATCGGGATCCTTCGGCTGCGAGTTGGTCGCCGCCATGGCGACGTCGGGGGGAACATGCGGGCCCGGGGGCCCGCGCCGCGGGGTTCCTGAGGGGGGTCCCGGGGACGAGGGGGGGGGGGTGGGGGCTCCCCCCGGGGGCGGGGATTCTGGTGGTTCCGACGTCAGCCGGAGGAGACAGGGGGGTTAGCTCAGCAGGGGCAGGGCGGCCCGGGGGGGATGGTTGGGCTGTGCGGGGATGGGG
>NZ_JCBAJY010000018.1:0-4215 GCF_059766615.1 Nocardioides sp. Z43_10 | reverse complement strand
ACCACCTGCGCAGGCCGACCTGCTCCAGGTACAGCACCTGTCCCCGCACCGGGACCACCGTGCGGTCACCGGCGAGCAGGCGCGAGCCGATCGCGGAGCAGTTGACCACCACCGCCTCGTCGGTCTCCGGGAGCGCCGAAAGGTTCATCCGGGTCAGCGTCCCGCCCAGCTCGTCGATGCGCGCGACCAGCCAGCGCAGGTGCACCGGCATCTCGACCACGGGGCTGACGAACGTCCACCCGTCGGCGTAGCCGGGTGGGAGCGCCGCCGGACGAGCCAGGGCGGGCACCGCCGGCAGCCACCACGGATCGCGCTCGGGCGCCCGGAACACCTCGGTGCCCTCGACCATCCGCACGCCGGCCTCGGGGTCGGTGTCGGAGAGCGCGTCGAGCACGGCGTAGGTCGTCGCCGACCAGGCGGTCACCCGGTCCTGGGGCAGCGCCCGGTAGGGGTACCAGAACCCGCCGGCGACGGCCGAGGTGGTCTCCAGCGGCAGGTCGCGCGCGACGACGTCCACCCGGTGCCCGGCCTCGAGCAGGCGCACCGCGCAGGTCAGCCCCACCACCCCGGCACCGACGACGAGAACTCGACTCATGGGAGGAGTCTGCCGCGTGTGCGGCGTGGCGTCAGGCTCCGGCGACGCGCGGCGCGGTCGGATCCGCGTCCGCGCCGCCCTGCTCGCGGGCGACGTACTCCTCGATGTCCTCGACGTCGTCGGCGTTGCGGGTCACCACGGTGAGCAGGTCGCTCATCGTGGCGACCTCCTCGACCTGCTCCTTGATGAACCAGGCCATGAACTGCTCGGAGGCGTAGTCGTGCTCCTCGCGCGCCACC
This sequence comes from Nocardioides sp. Z43_10, assembly GCF_059766615.1. Taxonomy (NCBI): domain Bacteria; kingdom Bacillati; phylum Actinomycetota; class Actinomycetes; order Propionibacteriales; family Nocardioidaceae; genus Nocardioides; species Nocardioides sp. Z43_10. The sequence continues at coordinate 3,381 of NZ_JCBAJY010000018.1, read as the reverse complement.
CGCAGCAGCGCGTTGACCTGCTCGGTGACCCGCTTCTCCTGCTCGAGCGCGAGCGCCACCGGAGCGGCGATGTCCGCGAAGCCGGTGACCGGGGCCTCGACGCCGGGGATGATCACCTCGGCGTCGGTGTCGAGCAGGTACTGCACCATCATCATCGCGTGCTCGCGCTCCTCGAGCGCCTGGCCGTAGAAGAAGGCGGCCATCCGCGGCATCGTCAGCGCGTCGTAGTGCACGGCGCAGGCGAGGTACTGGTTGTGGGCGGCGAGCTCGTTGCCGATCTGGGCGTTGAGCTGCTCCACGAAGCGTGCTGCGGGCACCGGTGACTCCTGGTGAGTTGGGGGGTCAGGCTGCCTTCGGCAGCTTCTTCGTGGGGGACTTCTCGGCGTCCACCTTCACGAGCTTGCGCTTCTTGACCGTATACCCCTCGGGCAGCGTGCCCTCCTTGAGCATCCGAATCGGGCAGCGCTTGCACCTGTCCTTGGACACGCAGCACTTCGACTTCGGCGGCTTCACCTTCTTGCCCACCCCAGCACCGTACCAGAACTAAGGCGTGCCTAACCTGACTTTCCCACCCCATCCCACCCCAATCCCGCGACCCGTCACTGCCTCGACCAGACACGCCGTGCACGGCGGAGGCAGTGACGGGTCGGCGCCGCTCGCCGGCTCAGTCCAGCCCGTTGGCCCGGCGAATGACGTCCACGATGCCGCCCATGATCTCGGTGAGCCCGAAGTCCTTGGGGGTGTAGACGGCCGCGACGCCCGCCTTGGCCAGGGCGCGGGCGTCGGAGTCGGGGATGATCCCGCCTACGATCACCGGGACGTCGCCCAGCCCCGCGCTGCGCAGCCCCTCGAGCACGGCCGGGACCAGCTCCATGTGCGAGCCGGACAGGATCGAGAGACCGACGCAGTGCACGTCCTCGGCGACCGCCGCCGCCACGATCTGCTCCGGAGTCAGCCGGATCCCCTGGTAGATCACCTCGAAGCCGGCGTCACGCGCCCGGACGGCGACCTGCTCGGCGCCGTTGGAGTGACCGTCGAGCCCGGGCTTGCCGACCAGCAGGCGCAGCCGGCCGCCGAGCTCCTCACCGGTGGCCCGGACCCGCTCGCGCACCTGGGTCAGCTCCGCACCGGCATCGGCCACGCCGATGGCACCCGAGACGCCGGTGGGCGCCCGGAACTCGCCGAAGACCTCGCGCAGCGCGCCGGCCCACTCCCCCGTGGTGACGCCGGCGCGGGCGGCGGCGAGGGTGGCCGGCATCAGGTTGGTGTCGGTCTTGGCGTCCGCGGCCAGCCGGGCCAGCGCCTCGGCGACCTCGGTCTCGTCGCGCTGCGCCTTCCACTGCGCGAGCGAGTCCAGGGCAGACTGCTCGGCCAGCGGGTCGGCGGCCATGATCGCGGCGTCCAGGTCCGCGGTGAGCGGCGACGGCTCGGTGGTCTCGAAGACGTTGACGCCGACGATCTTCTCGACGCCCTCCTCGATGCGCGCGCGGCGCGCGGCGTGGGCGGAGACCAGCGCCTGCTTCATGTAGCCGGAGTCCACCGCGGCGATCGCCCCGCCCATCGCCTGCACCCGGTCGATCTCGGCCTTGGCCCCTTCGACGAGCTCGGCGACCTTGGCCTCGATCACCGTCGAGCCCTCGAAGATGTCGTCGTACTCGAGCAGGTCGGACTCGAAGGCGAGGACCTGCTGCAGGCGCAGCGACCACTGCTGGTCCCAGGGCCGCGGCAGACCGAGCGCCTCGTTCCAGGCCGGCAACTGTACGGCGCGCGCCCGGGCGTTCTTGGACAGGGTGACCCCGAGCATCTCCAGCACGATCCGCTGGACGTTGTTCTCCGGCTGCGCCTCGGTGAGGCCGAGCGAGTTCACCTGCACCCCGTAGCGGAAGCGCCGCATCTTGGGGTCGGTGACGCCGTAGCGCTCCCGGGTGATCTCGTCCCACAGCCGCACGAAGGCCCGCATCTTGCAGGTCTCCTCGACGAACCGCACACCGGCGTTGACGAAGAAGGAGATCCGGCCGACGACCTTGCCGAAGTCCTCCTCGGAGACCTGTCCGGAGGCCTTGACCTGGTCGAGTACGGCGATCGCGGTGCACAGCGAGTAGGCCAGCTCCTGGGTGGGCGTGGCGCCGGCCTCCTGCAGGTGGTAGCTGCAGATGTTGATCGGGTTCCACTTGGGGATCTGGTGCACGGTGTAGGCGATGACGTCGCTGATCAGGCGCAGCGAGTGGTCGGGGCCGAACACGTAGGTCCCGCGGGAGAGGTACTCCTTGATGATGTCGTTCTGCGTCGTGCCCGCGAGCTGGGCGGCGACCTCGCTGGGCTCGAGGTCGGGGTTCTGCTCCTCGGCCACCACCTGGTAGAGCGCCAGCAGCCACATCGCGGTAGCGTTGATCGTCATCGAGGTGTTCATCTCGACCAGGGGGATGTCGGCGAAGAGCTTGCGCATCTCGCCGAGGTGCTGGACCGGGACCCCCACCTTGCCGACCTCGCCGCGGGCCAGCGGGGAGTCCGGGTCGTAGCCGGTCTGGGTGGGCAGGTCGAAGGCCACCGAGAGACCGGTCTGCCCCTTCGCGAGATTGGTGCGGTAGAGCGCGTTCGACGCCTCGGCCGTGGAGTGGCCGGCGTAGGTGCGCATCACCCAGGGGCGGTCCTTCGCGGCGGGGCCTCGCAGGGCGGCCTGCTTCGCGTCGGCCTCGTCGTGGGGCGGCCGGTTCTCGGCGGAGACAGTCATGGGCTGAACATAGTGCCAAGTTACCGGGGCGTAAACGCCGCCGCCGTGTGGCGCAGACGACACCGTCGGGCGGGGCGCGAGCTCACACGAGCGCGCGGCTCCGCTCGATCTCGACGAGCCGGATCAGGTGCGAGAGGTGCAGCAGTCGACGCACCGTGGGCCGGGCACCGCGCAGGGTCACGTGTCCCCCGCCCTGCGCCGCGCGACGGGTGGCCACGGCCAGCATCCGCAGCGCGGTGAGGTCGACGGAGACCACGTCGGTGAGGTCGACGACGATCTCGCCGTGCAGCTCCAGCAGCTCGTAGAGCGCGTCGCGCACGGAGGCGGTGCTGCGGACATCCACGTCGCCCTGCAGCCTGAGGGTGCTGCCCTGCACCTGAATCACGTGACCCACCCCGTCCTCCGGCGCCGGCCGCCAGATGCCCGCCGACCCGGCCGGGTCGAGGCGATTGCTTGTCCGCTACTCACACTGACGCCTGAGTACGCCGTTTCGTTGCACCTGCGCCACAGGTTCTCCACGTGTCGTGATCCAGGTCACATAGCGCCCGAGGCGTGCGCGCCTCGTCCGGTATCCGGGTGAGCGCCCGCTCAGCGCCACGCGGCGGCACCTAGGCTGGGCCCCATGGTCAACCTCACCCGCATCTACACCC
>NZ_JCBAJY010000017.1:0-28312 GCF_059766615.1 Nocardioides sp. Z43_10 | reverse complement strand
CATCAGTTCGTCCTCAACAAAAACCCCCCCCCCCCCCCCCCCCCCCCCCGTCTTTTCCCTCCCCCTGGGGCCCCCCGGGGGGGCCTTCCCCTTGGGGGGGGGGGCCCCGGGGGGGGGAGTCCCCCCCCCCCCCCCCCCCCCCCCCGCCGGCCCCCAGCCCGCCCGCTGCCGCACCACCCGGCACGGCCCGGAGAGGGGACGTGAAAAGATCGGCCCCGTGGGAATCCAGATCACGCCGTCCATCCTGAACGCCGACTTCGCCAACCTGGCCGCGGAGGTCGCCCGGATCGGCTCGGCCGACTGGGTGCACGTCGACGTGATGGACAACCACTTCGTGCCGAACCTGACGTTCGGGCCGACGATGGTGGAGGCGCTGGCGCGCTCCACCGAGATTCCGCTGGACGCCCACCTGATGATCGAGGACCCCGACCGCCATGCCCCGGTGTACGCCGAGGCGGGGTGTCGCAGCGTCACCTTCCACGTGGAGGCCGCGCAGGCTCCGGTGCGGCTGGCCCGGGAGATCCGCAAGCAGGGCGCGCGCGCCAGCATGGCGCTGAAGCCGGCCACGCCGATCGAGCCGTACGAGGACCTGCTTGCCGAGCTCGACATGGTGCTGATCATGACCGTCGAGCCGGGCTTCGGCGGGCAGAAGTTCCTCGACCTGTGCCTGCCCAAGATCCGCCGGGCGCGGGCCATGATGGACAAGCACGGCGTCGAGACCTGGCTCCAGGTCGACGGCGGCGTGTCCCTGGAGACCATCGAGCGATGCGCCGAAGCCGGCGCCGACGTCTTCGTGGCCGGCTCCGCGGTCTACTCCGCGGCCGACCCCGACGCGATGGTGAACGAGCTGCGCGCGAAGGCTGAAGCGGCCACCGCTCGCTGAGCCCCGTCCCGACAGCCGCGAGTTCGCGCCGACTCGGCCCCCGACAGCCGCGAGTTCGCGCCGACTCGGCCCCGGAGAGTCGCGAGTTCGCGCCGACTCGGCCTAGCGCCAGCAGGCACCCGGGGTGCGTTGTGTCTCGGCGTGCGACACGCCTGCGCCGTCGGGATCGGGCGCTGTGACACAATCGGCGGCAGACGAGTTCACAACTCGCGTGCTCTGGGGTCGGTGAAAATCCGAGCCGGCGGTGAAAGTCCGCGACCCGGCCGCCGCCAGCGGCCGGTTGACCAGGTGTAACTCCTGGACCGACGGTTAAAGTCCGGATGGGAAGCGCACGCAGGTGGGGACCCGCCCGTCTTGAGCCGAACCTCGGTCTCGGGATCGGGTAGTTCCTCCCGTCACGCCCCGGAGTCCGCGACCGGACACAGGGCGGACGATGAGCAGCACACCAGCAGGGCCCGGCGCGACTGCCGAGCGCAGCGCGATGCAGCGCGCCCTCGAGCTCGCCGGCTCCCCGGGCGTTCCGCTCGCCCCCAACCCCCGGGTCGGCTGCGTCCTGCTCGCCGACGACGCCACGGTCGTGGCCGAGGGGTACCACCGCGGCGCGGGCACCCCGCACGCCGAGGCCGACGCGCTGAGCCGCGCCGGCGAGCGGGCGCGGGGGACCACCGCCGTCGTCACCCTCGAGCCGTGCAACCACACCGGGCGCACCGGCCCGTGCGCACAGGCCCTCGTCGACGCCGGCGTACGCCGCGTGGTGTTCGCCCAGCGCGACCCCAACCCGCTGGCCGCCGGGGGAGCGCAGACCCTGCGCGCCGCCGGCATCGAGGTCGCCGAGGGTCTGCTCGCCGAGCAGGCGCGCGCGCTCAACGAGGTGTGGTCCTTCGCCGTGGAGCACCAGCGCCCGTTCGTGACCTGGAAGTTCGCGACCACCCTCGACGGCCGCAGCGCCGCCGCCGACGGCACCAGCCGCTGGGTCAGCAACCTCAGCGCTCGCCACGACACCCACCGCCTGCGCGCGCTGTGCGACACGATGCTGATCGGGACCAACACCGTCGCCGTCGACGACCCCGAGCTCACCGTCCGCGACGAGCACGACCGGCCGCTGCCCGAGCAGCCGCTGCGCGCGGTGATGGGCCTGCGCCCGATCGACCCCGGGCGGCGGATCTTCAACGACCGCGCCGAGACCGTCCGCCTGCACACCCGCGACCCGCACCAGGCGCTGGCCGAGCTGTGGGCCCGCGAGCGCCGCCACGTCTTCCTGGAGGGCGGCCCCACCCTGGCCGCCGCCTTCCTCGGCGCCGGGCTCGTCGACGAGGTCGTCGCCTACGTCGCCCCGATACTGCTGGGCGCCGGGCGCAACGCGGTCGGCGACCTCGCCATCTCCACGATCGCCGACGCCCAGCACCTGGTGGTGCGCGAGGTGAGCGTGCTGGGCGACGACCCCGCCGACCGCAACGTCCGCCTCACCCTGACCCCGAGCACGACCTCGAGCCCAACCCTGAGCACGACCCCGACCACCCAGAAGGACGCCTGAGATGTTCACCGGAATCGTGGAGGAGCTCGGCACCGTCGAGCGCGTGGAGGAGCTGGGCGACGCGATCCGGCTCACCGTGCGCGCCGCCACCGTGCTCGACGACGTCACCCTCGGCGACTCGATCGCCGTCAACGGCTGCTGCCTGACCGTCGCGGAGGCTGACGCCACGCTGTGGACCGCGGACGTCATGCAGGAGACCCTCGACAAGACCTCGCTGCACGGCGTACGCCCCGGCGACCGGGTCAACCTGGAGCGCGCGGTCACCGCCGCCAAGCGGCTCGGGGGCCACATCGTCCAGGGCCACGTGGACGGCGTCGGCACCGTGCTCGCGCGCACCCCCAGCGAGCACTGGGAGGTCGTCGAGATCAGCCTGCCCGCCGAGCTCGCCCGCTACCTCGTCGACAAGGGCTCGGTCGCCGTGGACGGGGTCTCGCTGACGGTCGTGGCGGCCGGCGACGCGTCGTTCACGGTCAGCCTGATCCCCGAGACCCTGGCCCGCACCACGCTCGGGTTCCGCGCGGTCGGGGACCGGGTCAACCTCGAGGTGGACGTGATCGCCAAGCACGTCGAGAGGCTGCTGGCCGGCGGGTACGTCGACCGGCTGGCCCAGCGGGCCGTCCCGGAGGCGGGCGCATGAGTCTGCTGGAGTGGTTGCTGCACGGCACGATCCCGGTCGCCGGTGGGAGCCTGAGCGTCCCCGAGGTGGTCGGCAACGTGTTCGGGCTGGCCAGCGCGCTGCTGGGCATGCGCCGGCTGGTGTGGGCCTGGCCGATCGGGCTGCTCGGCAACGTGCTGCTGTTCGTGGTCTTCTCCACCGGCGAGCTGAGCAGCGTCGGGGACGGCGAGGCGCTGTGGGGCCAGGCCGGGCGCCAGGTGTTCTTCGCCGCGGTCTCGCTCTACGGCTGGGTCAGCTGGCGGCGGGCCCAGTCGGCGGGCGGTGCCGCCGACGGGGGCGCGATCTCCCCGCGCTGGGCGGGGTGGCGCAACCGCGCGGCGCTGGTCGGCCTCGGGGTCATCGGCTACGCCGTGTCGTACCTGGCGCTACGCGAGCTGGGCTCGTGGGGGCCGACGACCGAGGCCTGGATCCTGACCGGCTCGATGCTCGCCACCTACGGCATGGCCCGAGGCTGGGTGGAGTTCTGGATCGTGTGGATCCTCGTCGACGTCGTCGGGGTGACCACGCTGATCCGCGCCGGCTACTACCCGACGGCCGGGATGTACCTGTTCTACGGCGCCTTCTGCGTCCTCGGCCTGGTCACCTGGTGGCGCGCCGAGCGCAGGCTGAGCGCCGCGAGCAACGACGTACCGGGCGCGGCCCGGGGCGACAGTGACGACGAGAGGTTGGTGACCACGTGAGCAGCGTGCGTCTGGACAGCGTGGAGCGGGCGATCGACGACATCGCCGCCGGCAGGGCCGTGATCGTGGTCGACGACGAGGACCGCGAGAACGAGGGCGACATCATCTTCGCCGCGGCCAAGGCCACCCCCGAGCTGATGGCCTTCACCATCCGCCACTCCAGCGGCGTCATCTGCGTCCCGATGCCGGGCACCATGCTCGACCGGCTCGAGATCCCGCTGATGACCCCGCACAACAAGGACAAGCTGCGCACGGCGTACACCATCTCGGTGGACGCCCGCGACGGCGTCAGCACCGGCATCTCCGCCGCCGACCGCGCGCACACCGCGCGCCGGCTGGCCGACTCCGCGACCGAGCCGTGGGAGCTGACCCGGCCCGGGCACGTCTTCCCGCTGCGCTACCGCGAGGGCGGGGTGCTGGTGCGCCGTGGCCACACCGAGGCGGCCGTCGACCTGGCCCGGCTGGCGGGGCTCACCCCGGCCGGGGTCCTGGTGGAGGTCGTCAACGACGACGGCACCATGAAGCGCGGCCCCGAGCTGCGCGAGTTCGCCGACGAGCACGGCCTGGCGATGATCTCCATCGAGGACCTGGTCCGCTACCGGCGTCGCCACGAGCGCCACGTGGAGCGGGTCGCGCAGACCCGGCTGCCCACCCGCAACGGCGACTTCACCGCCTACGGCTACCGGATCACCATCGACGACAGCGAGCACATCGCGCTGGTCCACGGCGACCTCGACGCCGCCCTCGAGCGCGGCGAGCCGATCCTCACCCGGGTGCACTCCGAGTGCCTCACCGGTGACGTGTTCGGCAGCCACCGCTGCGACTGCGGACCCCAGCTCGAGGAGGCGATGGAGCGCATCGTGGCCGAGGGCTGCGGCGTCGTGGTCTACCTGCGCGGCCATGAGGGGCGCGGCATCGGGCTGGTCGCGAAGCTGCAGGCCTACCAGCTCCAGGACGGCGGACGCGACACCGTCGACGCCAACCTCGACCTGGGCCTGCCCGCCGACGCGCGTCACTACGGCACCGCCACCCAGATCCTGCGCGACCTCGGGGTGGAGCGGGTGCGCCTGCTGACCAACAACCCCGCCAAGACCACCAGCCTCGAGGAGTTCGGCGTCGCGGTGTCGCAGCGGGTGCCGCTCACCCCGCGTCCCAACGGCCACAACCTGGCCTACCTGCTGACCAAGCGGGACCGGATGGGGCACCATCTGCCGGGACTGGAGCCGGGCACGAGCCCGGACGAGGACGAGCCGGTCAACGAGCTGAGCCAGACCCCCACCGTGAACGGAGTCGACCGATGAGTGGAGCAGGAGCGCCTCGTCAGGAGCCGCTGGACTGTCACGACCTGCGGGTCGCGGTGGTGGCCGCGAGCTGGCACGAGGTCGTCATGCAGGGCCTCCTCGACGGCGCCCAGCGGGCCCTGGCCGACGCCAAGGTCGAGGCGCCGGTGGTGGTCCGGGTACCGGGCGCCTTCGAGCTGCCGGTGGTCGCCGCCGCGCTGGCCACCCAGGGCTACGACGCGATCGTCGCGCTCGGCGTCGTCATCCGTGGCGGCACCCCGCACTTCGAGTACGTCTGCAACGCGGCCACCGACGGGTTGGCGCGGGTGGCGCTGGACACCCAGACCGCGATCGGGTTCGGCGTGCTGACCTGTGACGACGAGCAGCAGGCCCTGGACCGTGCCGGCCTGGCGGACTCCCACGAGGACAAGGGCTACGAGGCCGCCTCCGCCGCGCTGGTCACCGCCCAGACGCTGCGCCGGGTCAAGCGCGGCTACGACGTCGGCGCCTGAGCCGGACGCGCCGGGCCCCGCACGACGCCCCACCACGCCGCACCACGTCGTACGACGTGGGCCGGCGTGCGCCGCACCCGTGCGCACGACGTAAGGTGTCGATCCGTGAAGACGTTCGAGGACCTCTGGGCCGAGCTCAACGAGAAGGCCCAGACCCGACCTGAGGGATCCGGCACGGTGCGCGAGCTCGACGCCGGCGTCCATGCCATCGGCAAGAAGCTGGTCGAGGAGGCCGCCGAGTCCTGGATGGCCGCCGAGCACGAGGGCAAGGACGCGGCGGCCGAGGAGATCAGCCAGCTGCTCTACCACGCGCAGGTGCTGATGATCGCCTGCGGCCTGAGCCTCGACGACGTCTACGCCCACCTCTGAAGAAGGCCCCCACCCCGATGACTTCCGACACCGCCGCCACCGACCGCCTGGTCCGGATCGCGGTCCCCAACAAGGGCGCCCTGTCCCAGTCGGCCTCCGAGATCCTGCGCGAGGCCGGCTACCGCCAGCGCAGCGACTCCAAGGAGCTCGCGCTCATCGACGCCGAGAACGGCGTGGAGTTCTTCTACCTGCGCCCGCGCGACATCGCGCTCTACGTCGGTGAGGGCACCCTCGACGTCGGCATCACCGGGCGCGACCTGCTCATCGACTCCGGCGCCCAGGCCGAGGAGGTGATGGGCCTCGGCTTCGGTCGCTCGAAGTTCCACTTCGCCGGGCCGAAGGGCCGCTTCAGCGACCTGTCCGACCTCGAGGGCCGCCGCATCGCCACCTCCTACGTCGGCGTGGTCGAGGCGTTCCTGGCCAAGCGTGGGATCAACGCCTCGGTGACCCGCCTCGACGGCGCGGTGGAGACGAGCATCCAGCTGGGCGTGGCCGACGTGATCGCCGACGTGGTGGAGACCGGCAGCACCCTGCGCCAGGCCGGGCTCGAGACGTTCGGCGAGGTGATCCTGGCCTCCGAGGCGGTGATGATCACCCGCGCGGGCGCCGAGCAGGCCCCCGGCTTCGAGACCTTCAAGCGACGCGTCGACGGCGTCCTGGTGGCCCGCAGCTACGTGATGATGGACTACGACATCCGCAGCGAGAACGTCGCGGCGGCGGTCGCGCTCACCCCGGGCATCGAGAGCCCCACCGTCTCCCCGCTGCACCGCGAGGGCTGGGTCGCGGTGCGCGCGATGGTGCCCCGCGCCGGCGCGCAGCGGCTGATGGACGAGCTCTACAAGCTCGGCGCCCGCGGCATCCTGCTGATGGAGATCCATGCCTGCCGACTCTGACCCGGTGACCCTCCCGCACACGTGGCGGCCGTTCGGGGTACGGATGGCCCTGGGCGGAGCCGGCGTCGGCCTGGTCACCGTGCTGGCCGTGGCCGGCGTCGCGCTGGGCCCGGAGATCCGGGCGAAGTTCACCTTCTTCGAGGTGATCACGATGATCTTCCTGGCCGGGCTGCTGCTCGCGGTCGGCTACGCGATGGGCCGCTCGCGGGTGGAGGCCACCGAGAGCTGCCTGGTCGTGGTCAACGGCTACCGGCGCCGCGAGTACGACTGGGCGCAGGTGGTCGCGGTGCACCTCGGCGCCGGCGCCCCCTGGGCGGTCCTCGACCTCGCCGACGGCACCACCGTGTCCGCGATGGGCATCCAGGGCTCCGATGGCCCCCGCGCCCAGCGGGCGGTGCGCGAGCTGCGCGCGCTGCTCGAGCGCTGAGGCGCTGACCCGCTTCAAGCGCTGAGGCGCTGCAGCGCCGACCCGGTCGCCCGGGCCGGCGGGTCGCGCTACAGGGCGCGGATGCCCCAGCTCGCGGCGTACGACGCGTCCGGCTCGCCCGCGGCGCCCAGCACCACCAGGTCCTCGCCCGAGGCGAACGCGTCGGCCTGGGTGGTCATCGGCTCCACCGCGAGCGAGCGCCGGGCGGTGGCCGGGACGTCGTCGGCGGAGTAGACCTGCAGCCAGCGATGCCGCTCGTCGGCCCACAGCGCGACCCCGGTACCCGCGGCCCGGTCACGCAGCTCGACCTGGGCGCGTCCCTCGTCGTCGCGCACCAGGTCGGTGACCGCGTGGTTCCAGACGGTCTCGCCGATCGGGCGCGGGGTGCGGAAGTCGTAGGGCGTCGCGGTGACCGGCTCGCGCCCGATCGGCAGCAGCCGCTCGTCGTCGACCAGCGACCGGGTCGCCGCCGGCAGGGTCAGCTCCCAGCCGTCGACGGGACCGTTGCCCGCCCTCAGGTACGGGTGCGCCCCGGAGCCGTACGGCGCGGGCCGCGGCGCGTGGTTGGTCGCCGCCTGGGTGACCAGCAGGCCGTCGGCGGACAGCGCGTAGCGCACCACCCGGTCGAGGGTCCAGGGGTACCCGCTCTGCGCCATCAGCCGGTGGCGCAGCGTGACGGAGCCGGCGGAGTGCTCGACCGGGGTCCAGGAGACCCACCGGACCAGGCCGTGCGAGGCGTTGCGGCGCGCGGGCTCGCTCAGGGCCAACTGGTGCTCGGCGCCGTCGAAGGCGTAGCGGCCGTCGCGCAGCCGGTTCGGCCACGGGGCCAGCAGCTGCCCCCGCCCGCCGTACGACATCTCCTCGCCGGTGAAGCCGTCGATGAGCGCTCGGCCCTCGTGCTCGAGCAGCCGCAGCGCGGCACCACCCTCGGTGACGACGGCGCGGTAGCCGCCGGCGGAAATCTCGAACTGCTCTCCAGAGGGCGCGACCATGCCCGCCAGCCTAGGCCCCGCCGTCCACCTGGAGATCGGCGCGCTGCCGGGTGGCCTCGGCGGCGAAGTGGGCGGCCTCGTCGATCCGCCACCGGGCCAGGTGCGGCGCGGCGTCGGCGCCGTCGCGGGCGAGTCCCCGCGCTATCCGGAGCTCCTCGGGGGCACTGACCCAGACCAGGGCGGTGACCAGGTCCGCGTGGCGTCGCAGGCCCGCCCCCACGCCCTCCACCACCAGCAGGCCGGCGGGGGAGACGGTGACGTCCTCGGCGTAGCGACCGGCGTGCCAGTCGTAGCGGCGGTAGCTCCCGGGGCGGCCCTGGGCCAGCGGACGCAGCAGCGGGTCCAGGCGCGCACCCAGACCCGGGAGCCCGCCCCAGCCGTCGAGCAGCTCGTCGGTGTGCACGACCCGGGTGGGGCAGAGCACGCGGTGCTCCGCGGCCAGGGCGAGCACCGCGTCGGCCAGGGTGGTCTTCCCCGACCCCGACGGGCCGTCGATGGCGAGCAGGCGCCCGCCGCCCAGCGACGGCTCTCCGGCCAGGAGGAGGTCGAGGACGCGCAGCGCCGCCGGCACGGACCCGCTCAGAACGTCTGCCCGTGCCCGCGGTAGGTCGCCACCGCGTCGACGAACCGCTCACCGGCCAGGAGGTGCACCTGCGCGGTGTGCTCGAAGACCTCGCCGGACTTGGCATGGCGGAACCAGACCAGGTCCCCGATCCGCAGGGCCGAGGCCGGGGCGCCGTGCAGCGGGGTCTGCACCTCGCCGGCGCCCTCCAGCGGCATCAGCGACAGGCCCGGAGGCGCCCAGGGCGTGGGCAGACGATCGTCGCCGGCCGGACCCGAGGCGACCAGGCCGCCCCCGAAGACCGTGGCCACCTCCGGAGCGGGCCGGCGCACCACGGGGACCCCGAAGAACGACGCGGGCACCGGGGTGAACGAGGCGTAGTGGTCGAACAGCGTGGGCACCAGCAGACCCGACCCGGCGGCGATCTCGGTGACCACCGGGTCCGCGCTCGTGGACTCCACCGAGCCCGAGCCGCCGCCGTTCCAGAACTCCAGCTCGACCAGCGGGGCCAGCGCCTCGGCGACCCGGGCCCGGCGCTCGGCCAGCTGGCGCACCGACGCGCTCTTGATCCGGCGCACCACCGCGGAGCGGGCGCCGGGCAGCCGGTCCTGGACGCCGGCGACCTGGCCCTCGTAGGTCATCACCCCGACCAGCCGGAAGCCGTCGCGGGCCAGCACCGTGCGGGCCAGGTCCGCCACCGCCTCGGCCGAGAGCAGCGGCGAGCGCTTGGGCCCGACGTGGTGGCCCGCCACGACCAGGCCGGCGTCGACGTCCAGCGCGACCCGGACCGGCACGGCCCGTGAGGAGCGCACCGCGTCGACCACGTCGAGGTGGGCGACGTCGTCGACCATCAGCGTGATCGCGGCGGCGGCCGCGGGGGAGGCCACCAGGCGGCGCAGCGCCTCCCGGTCGACGCTCGGGTAGGCGACGACGATGTCGTCGCTGATGCCCTGCTCGTGCAGCCACAGGGCCTCGCGGAGGGTGTAGCCCAAGACACCGTGGAAGCCGTCGCGCTCCAGCGCGCGGCGCAGCAGCGCCGGGACCCGCAGCGACTTGGAGGCCACCCGGATCGGCTTGCCGGCGGCGCGCCTGACCAGGTCGGCGGCGTTGGCGTCGAAGGCGTCCAGGTCGACGACCATCAGCGGGCACGGCGCCGGCGCGTCCAGCGCGGCCACGGCCCGGTCGAGGCGCCCCCAGAGCAGGTTGCGCGCGACCAGCGAGTCACCCACCACCGGGCTCAGGTGATCCCGCGCTTGCGGAGCAGCGCCTCGATGTCGGCCAGGTCGTCATCGATCGCCGGGTCGGCGCCACCACTGGCCGGCGGTACGGCGCGGCGCCCGGCCGAGCCGCGCGCCGCCGGGGGCGTCTCGGCCGCGCCACCGGCCCGCGGGGTGACCCCCCGGCCGCGCTCGCGCAGGAAGCCGGAGACCACGAACAGCACGACCGAGATCCCGGCCAGCGCCACGCCCAGCCAGACGATGGGGGAGAAGGCCAGCCCGGTCGCCCAGTCGCCGACCGCCATCGAGACGTCGGCGAACAGCTCGAGGGTGTCGGTCAGCAGCGCCGCCGGCGCCAGCAGGGTGAGCCCGGCGCCGCGCAATGCGGAGGCGACGCCGCGGTGCCGCCAGGCGTAGACGGTCCAGGCCGCGCCGAGGGCGGTCAGCACGGCGGCGAGGGCGAACCACGTTGCGTCATCCACCCCGCAAGCCTTGCACAGCGGATGTGAGAATGGGTCCCATGAGTGCAAGCGACCGTTTCGCCGGTACCCGCATCCCCGACCCGGGGTTCGCCGGCGACACCGGCGAGGCCGCCCCCGAGGTCGTCGCCGCGCTCACCGGGTACGCCGCCGGGCAGGTGCGCTACGCCGAGGCGCTGGCGGCGCTGGCGCACAGCCGGGTGCTGGTCCCGGTGGTGGCGGTCCTCGGTGAGGTCGAGTACGACGAGGCGGGGCTGGCCCACGACAAGTCCAGCGACATGGCCGCGGTGCTGATGACCGGGCGCGACGGCAGGCTCGCGCTGCTGGCCTTCACCGGCACCGCGTCGCTGCAGGCCTGGAATCCCGAGGCCCGACCGGTGCCGGTCCCGCTCCGGGTCGCGGCCCAGTCGGCGCTGCAGGACAAGGCCGCCGCGCTGGTGCTCGACATCGCCGGTCCCGCCACCTTCGTGGTGCAGGGCGACGACCTGACCGCGCTGGCCGCGGGCTGGACGCTGGCCCGGGTGGGCGACGGCTTCGGCTGGATTGGTGCCCCGGGGGAATGATCGGCTAGCATCAGGCGTTGACCGATCAGTTCCGCAGTCTGCACATTCGCGTGTGAAGGCGACGGAGCCGATCTACAAGCGGAGGCTCAGCTCGATTCGCCTCCCACCCGCACCGGCCGCCGCAGGCTCTCGAGCAGGCACAGGTCGTCGGGTCCGGTCCCGAGGAGAACGTGACACGACAGCCAGGATCGTCGTGGAGCGCCTCTTCGTAAGGTGCGTGCCCTGCAGTTGCGGGGGACGTGTCGCGACTGGCTTCCGCTTGCACCAGCGGAAGCCTTTTCTGTTTTCCAGAGCAGGTTGCCGGACACGTTTCTTCCAGGAGGACACATCAGCACCGAGCTCCGCATCAACGACCGGATCCGGGTTTCCGAGGTCCGTCTCGTTGGACCCAATGGCGAGACCGTCGGCATCGTTCCGACGGCTGACGCGCTGCGGCTTGCCCAGGAGGCCGATCTCGACCTCGTCGAGGTCGCCCCGACGGCGCGTCCCCCCGTCTGCAAGCTCATGGACTACGGGAAGTTCAAGTACGAGAACGCCCAGAAGGCCCGTGAGGCTCGACGGAACCAGACGAACGTGATCATCAAGGAGATGAAGCTTCGTCCCAAGATCGACGCGCACGACTACGAGACCAAGAAGGGTCACGTCGTGCGGTTCCTGCGTGCTGGGGACAAGGTCAAGATCACCATCATGTTCCGTGGCCGCGAGCAGCATCGCCCCGAGCTGGGCTTCCGCCTGCTGCAGAAGCTGGCCGAGGACGTCGCCGAGCTCGGCTTCGTGGAGTCCTCGCCCAAGCAGGACGGCCGCAACATGGTCATGGTGCTCGGTCCGCACAAGAAGAAGGCCGAGGCCAAGGTCGACATCGAGGCCGAGAAGCAGACCAAGATCGCCGAGCGGGCCGCCGTCGAGGCCGACGAGCGTGCCGAGCGCACGGCGGCGCACGCTGCCGGGCCCGTGGCCCAGAAGAAGGAGCGTGGCCGCTCCGAGAATCTCGACCCCGAGATCGAGGCCTGAGCCCCGCGCGGGCGACACCAGCTTCACCACGCAGGTCGCAGCGATGCGGCCCGACCAGATAAGAGAGCGAAAGAGATGCCGAAGAACAAGACGCACTCCGGTGCCAAGAAGCGCTTCCGGGTGACCGGTTCGGGCAAGATCCTGCGGGAGAAGGCCGGCAAGCGACACAACCTCGAGAAGAAGGCCTCCAAGGTCACGCGGCGGATGACCGGCACGGTCGAGCTCGCCAAGGCCGACCGCGGCAAGGCCAAGAAGCTCCTCGGTCTCTGAGGTCTCTCGTTCCCCCGACGCCGGCCCCCCGCCGGCCGTCACCCCGAATTTTTGCTGAGCAAGGAGTAAGACAGTGGCACGCGTCAAGCGGGCAGTAAACGCCCAGAAGAAGCGCCGGGTAGTTCTCGAGCGGGCCAGCGGCTACCGCGGCCAGCGCTCGCGGCTCTACCGCAAGGCCAAGGAGCAGGTCACCCACTCCCTGGTCTACAGCTACAACGACCGGCGCAAGAAGAAGGGCGAGTTCCGCAAGCTCTGGATCCAGCGCATCAACGCGGCCGCCCGCGCGAACGGGATGACCTACAACCGCCTGATCCAGGGACTCAACCTGGCCGGCGTCGAGGTCGACCGCAAGATCCTGGCCGACCTGGCCGTCAACGACGCCCCGGCGTTCGCCGCCCTGGTCGCGACGGCCAAGGCCGCGCTGCCCGAGGACGTCAACGCCCCCAAGGTCGAGGCCTCGGCCTGATCTCGGTCGCGCTCCGGCGCGTCTGAGCGAGCCTGACGACGTGGCGAGCTTCCGTTCCGACCCAGCCCCGGTCTCCGGGGTGCCGCTGACCAGCGGGAACACCCGGGTCAAGAACGCGCGGAAGCTCGCCCGTCGTGCATTTCGGGCCGAGCAGCGACTCTTCCTCGCCGACGGCCCCAAGGCCCTCGAGGGCGCACTCGGGGTCCCCGGCTGCGTGCTCGAGGTGTTCGCCACCCCCGAGGCCACCGCGCAGCACGGCGCGCTGCGTGCCCGCGCCGAGCGCTGGACACTGGTCGACGCGCACGCACTGGCCTCGCTGAGCGACTCCGTCACCCCGCAGGGCGTGGTGGGCGTCTGCCGCTTCGTCGACCGACCGCTGGAGCACGTGCTGTCCCCGGCTCCGCGACTGGTGGCGATCTGCGCCGACGTGCGCGACCCCGGCAACGCCGGCACCGTGATCCGGTGCGCGGACGCGGCCGGCGCAGGGGCGGTCGTGCTGGCGGGCAACAGCGTGGACCCCTACAACCCCAAGACGGTGCGGGCAACGGTCGGCAGCCTCTTCCACCTCCCCCTCGCCACCGCGCGCGACGCGGCGCACGCGGTGCGCGCGGCGCAGGCGGCCGGGCTCCAGGTGCTGGCCGCCGACGGCAAGGGCGAGCTCGACCTCGACGACGCCGCCGACGCCGGGCAGCTGGTCGCGCCCACGGCCTGGCTGTTCGGCAACGAGGCCTGGGGCCTGCCCGACGAGCTGGCCGCGCTGGCCGACCACCGGGTGCGCATCCCGCTGCACGGCCGGGCCGAGAGCCTGAACCTCTCCACCGCCGCCGCGATCTGTCTCTACGCCTCCGCCCGAGCCCACCGCTGAGATGGCCGGCGCCGAGGTGAGCGACCTTGACCTGCTCCCCGACGGCGCCGTCATCGCCGACGGGCAGGGCACCGTGCTGGCGGTCAGCGACGTGGCGGCGAGGATGCTGGGGCGCCCGGGCTCCGCGCTGCTCGGCACGCCGTTGCCCGACGTACTGACCCTGCAGGACCAGGACGGGCGGTACTGGTGCCAGACGAACCGCCCCTACGACGGCCTGCGCACCCGCACCGGTGTCCCCGAGCAGTCCTGGCTGCTCCCCGACGGCGTCGAGGTGCTGGTCGCCGCCCGGATCCACCGCGACGACGCGGGGGAGGTACGCCGGGTCGCGGTGAGCATCCGCTCCGGGCGCGGCCGGGCCCGCCTGGACCGGGAGCGCTCCGACCTGGTGGCCACGGTCGCCCACGAGCTGCGCTCGCCGCTGACCGGGGTGAAGGGCTTCGTGCAGGCGATGCTCAACCGGTGGGACAAGCTCAGCGACGCGCAGAAGCGGCTGATGCTGACCACCGTCAACGCCGACGCCGACCGGCTCAGCCGGCTGATCGCCGAGCTGCTCGACGTGGCCCGCATCGACACCGGACGGCTCTCGCTCTACCCGCGCCCCTGCGACGCGGTGCTGCTCAGCCGGCGCGTCGTGGAGTCCGCCTCCGCGGGCACCTCCCGCCCGGTGGAGCTGGTCGCCGCCGCGGGGCTGGCCGAGATCAGCGCCGACCCGGACAAGTTCACCCAGGTCCTCACCAACCTCGTCGAGAACGGCGTGCGGCACGGCACGGGGACGGTGCGGGTGACGCTGTCGCCACTCGGCGCCGGTGCGGAGTTCGCCGGCGTCGAGATCACCGTGGACGACGAGGGGGAGGGGATCCCCGAGGAGATGCGCCAGCGCGTGTTCACCAAGTTCTGGAAGCACGGCGAGCGGGGCGGCTCCGGGCTGGGCCTGTACCTCGTGGTGGGGCTGGCCCGGGCGCACGGAGGGCGGGTCACCATCGCCGAGGCGCCCTCGGGCGGGGCGCGGGTCTGCGTGGCCTGGCCGAGCGAGGACCGGCGCCAGGACTGAGCCGGCCCGGCAGCGGTCATCCGGTTGGCGGCGGCTCGCGCGGACTTCCTAGACTGGCCGCTGAGATCACCGCTCCTGCCGGAAAGGCAACCATGTCGGGCCCCAACACCGATTACGACCCTGTTCAGGTCACGCCGCTGCGTGCCGACGAGGTCGAGACCGCGCGCGATGCCGCGCTGGCCGCGATCGCCGCTGCCGGCGACCTCGCCGAGCTCAAGGAGGTCCGCCTCCAGCACGCCGGCGACCGCTCCCCGCTGGCGCTGGCCAACCGGGAGATCGGTGCCCTGCCGCCGCAGGCGCGCAAGGAGGCCGGCCGGCGCGTCGGCCAGGCCCGCAAGGACGTCGGCACGGCGCTGACCCAGCGCCAGGCGGTGCTCGAGGCCGAGCACGAGGAGCGGATGCTGGTCGAGGAGACCGTCGACGTCACGCTGCCCACCGACCGCCGCCCCAAGGGCGCGCGGCACCCGATCACCATGCTCTCGGAGCGGATCGCGGACATCTTCGTCGCGATGGGCTGGGAGATCGCCGAGGGCCCGCAGGTCGAGGCCGAGTGGCTGAACTTCGACGCGCTCAACCTCGGTCCGGACCACCCGGCGCGCACCATGCAGGACACCTTCTGGCTCGAGCCGGCCACGGCCGCCCTGGTGCTGCGCACGCACACCTCGCCGGTGCAGGCGCGGACCATGCTGACCCGGACCCCGCCGATCTACATCGCCTGCCCGGGGCGGGTCTACCGCACCGACGAGGTCGACGCGACCCACTCGCCGGTCTTCCACCAGGTCGAGGGGCTGGTCATCGACGAGGGCATCACGATGGCCCACCTCAAGGGCTCGCTGGACCACCTGACCACCGCGCTGTTCGGCGACGGGATCACCACCCGGTTCCGGCCGTCCTACTTCCCCTTCACCGAGCCCTCGGCCGAGATGGACCTGGTCTGCTTCGTGTGCCGCGGCACCGGCCTCGACGACGCCGGCGGCGACGCCTGCCGCACCTGCCGCGGCGAGGGCTGGATCGAGCTCGGCGGCTGCGGCGTGGTCAACCCCCGGGTGCTGGTGGCCTGCGGGGTCGACCCGGAGCGCTACACCGGCTTCGCCTTCGGGTTCGGCATCGACCGAGCCCTGATGTTCCGTCACGGCGTCGAGGACCTTCGCGACGTGTTCGAGGGTGACGTCCGTTTCACCCAGCCCTTCGGAGTGGAGATCTGATGCGCGCCCCCGTCTCGTGGATTCGCGAGTACGTCGACCTGCCGGCCGACCTGTCCACCGAGGAGCTGGCCCGCAAGCTGACCATGCTCGGGCTCAAGCTCGAGGCGCTCGTCGCGCCCGGTGACGCCATCACCGGGCCGCTGGTGATCGGCCGGGTGCTGACGCAGGAGAAGGAGCCGCAGAAGAACGGCAAGACCATCAACTGGTGCACCGTCGACGTCGGCGACGCCAACGGCACCGGCGAGCCCCAGGGGATCGTCTGCGGGGCGCACAACTTCGGCGTGGGCGACCTCGTCGTCGTCGTGCTGCCCGGCGCCGTCCTGCCGGGCGGCTTCGCGATCGGCGCGCGCAAGACCTACGGCCACCTGTCCGCCGGGATGATCTGCTCGGCCGCCGAGCTGGGCCTGCCCGCGGACGCGCTCGGGTCGGGCGAGGGCATCATCGTGCTCCCCGAGGACGCCGGTGCGCCCGGCGATGACGCCTTCGTGGTGCTGGGCCTCGACGACGCGGTGATCGAGTTCGAGATCAACCCCGACCGCGCCTACGCGCTGTCGCTGCGCGGCATCGCCCGCGAGGCCGCGCTCGGCTTCGGCGCGCCGTACACCGATCCCGCGCAGCGCGAGGTCCCGGCCGCCAACGACGCCGGGTACCCGGTGCTGGTCGACGACGCCGAGGCCTGCCCGGTCTTCGTGACCCGTCAGGTCAGCGGCTTCGACCCGGCCGCCCCGACGCCCGGCTGGATGGCCACCCGGCTCACCCAGGCCGGAATGCGCCCGATCTCGCTCGGCGTGGACGTCACCAACTACGTGATGCTCGAGCTCGGCCAGCCCATCCACGGCTACGACCGGGCTCGGCTCGCGGGCCCGATCCGGGTCCGGCGCGCGTCGGCGGGCGAGGAGCTCACCACGCTGGACGGCGTGCGCCGCACGCTGAGCCCCGAGGACATCCTGATCACCGACGACTCCGGCCCGATCGGCCTGGCCGGGGTGATGGGCGGCGAGCACACCGAGCTCAGCGACACCACCACCGAGGTGCTGATCGAGGCGGCCTGCTTCGACCCCGCCTCGATCTTCCGCACCCAGCGCCGGCACAAGCTGCCCTCGGAGGCCTCCAAGCGCTTCGAGCGCGGCGTCGACCCCGAGCTGGCCGCCTACGCCGCGGACCGGGTCGCGACGCTCCTGGTCGAGCACGGCGGAGGCACGCTCGAGGAGGGCGTGAGCGTCGTCGGCGCGGCGCCGGCGCGCCGTACCGTCTCGATGAGCGTGGACCTGCCTGCGCGCATCACCGGGATGGACATCGCCGACGCGACCACCGTCGCCCACCTCGAGGCGGTCGGCTGCGAGGTCAGCGTCGCGGACGGCACGCTGAGCGCGGTCGTGCCCTCCTGGCGTCCCGACATCAGCGACCCCTTCGACCTCGTCGAGGAGGTCGCCCGGATCGTCGGCTACGACCAGGTGCCCTCGGTGCTGCCGCCCGCCCCGCCCGGACGCGGACTGAGCACCGAGCAGCGGCTGCGCCGCCGGGTGGGCCTGGTGCTCGCCGGGGCCGGCTTCAACGAGGTGATCAGCTACCCGTTCGTCGGGGACGCCGACTGGGCGCGGCTGGGGCTGCCCGAGGACGACGCGCGGCGCCAGGCCATCCGGATCGCGAACCCGCTGTCCGCGGAGGAGCCGGCGCTGACCACGAGTCTGCTGCCGGGGCTGCTGCGGGCGCTGGGGCGCAACGCCGGGCGCGGGATCGCCGACGTGGCGCTCTTCGAGACCTCCGTGGTCTTCCTGCCTACCGGCACCGAGGCCGCGCCGATCCTGCCGGTCGACCGCAGGCCCACCGACGAGGAGTGGGCGGCGATCCAGAAGGCCGTGCCGCACCAGCCGATGCACCTCGCGGTTGCCCTGAGCGGAGACCGTGAGGGCGCTGGCTGGTGGGGTGAGGGGCGCGCCGCGTCCTGGTCCGACGCGGTGGCCGCGGTGCGTGAGGTGGCCGCGGCGCTGGGCGTCGAGATCGAGGTCCGCGCCGCCGCCGTCGCGCCGTGGCACCCCGGTCGCTGCGCCGAGATCCTGCTCGGCGGTGTGGTCCTGGGACACGCCGGCGAGCTGCACCCCAACGTGTGCAAGGCCTTCGGCCTGCCGCCGCGGGCCGCGGCCGCCGAGGTGGACCTCGAGGCGCTGCTGGAGCATGCCGTCACGATCACGCCGGCCCCGCACTTCTCGTCGTACCCGGTGGCCAAGGAGGACGTCGCCCTGGTCGTCGACGAGTCCGTGCCCGCCGCCGCCGTCGAGACCGCGCTGCGCGAGGGCGCCGGCCCGCTGCTCGAGTCGGTGCGGCTCTTCGACGTCTACACCGGCGAGCAGGTGGGGGAGGGGCGCAAGTCCCTCGCCTTCGCCCTGCGCCTGCGCGCCCCGGACCGCACCCTGAAGGAGGGCGAGGCCGCGGCCGCACGCGACGCCGCGGTCGCGCTGGCCGCGGAGCGTACGGGCGCTGTCCAGCGCTGATCTCCCCCTGTCGGTTTCCCCGGTCGGCCGGGGAACGCTGAACTTGTCGGCCGAAACTTCGCCCGACAAGTTCAGCGTTTGCCCGACAAGTCGCGCCCCCGAGCCCGAGAACGCCGAGTCGGCGTGAGCTCGCGCGCATTCGGGGTCGAGTCGGCGTGAACTCCTACGTGGCCGGCGCGGATCGGCCGATGGCCGGTCGAGGGCGCCTGGCCAACCGTTTGCCCATGAGTCCACAACGACTGGGCGCTCGTACGGCGTGAGTTCGCGCCGACTGGGCGGTCGTACGGCGTGAGTTTGCGCCGACTGGGCGCTCGTACGGCGTGAGTTCGCGCCGACTGGGCGGTCGTACGGCGTGAGTTGGCGCCGACTGGGCGGGCGTAGGGGGTGAGTTCGCGCCGGGTCGGTGGGTTAGGTGATGGGTTGGTTCACTACCTGGCGGAAGCGAGCGTAGGCAGCGGGCTCGCCGGTGACCGTGACACCCTCGTCGCCGGCGCGCCGCCACAGCCAGGCGTTGAGGGCGGCGGCGTGACCGCTGACCACGGCGGCCGGCTTCGCTCGATGTTCCATCGACCGGCGCTCGATCACCCGGATGTCGTCAAGGTCGTGCGCGACGTCGTCCCCGTTGCTCCCGGTGAACCGGCCGACCTGCACCCAGATCTCGTCGCCGGTGTCGGCCATGTCCACGCGCAGCAAAGGGCCGTCGGCTGCGAACGACCCGAACGGGGGAACGCCGCCGAACATCACCGTCAGGGCCTCGTCGACACCGTCCGCGGCGAGCTCGCGATCGATCTCGGAGACGCCGGCGCCCGCGGTGTGCTCGGCGTCGAGGCGGTGGATCAGGGCCTCGTGTGCCTGGCGTCGCAGAGTGAAGCCCACCGTCTGCTCATCGGCCCAGCTCCAGGCCTGCTCGGTCGGGCGCGCCGCCGCGAGCGCCGAGACCAGCGCGGAGGCCGCGGCCTCCGACGCCGCCATCAGCTCGGCCCACGACGCGGGGCGCGGCGGCGCGGTCCGCTCGTCGGGCCCAGCGGGGCGATGGGTCACGATCCAGGCCCAGAAGTCCTGCACTTCGGTGAGATGCCAGAGCAGGTCCGCGGCGTCCCACTCCGGGCAGGTGGGCACCCGATCGTCGGGAGCACACCCGCCTAATGCAGCGCGGAACCGGGTAGATTCAGTGCTGATGTGCTCCAGGTAGGTCGCAGGTGCCAGGCGCGTCATGCCCAGACGCTAACCCGGCCGCCCGCCCGGCGGACAGGAATCGACCACCCCGCGTAAGAAACCATGCATGCCAGTGTATAGTCATGCATATGTCAACTACCCAGATATCCGTCGCCGTCGCCGGCGCGTCCGGGTACGCGGGCGGTGAGGTGCTCCGGCTCCTGCTCGGCCACCCCGCCGTCACGATCGGTGCGTTGACCGGCGGCTCCAACGCCGGACAGCGGCTTGGTGCTCTCCAGCCCCACCTCGTCCCGCTGGCCGACCGGATCCTCGAACCGACCAACCCGGAGACCCTGAGCGGCCACGACGTGGTCTTCCTGGGGCTGCCGCACGGGCAGTCGGCCGAGATCGCCAACGCGCTCGGCGACGACGTCGTCGTCATCGACTGCGGGGCCGACTTCCGCCTCGAGGACCCCGCGCTGTGGGAGAAGTTCTACGGCGGCACGCACGCCGGCGCCTGGCCCTACGGCATGCCCGAGCTGCCCGGCCAGCGTGAGCGGCTCAGCGGCGCGCGCCGGATCGCGGTCCCCGGCTGCTACCCGACCGTCTCCACCCTCACCGCGGCGCCCGCGCTCGCGCACGGCCTGATCGACCCCGACATCGTGGTCGTCGCGGCCAGCGGTACGTCGGGCGCCGGCAAGGCTGCCAAGCCGCACCTGCTCGGCAGCGAGATCATGGGCAACGCCAGCGCCTACGGGGTCGGCGGGGTGCATCGGCACACGCCCGAGATCCTGCAGAACCTTGGCCGGCTCGTCGACGACGAGGTGAAGGTGAGCTTCACCCCGCTGCTGGTGCCGATGCCGCGCGGGATCCTGGCCACGGTCTCGGCGCCGGTGCGCGAGGGCGTCACCGCCGAGTCCGCCCACGCCGTGTACGCCAAGGCCTACGCCGACGAGCCGTTCGTGCATGTCCTGGCCCAGGGCCAGTGGCCGCAGACGAAGTCGGTGACCGGATCGAACGCGATCCACCTCCAGGTCACCGTCGACGAGGACGCAGGGCGCCTGGTCGCGGTCGGCGTGGTCGACAACCTGGCGAAGGGCACCGGCGGCGCCGCCGTCCAGTGCATGAACCTCGCCCTCGGTCTCGAGGAGACCTTGGGCCTGAGCACCGTAGGGATGGCACCGTGAGCGAGCCCACCGAGACCCCCGAGGCCACCGAGGCCACCGAGGCCACCGAGCCCACCGAGACCCCCGAAAGCGAGCCCGCCGCGTCGGGCGCGACGTTCACGCTGCAGCAGTTCCCCGAGAAGCTGGCCGTGATCAAGCTCCCGGCCGGCGCCGAGATCCCCGCCTGGGCCGAGTCCTCGTCGCTGTTCTCGATCACCGCGACCGCCACCGAGACCTCGCTGATCTGCGCCGGTCGCGACGTGCCCGCGAAGGTGCCGGCCCACAAGGGGCTCACCGCGTTCGCCGTCCAGGGCCCGCTCGACCCGGCGCTGATCGGCGTGCTCAGCGCCCTGCTGACACCGCTGGCCGAGGCCGAGATCCCGGTCTTCGCGCTCTCCACCTTCGACACCGACTGGCTCCTGGTGCCCGCCCCCAAGGCGGACCAGGCGGCCGAGGCCTGGCGACGACGGGGCCACACCGTCACCGTCGCCGTACCCGTCGCCCCGCCGAAGAAGACGCAGCCCAAGAGCTCCCGCGCCGAGAAGTCCGAGGCCCGGAAGCAGGGCCCGTCGAGCGCGCCCTCCGGAAAGAAGAAGCCCAAGAAATGAGTGTCACCGCACCCGCCGGGTTCGTCGCCGCCGGCGTCCCCGCCGGCCTGAAGTCCACCGGCGCCAAGGACCTGGCGCTGGTCGTCAACCAGGGCCCGACCTACGACTCGGCCACCGTCTTCACCAGCAACCGCTGCAAGGCCAACCCGATCCTGTGGAGCCAGGAGGTGGTCAAGGACGGCGTCGTGCGCGCGATCGTGCTCAACTCCGGTGGCGCGAACTGCTACACCGGGGCCGAGGGCTTCCAGACCACGCACGCGGTCGCCGAGCAGGTGGCCACCCGGCTCGGCATCGGGGCCATCGACGTGGTGGTGTGCTCCACCGGCCTGATCGGGCTGGCCAACCCCCGCCAGAACCTGCTGGACGGGGTCGACGCCGCCTACGCCGCCCTGGGCGCCGAGGGCGGCGACGACGCCGCCGAGGCGATCATGACCACCGACTCGGTGAGCAAGCAGACGGTGGTCGAGGGCGCCGGCTGGAGCATCGGTGGGATGGCCAAGGGAGCCGGGATGCTGGCCCCCCAGCTGGCCACCATGCTGGTCGTGCTGACCACCGATGCCGTGGTCCCGGCGGCCGATCTGGACAAGGCGCTGCGTGCGGCGACCCGGGTCAGCTTCGACCGGCTCGACTCCGACGGCTGCATGTCCACCAACGACACGGTGAGCGTGATGGCCAGCGGCGCGAGCGGGATCACGCCCACCCTCGAGGACTTCACCGACGCGCTCACCCAGGCCTGCACCGACCTGGCCATGCAGCTGCTCAAGGACGCCGAGGGCGCCGACCACGAGATCGCCATCACCGTGCTCAACGCGGCCACCGAGGACGACGCCGTCGAGGCGGCCCGCAGCGTGGCGCGCAGCAACCTCTTCAAGGCCGCGGTGTTCGGCAAGGACCCCAACTGGGGGCGGGTCCTGGCCAGCCTCGGCACCACCGACGCCGCGTTCGACCCGGCGGACCTGGACGTCGCGATGAACGGTGTGTGGGTGTGTCGCAACTCGACGCCGCACGAGGACCCCGCGAAGGTCTCGCTCGAGGCCCGCGAGGTCAGCGTCACCATCGACCTCAAGTCCGGTTCCGAGCGGGCCACCGTCTGGACCAACGACCTCACCCACGCCTACGTCCACGAGAACAGCGCGTACAGCTCATGAGCGACGACAACACCAAGCCGGCACCGGACCCCAAGAAGGCCGCCACCCTGGCGGCGGCCCTGCCGTGGCTGAAGAAGTACAACGGCAAGATCATCGTGATCAAGTACGGCGGCAACGCGATGACCGACGACCGGCTCAAGCGCGCGTTCGCCGAGGACATCGCGTTCCTGCGCTTCGCCGGCTTCAAGCCGGTCGTGGTGCACGGCGGCGGCCCCCAGATCTCCGCGATGCTCGACCGCTTGGGCATCGAGTCCGAGTTCAAGGGCGGGCTGCGGGTCACCACCCCCGAGGCGATGGACGTGGTGCGGATGGTGCTGGTCGGCCAGGTCCAGCGCGAGCTGGTCGGCCTGGTCAACGAGCACGGACCGCTCGCGGTCGGCCTCTCCGGTGAGGACGCCGGCCTGTTCACCGCCGAGGCGGCGAGCACCGTCGTCGACGGCGAGGAGGTGGACCTCGGCCTGGTCGGTGAGGTCACCCAGGTGCGCCCCGAGGCGGTCCTCGACCTCGTCGAGGCCGGCCGGATCCCGGTCATCTCCAGCGTCGCCCCCGACGTCGACGGCGTCGTGCACAACGTCAACGCCGACACCGCCGCGGCCGCGTTGGCGGTCGCGCTGGGCGCCGAGAAGCTGCTGGTGCTCACCGACGTCGAGGGCCTCTACCGCGACTGGCCGCACAGCGACGACCTGATCGGCGAGATCAGCCCCGAGAGCCTGGCCGAGCTGATGCCCGGGCTGGCCAGCGGGATGGTGCCCAAGATGGGAGCCTGCCTGAGCGCCGTCACGAACGGCGTGCCGCGCGCCACCGTCGTGGACGGCCGCGAGCAGCACGCCGTCCTGCTCGAGCTCTTCACCGACGAGGGGATCGGCACCCAGGTGCTGCCCCACGTGGAGACCAAGATCCGCAAGGCGAAGGAGGCCCCCGCATGAGCGACTGGAAGGCCCGTTACTCAGGGGCCCTGATGAACACGTTCGGCCCGCCCAAGCTCGTGCTCACCCGCGGCGAGGGGGCTCGGGTCTGGGACGAGGACGGCAAGGAGTACCTCGACCTGCTGGGCGGCATCGCCGTCAACTCGCTGGGCCACGCCCATCCCGCGCTGGTCGGGGCGGTCACCGACCAGCTCGGCACCCTCGGGCACATCTCCAACTTCTTCGCCAGCGGCCCGCAGATCGAGCTCGCCGAGAAGCTGCTCGAGCTGCTCGGCGCCGAGGGCCGCGTGTTCTTCGCCAACTCCGGCGCAGAGGCCAACGAGGCGGCGTTCAAGCTCACCCGGCGCACCGGGCGCACCCACGTGGTCGCCATGGAGGGCGGCTTCCACGGCCGCACCATGGGCGCGCTGGCGCTCACCTCCAAGGCCGCGTACCGCGAGCCCTTCGAGCCGCTGCCGGGCGAGGTCACCTTCGTGCCGTACGGCGACGCCGACGCGCTCGAGGCCGCGGTCACCGAGCGCACCGCCGCGGTCGTCGTCGAGCCGATCCAGGGCGAGGCCGGAGTGGTCCTGCCGCCCGAGGGGTACCTCGCCGCCGCCCGCCGGATCACCCAGCGCCACGGCGCGCTGCTGTGGATCGACGAGGTGCAGACCGGCATCGGTCGCACCGGCGCCTGGTTCGCCCACGCCGAGCACGGGGTGAGCCCCGACATCGTCACGCTCGCGAAGGGGCTCGGCGGCGGCATCCCGATCGGCGCCTGCATCGCCACCGGCGAGAGCGCCACGCTCCTGCAGCCGGGCAACCACGGCACGACGTTCGGTGGCAACCCGGTCGCCTCGGCGGCCGCGCTCGCGGTGATCGCGACCATCGAGAAGGAGGGCCTGCTGGCGCACGTCGAGGCGCTGGGGGAGCGGCTGCGCGACGGCCTGGGCGCCGACCCGCGCGTCGGCGAGGTCCGCGGCCGGGGCCTGCTGATCGGGCTCGACCTGGTCGGCGCCCGCTCGGCCGAGGTCGTCGAGGCCGCCCAGCGGGCCGGCTTCATCATCAACGCCTGCACCCCCGAGCGGATCCGGCTCGCGCCGCCGCTGGTGCTGACCCAGGAGCAGGCCGACTCGTTCCTCGCCGCCTGGCCGGCCATCCTCACCGAGGCCGGCCTGTGACCCGCCACTTCCTGCGCGACGACGACCTCAGCCCCGCCGACCAGGCGGCGGTGCTCGCGCGGGCCGCGGAGCTCAAGCAGGCGCCGTACGACGCGAAGCCGCTGGCCGGGCCGAAGAGCGTGGCCCTGATCTTCGACAAGCAGACGCTGCGCACCCAGTCGTCGTTCTCGGCCGGTGTGGCCGAGCTCGGCGGCTTCCCGATGGCCATCGACGGACGGCTCGCCGCGATCGGCGAGCGCGAGTCGATCGCGGACGTCGCCCGGGTCCTGGGGCGCCAGGCCAGCGTGATCGTGTGGCGCACCTACGAGCAGGCCAAGCTGGAGGAGATGGCGCACTGGGCCGGGGTGCCGGTGGTCAACGCGCTGACCGACGACTTCCACCCCTGCCAACTGCTCGCCGACCTGCAGACGGTTATCGAGCGCCGGGGGCCGCTGGCCGGCCAGACCGCGACGTTCCTGGGCGACGGCGCCTGCAACGTGGCGCACTCGTGGCTGCTGGCCGGGACCACCGCCGGGATGCACGTGCGGATCTCGGCGCCGACCGGATTCGAGCCTGCCGCGGAGGTGATGGCCCGGGCCACCGAGATCGCCGCCACCACCGGCGGGTCGGCGACGTTCGTGGCCGACCCGATCGAGGCGGTCACCGACGCCGGCGTGCTGATCACCGACACCTGGGTGTCGATGGGCAAGGAGTCCGAGAGCGACGAGCGGCTGCGGGCCTTCGCCGCCTTCGCCCTCGACGAGGAGAAGCTGCGACACGCCCAGCCCGATGCGCTCGTCCTGCACTGCCTGCCCGCCTACCGCGGCAAGGAGATCACCGCCGACGTGCTCGACGGACCCCAGAGCGCCGTGTGGGACGAGGCCGAGAACCGGCGCCACGCCCAGAAGGCGGTCCTCAGCTGGCTGATGGAGGAGACCGGCTCGTGAGCGAGGACTCCGCGGTCGTCAACCCGATCACCAAGATCGCCCGCCAGCAACGGGTGATCGACCTGCTCGAGCAGCACGAGATCCGCTCGCAGTCCGAGCTCGCGGAGCTGCTCGCCGAGCGCGGCGTCCATGTCACCCAGGCGACGCTGAGCCGGGACCTGGTCGAGCTCGACGCCGTCAAGGTGCGGGCACGCTCGGGGGCTCTGGTCTACGCCGTGCCCGGGGAGGGGGGCGACCGCACCCCCGCCCACCTGCGCGAGACGGCCTCCGCGGGCAACCGGCTGGCCCGGCTCTGCTCCGAGCTGCTGGTCAGTGCGGAGTCGAGCGCGAACCTGGTCGTGCTGCGCACCCCGCCGGGGGCGGCGCAGTTCCTGGCCAGCGCCTTCGACAAGGCCGAGCTCGGCGACGTCCTCGGCACGATCGCCGGTGACGACACCGTCCTGGTGATCGGTCGCGACCCGCGCGGCGGAGAGCTGCTGGCGCGCCGCTTCCTGTCCCTGGCCAACGACCCCAAGAACCTGCCGGTCGACTGAGCACGCCCGCCAGTCGCACCCGAACCTGAAACAGAGGACCCCCGTGACCGAGAACCAAGGGACCACCAACGCCGGCATGCTCTGGGGCGGCCGGTTCGCCGGCGGACCGAGCCCGGAGCTCGATGCGCTGTCGAAGTCGACGCACTTCGACTGGCGGCTGACGCCCTACGACCTCGCCGGGTCCCGCGCCCACGCCAACGCGCTGCACGGGGCCGGCCTGCTCAGCGACGACGACCACACCGAGCTGCTGCGTGGCCTGGACGTGCTCCGCGAGCGCTACGACGCCGGGCAGCTGCACCCCGACGCCGGCGACGAGGACGTGCACGGGGCGCTCGAGCGGCTGCTGGTCGAGGAGGTAGGCGCAGAGGTCGGGGGCCGGCTGCGCGCCGGACGCTCGCGCAACGACCAGATCGCCACGCTGTTCAAGGTCTTCCTGCGCGACCACGCCCGGGTCGTTGCCGGAATGGTCCTCGACCTCGTCGAGGCGCTGGAGGCGCATGCCACCGAGCACCTCGGCGCGATCATGCCGGGGCGCACCCACCTGCAGCACGCCCAGCCGGTCCTGCTCTCGCACCACCTGCTGGCCCAGGCCTGGCCGCTGGTGCGCGACGTCCAGCGCCTGCGGGACTGGGACGCGCGAGTGGCGGGCGACTCGCCGTACGGCTCGGGGGCGCTGGCCGGCGCCAGCCTGGGCCTCGACCCTCGGGCCGTTGCCGCCGAGCTCGGCTTCAGCGACTCCACGGCGAACTCCCTCGACGGCACCGCGGCACGCGACTTCGTCGCCGAGTTCGCCTTCGTCACCGCCATGATCGGGGTGGACGTGAGCCGGCTGGCCGAGGACGTGATCCTGTGGGCCACCCGGGAGTTCGACTTCGTGCGCCTGCACGACAGTTGGTCGACCGGCTCGAGCATCATGCCGCAGAAGAAGAACCCCGACATCGCTGAGCTGGCGCGGGGCAAGGCGGGCCGGTTGATCGGCAACCTGACCGGGCTGATGGCCACCCTCAAGGCGCTCCCGCTGGCCTACAACCGCGACCTGCAGGAGGACAAGGAGCCGGTCTTCGACTCCGTCGACACCCTGGAGGTGCTGCTGCCTGCGGTCACCGGCATGGTGCGCACCCTGCGGTTCAACACCGAGCGGATGGCAGAGCTCGCCCCGCAGGGGTTCTCACTGGCCACCGACGTGGCGGAGTGGCTGGTGCGCGAGGGCGTGCCGTTCCGGGTGGCTCACGAGGTCGCGGGGGAGTGCGTCCAGCGCTGCGAGCAGCTCGGCCTCGAGCTCAACGAGCTCAGTGACGAGCAGTTCGCGGAGATCTCCGAGCACCTGAGCCCCGAGGTCCGCGAGGTGCTGAGCGTCGAGGGCTCGGTGGCCTCGCGCAACGGCCGGGGCGGGACCGCTCCGGTGCGGGTGGGCGAGCAGCTCGAGGAGATCCGTCGCGCGGTCCGTCAGGCGCGGGCCCACCTCGAGTCGTGACCGGCTCGGCCGACCTGGACGAGCTGCTTGCCCGACCCGCCCCCGAGGTCGCGCCGGCGCTGCTCGGGGCGACGATCAGCCACGCCGGCGTCACGGTGCGGCTCACCGAGGTCGAGGCGTACGGCGGTGCCGACGACCCGGGCTCGCACGGGGACCGAGGCAGTACGGCGCGCAACGCGGTGATGTTCGGCCCGCCCGGACGCCTGTACGTGTACTTCACCTACGGCATGCACCACTGCGTCAACGTGGTCACCGACCACGAGGGAGTGGGCTCCGCCGTGCTCCTGCGCTCCGGGGAGGTGATCGCCGGGGAGGACCTCGCACGCAGCCGACGTGGCAGCGCCACGACGCGAGACCTGGCCCGCGGCCCGGCCCGGTTGTGCCAGGCCCTGGCGCTCGACCTCAGCCACAACGGGGCGCGCGTCGGCGCCGGCGAGGTCGAGCTGTGCCTGCCGGGCGGTGACAGCTCCCCGGCGGTGGGCACCGGGCCGCGGGTGGGCCTGCGGCTGGCCGCCGAGCGGCCCTGGCGCTACTGGTTGGAGGGCGATCGGTACGTCTCGACGTACCGCCCCGCGACGCCCCGCCGTCGCCCCTGAGCAGGCTTCACCGGACCCGATTTGCACGGCTCGCCAGCCCCGGTCTAATGTTCTGTCTGTCGCCGAGAGCGGCGGGGAGCAAGGCCCTGAAGAGGGTGCGGGCTCCCGGCTCTCATGTCGGCCCCTTTCGCTGTGTCTCCGGTTTGACCGGGTGGTGCGGATCGGGTAAGTTTCTGCAGGTTGCCCCGGCGCC
>NZ_JCBAJY010000016.1:0-28756 GCF_059766615.1 Nocardioides sp. Z43_10 | reverse complement strand
TCGACACTTCGGATCAGCCACTTCCCGGACCCGCGGACAAGACGCTACGCCGGACCGGTTGACAACAGAAGGGAGCCACTTTGACGCTATGGCCTGAAAGTCAGACCCGTCCTGCGTTCGCTGAGCGTCGGCTCGGCGGGACTCGATGGGTCGGGCCGCGCTCAGCTGTGCAAGTGAACGCCGTACGGGATGGCCGAATCCGGGTTACGTCGTTTGGCAAGCTACGTTTTCAAGGAGTGCTGATGGCGGGTCCGGTTTCCCATGGTCTTGGATTCGGCAACGGAAGTTTGATCGAGCATCCCGACGGATCGGTCGAGTACCGACAGACGGGCAAGTTGCTCCCTGCTTTCCGAGTTCGGATCGACGACGTCGTGGGCTTCTCGGACGAAAGGTGACGCGGGACGATAAGAAGCGGCTCAACGCGTCCAGCCTCCAGCAGGTGCTCACTGTCCAGGGGTCATGCACGACACTCGCTGAGGTGGCCATCAATCACGGGACGGCCGATAGGATCGAGGGCTGGTTTCGAGGGCACCCTCGATTCGGGCAACGTCAGGCCTCGGATCCGCAGAGCCTTTTCGCTCCGGCGCCGGCACCGATGCCAAGCGCATCTCATAGTTCACTCATTGCAGACGAACTGATTAAATTGGTGCAACTTCGCGACGCCGGCGTTCTTACGAGCGACGAGTTTGATGCTCAGAAGGCCAAACTTCTCGGCTAAGGTCGACGCCCGTCGCAACTCAACGAGTGCTGCGAATCTCCGCATATCTGAACTTTCGCCCGTCAGATCCCTGCGCACGGCACACCAAGCCAACGGGCGGCGGAGTGTGCTATCCCGAGATCGCCGGGGGTGGCGATTGAATGAACCCGCCGCCTCGGGTTCCACGCACCGCGTGCGATCGCACGAAGCTGCCGTCACGGACACCATCCATGTCGGTCGGAGTCGCACCCCGCTTCGCCCGTGCGAATGGAAATTCGGAGTTTGAGGTTCGGGGACTTACGGTGACGGCCGTGCGCAAACTCCTCAGAGACCATCTGCCACTTGTTCTTTCCACCCTCGCGGCAACCACGGTTGTCGCGAAGATGTGGACGGTGTCGCACGGAGGGCTAAGTGGGATTGCCGCATTGGTGTCCTCTGGAGGGCTGACCTCCCTGTTGGGCGCACTCTTGGCCGGTCTTCCGGCCATCGGCACCGCCTGCA
This sequence comes from Nocardioides sp. Z43_10, assembly GCF_059766615.1. Classification (NCBI taxonomy): domain Bacteria; kingdom Bacillati; phylum Actinomycetota; class Actinomycetes; order Propionibacteriales; family Nocardioidaceae; genus Nocardioides; species Nocardioides sp. Z43_10. The sequence continues at coordinate 27,558 of NZ_JCBAJY010000016.1, read as the reverse complement.
TGCTTGCCGCCGGAGTTTTCATGCCCGAGGCGATACGTGAGGGCGATGACCTGCGTGGGCCCATCTTGGGCACGCTCGCTGCACTTTCCATCGGCTTCGTACTTGCGCCGGCGTTCTGGTTCTTTCTCGGCCTTGGACTGTTCGTCGTCACGACGGGTGGGTCCTTCTTAGTTGTCGGCGCCCGCCGCCAGTGGATGCAGAGATCGACCGGGAAACTCCCGTTCATGCTTCGCGAATCAGAGCACAAGCAGCGCGTACCTACGGTCGCAACGCTGGCGCTGATCGCGATGCTCGGCTGGATCGCCGTTGCCACTTCAGACCGGCCCTGGCTTCCTCCGGAAGATGTGACCACCACCGAGTACGGGACAATCACGGGGTACGTCCTCGACGACTCTTCCGGGCTGCTGCTGTTGAAGGAATCTGACCGCGCCGTCCTCCGCATCCCGGAGGATGAGGTCTCCAAGCGGACGGTCTGCAGTACCGACTCTCGCTCCGCGCAGTCACTCATGAGCAAGATCTTCTGGCCCGAGGACATTGCATATCCGACGTGCTCGGAAGCGTAGGCTCGCTGGAAGGTAAGCAGGCGGACGTCGAATGGTCTCGTCTCACAAGCATTGACGTTCGAGCCGGCAGGCGGCGAGAGGACTCATCCATTTCGATGGTGAGTCCGCCGGCTACTGGCAACGCCAGCTGTGTTATAGGCGCGAGGAACGGGACTAAAGTCGCAGCGCTGGGCGGAGACTCGCTGCGATCTTTTCGGTTTCCTCGATGCTCAGTTCGTGCACCTCGTCCCACTCGGTTCCACCACCAGGGACCGTTCCTGCCACATGTACGTGGAAGTGCGGAATGGCCTGATGGGATTCGACGCCGTTGTTCTGCCACACGCTGATGCCAGGTCGTTGCTCGACTTCGTCGATGGCGCGTGCAGCTCCGCGGACAAGCCGCATCACGGCCTCAGACTCAGCGTCGTTGATGTCGAGAACCGTCGGGGCGTGCCGCGTCGTGATGACCAGCAGATGTGAAAGTCCGCGCTGCTCGCGGGTCACCAGGATTGCTGCCAGCTCTCCGCGGTGAAGGATCGTGAAGGGGCGAGCACCGCTCAGGTAGTCACAGAAAGCGCAGGGATAGGCGTCTGGCACATTCAAGTGGCTCATGACGACTTCTTCAGCGACGTCAGGAATTCTTGGATTTCGAGCATGTCGATCCGCTTCTCGTCCTGAGGCCGAATCACGATCCGCAGCTCCTCGCATACGCGGTCCTTTCGCGAGGCGAACATGAAGGAAAGGATCAGAAATCGGATCGCGTCCTGGATCGGCAGCACGGTCGACATGCCGGACTGCCCTAGGCCGATGATCGGCGCGGAGACAGCATCACCGTTGGACCGGATGCGTACCTCATCCCACAGTCGCTCCATCGCTTCCCACAGGACCCCCATCGAGGATGACGCTTTGTTGTGCTCGTCCAGGCTGGTGTAGGCGACGCAGAAGTAGTGCTTGCGCTGGTGGTTGATGGTCGCGACGGTGCCGAGCGCATAGCGTTTGGTGTTCCCCGGCTTTGTGACCGTGTCCACCACCTGCTTGTTCGCAAGCGCACTCTGTAAGTCTTGCCGAAGGCTGCTCACGTCTTGCTGGTAAACCTCCGCGAGGAACTGCCCCTGAACGCTCGTGGTGGCGATGATGTGCGGCGTCTCGATGTCGAAGGTGTCCGCCATGCCGATGACGAGATTAGTGTCCTGTTTGAAGAGGTCGCCGGTGACGAGCCGGACCTTGGTGTCGGGCGTGGAATAGTGCTGCTCGACCGGGTAGGGCCACGATCTCCAACCGGCGTAAGCAAGAGCTGCCGCTGGGAGTAGAAGGATCTCGGGCAGGTCTAGCTTCCCGAGCGTGTCAGGAGAGAAGAGATCGAAGAGGCTCAGAACTACCGACAACACACCCAGCGCGGCGAGTCCATGCGTCGCCAGTCCACGCCAGAAGCGCTTGTTGCGCAGGTCGCGAGTAATGGTCACGCATCACAGCCTGTCGTAGATGTCCTGTTTGTAGTAATGAGGCCCCGTCTTGTCGCTGCCTGCGTACTGCGGCGCGTAGTTGTCGAGCGCGAATTTGATGATCGCGGGGCTAAACGAGACGGACAGAGTGTAGTAGGCAGCATCCAGCAGAGGTGACGGGATCAGCGATTGCTCGATCTTCTTGCTGCCGCCGCTGTTCGCGACAACGACCGGGAGGTCGTACTCCATCATCACGTCGACCTCATGGGCGAGGAATGACTTACCGTCACCGCCCTTCTTCTTGGCCTCGGGCGTGCCGATGATGATGATCTGCTTGGCGTTGCTCATGCGCTGCCGGAGGTTGCGCCTAATCGTCTCGGGCTTGCTCGTGTCCCGCGAAATGAAGAGGTCGTGAGCGTCGTAGAAGTCGAAGTCGATCTTGTCGTTATCGCGCCACGCCTCCATGAGGCGGTACAGATGGATGTTCTCGCTGGCAAAGGCCACGTAGGTCTTGTTGCGGTAGCCCATGTCGGCTCCCCTCAGTTGACTGGCTCGGAGTCTAGGGGTAGGTACCGACAGGTCCGGTCCCTCTTTCGCGAGTAGATGGTGTGGAGAACGCAGCGTCACGTGATCGGTAGCGCCGTCTTTAACGCACCCGCTACGACCAGCATGGCGTCGAGGGCGCAGCAGATGGTCGCGTAAACCAACCGGCGCTAGGGCAAGGACCGCAACGAGTCCCAAAAGCTCCAAGCGGCTCGCGCCGCCCTAAGCGCTGCATTCTGCGCGTTCGCGTCCGCTCTGGCGGCAATCGCGTCCGCTCGTCTAGACGCCGGCGACGTAGGCGGTGAGGAAGTGGACGCCGTGGCGATCGTGGATCCCGCGGGCGCGGTCGTAGTGCTCGGTCGTGCGGGGGTCGGCGTGTCGGGCGAGGATCTGGGCGTCGCGCAGCGGGACGCCAGCGTCCAATTCGTTAGTGAGCGCTGCGTGACGAAGCGAGTGTGGCTGGTGTGACGAGGGATGCCTGATGCTCTGGCGATGCGGGCGACCATTCGGTAGGTGTCTCGACGGTCGATGGGGTTGCCCGACGTGGGGCGCAGGATGAGACGGCCCTCGGTGCGGCAGCGGCGGCAAACTTCAAGGACGCGCAGCACGGGACGGTGACCGGCATGGTGGCGGGCTTGTCCCCCTTCCCCACGAGGTGGAGCGCTCAGCGTCCTCGTAGTGTTTCGCTGCAGTCCTCGATCCGGACTGCAGCCACCTCAGATGAACGCAGTGCGTTGACGCCAAGGAGGAACGCTAGCGCTCCGTGGGGGACCGTGAGCATCTGGGCGACTTGGAGGAAGCGGATGAGCTCGAGGCGGTCCAGTCCTTGAGTGTTCGGACACACCAGTGCCCTTCGGATCAGGGTGCGTGCTTCGCTGGCAGCATGACGAGGCGTGTTCCCAACGAACAACAGCTCACTCCTTGAGAGACTGTCACTTGTGACAGACGAAGCGGATGCGGACGCCGGAGAGAGTGGCGTAGATGAGATCGTTCATGCGTCGGACGACCCGGAAGGCCAGCCGCCGACCTTTGCGCACAGTCTCGCCGACAATCTTCCCTACAACATCTTGCCGTGGCCGAACGTCGAGAAACTGCTCAAACAGGTCGCGGCCCGAGCACTCGGATGGGACCAGGTCCGCATCTACGGCAGCCCGGGGCAGACCCAGTTCGGCATCGACATCATCGGAATCCAGCCCGATGGCTCCTACGGCGTGATCCAATCCAAGCACTACAAGTCCTTCGACGAGAGTGACCTTGAGGCCGCGATCGCCAAGTTCGACCCCGAGAAGTTGCCCATCAAAGGCATCTCACGCCTTATCGTTGCCACCGCCGTCGCAACCAACCGCCGCCAGATCCTAGACACGTTGGACGAGTTGCGGCCCCCCACCCCCGTGACCCTCGAGTTCTGGGACGCCAGCAACCTCAACGATTCCCTTTCCCGGCACGCTGACATCGTCGCCAAGTTCTTCGGGATGGAAGCAGCGCGGCAGTTCTGCGGCTACGCGCCACAACTTGTGGAACCACCGGATCCCGACCGCGCTGCGGTCGCAACCGACGTCGCACGAGGCCCGGAGAACTTGCCGGAGGTGGCCGCTGCGCTGGCGCGCGCTCAAGGGCCCGACGTCGATCCGGTAGAGGCCGCTGCCGCCTACGCTGAGGCCCAGCAGGTACTGCGCGACGCCAAGTTCGCCGCACACGCCCGAGTGTGGGATGCCGCTCGCATCGAATCGCTCCTCTCAGCCGGTCGGCGGCGTGAAGCAGCCATCGCTCTCGCTAATGCGTTCTGGGATGCCCTCAGCGTCGCCGAACTAGACGCCGCCGACGCACGCGCACGCCAGGTCCAAGACGTTCGCGCCACCCCGCAAGCTGCGCCAGTGAATAGCACAACGCCGCAGAACGACGACCTGGACGACACCGAAAAGCATCAGGTCGTCGCGAGCCCCGACGGCACCGCGCGAAAGACCGAGACGTCGGCGGCCACGTCCAGCGACGAGCCCGACCCGGACGCCGCCTTCATCAAGCAGCTCACCAACGTCGTAAGCATCGCGCATGCAGTGATTCGTTCTCCCGCCGGCGACATCGAATCGATCTGCGGCGGCCTTGACCTTCGCGCTCTTCTCAACGGCTTCGAAACCGATACCGTCATGCGTGAGCACGTGGCTCGACTCGCAGTACTGGTCGCGCAAGCGTCACTGAACAACCCTATGGACTCTTGGGCACAGCGCCACGTCGACCAGCTGCGGGTCACGCACTCGGTCCTCTCACCCGACAGCAACGATCCGCTGTCACGGCGGATGCAGGTCGCGCTTGCTATTGAGATCGCGGACGCGACGCAGGACTGGGCAGAACTCCTGCGACAGGTACGAATGCGGCTCTTGGACCGTGAGGAGTGCGCCACAGTTCAGGCTCGTTACGCACTCGCCAACGCCCTGCGAGGCCAGTACGCCGACGCCGACCTGGCGTGGCTGGAGGCGATCGAGCAGGCCTGTTTGGAAGGTCATTACTCCGACGCCGCCGAATGGGTCTTCGCGCGCAGGAATACCCTGCTCGCCGTACACCCATGGCCCGCGCAGAACCCCAACAACCATTACCGAACCGCTCACGCACTCCAACACCTCGGAGGCGGGCCGCGCCAAGCGACAATCCGTCGGACCGCTGAACGTGCCGCCGACCGCGCACTGGAAGGCAAACCCCGGGCGGCCGCACTCAGTGCACGCGACTATGCGCGTCGCGCCTACGCGTCTGGAACTTGGCGCCAATACAGCCACGCCAGCGGCCTGATGGCGCGCGCCTACACGAACTCCGGCTACCACTTCGAAGCCGTTGCGCGCCTCATCGTGGCTGGCGACACCGACAAGGCCGTACGAGCAGCCGAAGCCGCAGGCGACACATGGCTGGATGTCACCCCACAGATGCCCTCAAGGTCACCTCGCACCCGTGCGGTGTGCTTCCGAGTGCTTGCCGCACAAGGCGACCTGATCCCCGATGAGATTCTCACGCGCATCGAGGATGAGGCTCTTGACGCTGTCCGAGCGGTGCTGGGGCCGTCACCTACCGCCTCAGGAATCGACAGCACCTTCCTCGCAGCACTGCGTGTGCTTGGCGGCGTCGCCTCCCGGCTCAGCGCCCCGACGGCCGCGGAACTCGTCGACCTGTTGGCGCCGTCCGTCGAACGCCAGCCTGGGAACTACCATCACAGCGACGAATGGCACGTGCAAACGATGGTGGGTATCGCTGAATCCCATCCGAAGCTGCGGAATGCGGCTCTCACCCAGCTCGTTGCTCTCGGGATCAGCGACTCTGGTGCCAGCACGTACGTGAACCGTTACGCGCTCCACGTGCTGACCGATCACATCGCTACGGTCGACCCCATCCTCAAACCTCTAGTCGAGCAAGGAGACCGAGGGGCAGCACGTTTGCGGGCACGCGTTGCGCCCAAAGAACCTGGCACGTTCCTTGCAGAGGCTGTCGAAGAGGCGCGGCAACGTCTTCTGACTCCGCCCGTCCACACTCCGGGCGTCTACCTGTACGGGACTGGGCTTGATGACGACGCACTCGCGGTTCAGCACCTCCTGCCTGCGGAGCGGCTCGACCTCGTCGACGCCCTTCTCCGGCATGCCGAGTCTGAAGCGCGCGAATCTCGGGACGCCACCAGCTACCTAGTGGCCGCCGTAGAACTGGTTGACGACCTCGGCCCTCAACCTGAACTTTTCAACCGCGCCCTGACCTTGGCGACTCAGAACGCGCCGGCCGTCGACGCACCCCTTCCGAGCGATCCGCTGGGAATCTTCCAGATGACCGGCTACGAGACCGATCATCGGCCCGCCGCAACGCTCTTGGCTGCTCGACTCGCCTCCGACGTCAGTCATCAGCACCAGGTCCAGCAGGCGTCCTTGAACTTGCTGCTGTGGAGCGGTGAGAACGCTCGAATGCTCGCCTGCGCTTTGTCTGCAGCCTTCGGCGCTGACATCAAGGTCATCGTTCCGATGCTCGCCGCACAACCGGAGCGCACCTACCGGTCCTTGGCGGCCGAAGGTTGGGCGCACGACGCCACCCGAGAGCTGTACGTCGGCGCGCGCCTCGCGAAGGACGCTGATCCGATGGTCCGACGGATGCTGGCGCGCCACCTTGCGCTCAAGAGCCAGGAAGGACCTCTGGGTGAGGCAGGGGAATACGTCAGCGTCGTCCTTGAAGCAGACCCGCGCTATTCAATCCGAGCACTTATAAGCCCACCCGCTCCAGTCGGCTCCGGCATGTGATCTGCAGATCTGTATCGAGGTCTGCGACTGGCAGGCATTGCGTCATAGTGGGAGCCGAATCGAGTCACTCGACGTCCCTCTGCCCTCCGCACCATGTGATTGTCAACCCAGTCATGTGACTGCCTCACCGATCATGAACAAGTCTGGGAGGCATGCACTTCAATCAGCCCTTTGGGGGCGTGATGCCGGGGGCTCGTGGCGCGGTACTCGCCGTTCTGCTGCGCACTGGCGAGCCGCTGACCGGGCGGCAGGTTCATGGCATGGTGAGAGACGAGCACAGTCTGTGGTCGGTTCAGGAGGCGCTGAAGGCACTTGCCGGGCTCGGCTTGGTTGCGTCTCGAACGGTGGGTGGGGCCGGCATTCATGAGCTCAACGAGGCGCACGCGTCGATTGCGCCGTTGCGGGCGCTGCTGGATCCGATGGCAGCGCTGCGTGCGGCGGTTTCTGAGGTGGTTGACGCAGACGTGGACGCGGTGCTGCTGTTCGGGTCCGTCGCTCGTGGGGAGGCGACGGAGACGAGCCATGTCGACCTCGCGGTGATCACCGCAGGCGGGTGGAACGGGCGCGTCGAGCTCGAGGACGTGGTGCATGCCCGGGTGGGCAATGAGTGCGACGTGCTCGTGTTCACCTCGGCCGAGTTCGCGGAGAGGGCGCAAGAGGCCGAGCCAGTGGGTAGCCGATATCGTCCGTGACGGCTCGCTTTGGTGGGCCGGAAGCCGGTCCTCAGCCGAGGCGCCGCCTGATGGCGACCGCTGCGCAGCGTAACCACGCCTGAAGCTACCTGAGGAAGGCGGAGGAGTACGCCGCGTCCGCGGGGGCCAATCCTCGCGGCCGAGCGGTACAGGCCGACTGCCGGCGACTCGATCCATGCTGGCATCTGCGCGAAGGATGCGATCGTCACGATGCTGCTGGCTCCACACGCAAGGGCAGCGACCACGTCACTGCAGCCAAGGTGTTGCGACGAGGGCTGGGTGCCCGACCGGCTGCCGCGAACGCTGAGCGTGCCCTACGCGAGCTGCTCGCGGTCAAGGGTGACGTGGAGTACGGCACCAACCTCATCACCGGAGCGAAGGCCGAGCCACTGGTGCGGCGGGCCGACGCGCTGGTCGAGTTGGCGACCGAGTTCGTCCGACTCAGCGGGTAGAGGAGTCGCGTCACAGCCAGGCTCACGGACGACGAGGCTCCCTTCCATGCGGGGCTGCCCTCTGCGGTCAGCGCGAGAGCCCGGGCCGAGACGGGCCGTCGCTCGAGGGTGGTTGACGGTGTTGCGCGCGCAGGGAACGCGCCGTGGACTCCGGAGCTTGGAGCTCGAGCGGGTCGGTGGCGCAGACGTGTGCTGTCTCCTGGTGGGCGGCGCCGAGGTGACGGTAGACCTCGATCGCGGGTTGGCGGATCGCGTCGAGGTGGAGGCGTGCGGGGTCGAGCGCGATGCTCGGGTCGTGGATGTCGCTCATCGTGTCCATGGTGAGGTGCCAGTCGTCCTGTGCCCGGTGGAGCATGTCGCTGAGCTGGGTGACTGCCTGAGGGAGAGCGGCCACCGCATCCGCGAGGTGGGCAATGGCGACGTCGAGGTCGGCAGGGGCCAATCTCGGTCGATCGATGGTGATCCTGGCGAGTCGGCGGAGGTCGCTCTCAGCCTCCCGCGCGCACTCCAGGATGTCGTCGTCCATGGTGGTCACCGCCGGGCCGAGGGCATGCGCCGCAGGGCGGACTCGAGCTCGTCGAGGCGTAGCCGGATGGAGCGGCGTCCGCACTGGTAGGCGGGGATGGTGCCGTCGCTGATCCGGCGTCGGATGGTCCGGGTGGACAACGACATCATCTCGGCGGCCTCCTCGAGGCTGACGTAGACGGGCAGCTCGCGCTTCCTGGTCATGGTTCAGCCCTCGCCGTGGCGGTGAACGTGGCGGTTGCGACGAAGCGCCGCGCCTCGGCCACCTGGATGTAGAGCCGGCCGCAGCCCTCGAATCTGGCCCAGCGGGGTCCGACGCCGCGACGGCGCCAGTCGCGAACGGTCCGTTGCGGAATGTGGATGAGGGTGCAGAAGTCCTCGAAGGCGAGGAGTGCCTGGTCGTGCCATTCGTCGGGGATGTGGATCTGGTCCATGGGGTCCTCCGGTCGGTAGGACGTGGTGGCGCCGGTCAGGTCCGGTGCGTTCCGCGGTTGGCGGCGGATGTCCTCTCACAGTCACCAAGGTTGAAAGGCCGCCTCCGGACGATCAGTCCGGCCGAGACTCGTCGCTGCTCGTCACCGGCCGACCCTCCGGTCGGGCGTCCGTCCGGCTGGCGGCGCCGCACGCTCCGGATGACGACGGCTTGCCGGGATGTGGTCGGGGCGGGTTGTTACGTCCAGGGGCTGAGTGCCGAAGCGGTCGATCGCCTCGGCCGCGCGTTCGGCGGCGTGTGCGGGGCCGAGGTCGGCGCGGTCGCGGGCGAATACCTCGATCCATTGCCTGCGTGCCTGGTCGAGGTTGTCGGCGACGAGGTGGGCGGTGTTGCTGTGCCGGCCGCGGGTCATGCCGACGTACGCGGACGCTGCGCGGTCGTCTCGCCGATGAGCAGGTGCGCGTGGTCGACGGTGTCGTCCTGTGCGCCGTGCACGGTGGTGGCAAAGGCGAGCTCGACGTGGCGTCGGGCGTACTCGGCGGGCAGCCTCCGCTCGCCGCACCGGCCGCGGACGAGGAGGGAGGCGTCGTCGCCCACCGATGCGACGGTCCAGGTGTCGCGGTTGGCGACGCCCAGAGCGCGGTCGTTGCGGCGGGTCGCGACGCGGTCGCCCGCGCTCAGCTGTTCGCCGGCAGACGTCGTCAAGGTCGGCGCAGCGGCCGAGTCGACTGCGCCCTCACCGGTGAGCCGTAGGTCGCGGATGGCGGCGTTGAGCAGACCCACCTGCTCGCGGGTATCGGCGATGACCAAGGGAGCCGAAGGCCCCTCGCCGGCGGCCTCCGCCGTGATGACCGCGAGGCGCTCGACCTCGGTGGGGTGGATGACGATCTCGCCCCGGTCGATGAGCGCGTCGAGGACGTCGCCGCTGCGTTCGCCGGTGCGCATCTGGAGGGTGAGGTCGGCGTAGGTGTGGTCGACGAAGCGGTGGACGGTGTCGAGCTCGACGCGTGCCTCGTCCGGCGTCCAGCGGATGGCGAGGTCGAAGGCGCCCCCGCGTCCGACGGCGGGCAGCTGGTGCCGGTCGCCGACGAGAGCGACGCGGGCACTGGCCTCGTCGGCGACGGTGAGCAGTGCGCACATGACGTCCTGGTCGAGCATGCCGGCCGGCCTCGTCGACGAGCAGGACGTCACCGGGCAGGAGCCGCGCGAGTGGGTTCGGGCTCGGGTGGTCGTCGGGGTCGACGCGGTGCCAGCGTCCGTCGTCGTCCCAGCGGGGGGTGCTGGTACACGAGCCAGGCAGCCGAGAAGGCGTCACAGCCGACCTGCTCCCCCGCGACCTGCGCGGCCTTGAGCGTCGGGGTGACCACGACCAGACGGTGCCCGTCGCTGTCGAGACCGTTGCTGGCGGGAGCGAGGGTGGTGGTCTTGCCGGTGCCGGCCGCGCCCTCGACGACGACCAGTCGGGCCGTGCCGAGGAGCGCGCCGACGACGTCTCGTTGGCCTTGGTCGAGCTGTCGTCGGGCGACGAAGGATCCGACCTGGGCTGGCGTCCCGGGGTGCGCGACTCGCGCGACCAGGCGGGCGACGATGTCGGACTCGACGGCGAGGACCTCACGCGAGGTAAGCGCGCGGACGTGGTCGGGTACGTCGTCGCGCTGCAGGAGCGGACGCGACGCCGCGACCGCGCGAGCGGTGAGGTCCTCCCCCAGTTCGCGTCGTACGACGCCGTCGACGATCACCCCGACGTCGGCGACGATCCGTTCGCACTCGCCGCGGAGATCGGCGGCGTTCCAGCTGGAGCGTCGAGCTCCGAGCCGCACCAGCGCGAGCTCGGCCACGGCGTCGCGGTTGATGCGAGCGATCGGCGTCGCGGCCGGCTTTGATACGCCCGGGTCGGTGAGCGGCGCCGGAGGATCGAACCCGAGGTCGCGCAGCTCGTCGATCCACCGCTGCTCGAGGTCGGCTCCGGATGACGGCATGACTTTGTCGGGACGCGCCTCCGCCCAGGCTCGGCGATCCCATGCGCGTCGCTGCCGCGGTCCAGGCTCCTGGTCGGGGTGGTCCCCGCGCCACGCCGCTTCGTACTTGTCGACGTTGCGGTTGATCTGCGCGGCCCGGGCACTGAACCTGCCGGCGTACGGCGCTAGCTCGGTGATCTCGCCGGAGCTGGCGTCGAGTGTGTAGCCGTGCGCGGCGAGGGAACGCCGGAACTCGGGGTCACAGGCGACGGCGGCGTGCCCGATCCCGTTGATCGCCTCGATGCTGTCGACGACGCCGACGGAGTGCAGTCCGCGCCACGCTCCGCGGGCGAACACACGCGCGTTGATCTGCAGGTGGAGGTGGCGGTGTGGGTCGCCGGCGCGGGAGGTCTGGTGTCTTACGACGGCTGCCTCGATCGGCTCGACCGGCACCTGGACCTGTCGACCGCGTGGCCCGATGCGAGTCGTGGCGTGGTCGGCGACCCAGCCAATGATCTCTTGCGCGGCGCGTTCCTGGGCGGCGTCGTACGCGTCGGCGATCGCGGGGTGGATTGCCGCCGCGAGTGACCAGGTCTTCGGCCCGTTGACCACGACCTCGACGAACCGGAGTCCGTGCTCGTCGCTGCGGAGCCGACCCTTCGCTGCACCGGTCTTGACGTCGTAGCCGGCGACCCAGCGTTCGTAGCTGTCGCCGTCGAGCACTCCTGCTACTTGGGCACCAGCGGTCGGTGTCGCGACGTAGTGGGTGGCGAGTCCGGTGCCCTCGGTCAGGTAGTAGTCGTCGACGCGTGATCGGTCGGCCTCGACGTAGCAGCGTGCGGCGGCAGCGGCGCCGCGGTAGAACTTCACCCCACCGTGCACTCCCCCACTCACCGCCCGTCACTGCTCGTCACTTAGCCTCGAAATGGCGCTCGGCCCGCCCCAGGGGGACGGGCCGAGCTGGTTGATCTACGGACCTTCGTAGCATGCGTGCCGCTCGGTTTCGAGGCCAATCAGGGGTTTGGGGACCACCGGAATCCGGAACCCGTCACTCGTCGTTAAGACCAGGCCGTCGGTGCACATGGGCGCGCATCGGTGTGGCCCTCCGGTCCAAGAGTGAGATCAGCTCAGCCCGGCGTAGCGGTCGAAGAAGTCGATGAGCTTAGCCAGTACCCGTTGCTTCTTGCCTCCGTGATCATTGCCCTTCGAGAAGCGCGAGGCCGGCGGCAGGATCCTCGTGATCGCCGTGCCGGTGGTCGGCACCGACCCGTCGCGGAACGCCTCGGTGACGAACGTTCGCGTCTCGTCGCCCTTGAGCGCCTCGGCCGCGATCAACTCATCGAGTTCGGCGTCTCGGCGCTGCGCGATGAACGTGCGCCAGTCGTCGCCGACGTCGTCGCTGACCGACTGGGAGTCCACGAAGTCCATGATGAGGTCGCGCTTGTTGCGCAGTGTGGGGCTGGCGTCGACGGCGTTCTCGATGTCCACGACCTGGCTGACATGCTCGGTGCCGGCATCCTTCGCCTCACGCCACTTCAGGACGAGCATGAGGATGTAGTCGATGTTGACCTCGACCTGCTTGACCAGCTCGATCTCGAAGACGACGTCGTCGAGGATCGACTCCTTCTCGGGCGCATCCCGCTTGCGATGCTTCTCCCACAACCCGTTGTAGACGCTGGTGTAGTTCTGCAGGTCGCGCGGCGAGAGGGTGTCGTCGCTGGCGAACTCGTCGAACGACGTCAGGACGTTACGCAACTTGAGGATCGTGCCGAAGAGCTCCACGAACCTCTTCTCCGCAGCTTCGCCGAACGGCTCAACACCTGGTGGCGTGGACTCGAGAAGTTCCCCCACGATCTTCTCGTAGGAGTCGCGGTAGTCCTTGTACGGCTTGAGCAGCACCACGCCCCGGGCCTCGCTGTTGCCGAAGAGCGCGAGCGCGTCGTCGACCGCCGACTCGAGGTTGCGGAAGCAGACGATGTTGCCGTAGGCCTTGACCGAGTTGAGGATCCGGTTGGTGCGGCTGAACGCCTGGATCAGGCCGTGGGACTTGAGGTTCTTGTCCACCCACAGGGTGTTGAGGGTGGTGGCGTCGAAGCCGGTGAGGAACATGTTGACCACGAGCACGAGGTCGACGTCGCGTTCCTTCACCCGCTTGGCGAGGTCCTTGTAGTAGTTCTCGAACTTGGCCGACGAGGTGTCGTACGACGTTCCGAAGGTGGCGTTGTAGTCGGCGATCGCCTTGTCCAGGAAGTCGCGGGACGAACCGTCCAGCGCTTCGGCGTCCATCGCCTCGTCGGTGAGGATCCCGCCGTCCTCAACCTCCTCGTTGGCTGCGTAGCTGAAGATCGTGGCGACCTTCAACGGCTGGTACGCCGGGTCGGCGGCCTTGCGGGCAGCCTGCTGCCTCGCGAACTCCAGGTAGTAGGCCTTGAGTGCCGGGATCGACGCAGTCGCGAACATCGAGTTGAAGCCGCGGACCCGCTTCTCGCCCAGGGCGTAGCCCTGACCGCGCATCGTCTTGGCATCGAAGTGGTCCAGGACGTAGTCGACGACCTTCGCGATGCGCTCGGGGGCCAGCAGCACCTCTTCAGTGTTGATGGCCTCCACGTCCTTGTCGGTGACGTGGTCGGCCACCCGGACCGTGTTCTGGTACGACACCCGGAAGGGCAGCACGTTCCCGTCGTTGATGGCGTCGACGATGGTGTAGGTGTGCAGCCGGTCGCCGAAGACGGCCTCGGTGGTGTCGAGCTTCGCGCCGGTCGCGTTCTCCGGGAAGATCGGCGTCCCGGAGAAGCCGAACAGGTGATAGCGCTTGAACGCCTTGCGGATCGAGGTGCCCATGTCGCCGAACTGGCTGCGGTGGCACTCGTCGAAGATCAAGACGAGATGCCCGGAGTAGATCTGGTGGCCCTTGTTGCCGTCAATGAAGTTGGAGAGCTTCTGGATCGTGGTGACGATGATGCGGGAGTTCGGGTCCTGCAGCTGCCGCTTGAGCTCGGCCGTCGACTTCGACCCGTTGACCGAGTCCTTCTCGAACCGGTTGTACTCCAGCATCGTCTGGTAGTCGAGGTCCTTGCGGTCGACCACGAACAGCACCTTGTCGATGCCGCCCATCTTGGAGGCGAGCTGGGCGGTCTTGAACGACGTGAGGGTCTTGCCCGAGCCGGTGGTGTGCCAGATGTACCCGCCCGCGGCGGTGCTGCCGAGCTGTTTGGCGTTCGTCGAGGTGACGACCCGTTGCAGGATCCGTTCGGCGGCGACGATCTGGTAGGGCCGCATCACCAGCAGCGTGCGCGAGACGTCGAAGACGCAGTACTTGGTCAGGATGTTGAGCAGCGTGTGCTTGGCGAAGAACGTCTTGGTGAACGCGGTGAGCTCACCGATGCGCTTGTTGTTCGCGTCGGTCCACCAGGACGTGAACTCGAACGTGTTGGACGTCTGCTTCTTGCCGCGCCTGCCGCCCTCGGACTCGACGATGCGGCGGGCGCGGGTGGTGTTGGCGTAGTACTTCGTCTGGGTGCCGTTGGAGATGACGAAGAGCTGGACGTACTCGAACAGGCCGGCGTCGGCCCAGAACGATTCGCGCTGGTAGCGGCTGATCTGGTTGAACGCCTCCTTGAGCGCCACGCCCCGGCGCTTGAGTTCGACGTGCACCAGCGGTAGGCCGTTGACGAGGATCGTGACGTCGTAGCGGTGCTGCCGGGCGACGCCCGCGCCCTCACCGGTGGTCTCGTACTGGTTGATGACCTGAAGACGGTTGTTGTGGATGTTCGACTTGTCGATCAGCCTGATGTTCTTGCTGGTGCCGTCGTCGCGGGTGAGGACCTGGATGTGGTCCTCTTGGATCTTCGCGGTCTTCTCGACGACGCCCTCGTTCTTCGACGCCACCTTCTCGGTGAAGAACTGCCCCCACTCGGCGTCGCTGAACGTGATCCCGTTGAGAGTCTCCAACTGCGTGCGCACGTTGGCCACCAGATCCGCGGACGAGGTGATGACCAGCCGCTCGTACGCCTGCGCCTGGAGCCGCTCGATGAAGCCCTCCTCCAGTTGCGCCTCGGACTGGTAGCCCTCTGACGTGGCTGCCTCGGGTTCGTACGTCGCCACCACGGTCGACTCGTCGGTGACGGCGATCGGTTCGTAGCGGAGCGCGGAATCCGGGGCTTCGGTCATGCCGCATCAGACCCCTCGGGGAAGGTCAGGAGCCTGTCGCGGTAGTACTCGTACTGCTGGCGGCGGGCCGTGATCTCGGCGGGCAGGCCGATGGACAGGTCGTTGACCAGAGCGTCGAACCTGTCCAAGATCGCAACGATCCGCTCCTGCTCGGCGCGTGGAGGCACGGGGATCTTGACCTTCGCAAGCCCGTTCATGAGGAGCGTCTTCACCTTTGTTCGCGCCACGTGCTTTGCCTTCTCGGCGTGGAATCGAGAAGTCTGCATGTAATACGAGACGAACGCTGGATCCAGGTCGTGGCGAAAGGCGTAGCAATGGTCGTGGATCGCAACATCCTCGTTGCCCAGCCAAGCGACCGCCTTGCCCACGTCAGCGACAGTCTCGCCGACGTCGACGATCACGACGTCGCCCGGCTTGGCAAAGCGGAGAGTGGGCCGCATCTCTTCCCGGACCTGCGAGACCACACTGGACGTCCACGGTCCAAACCTCGTGTAGATCTCGCCGTAGTGGATGCACGGGATACCGGCCTCGACGTAGTCCGCCTTGGTGAACCGCCGCCCCCGAACGAACTCGCCGACCTCACCCATCGGGACCCAACGCACCTCAGGAGCGTCCTGGAACGCCAGCAACTGGTCGCGGTAGAACGCGTACTGGCGCGAGCGGGCTTGCAGCTCCGCTTGCAGCTCCGCTTGCAGCGCTTCCATTTTATCGAGAATCGAAGCGATTTCGCGCTGGACCTTCATGGGAGGAACCGGAATCTGGATGCGCGCGATGTCGACCACCTTGATGTCCTTGACCTTGGTGCCGCTCACGAACTTGCGCTTCTGAATCTCGAATCGCTCGGTCTGGAAGTAATAGGCGGCGTACATCGGGTCGAGGGAGTGCTTGAACACGCACGAGTGACCACCGATGGCGATGTCGGTGTCCCCCAGCCACGCCACAGCCGTGCAGACGTCTTCGACGTTTTCGCTGGTGGTCGTCACCACCAAGTCACCTGGGGAGGCCTTCTTCAAGGTCGTCGCCAGCGCCTGCGTGATGAACGACTTCGTCGTCGTGGTCGAGGTGCCGTAGAATGTGTAGATCTGTCCATAATGGATGCACGGGAAGCCGTCCTCGACGAAATCCTTCTTCTGGAGACCGTTCCCGCGTACGAACTCACCGACCTCGCCGAGGGCCTTGAACTCCACGCCGTCGGGACACATCTCCGCGATCAGGTCGTCAATGCGGCTCACGCCTGCGCCTCCAACTCGGCGACGATCGCGTCGATCTCGGTGCGGAGCTTGGCCTGGCTCTCGACGATCCGGGCGATCTCGGCGTTGAGTTCGGTGATGTCGACGGTGACCCGGGTGTCTTCGGTCTCGACGTAGGAGCTGACCGCGATGTTGTAGTTATTCTCCGCGATCGTGGCGTGGTCGACGAGCGTCGCAAAGTGGGCCACGTCCTCACGGGCCGTGAAGGCGTCCAGGATCTTGTGTTGGTGGTCGGCGGTGAGCTTGTTCTTGTTGCCCCGACGGGTGAACTCGGCCGAGGCGTCGACGAAGAGCACCTTGTTATCGGTCTTCGACTTCTTCAGCACGATGACGCAGGTGGCGATCGTGGTGCCGAAGAAGAGGTCCGGCGGGAGCTGGATGACGGCGTCGACGTAGTTGTTGTCGATCAGGTACTTGCGGATCTTCTGCTCCGCGCCGCCCCGGTAGAGCACCCCGGGGAACTCGACGATCGCGGCGGTGCCGTCGACGGCGAGCCAGTGCAGCATGTGCATGGTGAAAGCCAGGTCGGCCTTCGACTTCGGGGCCAGCACGCCGGCCGGGGCGAAGCGCTCGTCGTTGATGAGCAGGGGGTTGGCGTCGCCCTCCCACCGAGTCGAGTAGGGCGGGTTGGACACGATCGCCTCGAACGGCTCGTCGTCCCAGTGCGCCGGGTCGATCAGGGTGTCGCCGTGGGCGATGTCGAACTGCTCGTAGTTGACGTCGTGCAGGAACATGTTGATCCGGCACAGGTTGTAGGTCGTCAGGTTGATCTCCTGACCGAAGAATCCCTTGCGGACCCCACCGGGCAGCACCTTGTTGAACTGCAACAGCAGCGACCCGGAGCCGCACGCGGGGTCGTACACCTTGTTGACCTCGGTCTTGCCGACCACGGTGATCCGAGCCAGGAGCTCGGAGACCTCCTGGGGTGTGTAGTACTCGCCGCCGGACTTGCCGGCGTTGGCGGCGTACATGCCCATCAGGTACTCGTAGGCGTCACCGAACGCGTCGATGGTGTTGTGGGTGAAGCCGTCGTTACCGAAGTTGAGGTCGCCGATCGCGTCGAGCAGCTTGACCAGTTTCTCGTTGCGCTTGGCGACCGTCGGGCCGAGCTTGCCGCTGTTGACGTCAAGGTCGGCGAAGAGACCCTTGATGTCGTCCTCGGAATCGGCGCCCACCGCCGAGGCCTCGATGTTGGTGAAGACCCGCGACAGGGTCTCGTTGAGGTTCTCATCCGTGCGGGCGCGCTCACGCACGTTGGCGAAGAGGTCCTGGGGAAGGATGTAGAAACCCTTCTCCTTGACCGTCTCCTCGCGACCAAACTCCGCGTCGGCGTTCGACAGACGGCGGTAGTCGAAGTCGGCGTCCCCTGCCCTGCGCTCGGCCTCGTTGAGGTAGGCGGTGAGGTTCTCGGAGATGAAGCGGTAGAACAGCATGCCCAGGACGTAGGTCTTGAAGTCCCAGCCGTCGACGCTGCCGCGCATGTCGTTGGCGATCCGCCAGATGGTCTTGTGGAGCTCTGCGCGCTCGGTTTCCTTGGTGGTGCTGGTCATGCCGTTTCCTCTATGAGCGCGGTGAGGTCTTCGGCGGCGAGCTTGGCGTCGGGGTCGGCGCAGCCGTCGGTGAAGACCAAGCCTTCGGATTCCAGGACAGTTTGAGGGTCACGGGTGTCATCAGGGTCAGTCCAGGCAAACCCTTCAGCGATGCGACCGTCCCAGGTGAGCACCCGGTACGGATGGGCACACACGGTGCACTTGGAGACGTGGTTTGCCACAGCCTGAGCCGACGTCCCGATCGCCTCACCGAGATAGTAGTAGCCCGTCCACCTGCCCTCGGGGATCAGGCTGAGGATCTCGTGGGCCACCGACCAGTCGAAGCCCTGCTCCTGCCTGAACTGGATGCGGTAGTCAGCTAGGACCTCAGGTGACAACGAAGGCCGCCTCCAGAGGCGGACAGCCTGCTGCGCGAGCCTCTCAGCACGCTTGACGATCTCAGTCCCGTCCCAGGTCTCGAGCTCGGCGAGATCCTTGTTCAACTGGAGGTGGCTGTCCTTGAAGCCCCCGGCCATGTCACGCTTGTCGATGAACGGCCTGTCCGACAGTTCGGGGTTGTATCCGGTCAGGGTCAGGTTGCCGAGCGTGTGGAGCAAGCGCGACTGGACGTCCTGCCAATCAACGCCCAGCATCGCCTGCCACGCCGGCGAGAGCTTCTCGTTCTGCGGCATGACGTGCTCGATCGAGTAGTCGCCGATGCTGATCGGTTCCTTGTGGCTGTCGTTCTCTATCTTGGTGAAGAAGTACGGGGCACGCTGAAGCCCGTAGAGGTTTTCGTCGCGCAGGTGCTTCGCGAACTCCTCGTCGTCGGGGAAGCGCTTGTAGCTGTCGAGTGTCAGGAAACGTCCCCAGATGCTCTCGACGTACGCCCCAGGGATCATCTGGCTGGCGAGCGCCGCGAACGTGCTGCGCAGTGAGTTGGTCGGCACTCGGCAGATGGTGCGCCGGAAGATGTAGGCGATCACAGCATCGAGCAGTTGCGAGAACTCAGTCGTGGTGAGCTTCTGGGCTTCGTAGTCCTCGTACACGCGCAGCAGGAATGGGTAGACCACGACGGCCTTGAGCTGCTCCAGCTCCATGAACCGGGTCGCGAGCTGGGGGTTGGTCTTCTTGCCCAAGGCCATCTTGATGAAGTAGGCCGAGGTGCGGCTGAGGTCGATCACGACGTCTTCGCAGCTGGCGCCGATAAGCTCCTCGCCGTCGACATACATTTTGAAGGCGTCGTAAATATCTTCAAGCCGCGGGATCGTGCCTGTCCGGATGGTCAGGAAGTGCCGGACGAACTCATCGAAGCGGCGCTCATTCGTGCCCTTGAATGCCTTCTCCATCGGGAACCAGTAACCCTCGTAAAGCTGGGTCTGATGGCTCGGTTCAAGGTCCATGAGCACGAAGTTGCGGATGAGGTCGGCCTGCGAGAGCTTCTTGCCGGTCGAGTTCATCGCCTCGAAGACGAGCTGCGGGTTGTCGACGCCGCGCGCGAGGTGGACGTCGACGACCACCAGCTTGCTGATGCCCTTGCACACAGCCACCAGATCGGTCTTCGGATCCTTGAGCTTGGCGGCGAAGTACTGCACGCGCGAACGGCTTTCTGAGGGCAGGGGGCCCTTGCGCACCACGGCCTTCAGCGCTTCCCTGTCGCTCTGGGACAGGATCAGCTTGAAGAACTTATCGCCGCTCTCGTACTCGTTGGTGAGCCATAGGCCGCGGATCTTGCGGGGAGCGAAACCGTCGACCGGCTCCTGTTCCGCGGCTGGAAGGCCGTCGAGGTGAGCAGCCAGCGCGGCGAGGAGCAGGGTCACTGTGGTGGTGCGCTGCTGGCCGTCGATGAGCAGGGCCGGCTCCGCCTGCGCGATGTTGGCCTGGCCCTTCTCGACGTACACGATCGAGCC
The DNA here is from genome assembly GCF_059766615.1 of Nocardioides sp. Z43_10. Taxonomy (NCBI): domain Bacteria; kingdom Bacillati; phylum Actinomycetota; class Actinomycetes; order Propionibacteriales; family Nocardioidaceae; genus Nocardioides; species Nocardioides sp. Z43_10. The sequence continues at coordinate 7,853 of NZ_JCBAJY010000016.1, read as the reverse complement.
GGTGAAGTGGGCGCCGATGCTGTCGCTGCTGCCCGCGCGGACGATGTCCTTCCAGAGCTGCTCGCATTCACTGGGATCCCAGGAGTAGACCCGCTGGTAGATCGGCACCACGAACTGGGTCGCCTTCTTCAACAGATCCAGCAGGTTGGCGTCGACGGCTTTCACAGCGGCCATCCTGCCGTCTACCACTGACCCATGGCCTAGAGGTACCCGTGATCGACACGGGAGCAGATACGCAGATCTAGGCCGGACTGCGCCGACCTAGCTTCGGGTCCGAGTCGTGGCAGGAGCAGTCAGAACAGGACGTTCCTTGTTCCTCGTATGTTCCTCATCCGCTGACGCGGGAGCAAAACAGGCCTCTGACCTGCAGAAACGGGGTGGGCGATACTGGGTTCGAACCAGAAAACCACGCTCCCCCTTGCACGCCCTGCAACCAGCAATTTACGCTTCTGACCTGCGGTTTTACTGAATCTCGGGGTTGGACAAGCGTGGACTACGAGGACCACGAACCGCCCCCTGAGGACTACGTAGGGACTACGAAACGGGGCGCTGCAGATGGTTGACCGACGACAGTTCGGCCAGATCATGCGGCTGCCGAGCGGCCGGTACCAGGCACGCTACGCCGACCCCAAGGGCCGGGTCACCGACAACGGCACACGCCTGCGCCACAACGCGCCCCACACGTTCACCACCAGGGGCGACGCCGAGGCCTGGCTCGTGGACGAACGCCGACTGCTGTCGGCCGGCACCTGGACTCCCCCAGCCGTACGCCTCAGGAGCGCGTTCGCGAAGCCCGTCACTCTGGCTGAGTACGCGCCCCAGTGGCTAAGAGCGCGGAAGGTCAAGGGCCTACCCCTCGCCGACCGGACCCGCGACCACTACCAGGACCTGCTGGAGCGCTTCATCATCCCGACGTTCGGCGATGTGCTCCTCAGGGACATCTCCCCCGAGGCCGTCGCTGACTGGTACGACACCGCGGCCGCCGACCGGCCGACCTATCAGGCTCACGCCTACTCGCTGCTGCGCGCGATCATGCGCACCGCCGCCGACCCCACCAAGAACAACGGCACTCCCCTGATCCCCTACAACCCGTGCGGGATCTCTGGCGGCGGCTCGTCCGGTGGCAAGCGCAAGATCAGGCCCGCCACGGTGGATGAGATCATCACCATCGTCCAGAACATGCCCGAAAAGCACCGGCTGATGGTCCTCCTGGCCGACGGGTGTGCCCTGAGATTCGGTGAGCTGGCCGAGCTGCGACGTATGGATGTGGACGTGAAGAACGCCGTGATCCACATCCGCCGCGGCGTCGTGCGCTCGAAGTCAGCCGGTGTCGTCGCGAAGGCGCCCAAGAGCGAGGCCGGGATCCGCGACGTCCCCATCCCACCCGACATCCTCGATGCCGTCATCGAGCACAAGAAGCTCCACGCGGCTCCTGGGCTTCAAGGGCTGATGTTCCCCGGAGCCACCGGTGGCCACCTCTCCCCCAGCGCCTTCTACGGCAAGGTCTCCAAGAAGCGTCGTGGCAAGCCCGACACCAGAGGCTGGGGTTGGTACGAGGCCCGTCGCCTCGCGGGCCGCGAGGATCTCCGCTTCCACGACCTTCGTCACGGCGCCCTCACGGAAGCCGCGCGTCACGGCGCAACTCTCGCCGAACTCATGGCACTAGGCGGTCATTCCACTAGTGCCGCTGCCATGCGATATCAGCAGGCCGCTTCCGGCCGACTGGCCGAGCTTGCGCGAAAGCGTGCCGAAGCCAGGGGCTGGAACCCGGATCGGGATCTGGCGCGGACTCGGGGTGGACGTCAGGCTGCAACTTGAACATGCGACCCCTTGCCCCACGTGCGATCGCATCTGCTAGCCGTCACCGCTTGTCGATTTATGGCATGTTGAGCGCTGACCTGCGGAAACGCCCACGCTGCGGCGACTGCATCGCTCGCTCGTTTGATCCGACGTGCCCCGGATAGACCCCATGCACCCACGTAAACGCGACATAAACGCGGCACGGCTCGAATCTCATTCTCCGCGTCGACGAGAACGCCAGCCGCTGTAACCAGGGCAACCCCACCACGCTGGCTCCCATCTCGGGTGTAGTCGCCCTCCTGTTTACTGCGACCGCCACGGGCGTCGCGCTCGCGGCGTGCCGGAATGACCCCGTGCTGCGGGATCACGGCACACATATCGTGGGCCAAGGGGCCGGGCTTCTTCGCCTTGCCCTTGTTGGGCTTGCCGAACACCAAACACCGGCCTAACTGCGAGCACATCCCCCACGCGGTCCGCTCCGCAATCGCTTCTCCTGCGGGGGTCGCCCCGTCTGCCAAGAACCGGTAGCCGAACTCCGGATCGTCCTGGTGGGCGCCGGGGTTGGTCATGCTCCAGGCCTAGACCGGTTGACCGCGTTGGGGCGCAGAGGGGGCGATTGTGCCGGTTCCGCCTTCCGGCATGCCCGATTCCCTTTACCGTGCACGTACTCGTACAGGGGTGCGGCAACGAGCAGCCCTTCTCCAGAAGCAGGGTGGCATGGTTCGGCGCGCGCGAAACCTAGGATCAAGTGGTCTTCTCGGTACTTCGACAAGTCGGGAACAGCGTTCGGGGCCTCGCGTGGGTGTGCGCACCATGGGAGCGACGTGTGTCTGGCTGATGGCTCTCGTCCCGACGCTCGTGGTGGTCGACAGCCTTGAGGTTCAGGTCGCCGAGGCAGTCGGGCCGGCGCTCTCCCAGGAAGAGCTTGCGCTCGCCCAGGCGCGAACGAGCGGTGAGCCGGTAGAGATCGTTGGGATGCGTGAGGAGTACGCCAAGACCTTCGCAAACCCTGACGGCGCCTCGTTGACGCAGGAGTCCTCCACCGCCCCTTTGTTCGGGCTTGACGAGGACGGCGACCTCGTTCCCATCGACACCAAGCTGCGGTTCACAGAACACGGAACCGTCGCTCCGGGGGCTACCGCCGTGCAGATCGAGTTTCCGTCGGAGGGCTCCAACACTGTCACTCTCAACTATCTGGGACGAAGGGCATGGACGGCTTCGTGCAAGCGAACGGCAACACCCGATACGTCCTCCGTAACCCAGGTGGCGTGGGCGTTGACCGGACAACGGGCCTTCCAACAGACGTTTTCACGGTCATCAGACGCGGCGACGGCTCCGTCGTCACCATGTTCCCCGGCACGAGTCCGAAGGGCTGATCCGTGGCTATCAGAATCGAACTCTGGACGAGCGACGGGCTCATTGACGGTGCGGAGCACTGGTGGGATGACGTCGAAGCGACTTTGGACTCGCTGGATCCAACCAGAGAGTTGTTTCCGTTGCTGTGGCAAATCGACCCCTTTGGGGACGCAACCTTCACAAAGTCTCAGCTTGATCCTCTCGGTGAGGAGCTACGACATCTCGCTACGGCAACGTCACGCTCGACGGTGGTGGCGATCGCAGAGGAGCTCACAGCGCTATGTGTGAGCGGCCTCGACGCGAACTCGTCAGAGCTTAGGTTCGTGGGGGATTGATGGCTTTCCTGCGCGTCCTTGTAGCGAGCGTCATTGCGTGGCTCGGCCTCGTGTCGGTCGCCGAAGCCATTCCCCTGCCGGACGCGGTGAGGACCGGTTACACCTACCACGCTCCGGAGTTGCCGGCTGCGACGGATCACGCGGTCAGCGAGCGCGGACCGCCCTCGTCCGCCTACGACCAGCTTCCTCTGTCCCCCGACGTCGACGACTCGTCGTACGGCATTGCCTCGCGCCCCGACGTTCGGCCGGTCCACGACTACAACGACCGACCTCGCTTCGCGCAGATCGACAGTTGGGCTGCGACCCCGAAGTCGGCCGAGGACCTGGGGAGCATCTGCGTCGGCCTCACGCGGAGTCGTGTTGCCGCAAACGCAGGAACCAAGCTTGGCTGGAGCACAGGCGATGACATCTACTCGCTGACGAACGCGGGTAACAATCCTGCTTGGTCCACGGTGAGGGGACGGTTCTGGAAGAACGAGGCCTCCAGCCCCAAGTACGGCTCGTGGACAGACGATCAACTCGCCCGAATGCGGACGGGCCGCGCTCCGCAGCGATACAACCCCGACAAGGGCGGAATGGAGTCCATGGACCTCAGCCACGAACCGATTCCATTCCGTGACGGTGGGACATCCGTCATTCCTCGGTGGCCGCAGGATCACGCCGCGGTCGATCCCTTCAGACATCCGGGGTACTGACATGACCAACCTTTCTGCAATCTTCACCGCGCAGCAAACAAGCCAGATCGACTGGAACGGGCCCCTCTTTAGTCTGTACGAACTTCCGAGCGCGGTATGCCGAGTATCGCTTGAGTTCCGGTCGGCCGGCTCCGCCTTCCGGCAGGGCGTACGCCTGAAGGTCCGTGGCGGACAACTTGAGATCGACGGAGTCGAAGCGACTGACTTCGCACTGTGGTACGACACTGCGCCGAGTCAGGTTGAAGTTAACGTTCGCTGGAAGGGGAAGGGTCCGCGTTCGCTCCGGATCTGGAACTCCTGGGAGCACAACGGCGTGGCGCATGCCTGGCTCGGCAACGCGGGAATGCGCGTCGAGGAGGTCGAGCCGGGTCGCTTCCTCCTGCGCTGCAGTGATGGTGAGGGTGAGCCGGACTTCGATGATCTCGTTGTGGGCGTGACTGTCGAATGAGACGGGTGGCGTCGTGGCTCGCGGCGTTGGCCGTCGCACTCTTGGGCTGGCTGCAACCGGCGACGGCCCAAGCCTTTGCTGCTCCGCAGCCGGTTCCTGTTCACATCTACGACAGCCCGATCTGCGACGCGCCGCAGGACGACACCGTGTCCGAGCGAGGCCCGCCCACCAGCTACGGCTACACCCATCACCCCGCGGCCGACGACCTCGTGTCGCACGGCGCTTTCGAGCGCTCAGATGTCGCCGCTCATGGAGCTACGACCACCTACAGCAGCAGTGCCGAAGTGGCACAAGCAACGGGCGCCACCACTACGACCAGCCGGTCTGCTCAGGTACGGAGTGGGGACCTCTCGTCGCATTCGGTTGCGGTGGTTGCCGCAAACAAGGGACCGACCACGCTGTTCCACTACACGGACGAGGCGGGCCAGCGAGGAATCCTTGAGAGCGGGCGCCTGAACCCGTCGCTGAAGAGCGTCAGTCCCAAGGACGCTCGCTACGGCGACGGGCAGTATCTGACCGACGTCACTCCAGGAACGAAGACTTGCGCACAACTCTCGGCGTGCTTCCTAGGTATCCCGTTCCAAGGCCGGAAGTTCACCCATTACGTAGAGATCGATGTTTCCGGCCTCAACATCGTCAAGGGACGCGACGGCGTCTTCGTCAACCGGTCAGGAGACCCACTCGATATCACCCGCCGCCTGATCAGTGGTGGGATGAACTGATGCGATATCAGCGCGTTCGATGGCTCCAGGACTCGCCGGAGTTCCCTGTCATCCTGTACAGCGAGATCGACGACGACGGTTGGGAGATCCGGAAGGTCGATGAATACGCCGACGGGCACCAGGACCTTGCCTCCTCGAGCATCGAGACCGGCAAAACAGTCCTCGGAGAGGACCGCGTCCCGCCCCTGGTAGAGATCAATGAGGATCCCCAGTTCGAAGGTGGAGCGATCACGAAGCAGGAGTTCGAGGCCGTCTGGGCCAAAGCCAAAAAGTGGTTCGACCTGCCATGACCTTGCTTCGCCTCGCGCTCACCCTCGTCCTCGCAGCCTTCGGTTGGTTTGTGCCGCCGAGTGCGGCCGGCGCACTGGCCGATCCTGCGCCCATCGCCATCCACACGTACTACGACGACCACCACACTGAGTCGCTCATGCGCACGGCGACCGAGCGCGGGCCGCCTGCACGAGACCACCGCACCATCTACGACCTCGACGGACTACAGCGGCTCGGGCACCTGGCGCGCCCGCGGGCCGCTACACCCCGCCTGGCGTATACCTATGACCACCAGGGACCGCTTGTGTCGCCCATGGGCGGTAGCCAGCCCGAGTCGAGGCCACCCAGCTGTCTAACGCTTGGTCTTGCCTCCAACCATCGATCTGACAACGCCGCAAACACGGGTCAGAAGTGGGCGTACCGCGGTGTAGGACGCAACCACCCTGGTTACGACGATGCAATGAAGGGCCGGGTGAATCCGCGCAATCCGAACGGCACGGCCACTCCCGAGCAGCACAACCTCGGTAACACCACCGACAGCTCTTACACATCCTGGACCCGTGATCCGGCTATCGCGAGGCGGTTCGCTGGCGAGGATGGCGTAGTCCTCCGCGTACCGCGAGGTGGTGGCTCCCCGTACAAGTTTGAGTGGTCGCCAGACGTCTACTACGAGCAGGAAATCCTGATCCGAGGACCGGTGTGCGGAGCTCTGATCTGCTGACATGACCAGATTCCTCGAACCTGACGAACTCCGCCAGATCCTCGCGTCGAGCAGCGACACCATCGCGCAAGAACTCGCTGACCTGCTGGAGGCCACAGACTCGGCCGAACTGATCGCTGTGGAGCCTGCTGCTGCCTCGACGCTGCTTCCGACGTACGAGACGCGACTGGCTGCCGCGGAGGCGGGGCTCGGGCCCCGAACGGAGGGGCTCGCGCCGTTCGTAGCCGCACTGCGTGAGGACCGCACGGTCGAGATGTTCTCGGTCGCTATGGGCAGGACCGTCGGGATTGGACTGCTATCGCTTGACGGCGATCTGGTGGCCATCACCCTGATACGGGCTGGAGGGTAACGGCGTGATCAGACTCTGCGGCGCTGTCCTGCAACTGGTCCTCGCCTGGTTCGTGCTGCTCGGTGCACTGACGTCGCCCGCATCCGCCGACGTCGTTCCGCCGACTTCGCAGGGTTCGGTCTTCGCCTACGATGCTCCGCATGGCGCCGCACTGATCACGTACAACACCAACAGGCGCGGTCCGGCGACCACCTACGCCGCCGACCGCTGGTCGCGAGGAGCGTTGACGGGCCAGGAATCGGCCGTTGACCCGGCGAGCAAGCGCTACACCATCCACACGCTGCTCGTGCAGCCTGAACTGCCTGGGGCTACGACCCGGGAGCAGGTTCGGCGAGCCAACGTGGCTCTCTCGTCGCGTCAGCGCTTGCGTGTTGCCGCAAACGCAGGACGCCGAGCGTTCGACATCCATCCGCGAGTCTCGTCGACACTCGGGCCAGCTGAACGATCCCCGTCTGGGAGCGCTCCGGGGCAAGCTGACGCCGGACGACCTCCAGGATCTCGCGCACAATCCGAACGCGAACTACTTGCTCGACAGCGCCACCGGCAACATCAACGTCATCCAGGAGGTTGACGGCGTCATCCTGCGCATCACCACGCCGCGGGACGCGTTCAAGATCATCTCGGTGGGGCGCATGAGGCCTAACCAAGTGCCCAATGGACTTGAGAGTGGCCGCTTCGTACCGATCGGCCCGGGAGGCTAACCATGGCAACCGTCCACATCCGCGACATCATGAGATGGCTCGCTGAGGCCGGCCAGGCCGATGCTCAGCCATGGTCGGGCGAGTTCTTCCTGGAGATTCGCTTCGATGAGCCGACAGCCTCGCTCCCTGTGGACGCTGAGATGGCAGGAAAGGTCATCACGGCTGACACTGCTCAAGGCACAGTGACAATCGTCTTCGACGACAACGGGCAGCTGAGGTCGCTGGATATCTCATGAACGTCCTGGTCCGCGTACTCGTAGCGCTGCTGATCGCGCTATCGATCGGCGGGACTCCCAACGCAGCCGAAGGTGCGGACGTCGGGCGCGCCGTGCTGCCAGTCCACACGCACGACGGGCTCTGGACCACCTGTAGCACGCAGGTTGTCAACGCCTAGCGAAAACTGACCCCCTTTTGCCGATCGAAAGTTGACCCCCCATTCTTCGGTTCTGGTGGTCT
>NZ_JCBAJY010000015.1:0-54175 GCF_059766615.1 Nocardioides sp. Z43_10 | reverse complement strand
CCGCTTCGCCATCCACAACACCACCATCGGTCAGCGTTGCTACGACCGATGGAGTCCGCGGCGTTATTTCGCTGTGGCAGTGCGCATAACCCCGCGTTACAAGGCGGCTCTGCGGCAGGGGTTATCGTCGTGGGGTCGGCACCTCGCTGCTGCGCGGGGAGCACGAGCCTCACCGATCGCCGGCGTCCCACGGATGGGGGATCGACGTGATGAGCTCGCTGCTCGACCTTCTGGTGGGGCTCCCGCCCTGGCTGGTCCTGCTCCTCGTCTTCGCGCTGCCTGCCGCCGAAGCGTCGTTGCTCATCGGCGTGTTCGTCCCCGGCGAGGTCGCCGTCCTGCTGGGTGGCGTCGTCGCCCACGGCAGCGACCTGTCGGTGTGGGCCGTCATCGTGGCTGCGGCGGCGGGCGCGATCACCGGTGATCAGATCGGCTTCCTCCTCGGACGCCGCTACGGGGATCGCCTGATGGCGCACCTGCCGGCGGCGGTGCGCCGGTCCGGGGACCTCGAGCGCGCGCTGGAGCTCATCCGCCGTCGTGGTGCCGCGGCGGTGGCGATCGGTCGGTGGGTGGCCGTTCTGCGCGCTCTCGTCCCGGGCGTGGCCGGCACCAGCGGCATGGCTCAGGCGCGGTTCACGGCGGCGAACGTGCTCGGCGGGAGCCTGTGGGCCGCCGTCATCACGCTCGCTGGTTACCTGGCCGGCGCGTCGTACCGCACCCTCGCGCACGAGCTCGGGGCCGGCGGCGACGTGATCGCCGCGCTCCTGGTCGCGCTGGGCCTGCTCTGGTGGGCACGTTCGCACCACCGGAGCGGGCACGAGCCCTCGGGCAGCCGGTGACGGCCCGCTGAATGCGGCCAACAGCCTCCGCAACCCGCGGTTGTGCGCCATGGTGGTCCCCGTGAACCCGACCGTGACCGCCTCTCCGATCGACGATGTCGACCTGCTGGGACGCGGGGTCCACCGATGAAGGCGGATCGCGCCAAGACCTATGCGGTCACCGGTGCCGCCTCCGGGATGGGCGCCGCGGTGGCGGCCCAGTTGCGCCGCGCGGGACACCGGGTGATCGACGTCGACGTCGTGGCCTCGAGCGTCACCGCCGACCTGTCCACCACCCGTGGCCGCAGCCGCGCCGCCCGCGAGGTGCTCGAGGCCTGCGACGGGGTGCTGGACGGCGCCGTGCTCGCCGCCGGAGTCGGCCCCACGGCCGGCAAAGGCGTCCCGCGGCTGATCCTGCAGGTCAACTACCTCGGCGTCACCGAGCTCCTCGAGCAGTGGCGCCCCGCACTGGCCGCCGCAGGCAACGCCAAGGTCGTCGTGTTCTCCAGCAACTCCACGACGACGACGCCGATGGTGCCCCGCCGCGCCGTCCGGGCCCTCCTGGACGGCGACGCCGATCTGGCCCTGCGCCGGATCGGCCGGATCCCCCAGCTGAGGGCGCCCTGGGCGTACGCCGCGTCCAAGATCGCGCTGAGCTACTGGGTACGCCGTACCGCGGTCCTGCCCGACTGGGCCGGCGCCGGGATCCGGCTCAACGCGCTGGCCCCGGGGGCCATCCTCACTCCCCTGCTCGAGCGGCAGCTGGCCACGCCGTCCCAGGCCCGCACCATCCGGGCCTTCCCCGTCCCGGTGGGCGACTTCGGGAACCCCGAGCAGCTCGCCTCCTGGGCGGTCTTCATGACCACACCGGCGGCAGACTTCCTGTGCGGCAGCATCATCTTCGTCGACGGCGGGTCCGACGCGTGGTTCCGCCCCGACGCCTGGCCGCAGCCGGTGCCCGCCCGCGGCGTGGTGCGCTACTTGCGCGACATGAGGCGGTTCGCGGCGCTGCGGTAGCCGGCCGCCGAGGGGTTGGAAACGACCGATCATGGCGAAGGGCGTGGGGCACGATGGCCGCATGCCAGCCGATCCGAAAGACGTGCTCAAGAACTACCTGCAAGGCGCTCGGGACACCTTGATCTGGAAGCTCGACGGCCTGTCCGAGCGTGACCAGCGGCTGCCTCGAACGCCGACGGGAATGAACCTCCTGGGCATCGTGAAACACGCGCTCAATATGGAGGCGCTCTACTTCGGTCCGACCTTCGAGCGCGACTGGGCAACGCCCGAGGAACTCGTGCCCACGGACGGAACCGATCCACAGGCCGATTGGTACGCCACCGCGCAGGAGTCAGCAGACGGCCTCATCGACCTCTACCTGCGGGTCCAGGCTTTCGCTGATGAAACCATCGACGCGTTAGCGCTAGATGCGATCGGCACGGTCGCGCATTGGGGCGGAGCGGAGGTCTCGCTCCAGGAGATCATGATCCACAACATCGTCGACTTGCAGCGCCACGCGGGCCACGCCGACATCCTGCGCGAGCAGATCGACGGTTCGACGGGGCTGCTGCGCGATGCCAGCAACTTGCCTGGGGACACGGACTGGCCGGTCTACGTCGCGAAGTTGACGGCCGTCGCAGAACGGTTCTGAACGAAACGGGTGGCCGTTCATTCCGCTAAGTTCGGCGCTCTTGTACGAGGACTTCGTGCGTGTCCGCAGACCTACGCTTTGGGAACAGCTCGGGTGTCCACGATCTGCTCGGCCAGCGCGCGTAGCTTGACGTTCTTGGCCTGTGAGAGGCGACTGAGGAGGGCGAAGGCCCGGTCCGCTGGCATGTCGAACCTCTCCATGAGGATGCCGGTGGCCTGACCGATCACGGTGCGGCCCGCGAGTGCGCGCTCAAGGTGGTCGACCTCTTGCGCCCCCGCCAGCGCCACGCCCACGTGGGCCGCGAGGGCGATGCCGTCGTGGATGACGTCGGTACTGAAGGCAGCCTTCCTCGCGCCGTACAGGTTCAGTGCCCCGAGGCTCTTGCCGGTGGAGAACAGGCGGTAGCTCACGATGCTTCGAAACCCCAGCTGCCTCGAGACCTCGGGACCCCAGTGGGGCCACCGCTCGTCCGTGGACAGGTCCCTGCTGTGCACGGTGTCCTGCATCTGGAGCGCGTCCAGGCACGGCCCCTGCTGGAGCTCGTGCTGCAGCGCGTCGACCAGCCGGACCGTCTCGCTGCTCACAGCGTGCGTGTCGATGCGCTCGCCGCGGTGGACCACACAGACCCCCGCCGCGTCGCACCCCGAGAGGATCTCGGTCGCGAGCTCCACAGCCCGCTCCATGGCCTCCTTGGCGTTCTTCTCGTCCTGCATGTCGCGCGCTGCAGCGGCCAGCTCCCGGTTGAACTTCTCATAGCTCGGCACCGACGCAGCATGACCGAACACCGGCCCTCCTCACAACCGGGCGACGCCCCACCTCCGGTCTTCCCGCGGACCTCGTCCTCGCCGACGCCGGGCGCGAGCTCGACCAGGTGCAGCCCGTCGGGGCGTACGTCGATGACGGCGAGGTCGGTGATGATCCGCTGCACGACCCGCTTGCCGGTGAGCGGCAGCGAGCACTCCTCGACGATCTTGTGCGAGCCGTCGCGGGCCACGTGCTCCATCAACACCACGACCTTCTTCGCGCCGTGCACTTGTGCAAGCGTGGACTGGACCGCAGCACCACCACACGTACTCCAGCGTGGCGAGCACGACCTGCTCCCTGCCGGCACCCGGGTGCTGGCCCTAACGGCGGCGTCGGCAGGTCTCAGACCGCCATCGCCGACGAAAAGCAACAGCGGCGCGAGGTGTTCGCAGGGTAGACAGGGACAGATTGCCAACGCGATCCTGGGGCAAATTGACGCGTCGCCAGCGTGCAGCGAAGGAGCCTCATGGAGCGGGTTACCGGCATCGGCGGGGTGTTCTTCAGAGCAGAGAATCCCAGCAAGCTCACCGCTTGGTATGCCGAGCATCTGGGCGTCGACCCGCCGCCGCAGTCGTATGAGACCTCGTCTTGGTGGCAACAGCCAGGCCCGACCGTGTTTGCCGCCATGCCGGCCGACTCAGAGCACGTTGGCAGCGCAGCGAACTCCTGGTCGATCAACTTTCGGGTCGCCGACCTCGACGCCATGGTGCGCCAGCTGCGCGCGGCGGGAGTCGAGGTGGACGTCGACACCGAGGAGTACCCGAACGGTCGGTTCGCCGGGCTTACCGATCCTGAGGGCAACGCCATCCAGCTCTGGCAACCCGCGGGAGCCGATCTGCGCGGTTCCCCATGAGGCGGCCCGCTGGCCCGTTCCCACTGGCGCCCTACACCTTCAAGCTGCCGACGGTTCTCGTGATGCTCGCGCCCTTCTTCTCCAGGAAGACAATCTCGCCGAACTCCAAGTTCAACCAGCCGTCGTTCTCGGTCAGCGGCTCGGAGGCGAGGATGACCGACGTCGCGTCTTCTTCCGTGCAGTCTTCGAAGTCGTAGGTCGTCTCGTCATCCTCAAAGTTGCGGCCCATCAGCAGATACATCGGCTCCAGGAGCATGGAGAGAGCGAAGTCGTCCGTGCCCGGACCGGACTTCCGTAGCTCTCTCCAGTCCCCAGCAGGGTCGGTCTCGCCCTGGTGTCCGGTGCCGAAGTTGACTCCGATGATGCGGTTCGGGGCGACCAAGGCCATCTTCAGCTTGGTCAGACTCCGAAGGTCCAGACTGTCCATGGCCTTGACGATGAGCTTCATCATCTCTTCGAATCCGCGCTGTACGCCTTCGTCGCTATCGTCCTCGAGCAGGGAGAGGAGAAGCACGTAGAGGAACTCCGTGTCAGTGGTGCCCCGCATCTGCTCCAGGAACTTGTCCTTGCAGTGCGGCAGCAGCTCCCGTTGCAGCAGCTTCCAGTTCGGCAGGTCACCATTCTGAGCAATCATCCAGGGGGTGCCCTGGTAGGAGAACGGGTGGCAGTTCTCGTCGGCCAGCACCACGGTCGAGTTGTAGTCAGCAGCTCTCACATGAGCAAGCAGCGTACTGGCCTGAAGGCTTGGCAGGATGCCGGCAACGTTGTCGTCGTAGAACGCAGCCATCGGTCGGTGATAGAGCAGGGGCTCTTCTGTCTTCAGCAGATGTTCGCTCCAGATACCGAATCCCCAGCCCGCGAGCTGAAGCTGCGGATGACGCTCTGGGTCGAGGGTTTGGTTGATGAGACTGTTCTCCGGCTTGAGAAGCAGATTCTCCACAGGTATTTCTGCCCCGATGTAGGCGAGCACGCGGCACATATGTTCCCTCACTGACGGGTCTTCGGATCTGGAGCGCGAACGCTGACGCGGGTGCTGTGCACCTACGAGAGGCTGAGTGCACTCGTGCACTCAAACGATCCGTCGCGCGCACTCCACAGCCTAGGGGCGTGTGGGTGAAGCGCTGCCCGCCGGTGGGCCGGGGAAGTGCGTGTGGCCACCGGCGCCGCTGACTCGTCATTGCCCGTCATTGACCAGTCCTTTTCGCAGGCGGACCATGACTAGATGAGACCACTCCGTGAGCGGAGGTGGGTCGTGGGTATCTCGAGACGTCACCTTGCACTAGGCGCGCTCCTCCTGGCGCTTTCGGCCGGCTGCACGAACCCCGCGGACACCTCCAACGTCGGCCCCGGCGGAGAAGCCGAGACCTCCACTGCCACCTCCGGTGGCCAGCGCCACGGCAGTGGCGGGGGCAATGCCAGTGGCAATGGCGGTGGCTCAGGAGGCGGCGGAGGTTCCCCGGGCGGCCCCGGCGGCGGAGGTGGCGGATCCGTAGGCGGGGGCGGCGCGATCGGCTCCCCCATCCGGATGCCGGGCTTCCAGCAGATCGGTGCAGAGATCGTCACGGTCTACGACGGACTGGTCGCCGAGATCGCCGCTGCCTGTGGCCGCGGCGGGCTGTGTGTCGAGATCGTCGTGGAGTCCGAGGACGGCAAGGGTCCTCAGTCCACCTGCGGGTTCGCCGGGACCCGACCGGGCGAGGACGAGCTCGTAAAGCGAGGATCGACGGTGGTGTTCCTGACGACGCCGCCGTGCCCGGACTTGGGGACCGACGAGAACAGTGGGGGCACCGACACCCCCGGCGAGGGCAGTGGAGAAGGCGGCACCGATGGGACCGACGGCGGGGCAACCGACACCGACAGCCAGGGCACGGACAGCACCGGCGGCACCGACGGCGGGGGAACCAGCGGCACGGAGGACGAGGTCCCACCCGACGAGGGTGGCGCGCCGTCCATGCCGTCCGAGAATCCGGGCTCGTGACCCACGAGGACTCAGCCGGCGAGCCCGACGGGGACGCAGGCCCGGCCGACCAAGGCTCCCGGCTGGCAGACATCTCCCGGCTGGGCCGGATCTTCGGCAAGGTGATCGCGCCGACGACGCTGCTGACCGGTCTGCTGTTCTACTTCGGCTGGTCCTTCACGTACTGGTACTTCCACTACCTCGGCGTTAACGCCACGCTGCTCGGATCGACCAGCCAGGACTACCTGATGCGCAGCGTGGACGCCCTGTTCGTCCCGGTCACGGGCGCCGCGGTCGTCGGGCTGGTGGTGCTGTGGGCCAGGTCCGTCGTACCCCAGAAGCTGTCATCTGCTGCTTGGGCGCGAGTGGAGCGGCGCCGCGTCCCGGTGAGCACCTGCCTGGGGCTGGTCCTGGTCGGAGTCGCGGCCTCGGCCGTGGTCAGCAACGTCGCCCGCGAGAACCTCTTTCTGATCGCGCCGCTGAGCCTCGTCATCGGTGTCCTGCTCCTCTCCTACGCCGTCCACAGCATCCGGGTCGCCCGAGGGGCACTGCGACGCACCGAGGGCGTCGACGTGCCGGCGCTCATCGAGTGGGCGGCGGTGTTCGCCCTGGTCGGCATCGGCCTGTTCTGGGCGGTCAGCGACTACGCCGCGGCGGTGGGCACCGTGCGGGCCAAGCAGACGGTGGCCCTGCTCCACGAAGAGCCACACGCGACGCTCTACAGCGAGCGCAGCCTCGACCTGACAGGTCCGGGGGTGTCCGAGGTGCGGTGCACAGGCGCGGACGCGGCCTACGAGTTCCGCTACGACGGTCTGGTGCTCATCCTGCAGTCCGGGGGCCAGTACCTGCTGGTGCCCCGGCAGTGGACGCCCGGCACGGCGCCGGCCGCGGTCGTCTCCGAAGGCGGCTCGACCCGTCTGGAGTTCACCTGGTCCCCACCCGCGGAAGGCGGGCAATCCTGCTGACGGCCACCCAGAGCCCGGTCAGACGTAGTGGTCAGGACGCCGGCGAGCCGTCCACGGCGAACGTCTCGTCCCCCGTGGGCTCCAGATGCCGGTCGCCGTTCATTTCCTGACGCAGGGTGGCGAGCTCCTCGTACATCCGCTTCCGGGCGCGGTTCGAGTTCCCCAGCGGCCTGTGCTCCGGCAGGCTGTGCCACGGGTTGTAGCGGAGCACGTCCGCGAAGGCCAGCTGTCGGTCGGAGTCAAAACGTTGCGGGGGAAGCCTCAACCGTGCCACCGGGACGTACGGCGACTCCCGCTCCGGCCACTTCACGGTCGCGTCCTCGATGGGCATGCGGTGGGCGTCGGTCTGAACCTGCACCATGAAGTCGAAGGTGAACTCCCCCGCCTCGAGCGTCCGGGCCATCGCCTCGCGAAGGTAGTTCTCCGGCGGGTGGGCCGGAATGCGGCTGCGTCGCGGCGACGTCGGTTTCAGGGAGTATTGGACCGCTTGGCCCTCCCCCAGCAGAAATGGGACGTTGCTGTAGTACTGGACCTCCAGCGGACTGGAGTGCATCGGGGAGTACAGCAACTGCATCGCCAGGTGCGTCAGGTGCGTGTTCCCCGGCGCGATCGCGTAGCCGATCGGAGCCTTGGCCCGCACCCACCGCTGCATCTTGGCGTTCTCCCGGATGTTCGGGGTCACGAAGCTGGGGGGACTGACCAGGATGAGGTCCTGGGTCGCCCGCTCGTCGGCCATCAGCTTGGACCCGGGCACCCCCATCACCTTGATGCCCACCGAGCACTGCCCGAAGTCCTCCAGATCCGGCGGGGCATACGGCCCGGGCCCCGAGAACCGCACCCAAGCGCGGAACGTGCCGGGTTCGGCGAAGAGGCCACGCGCAACGTGGGGCGGGAGGTCCGGCAGCACGGTGAACTCGCCGCGCACCACGCCGAACGTCTTGGTGTTTCCAAAGCGCTGCGCCGACCCCGGCAGCCAGTTCTCGCGCGTGAACGCCTTGATCTCGTCGATGATCCGCTGGGTGTACTCCTCCTCGTTCGACAGCAGCTTCTCCTCCGCGAGCGCCAGATGCTCGTCCACGCGGCGGCAATTCTGAAACGCCTGCAGCGCAGCGAACAGCCGCGGCCGGAACACCCGGTCGAAGGCGGGTCGGTAGAGGAATTCCACCCGACGCTCCAGTCGCCACAGCCACAGCACCAAGTCGCTCAGGGGCCGGAGGACCAGGTAGGTGAACTTCGACTCGGGTTCCAGCGTCACCGCCGTACCTCCCAGGGGGCGTCGAGTCCGGACGCATTGCTTCCAATGTGGCAGAGCGCTATAGCGAGGGTCAATGACACGTATCGCAGCCACGGGCCGGAAAAGGGGCTATCCGCGGATGCGGTCGAGGTCTAACGTGGAAAGGAGGCGAAGACACACCTGCCGATCCGGGGCACCGTTCTCTCGGCACTCCAGGCGCACTTGCGAGGCGCGTTCATGACTCAGCAGCACGTTCCCGCGGTAACCGCGTCGGCTCTGCCCTCGATGCGAAGGCGGCGACTCGCCGCGCTCTTCGACTCTGGTGCCGTCGGCGCCATTCCCGATGGGAGGGCGCGGGGAACAGTGTTGCTGCGCACTGGCGGCCTTCTCAGCAGACCGATCGCCGCCGCGTTGGTCCACGCGGCGCTCTGGCGTGGCAAGGTCGTGGACCGCCGCGCAGGTCGGCTGAAGAACCTGTTGGGCCCGACGAGCATCCCCGCCATCGTGGCCGCCGTCTACGAGGGCCCCAGCTGGCACGACGGCCGGCCGTGCATCGTCCTGGACTACTCGCGAACGTCGTGGGTGGCGCGCTGGATCCGTGACGAGATCAGAGAGATAGCACCTGGCGTGTTCCTGGGGCTGGTCTTTCTCGGCCGTTTCCACGTTCTCTACTTCTCGCTCGACTTCGACCGTGCGCCCCTCAGCGCGTCACCGATCGGCCCCGCAACCTCGGCGTGCGCGAGGTAACGGGAGATCGAGTGCGGCTCGTGTTCGTTCTCGACCTCGACGTCGATGAGCGGGTCGCCCCAGTTCGCCCGCAGCGGGTGCCCCAGGGCCACGACATCGTTGACGTCGTAGGCGCTCAGCCACGGCGTCCCGGGATGGACACAGCCCGGCGTACGGAGGTTCCTCTGGACCGCCTCGAGCCCCAGGGGTGACCCGGTAGTGACCCACAGCGCTGTGCGCCCGCGGATCTCCGCATCGTCGAGCAGGTCACGAGCGACCACGGTCCCGAGGCTGTGGGAGACCAGAATCAGCTGCCTGTCACCAGGGACCGAGGCTTCCACCACTTCGAGGACGCGGGCGCGTCCCCGGGTCAGGTACATCGCGACGTCGCGCAGCTCGGCCTGGATGATCAGCTGGTCCACGCGGGACCGCTTCGCCAGCAGCGCAAGTACGTCGCGAGCGGCCTTCCACGACAGCGCCCCCTCCTGCAGCCTCTCGCGTAACCCCTCGTGCCTCACCCGCCCGCGGCCAGGCTCTCCGAGGGGTTCGTCCGCGTTGTCAGGCACCAGGTCCGCCACGCCGGCGTGCACGCCCATGCCGGCCAGCAGCTCGCGCTCCACCTCACCGACGTCGCCGGGCGTGTCCGGACGGAACGGTCCGGCTTCTCCTCTGGGCAACGACTCCAGCCGGACCCGCGCGTCCCCGGCCTCAGCCCCGATCCGGTAAAGCTCGTCGCCGTAGAACGGGAACAGCACGTCGCCGGCAGGCACCTCGGCGCGGTCGGCGCGGGTGAGCCCGGCGGCCAGGGCGGCCAGCCACTTGGTGCGCAGCGCGGCTGGGTCCTTGAACTCTTGGCCCCGGCCGTGCACCAGGACGATCGCAGGAGTCTCCATCTTCGGCCCCCTCCCTAGAGGATGTCGGCTATAAGGGCCTGGTGCACCGGCGGCAGCTGCATCTGAGACAGGCTGCGGATGATGCGGCTGACACGCGCCCCCTCATTGCCCAGGTAGGAGAGGGCGCCCTCGCCCATCTCGGGTGTCCACCGTTCTCCCGTCCGCGTGAGCTCGAAGCCCTCGGCGTCGGTGGCAGGGACGCCACCGTGGTGCAGGGCGACCATCTCCCACTGGTCGTTGAAGACGGGAGCCCCGGAGGAGCCTTCTCGGGTATCCGACTCGTAGCGGACCCAGACGTCGTCCTCCGACACCATCCGGTTGAACCGGATGCTCGCCCTCTTGCGCTCGCCCGCCGGATGGTGGATGACGTTGAGGACCTCGCCGATCACTGCCTTCCCGGTCTGAGCGATGAGGGGGATGTGGCCGTAGGTGTCGCCAGGGGCGGAGCCGTCGCGCAGGGCGACCGCGACCAGGGTGAAGTCGAGTTCGGTATCCGTGGCGAAGAAGTCGTCGGGCACGAGCGGCCAGGGATCGGCCAGGCGCTCGGCGCCCTCCCCGTCATACTCGTAGCCGAACTCAACCTTCAGTCCTCTCGCGGTCTCGGCACTGTCGCAGACGTGGTTGTTCGTGAGGAGCAGCCGGGACGCGACCAGGGAGCCGGTGCCTACCGGCTGGGACGGTCCTCGGCCGGCCTCGACGACCCTGCCCACCGCACGCGCCGCCTTCATCCCGGACTCGAAGAAGCTCAGCCACACCGAGTCGTCGGTCTCCACGATCCCCTCGAGCCTCAGGTTGCGGCGCTCGAGCCGCTCGCGGCGTTCGTCGAGGTCCTCCTCGGTGTTCACCCGTTTCAGCTCACCGGTGTCGACGGCCACCTGCGCGGCGGCCCTTTGGTCGGCGCTACCGACCCACCTCTCGCGGATCTCGCGCCGACGACCGACATGGTCATCCGAGTTGAGGACCATGACGCTCCCCCTCGTGCTCTCCGGCGCCCGCGGCGCCCATTCCGCTGGCGGCGTCGGCTGCCGGAGCCTGTGCGCGCTGCCAGGGCGTGAACGCGTTCCTGGCACCCCTCATCGACCCGCGCAGCTCCGGATAGTGGCGCAGGATGACCGATGCCATCGTGTTGTCGGCCAGCCAGCGCATCCCCTCGGGGGTATAGACCGCCGGTGTGAAGTCCTTCGTCAGGAACCGGTCGCTGTTGAGTCGGCGCGATGCCATCACGACGAAGATCCGGAAGGCCGTGTTGCTGAACGCGAAGCCGGCCGGCAACCGCTCGCCGTAAAGGCCCACCATCAGGTCCACCTTCTCGATGTCACCCCCGTAGAGCGCCGCCATCCGCTCGGCGAGCTCGGGGTCCTCGGTCAGCTCGGCGAACGTTGTCGGGGCGGACAGCCGCAGCTGCCGCCGGAACTCGCAGTACCGGGGGACGCCGAGCTCGCGGTGCCGGAGCATGTCGACGGCGGCGAGGTCGATGACCGAGCCGTCGGGCCGCTCGAACTCCTGCAGGAACCGCGGAAAGTTGCGCAGCGAGACGACCCCGGGGTGCTCGGTGCCGAAGGAGTAGAACAAGTCCGCCATCGGGATCTGGCCGAACAAGCCGAGCGACTGCGGGCCCGACAGCTCCCGCAGCGTGTAGGGCTGATCGCGGTGCGGCTGATCGGTGGTGTGCGAGCGGAAGTCGAAGTAGTCCGGCACCAGCGGGTGCATGCGGTAGACGGCAGTGAACTCCTCGGTGAGGGAGTACGGCACCCCGTAGTGCTGCGTGGGGGCACCGGGGATCCCGCTCACGACCTCGCTGTCCGAGAGCCGTCCGAAGACGCTGCTCAGCCGCTCGCCGGCGAGCCCCCACCAGTTAGCACGCATCCCAATGACCGTGGCCGGGTGGCTGATCACGGCCGGAGTCCACTCGACGGTGTGGATCTTGGCGATGAGCGCGGCTATCACGAGACGCGCACGCTGGAACAGCTCCTCGTCGTCCCAATGCGGGTATGCCGTTGCAAGCATGGCGCACACGGCGTTGTGCTCCAGGGTGAAGAGGGTTTGGAGGGGCACCAGCCCGGCCCAGAACCCGGGCTCCTCCGCGGTCGGGTGGTTGCTCTTCGGCATCGGGAGCATCCCGTTAGCGTCGATCTTCAGCCTTCCGGACTCGTACGTGCGGCTCTCCCGCTGGTACTCCTCAGTGGTCCCGTAGATCTGCGAGGCGTCCCACCAGTGGGTGCTGGTGTTGATCGCGGTCCGGGGCGACCGCATGCCGTCCGCCCGCGTCGGGTCCTCCGGTGAGCGCATCACCCGCATCTGTCGTTCCGGGAACGAGTCGTCCGGCGCCACCTCGATCTGCCAGGGGTCGTCGGTCGGGCTCTTCCCGTGGCTGAACCAGTCACGGATCATCCACTGCAGCCACGGTGCCACCAGCGCGTTCACCGACGTGGCGGCGATGAGGTCGTCGCGGGTCATCAGTTGGCGGCTGACCTCCCGGGGGTTCGGCTCGAGCACCTCGTGAGGCTCCGGCCGCAGTGCCGCATCGAGGGGGATGTTCCGGCCGAACCGCGCTCCGACCATGCCAGCGTGCGGGGCGTTGAGGTCATTCCATGAGCCGTCCAGCGTCCGCGAGGTGAGCACTTCGGACCGGAACGGCGGGACCGCCGGCGGCTCAGTCCGGGGCAGGCTGTCGGTCTCGACCAGGTTGTTCCGCCGCAGCGAGTCACGCAGCCCGACCAGGACCGCAAGGGAGACGGGGGTCGGGACCTTGTCCCAGCCACGTCGCCGGTCCACGGCATCGGCCACCGCACGGAAGTACGTCCAGGCCCGCCCGCCGCGATACCCGCCCCCGGAGGGGGCCGCCCTCCTGGCTCCATCAGTCATCTGGGCCTCCCTGATCGTTGTGGCCTTGTCCTGTCGTGCATGAAGTTCGTGGGGCGAGTCGCCGGGACACCGTGGTCATTCCCAACGTGGACCGGAGGCGAGGTAGCGCAGACCGGCGACACCGGGCAGGAAGAAGTAGCCGCCACCGCGGACCTGCACGAACTTGGGCACGCCGTGGTGGCGGCGCCGCAGCGGCCACGCGGGTTCCACGAAGGTCGTCGGTCCGGACGATCGGGTGCCGATGAGTGGGTCATCCGCCTGGTCCAGCCGGTTGAAGCTCGGGTCGTTCATCCAGCTGTGCTGGACGAACTCGTACTGTCGGGCGAGGTTGGCATTGAGGCACATGAAGTGGACGCCCAGCTCGGTGCCCTCCGGGCTGGGATATCCCGAGTACGTCCTGCCTCGACGGAGGAGCCGGTGACGACGGTTCACCTCCCAGGCGCGCTCCGTGCCTGGGGCGGGCTCCAGGGAGTCACGTGGATTGCCGCGCCGGATGTGGGAGCCGATGGGACAGGCGAGGCCGAACCGATCACTGTGGTGGTAGCCGAACGCATTCGCCGCCCCCAACGTGGGCTCGTCGCGCTCGGGGCTCAGCACCAGCGGAGCGCCGCTCGGCCAACGACCCACCAGCTTGGCCGCGAACCTGGTCCGCTGCTGGGGATCGTCCTCGCCGCCCGCCCCAGCCGCCGAGTCCACATAGTTCCAGAACCCTTCGACGTCCTGGCTCAGGTGCCGGAACACCAGGTAGCTACCGTTGCGACCCAGGTCTGCCGCCCCCGACCCCGAGGAATCACGGGACAGCACCCGCGCCGGGTCACAGCGCTCGTCGAGCAGCGGACGCTCGGTGAGCTGCCCGTACTCGTTGGTGTAGCCGAGGAGGAACTCGCCGGTCCGAACGACGTCGAAGTCGTGCTCGGCGCGGGGCAGGCCGGCGATGGTGGGTTGCGAGATTCCGTCCCGGAAGCCGAAGTGCTCCCTGTCGGACAGGACGTCGGTGTCGAGCCGTTCGACGATGCGGAGTCCTCCGTGGGCAGCGTCGCCGGCCACCCGCTCGACGAGCGACTGCAGGACGGGTGCGCTCACGGCGTACAGCAGCACCAAGACGTCGATCTTGTCGGTCTCGGGACCACCCCAACGCCACCGGGACGGCGCGTCCTCGCCGACGTCGCCCAGCAGGCGGCTCCGGTACGGCGTGGTCATCCCCGAGGTGAAGGCATGGGAGAAGCCGCTGGGCAGGCCCTCGTTCGCCGTGAGCCGCAGGATGCCCTGCCCGGAGAGGGCGAGGTTGATCGCCGTCTCCTCCGGAGCCGTCTCCCCCGTGGTCACCTGCTCGGCCCACGTCGAGAGCACCGAGCATGCCTCCTGCGAGCGTTCCACCTGGAGGAGGAGGAAGGAGGCGTACCCGAGCTGGGAGTACCCACGCAGGACCAATCCCTGGATGTCCGCGAGCTCGAGCGGCTCGTTCGTCGCCGTGTTCACAGCAGCGCCAGCCATTCGCGAGCCTCGTCCTCGTCCAACGCGCGGGTCAGGCCGCGCCGCAGCCGGGCGTTGTCATCCAGTCTCGGCGCCGACAACGTCGGGTACGCGGAGTAGAACACGACCGTCGGCACCTGGTGGCGCCGCAGGTGGCGCTTGTAGGTCAGCTCGTCGCGAGCGCCACCGAACACCAGCCATCGGGTCCGCGGGTAGCCGACCCCGTTGCTGAAGACGAGGTTCACCCCCCAGGCCACCCGGTCGATGAAGTCGTCCATGTAGCTCTCCAGGGTGTTGTCGTAGCTGCTGGCGAAGACCGCCCGGCGGCCGTCGTCGATCGGCAACCACCGGGCGAAGTGGATGCTGCGGACCCCGGAGAGGTTGTCGCGGTGATAGACGTGGCGACAGCCGAGGTCGAGCAGGCGAAGGGCGACCTTCATCGTTGTGCGTCGCACCCGTCCAGGCTTGACGAATCCCACCGCGGTGAACGGGTTCTGCGCAGCCACGTCCTCGTAGGACTCGACCTCCCGCACGTGCTGTGCATCCGGCGGGGAACTGTCAGCCCGGTCACGGATCTCGAGGAACCGGATGACCACCAGCCAGGCCGCCACCACCGGCGTCAGGAGGGGCAGCACCAAGGTCCCCGGCAGCACGACGCTCACGATCTCCCGGGCCTTGCCTACTCGATAGGCGCCACCGGGCCCGCGGGGCGGCTTGGCCGCCCAGGCCAGCCCCGGATGCTCGAGAAGCAGCTCCTGCACTCGTCGGCGGACGGACCGGGGGGCGGTGGCGTGGTCCGTGATGGCTACGCCGTCCACAAGGCGACCGACCTCGTGACGCAGGGAGTCCTCCGCACGTACCTGCCCCACCGTCCGCCCGACCGTGTGCACGTAGTACGCCGACGCCTGCAGGAGGTGGCGCTCCAGCCACTGCGACCTCGAGCCCGCGGTGGGATCGGTGGGGTAACCGACGCAGTGGCCGAAGAGGGCGTCGAGCCCGGTGGCGGCAATCCGGGACAAGTGCTGGAGGTGCGCGAGAGCAGGGCCGTCGACGTCAGACATGTAGACGAGCGAGGCGGGGATCGGCTCGCCGTCGAGGTCCGTGACCGCCTCGAGGATGAAGAGTCGGGCGAAGTGGACTTCAGACATCAGGGCGAACGGGAAAAACCCGTCGTCACCACCTCGGGCCCGCACCTGCTCGAGCAGGTCACGCACGGCGTCGCACTGCTTCTGGACGATCGGCGCCCTCAGGGTGACGGCCACCTGGTGCGGCATGGGACTCCCCGTCCGCCAGCTTTCACATGAAGCCCGATGTGAGACGAAGTCCCTGACGGCGACCGTGTCCCTTCTCCAACCCCGTGCCCGGGACCGTGCTGCGCTCGGCGTTCAATTGCCAAGCGGGGCCCAGTCCCTGGACTTCTCAGAGTGCTCTCACCCGCTGGGCTTGTAAAGGCGTTCGAAGAGCCTTGACGTGCCGTCCAGAACGAGAACACGATGGCAGTCCCAACGCTCTGACGGGGGAATGAGGATGGGACGTCCTCGATCCGCACACAAGGTTCTGGCGACAATCCGTATCTTCAACGGGCTGGCAGGTCTTCTTGTCCCCGAGTTCCTGCTCCGCCGGCTCGGTACCGACCCCCGCCTCGACCGGTCAGGGATCTACCCGTTCCGCATGTTCGGGATTCGCACCGTGCTGATTGGCCTAGACCTGCTGACCCTGCGCGACGACGACCTGCGCCGGGCCAGCAATCGGGCGATGGTCATCCACGCGTGTGACACGGTCTCGGCCGCCTCGGCAGCGTTGCGGGGGGACCTGCCTCGCAAGGCCGGCATCACCGCCACGCTGATCTCCGCGACGAACACCGTTCTTGCGGTGCTCGCGGCGCGACGAACCTGAAGCCCGACGATGGAGCTCGGGGGTGAGCAGGGCGGCAACCCGACCGGACCTTCCATGACCGGCAGCTCTGAGTACGGCGTCGGTGGGCCATTGTCAGCCGGCTGGCGCGAAGGAACGCTCACCCGGGCCCTCGAACTCGAGGCTCTGTGTGCCTACGCGCGTGCGGGGTGCGAGACCCCCGAGAGCAAGATCTTTGCCAGAGCTCTCGCTGCTCACCTTGAGGCTGCACGAGCCGCCGCACGCTCGGACAAGTCGAACCCGAAGCAGTGGCTTCCGCGTCTGCGCGGCAGCTCGTTGCGCGAACGAGCGATGACCAATCTCGACGCTGCGGAGTCGCAGCTACTGAACTTCGCTCCCCCGTCGATGATCCTCGGGCAACTTCCCGGCCTGCTCGCGCACGTGAAGCGCCACCTGGTGGCGAACGACGTCCGGCGCATCGAGTTCGAGCGCCTCGCGGTGATGCTCGGCATCGCAACAAGCGTCCGCCCGACCGACGGGAACCAGCTCGATCAGGCCTGCAAGCTCGAACTGGTCGCACAGGAGCGGGGTCAGATCGTCACAGCGGTCCGCGCCGCAAGCTCAGCAGCGGTACGTGAGCAGATCCGTGTGCGCAGCTTCCGCAACGTCCTAGTCGTGACCATCCTGCTCATGGCAGCCCTAGCGAGCGCCGTGGCGATCCTCGGGGCATTCAAGCCCACCCTGATCCCCCTCTGCTTCGCACCCGAAGAGGCGGGGACGGCCATGGTGGTGTGTCCGACGGGGCAATCGGCGCCGTTCTCCGTCGCGCCCATACCGGCGAGCACGGACGGCGAAGTGGTCACACCGACCGAGGACATCGACGATGCGGTGATCGACACGGCGACCGGTTTCGACCTCTTCATTGTGGAACTGGTGGGGTTGGCAGCCGCGGCCGTGGCTGCCGCCGGTGCCATTCGAGGCATCAGGGGCTCCTCCGAGCGCCACGGCATCCCCGTGGCCCTCGCCGTGCTCAAGCTGCCGACCGGGGCAATCACGGCCTTCCTCGGGCTACTGCTCATGCGCGGCCAGTTCGTGCCCGGCCTCAGCGCCCTGGACTCCTCTGCCCAGATCCTCGCGTGGGCGCTGGTGTTCGGGTACGCCCAGCAGCTCTTCACGCGGTTGGTCGACCGGCAGGGGCAGACCGTCTTGGACAGCGTCCGCGGGGCGGACCACGTCCCGCCCGAGCATGGCCAAGCGCCGTGACCTTGGTGGGGCGGGAGTCGCAGGTTCCTCGTAGGGCTGCGTCGCGCTCGGTGTGCTCCACGGCCGTCCGGAGGAGTAGAGCATGTGCGACTCCCACCCTCTATCAGCGGGACTCGGCCTTCACGGTCTCCTCGCCCTTGTCGTCGTCCTTGCCCTCGTCTTTGCCCTCGTCCGTTTTCGGCTTCAGGAAGCTGAGTGCGACTGAGCCGGTAAGGACCACGACGATCACGCCGAGACTGACGAGCGAAGGGATCTCCGGGATGGAGGTGTCGATCGTCTTGTGGGCGGCTTGCAGGATCAGCTTGACGCCGATGAACGCAAGGATGAGTGCGAGGCCGGTGCCGAGATAGTGGAACCGGTCGAGCAGGCCCGAGAGCAGGAAGTAGAGGGCGCGCAGGCCGAGGATGGCGAAGGCGTTGGAGGTGTAGACGATGAACGCGTCGTCGCTCACCGCGAGGACGGCAGGCACGCTGTCCACAGCGAACAACAGGTCGGCTGCTTCGATGGCGACCACGACGGCAAGCATCGGGGTGCCGACGCGCTTTCCGGCTTCCCGGATGAAGAACTTCGTGCCGTGGTACTCCTCGGTCATCGGCACGACCTTGCGCATCAACCGCAGCGCCAGGCTGCTGCTCGGGTCGTAGTCATCGTCGTCGCCCTTGATCAACTTGTAGGCGCTGTAGAGCAGGATCGCTGCGAAGACGAAGAGGATCGCGGTGAACTGGCTGACGACGGCCACGCCAAGTGCCAGGAAGATCCCTCGGAACACCAGGGCCCCGATCACGCCGTAGAACAACACCCGGTGCTGGTACTGCGCCGGGACCTTGAAGTAGCCGAAGATCAGCGCGAACACGAAGAGGTTGTCCACCGACAGGCTCTTCTCCAGCAGCCAGGCGGTGGTGTACTCGACGCCTGCGTCGCGGCCGACTACGGCGAAGACCACGACCCCGAAGACCACCGCGAGCCCGACCCAACCCACGCTCCAGCGGGCGGCTTCCTTGAAGCCGATGACATGGGCGTCGCGATGGGCCAGCAGGTCGATGGCCAGGGCGATGACGACGGTGGCGGCGAACGCGCCCCACAGCCAGACAGGTACGTCGTGCACAAGTGCTCCTTGAGGTGGTCTAGGTACCCGTCGAGTCTGGGCGACAGACGTTCACCGGACGAGGGCAGATTGCGGACGAACTCCGGCCGCGATGTTGCCGAGGTTCGGCAACGGAGGCCGGGGCAGCACTCAGAACGAGTCCAGCAATCGGGCTCCGAGCACCGCGGCGTGCAGGGTGAAGCGGTGCGCCGGGTCGGTGGGATCCAGACCAAGCACGTCGCCGATGCGCTGCAGCCGATAGGTGACTGCCCGGACCGACAGGTTCAATCGCGCCGCGGTTGCGGTGGCGACCCCGCCGGTCGCGAAGTAGGCCTCGAGGGTCTCCAATGTCGTCCTAGCACTACCCGGGGCGTGCTTGAGCGGACCCAGAACGGTCGCTATGAGTTCGTCGATCGCATCACGGTCACGCAGCAGCATCTCGTAGACCACCAACGAGCTGGAGTCGATCACGGCATCCTCGAGGCCGAGACGGCCGGCGAGGTCCAGTGCGCTGCATGCCTGTTCGTAGGAAACCCGGACAGCGCTTGCGCCGGGTTGAGCACGCCCGATCGCAGCCTGCCAGGACCGCTCATGACCTCGGCCGGGACGGACCGGTGCGACCGCGGCGATGACCGCCGCGAGCCTGTCTCCGACCAAGGTGACACTCGCCTGGTCAGGAGCAGCGAAGATGCAGACCAACAGTCCGCTCTTGGTCGCTACCAGCGGGTGGGTGTCGCCATGACGACCGCTCAAAGCGCTTTCGAAGCGGCGCGGAACCGAGGTCAGCGACGGGTGATCGAACGTGAGGTCGTGCCGGGCGACCAGCACCGCGTGCGGGCTGGTGAGGTCGAGCCCCAGGTCGGCGGCCCGACCGGTCACCTCAACCGCGGACGGACCACCGGCCAGCAGCAGGTCGAAGACGTCGCGCCGGGTCGACTCCTGCTGACGTGACAGGTCGTTGCGGGGGAGCTGGAAGCCCTCGGCCAGCGCTGCCACCGCATCGTCCGCGGCGCGAAGCACTGCCAGGCCGGCCGCGCGAACCTGGGCGGCATTCGAACCGGTGTCGAGCTCCTCCCACAGCCGCCAGCACGCCGAGAGATAGAGGTCGACCAGCGCCCGCAGCGGCACGCCGCCCAACGCCGCTGCGGCGCCACGCTCGCCGCATGCCCTCAGCTCCGAGCGTCGCAACCGGCGACCGGACGCGACGGCCTCTTCCAGGATCGAGAGGAAGTCACCGAGCAGCCCAGCGTCGATCCCCCCAGCGTCGCGCGCGGCTGCTGCAGCGACCACGTCCAATCGGGACACGCATCCTCCCATTGCCGACATCCGGAAGCCGGCCAAGATGCTCCATCCTCCCCCGCCGAGGCACGAATGGTCCCCACCGGGTCAGGCTCCTTCTTCGCGGGCCGCAGTCGCACGATCGGGCAGGTGCACAACCCCTGGCGCGCTGCCCGCCCTCACCGGGGGGCGACTAACCTTCGTGGCCAAGGGTGATCTCGCGCCGACGAGCCAGCTGGGAGGCTGACGCTGAGCACGATCCGCGGTGCGTTCGCTCGCACTGACCAGCACTGCGCGGACGATTCGCATCCGCGCCACCTGGACGGCCATCGGATGTCGGACGGGCACGCCGTTTGCCGCTCGGGGTCTCGAGGCCGTCAGTGCTCCCGTCGGATCAAGTCGTGACGTCACCGAACCGAGGCACTCGATTCGGGATGCTGGCCGCCACCGCACTGACCCTGGTGATGCTGAACGCCTGCTCAGGTCAGCCGCATCCGGGGAGAGAGACCGAGGCCGAGGTCGAAGTCGGAGCCCAGCCCTCATCCTCGCCGACCGAGCAGACGATGACCAGACTGGCCGCTCTCGAAGACCGGTTCGACGCCCGGCTCGGCGTCTTCGCCATCGACACCGGGAGCGGGATGACGGTGGCCTACCGGGCCGACGAGCGATTCGCCTACGCCTCGACCTACAAGGCGTTGGCGGCCGCTGCCGTTATGGAACGGACCACGAGCCGCGAGCTGGACCGGGTCGTGCGATACGACGCCGAGGACTTGGTCCCCCACTCTCCGGTGACCGAGAACCATGTGAGCACCGGGCTGACCCTCAGCCGGATCGCCGAAGCCGCCGTCAGAGAGAGCGACAACACGGCCGGCAACCTGCTGCTCGACGCGCTGGGTGGACCCGCTGGCTTCGAGCGCGCCCTGCGGGCCCTCGGCGACGACGCCACCCAGGCCGCACGCGAGGAGCCGGAGCTCAACGCAACCGCACCGGACGACTCACGCGACACCACCACCCCGCGTGCCTTCGCCACGGTGCTGCGCGGGTACGCCGTCGATGCGTGGCTGAGCGCTTCGGACCGAAGGCTGCTCTTGCGCTGGATGCGCGGCAACGACACCGGTGACTCACTCGTCGAGGCAGGGCTGCGGGACGGCTGGCGGGTGGTGGACAAGTCGGGCGCCGCGGCGTATGCCACCCGCAACGACCTGGCAGTCGTCTGGCCACCGGGGCGTGCACCCATCGTGCTGGCGGTGTTCTCCGACCGGAGCAACGTCGACGCGACGTACGACGACGCACTGGTCGCGCACGCCACCCGAGTCGTGGTCCGTCACCTCCGGTGACCCAGCTCTGACCCAGCCCCACGAAAAGCCAAGGCGCCCTGACGTCAGCCGCTCCTTTGACGCCACTCGAGCCGAGGGCCAGGACCAGGACCAGGACCACCGCGGCGATCGCCACACCGATCATCCGATGGGGCCTCCGCATCCAGGGCCGAGCCGCCGATCTCCACGGTTTTCATCGGCCTCAGAATCACAGGGACTGCTGCACGATCTGGCAGGCCGGTCGGTAGCAGCCTTGAATCGGCATGAGCGTGCGGTTCGGCTTCAGCGGCCGTAGTGGTAGCGGCAGGCGGCGATGCGGACCTCGGTGTTAGTCACCTTGTAGACCAGTCGATGCTCGTCGGTGATCCGCCGCGACCAGTAACCGGCGAAGTCGTGCTTGAGCGGCTCAGGTTTGCCGATCCCCTCGTTGCCGTTGCGCACGACATCGTGGATGAGCAGGTTGATGCGCTTGAGGACCTTGCGGTCTTGGGTCTGCCACCACAGATAGTCCTCCCAGGCATTGGGATCCCAAACCAACCGCATTCTTAGTCGGTGTCCACCAGTTCGTGGGTCTCCCCCGCATCCCCTTCGAGGCGCTCCATGGCGTCGAGCAGGCGACGAGCGTTCCTCGGCGACCGCATCAGGTAGGCGGTCTCACGCAAGGACTCGAAGTCCTCCAACGACACGATCACCACCGAAGGGTGACCGGCCCGGGTGATCACGACCTCTTCTCGGTCGTTGACGACGTCGTCGAGCACTTGGGCGTAGCGGGCCCGGGACTCTGTGTAACTCAGCGTCTTCACCATTCCACCTCCTTCGTACAGAAAACTGTACAGCAGTCCCCGTGGACCTGGACCGACTCGGACGCGGGTTCCAGGTCTCAGTGCAACACCGGGGTTTCGTAGCCGGGGAGCGGTCCGCCGGGCGCCGAAATGGGTGGGGCCTGCCTCTCCCCAGATGCCGGAGCCCGCGGCGTCCCCAAACCCGTGTCCACCTCACCCAGTAGCTCGAGGGGCGGACTGCGACAGCAGCCGATCACGCCCGCAACGCAAGTTCAGCGTTCGGCAGATCCGAGGCTGGTTGCCGCGGATGATGAGTCAGCCCGTTGGCGGCCGCGGGGCGCTCTGGCATCCCCGGGTGTCGGGTGCCGGTGCGGCACCGCCCCTTGTAGCTGACACCGGACGACGCTGTGGCTTGGGTCCGCGGATTCGACGAGCGCGTTCGCGAGGTCGTAGGCCCTCTCTCCGGAGACGAGCGCCTCGAAGGCTGGTCGGTAGCCGAGTACGTCTCCCACGTAGGTGACAACCTGCGCCAGTGGGCGGAGCGGGTCCAGGGCGCCCGACTTGCGAAGCAGGCTCACGTTGCGGGCTATGACCCGGACGCGCTGGCCCTGGCCAGGGGCTACCAGGCCATTCCGCTGGCAGTCGCGCTGTGGTCCGCGAGCAACGCCGCTGATCGGTGGTGCGAGGTGTTGACGGCGGCACTCGACGAGGGAGTCGAACTGCAGCATGCGACCCGCGGACTACAGCGTGCAGCCGACGTAGCCCGAAACAACTGCCACGATGCCTATCACCACGTCTGGGACATCTACAGGATTGCCGACTGTCGCTAGGCCACAAAACAAGGTCCGCGGCACAACAGGACGCCACGCTCGGACCCCGAAGTCCAATGCTCAGGCGAGGGCGGAGTCGGGGATCCAGTTCCCATGAAATCCCTGCGGCACCCGGGCCGGCAGGTGGACCGTGGCCACCGGATGTCCGAAGTCGTGGGCATCGATGATCACCAGGTCGCTGGCGCCGCGCGCCGCGTCGTACACGTAGCCCATGAGCCAACCGTCGTCCTCGCCAGCCGCGCTGCCAGCCGGGACGAACACCATCTCACTGGCGATGCGGCCGGAGCCCAGGTCCACCTCGACGCTGGTGCCGCCGACAAGGTCGTGCTTGCGCACAGCGGTCCGAGGGTCATCGCCTAGGGCGCCCAAGTCGAGCACCGAGGATGCGCCGATCGTGTAGCCGTAGCGGTGCCGGCGGCCAGTGAGTCGTTCGTCCCCGCGTGGGAACTCCGTGCCGCGATCGTCGATCGTCTCGGTGAGGACCTTGCGTGCCCGCGGGTCGATCGTCCAGCGCTCCAGACGGGGACGATCGGACACGGGCTCGCCGTCCTCGGCGAAGGCGTGGTCGTGCACCACCAGGTCGATGATCACTCGATCACCGTCGTCGAAGGCGTTGAGGGGGTGGTAGACGAAACACGGCTCGACATCGATCCACACGACGTCGGACCCGGTGCCGGCCCGGGGCAGGAGCCCGACCCGGGCCCCGTTGTCGGGGCGCCAGCGGAAGGGCAGGGCAACGCCCTGGAGGGCGAGCTCCAGGTCGAAGAGCACAGGCAGATCGAAGAGCACGACCCGGGAGGCGGTCAGGCCCATGTCGTGGAGCATGACCGGAGCCGGAAGGTCGATGTCGACAGTGCTGACGAGCTCCCCGGCAGAGCCGATCACGTGATAGCGCAACGCGGGGTTGTCGAAGCCGTAGCTCATCACGTGCATCTCGCCGCTGTTCGGGTCGAACTTGGGGTGAGCGTTGATGCCGGCAGGGAGAGGGCCACCGAAGTTGCGCGTGGCGACCGTGTCCAGATCGCCCGTCAGCTCATACGGCAGCGACCCCTCCGTCACGGCCAGGATCCGGCCGGCGTGGGCGAACACGTTGGTGTTGCCCGAGCCGGAGTACCACCCGCCGTCCTCGTGCGGCACGGGAGACGCATCGAGGTGCGCGCTGGCCTCGGGGCTGCGCACCCAGCGGTTGCGGTACCAGCGCGGCCGGCCGCCGTGCAGGTCGACGCCGTGCACCATCCCGTCGCCCGCGAACCAGTGGTACGTGTCGGCCTGCGCTGCGAACGGGTTGGGGCCGGTGCGGAGGTACCTTCCCGCCAGGCCCGGCGGGACCGCGCCCGTGACCTCGAGATCCGTGGCGGTCACCTCGGTGGCCACCGGCGCGAAGTTGCCGTCGAGGTACGTCGCTGCAGTCATCGCCTGCTCCCTGGATAGGCCGCCGAGCCGACCCCACCAATAGACACCCTCTCCAGCTACGGGTCAATCCACCGCCTCTGGGACGCGACCCCCTGCGTCGGGACTCCCCGCAATCCGAGCGAGATCACGCCGGTGACTGGAGGCTTGGATCGGGGTCAGCGCCGATCGAGGCGGCTCAGAGTCCGAGGTCGCGGCTGGTGCTGGTCGCGAGCGCTTCGGCGGGACGGATGTAGTGGTTGAGCAGCGTGCTGAGGTCGCGGTGCCGGGTCTGTGCAGCGAACCGTTCGACCGGTGCGCCGTTGAGGATCACTTCCGACCACGCGTCACCGCCAGCTGACGACCGACCCACCAGGTCGCCCGGCAGCAGGGGCTTCGATCAAGTCATGGTCAGCCTCGTCTGCACGAGGTCCTCGGCGTTGGCCTCCTCGTTGGCACACAACAGTGAGGCCGTCCGCATCGTTTCCTGCCGTGAGCACGGGTGAACTCCACGAACTCGGCCGATTGTTCGCCGTCTCTCACGTTTTCTCCTTTCACCCCGCCTGACCGGTGCGGGCACCGGTTCAGTCGCGCCGCGCCTGCCCATCGAGGGCTCGATCGTGACGCAGGCTCAATGGGTGGACCGGTCCGCGCCACGGCCCGTCGACCGCGCCGTCGAGTGCCGTCCCTGGGAGCATCTGGGTGTTCGTACAAATGACCCGGCTGTCACGACTAAAGGGATGAAGCTGCCGATGCGTCATGAGGGTGTGGACACTAGCGAGTTCGTCGAGTTCTACACCGCGCAGAAAGATCGTTGCCTGCGGGCGGTGGTTGCCAGCGGCATGGAACAAGACCGTGCTGAGGAGGCAGTTGCGGAGGCGTTCGCCAGCGCTTGGTCGCGGTGGCGAACCGTGCGCACCATGGAGTCACCGGCCGCATGGGTAGTGCGAACAGCGATCAACCACAACATTTCGTGGTGGCGCAAACGACACCGCGAAGTGCTCTCCGCCACCTCACTGGAACGGCCGGCTACCGAGGAGTTGGGCCGAGTCGACTTGGTCGCCGCCATCCGGAAGCTGCCACCACGGCAGCGCGAAGTCGTGATCTTTCGTTACCTGCTGGACCTCGACACCGAGTCCACCGCCAAAACGATGGGGATCGCAACCGGGACCGTCAGCGCTCACCTCCACCAGGCCCTCGCGTCCCTGCGCGGGCTTCTCGCCATCTCCGAAAGGACGTCCCTGTGAACACGCAACTGGAGCAGACTCTGCGCAGCACCGCTGCGGGGCTGACCCTCGAAACCCCCGTCGTCGAGGTCCTCACCCGCGGCAGCCGCATCCGACGTCACCGACGACGCGCAGTCGGCCTCGGTGTAACGGGCGCCTTGGCCACGACGGCTTTCGGTGTCACAACCCTCGCGGGGCTGCAACCGAGCCAAGGGCCTCTCGAAGCGGTCGGACCCGCCCGCTCCGACGCGTTCCAGACTGTCTCGTGGTCCAGTACCACCACGAACCTCACAGGCCAGCAACTGATGGCCGTGCAGAAGACCTGCGCCGCTTCGGCGCGGGAGGTCGCGCAAGCCGGTGGCCTCACGGAGCGCGGCTGGGGCCTGCCCGGCACTATCTCTCCGGTGGCGGCCGAGTTGCGAAACGGCACGGTACTGACCTACTTCCGTCAGGGACGTGACTACGCAACCTGCGAGCTGGAGCTCACTGAGGCGGGCCGGTTTCGGACTCTCGGGCAGAGCGCCGGCACCGAGAAGGCCGCCCCCACCGGCGAGCACGTGGCCTTGGTCACCATGGGTGCGGCCGATCCCGGCCCCATGGGCGGGAAGCTCTCCGACGTGTTTGCTGTGGCACAGACATCCTCTGACGTCGCGCGCGTCGAGATCGTCATAGCGGGAGAGAGATACACCAGCACTGTCAACACCAACGACCTGGTCTTCTTTTGGTTCGCCGACGACCATTTCACCCAGGCCGACCTGGACCGGGCGACCATCACTTCCCTCGACACCGACGGCAACGTCCTTTCTCACAGCACCAAGGGCTTCTAGCTGACGCCAAAGGGGGCGATGGTGGTGACCGCCAGTGGAACCACGATCTGGAGCACCACGACGTCGATCATGCGGGTTGCGGGGGTCGAGTTCCCCGGCGAAGAAAACCGTCGCGGACTTCAAGATCGCGTTGTCCTCCTCGAGGCGATGGACCTTGGCCTTCAGCGCCTTGATCTCAGCCAGCTCCTCGGTGGTCGCGCCAGCGCGCTGACCGCCGTCGATGCCGGCTTGGAGCACCCAGCGACGCACGGACTCCTTGCCGACGCCGAGTTGCTTGCCCACGACCGCGGCAGCGCCGGTCAGCGAGGAGTACTCGCCACGGTGGTCGTTGACCAGCCGGATCGCCCGAGCCTTCAGCTCATCATCGATCTTCTGCGGCATGGTGCTCATCCTCCTGGACTCAAACAGGAGCGGCATCAAACTGGGGCACTTCAAGGCCACGAGGATCGCCTCCGACGAGTCGTCACCGCCAGCTGACGACTGACCCACCAGGTCGCCCGGCATCAGGGGGCCACGATCCGCCGGCACGGACACGACTTCGTCGTCGCGGCGTTTCGACTTGCTCACAACGCCGCCGACCGAGCAACTCTTGACAAGCGCTCCCCTCAGGACCGGGCCATGTCACGCACCGCGTCGACGACCTGGGCGTCGGTGATGGTCCGCGCCGCAACGGCGCGTCCGGTGTAACTTCCACGCTCGATAGGTCCGCGCGGCGATCTGGCAGCCCTTGCTCGCGCAGCACCCGACAGATCGACTCGACCGCGTGGCCGTGGCTCCTCATGGTGTCGATGAAACCCAGCCAGCATCCGTTTGTCCGCACGGCCGGGCAAGACTCACCCACCAAAGTGGGGACCACCCGCGAGAGTTTTCGCGACATAAGGCGCTGTGACTCAAAAGCGAAGTGGCCTCTGGCCCGCGTTTCCGCAGGTCAGAGGCCACTCTTCGGTCGGGCTGACAGGATTTGAACCTGCGACCCCTTGAAGCACGTGACATGGCGACCGCTGACCGTCGCCACTTGCGCATTCTTGCCCGTAACGCGCTGACCTGCACAGACGCCGCCGTAGGGGCGGCCGAAGCGCTCGCTCGTTTGATCCGAACACACCCGGATTGACCCGTTCCGCCCACGTTTCCGCGACATAAACGCGGCACGGCTCGAATCTCATTCAGCCTCGTCGGCGAGAAGGCACCCCCTGATCAGCCACCAAAGACATGGGTCGCGCTGGCACCGCCGTCGACCGCGATCTCCGCCCCGGTCACATAGCTCGACTCATCGCTGGCCAGGTACACGTACGTCGGCGCCACGTCATCGGGCTGTCCGACCCGGCGCAGCGCCACCTTGGCTCCCCCGTGCGCCATCGCCTCCTCGCCTCCGTGGGCGCGCGTCATCGGGGTGTCGATCATGCCGGGGTGGACTGAGTTCACCCGGATGCCTCGACCGCCCAGCTCGTGCGCCGCGGCCTTCGTCATGCCACGGATCGCCCACTTGGAGCCGCAGTAGGCCACGAGGTGCCCCATGCCGGCCAGACCTTCGATCGAGCTGGCATTGATGATCGAGCCTCCCCCGTTCAGCTTCATCGTCGGCACGACCGCCTGCATGCCCAGGAAGCAACCCGAGATGTTGACGGCCCACACCTGCTGCGCCTCGGTCAGCGGCATCTTGTCCAGAGCGCCGAAACGCAGGATCCCGGCATTGTTCGCCAGCACGCTGACCGGGCCGAACCTCTCGTTCGCTGCCGGGACCAACTCGGACTACGTCAGAGTGACAACCAGACCTTCAGCAGTCCCGACCGACCGAGAGCACGCTGAACTAACATGGGTGCCGGCGCAGGTCGCGGGTCGTGGTCGTGCTTCAGGAGTCCACCTTTGCGCCGAGACTTCATACGATGACCCGCTACGAGGTGCTTCGCGTGAACGATCGCCTCAGCGCCCCCAATGCGACCGCCGCCCGTCCACAAGGCGAGTTCAGGGGGCCTATGGCGCTCCGGCGAGCGCGGCTACTCGCCTTCCTCACCTCCGGGGCGATCTGGATCGCCGGGGTTTCGGTAGGAGCCGGCATGTGGACGGGACTGCGGCACCTGCATGATCGCGGTCCAACTACTCAGATCACGGTCCGGCGGTTGAGGTTCGAGGGAGCTCAACGACGACCTCCACGAGGCTGCCGAGGCGATTAACGGAGGTTGGACCCAACCGCTGCAGCATCGCCAACGACGCTGGATTGTCAGCAGCCAGGATGGTCTTGATGCGCTCGACACCCTTGGGGCGCTGCACCATGAGCTCAGACAAGAGCGTGGAAGCTGCGCCCCTGCCGCGGTAAGCCTCAGCGACGGTGACCGCTACGTCCGCCGTCGACGGCTCGTCGGGATAGCGGATCATTCGCGCCACCCCGACGGGCGTGCCGACGCCTTCGTCAGTAAGGAGGAACAACACCAACGCGACATGGTCGACTCCGTCGACTCCATCCACGAGATGATCGAGCAACGCCTCGGAGAGATAAGGAGTGCCGGTGAGGAAACGGTGGAACTGGGATTCACTGCTGAGCCCCTCGTAGCCCTGCGCGAGCCTGTCGCGGTCTTCCGGCAACAGTCCCCACGTGAGGCCGAGTGTCCCGTCCCGCAGTCGAACTTCGGTTGCCATCGGCACACCGTAGCGAGTGAGGACCGCGACCTGTCGCCGAACCGCAGACGAGCGCAATCTGTCGACGTCACCCCTCCTTCGCGCGAACCGGGTGAGGCGGCGTACCGCTGTCGTCGCTTGCTGGATCGAGCCGGAACACGGGGTGCGTCGCTGCCTCGACCCGGAGCTCGTCGTCCGAGGCGTCCGACCTCACCGCCCACCAGGTGCGCGTCACAGGCACGCGCGCGATGTAGCTGCGAATCACCGAGGTCGCATCAGCCGGAGCGAGCTCCGTGGCCCGGTAGCGACGGGTCCGACGAGTGCGGCTGAGCTCGACGACGCCGGCTGCCCGCACGTTGTGCACCCAGGACACCACGCCGTACGGGGCGACCAGGTAGGCCGTGCCGTCCAGGCTCATGACATCGACGGGCGTTGTCCGGGGTAGACCCGTCCTGCGTCCGGCCACCGTAAGGAGGTGCCGGTACGAGGCGCCCAACCCAAGCGTGGTCAGGACGGTGTAGATGCGGTTGATCATCCGGCGCCCCGGACCCGTGACGAAGATGCGTTCCCGGTTGCTGCTCATCCCATGACGGTACTCGCGCGCTCTTGGGGCGCAGAGGGCCAACTGAACGGTAGCCACGATGAAGCGCGAGGTCCTCCAAGACGCCGCCTGCTGGACCGACGAGCCGACCTGCCGCAGGGAGGTCTTCCGATGGCTCGTCCGATACAACACCCGCCGTGGCCAGGTACAGGTTGGTGCCGTCGGCGAGAGGGAGGTAGGTGATGTCGCCGACGTAGCGCTGGTTGGGCGCCGGGGCGGTGAAGTCGCGCTTGAGCAGATCCGGGTGCTTCTGCCCCGATGGCTCGGGGATCGTGGTGCGTACGCGGCGCTTCTTGACGTAGCCGGCGATACCGGCGGCACGCATGACGCGCGCGACGCGCTTGTGGTTGACCCGCTGCTCGGCTGGGGCACCGTCGTTGAGTACCCATCGCACTTGGTGAAGATGAGACCGGTGGGGTCGGACTGGTTGACGGGGTCGTTCCCGCCGTACTGGTAGCCGTTGAACTGTCGTGGATCGCCGCTGGCGAAAATGGGATCGACGCTGATGAAGCGACCCAGGAGGGTGTCGTACTTGCGGGCGCCCATGTCGGTCAGCCCGGTGGTCGCGCTCTGCGGCTTGTTGAGGAATCCGTGGTTGTCGGGCCAGGTGCCTTTGGTGCCGGGTAGGACGCTGCCGTAGGGGTCGAGCGGGCGACGTGCCACGTTCCAGGTGCTCGGGAGGACCGCGACGTGGTTGGTGCCTTGGTGGTCGGGGGCCAGCCACTGGGGGCTGCCCAGGTTCTTGCGCAGCGCGATGACTGTGCCGCTGAGGCTCGTCACCGCCAACTGAGGACTGACCCACCAGGTCCCGGCATCAGGGGCCCCGATCCGCCGACACGCACACGACCGCATCGTCGCGGCGTTTCGACCGCACGCCCAGCACCCGTTGGCCCGCACGAGCGGGCAGACTCACGCGCCGAAGTCAGGACCACACGCGAGAGTAAACGCGGAATATGGCCCGGGCGACTCAAAAAACGAAGTGGCCTCTGCCCTGCGTTTCCGCAGGTCAGAGGCCACTTTTCGGTCGGGCTGACAGGATTTGAACCTGCGACCCCTTGACCCCCAGTCAAGTGCGCTACCAAGCTGCGCTACAGCCCGAATCGCTCGTCCGACATTGTCGGGCGAAGCGGGATGAACACTACCGCAGCCTCGCCCGACCTGGGGAATCGGGTCAGCGCTTGCGCTTCTCGCGCACCCGCTGGGTGAGCACGATCGGCGAGCCGACGAAGCCGAACTCCTCGCGCAGACGGCGCTCGATGAACCGCTCGTACGACGCGTCAAGCTTGCCGCTGGTGAACAGGATGAACGTCGGCGGGGCCGTGGTGGCCTGGGTGCCGAACATGATCTTGGCCTGCTTGCCGCTGCGCACCGGGTGCGGGTGCTCGGCGACCAGACGACCCAGGAAGTTGTTCAGCTGCCCGGTGGTGATCCGGGTCTCCCAGCCCTCGATCGCCTTGTCCAGGGCGACCGCGAGCCGGTCGACGTGCCACCCGGTGCGGGCGGTGATGTTGATCCGCGGCGCCCACGCCACCTGGACCAGGTCGCGCTCGATCTCGCGCTCCAGGTAGTAGCGGCGCTCCTCGTCGACGAGGTCCCACTTGTTGAACGCGATGACCAGCGCGCGCCCGGCCTCGCGGACGGTCTGGATGATCCGGATGTCCTGCTCGGTGATGCTCTGGCTGGCGTCGATCACCAGCACCGCCACCTCGGCGCGGTCGATGGCCGTGGTGGTCCGCAGCGAGGCGTAGTACTCGTGCCCGGAGGCTTCCTTGACCCGCTTGCGGATGCCGGCGGTGTCGATGAAGCGCCAGGGCCGCCCGGCGAACTCCACGAGCTCGTCGACCGGGTCGACGGTCGTGCCGGAGGCGTCGTCGACCACCACCCGGTCCTGGCCGGCGAGCTTGTTCAGCAGCGAGGACTTGCCGACATTGGGGCGTCCCACGATCGCGATGCGGCGCGGACCGCCCGGCGGGTCCCACGACTCCGGCGGCGTCTCGGGCAGCGCGTCGAGGATGGCGTCCAGCAGGTCGCCCGAGCCACGTCCGTGCACCGCGGAGACCGGGTGCGGCTCGCCGAGACCGAGGTTCCACAGGCCGTAGGCCTCCGCCTCGGTGCGCTGGTCGTCGACCTTGTTGGCGGCCAGGATGATCGGCTTCTTGGAGCGGCGCAGGATCTTGACGACGGCCTCGTCGTGGTCGGTGATCCCCACCGTCGCGTCGACGACGAAGAGCACGGCGTCGGCCAGCCCGATCGCGATCTCGGCCTGGGCGGCGATCCGCTCGGCGAGCCCCTGCGCGTCGGGGTTCCAGCCACCGGTGTCCACGACCGTGAAGGCGCGCCCGTTCCAGTTGGCGTCGTAGGAGACCCGGTCGCGGGTGACCCCGGGGCGGTCCTCCACGACGGCCTCGCGGCGGCCGATGATGCGGTTGACCAGCGTCGACTTGCCGACGTTGGGCCGCCCGACGACGGCGAGCACCGGCACCGGCCCCAGCGACGTCTCCCCACCGGCGTCAACCATCGGGTCGGTGGCGTCGGGGGACGCGTCGTACTCAGTCATCTTGCTCCTTGCTCGACGACACCGGTCTGCGGGTCGTCCTCGAGTTCTCCAGGGGGCATCGGACCTGGCAGGTCCTGCCCCGTCAGCGCACGGGCCACGTCGAGATGGGCCACCATGTGCTCCCTGAGC
Source organism: Nocardioides sp. Z43_10 (assembly GCF_059766615.1). Lineage (NCBI taxonomy): Bacteria > Bacillati > Actinomycetota > Actinomycetes > Propionibacteriales > Nocardioidaceae > Nocardioides > Nocardioides sp. Z43_10. The sequence continues at coordinate 22,193 of NZ_JCBAJY010000015.1, read as the reverse complement.
AACAGTGACACCTGCCTGACTTGTTCCCGTGTGCGAGGCCACGGCTGTGCCGCGACCCGGTACGGCGTGCCGTACACGACGTCTATGGTCCCACCTCGTGGGGGCAGCGCGCTCGCGCCCGCCCCGGGCGCACGAGTGCCGAGGAAGGCGACGGGCACCACCGGCGCCCCGGTGACCAGGGCGAGGTACGCGGCGCCGCGGTGGAAGTGCGCCAGGTCGCCCTCCCCGCGTCGGCCCTCGGGGAAGATGCCGACCACTCCCCCGTCGCGCAGCACCCGCAGGCAGGTCCGCACCGCGGCCACGTCGACCGAGAACCGGTCCAGCGGCACCTGGCCGCTCCACTGGAAGAAGCGCCCGGCCCGGCCGCGGAACATCTCGATCTTGGTGAGCGCGTGCACCGGCCGCGGCGTGAGAGCCGCCATCAGCGGTCCGTCCGCCACCCCGATGTGGTTGCCCGCCAGGATGACCGGTCCGCTGGGCGGCAGGTGCTCCAGCCCCTGCACCCGCACCCGGTAGAGCCTGCGGACGAAGAACTCGACCAACGGCCGTGCGCCGCGCAGCAGCCAGAGCGGTGGGTGCCTCGTCTCCGCGCTGCGGGGAAGCTCGGTGTGCGGCGCCCCGCCGCGGGTCGTCCGCGTACGAAGAGCGCTCACGCTCGAGCCTCGACCGCCTCCACCAGCGCGACCACCTGGGCGATGACCTGCTCGAGCGTGTACGCCGTGGTGTCGATGTGGGCGGCGCCGTCGGCCTGCACCAGCGGGGCCACGGCCCGACCGGAGTCGATCGCGTCGCGAGCCAGCAGGGACGCCTGGGTGGCGGCCACGTCCGCGCCGCCCTCCTCCGCCGCGCGGCGCGCGGCCCGGGCGGTCGGGTCGGCGGTGAGGTACACCTTCACCTGGGCGTCAGGAGCCACCACCGAGCCGATGTCGCGGCCCTCGACGACGATGCCGCCCTCGCCGATCGCCTCGCGCTGCAGCTGCAGCAGCCGGGCCCGGACCTCGGGCACCGCGCTGACCGGGCTGACCGCGGCGTTGACCTCGTCGGAGCGGATCGCGGTGCCGACGTCCACGCCGTCGACCAGGATCGCCGGGCTGACCGGGTCGGTCCCCGAGCGGATGTCGGGCTGGTCGGCGACGGCCGCGACCGCGGCGGCGTCGTGCACGTCCACGCCCATCCGGATCATCCACCAGGTCATCGCCCGGAACATCGCCCCGGTGTCCAGGTAGCGCAGGCCCAGCCGGCTGGCGGCACCTCTCGACGTGCTCGACTTGCCCGATCCCGAGGGTCCGTCGATCGCGACGACCACGCCGGGGCGGGCATCCGCGGGGGTGCTGCTCACTGCGACTGCTCCTTAGCTGGGGAATGCGTCCCGGGGACGGGAGGCACCCCCCGAATCCTACCGGTGAGTGACCCAGCCCCGTGCTTCGAGAGAGCCGAGCAGGTGATCGGCCCGCGCCTCCTCGACGAGCAGCTCCACCAGACCGACCGGTCGCCCGGGATCGTGGTCGATGTGGATGTCCTCGATGTTCACCCCGCTGGCGCCGGCGTCGGCCAGCAGCCGCGCCAGCTCCCCGGCCGCGTCGGGCACCGACACGAACACCGCGCGCATCGGCCGGGCCGGGCCGCCGTGCTTGCCCGGGATCGCCCGGGTGCCCGCGACGCCGCGCGCCAGCAGCGCACCGAGCGCCGCGCGCTCACCGGACTCGACGGCGCTCATCAGCGCGTCCAGCTCGCCGCGGACCTCGCCGAGCAGCGCGAGCAGCGCCTCGGCGTTGCCGGAGACGATCTGCTGCCACAGGCCGGGGTCGCCGCCGGCGACCCGGGTCACGTCGCGGACCCCCTGACCCGACAGCGCCAGGTGCTCGGGCGGGGCGTCGGCCAGCCGCCCGGCGACCAGGGACGCCAGCAGGTGCGGCAGGTGCGAGGTCCGGGCCACCGCCTTGTCGTGCTCGCGCGGGCTCAGGTGCACCGGCACCGCGCCACACAGGCGCGCCAGGGCCTCCACCAGCGCGACCGCCTCGGGCGTGGCGCCCTCGTGCGGCGTGATCGCCCAGGGACGACCGTCGAACAGCGAGGCCGACGCCGCCAGCGGACCCGACCGCTCGCTGCCGGCCATCGGGTGGGAGCCGACGTAGCGCGCGGCCTGCTCGGGCGTCGCCGCGCCCAGCACCGCGCGCAGCGGCTCGCCCTTGACGCTGCCCACGTCGGTCACCACCGCGCCGGCGTCGGCGAGACTCGCGGTGATCACCTCGCCGAGATGGTCGGGAGGCACCGCCACCACCACCAGCTGCACCGGGGTGCCCGGCTCGTCCATCCGCCCCGCGCCGAGCCCGGAGGCGGTGCGCACGTTCTCCGTGGAGACGTCCGCGAGCAGCACGTCCAGCCCGGCCCGGCGACAGGCCAGCGCGATCGAGGTGCCCAGCAGCCCGGCTCCGACCACCCGCACCGGCCCGACCAGGCCACCTTCTCGTGGGTTGTGTGCCTGGGTCACCGCTGCTCCTCGTCCCGCTCTGCCCCGGGGGCTCTCCCGGTCGCACCCAGGCTATCGAGGCGCCCGCCGGCGTCGGCGAGGGCACCAGCTCTGCGGCGCCTCACAGCTGGGCGCTGTCCAGCAGAGCGCCGAGCTCCTCCCGGGTCAGGTCGCGCAGCTTGCCCGGCGCCAGGTTCTGCATCCGCACCGGCCCGATCGCGGTGCGGCTCAGCTTGCGGACCGGGTGGCCCACGTGCTCCAGCAGCCTGCGCACGATCCGGTTGCGGCCCTCGTGGATGACGATCTCGACGATCGTGCGGCCCTTCGCCGCGCCCTGCCCGTGCTGGACGAGCTTGGCCCGCGACACCGTGACCGGTCCGTCCTCGAGCCGTACGCCGCGCCGCAGCCGCTCCAGGGTCTCGGCGGCGACGACCCCCTCCACCTCGGCGACGTAGGTCTTGTCCACCTCGTAGGACGGGTGCGCCATCCGGTGCGCGAAGTCCCCGTCGTTGGTGAGCAGGATCAGCCCGGAGGTGTCGGTGTCGAGCCGGCCCACGTGGAAGAGCCGCTCAGGCCGGTCGTCGACCAGGTCCTGCAGGGTCCGTCGTCCCTCGGGGTCCGACATCGTCGAGACGACGCCGCGGGGCTTGTTGAGCACCAGGTAGACGTGCGCCGAGATCGGCGGCAACCGCTTGCCGGAGACGCGGACCACGGCCGTGCGGGGGTCCACCTTGGTGCCCAGGCGGGTGACCACCTCGCCGTCGACCTCGACCTCGCCCTCGAGCATCAGCTCCTCGCACTTGCGGCGCGAGGCGATGCCCGACTGGGCCAGCAGCTTCTGCAGCCGGATCAGCCCGTCGTCGTCGGTCTCGATCACGGTGTGGTGGTCCCTTCGTCGGTGTCGGTGGACGCAGTGGCGTCCAGCGTGGGTGCGGCCGGGGCGGGCGTGCCCGCCAGCATGGCCAGGTCGTCCTCCATGTCGTCCATGGAGGGCAGGTAGGGGGCGAGCTCGGGCAGCTCGTCGAGCGAGCTGATCCCGATCCGCTCCAGGAAGTAGCTCGTCGTGCGGTAGAGGTTGGCGCCGGTCTCGCCGTCCTGGCCGGCCTCGGCGACCAGGCCGCGGGTGAGCAGGGTCCGCATCACCCCGTCGACGTTGACCCCACGGATCGCCGAGACCCGGGCCCGGGAGACGGGCTGCTTGTAGGCCACCACCGCGAGCGTCTCCAGCGCCGCCTGGGTGAGCCGCGCCGACTGGCCCTCAAGCACGAAGGCCTCGACCACCCCGGCGTACTCGTCGCGGGTGTAGAAGCGCCAGCCGCCCGCCACGTGGCGCAGCTCGAAGCCGCGCCCCTGCGCGTCGTACTCGGCGGCCAGGACGCGCAGCGCCTGGTCCACCTCGGCGGCCGGGTAGCCGACCGCGGTGGCCAGCACCATCCGGTCCAGCGGCTGGTCGGCGACCATCAGGATCGCCTCCAGCGCCGGGCGCAACGCGGCCCGCGCCACCTCCTCGGCCGGGCCGGCCGAGGCCGTCTCCTCAGTCATCGCTCTCCTCCCCCTGCCGGGGCTCGTCACGGGTGCGCGGCGGCGGCTGGCCGTCGAACTCGTCGGTGATCTCGATCTCCGCGCCGTCGCCGCCGGTCCAGCGCACGGTGAGCTCGCCCAGCGGCGTCATCTGCTCGAAGGAGACCACGCCCTCGCGGAACAGCTCCAGCAGCGACAGGAAGCGCGCCACCGTGGTCAGGGTGTCGGGCGAGTCGCCGCACAGCGCACGGAAGGTCATCGTGCCCGAGCGCCGCAGCCGCTCCACCACCAGGGCCGCCTGCTCCTTGACGCTCACCTTCGGCGCGTGGATGTGGGTCAGCGACACCTCGAGCACCGGCTTGGGGGCCAGCGCCCGGGCCGCCAGCGCGGCGAACTGCTCCAGACCGATGCCGATGAGCACCTCCGGCAGCAGCGTGGCGAAGCGCTCCTCCAGCCCCACCGCCCGCGGGTGGCGGCGCGACTCGTCGGCGAGCCGGCGCGACATCACCCCGGCCACCTGCTTGAACGCCTTGTACTGCAGCAGCCGGGCGAAGAGCAGGTCGCGGGCCTCGAGCAGGGCGAGGTCCTCCTCGTCCTCCACGTCGCCCTGGGGAAGCAGCCGCGCGGCCTTGAGGTCCAGCAGCGTCGAGGCGACCAGCAGGAACGACGTGGTCTGCTCCAGGTCCCAGACCGGGCCGCCGGCCTTCACGTAGGCGATGAACTCGTCGGTGACCTGCGAGAGGGCGACCTCGGTGATGTCCAGCTTGTGCTTGGCGATCAGGCTGAGCAGCAGGTCGAAGGGACCCTCGAAGTTCGTCAGCCGCACGGCGAAGCCGGGGCCGTGCTCGGCCGCCGGCGTCTCCGTCTCCCTTCGGCGTCCCGACACCCGGGTGCTCACTCCTCGCTCAGGCGGCGCACCAGCGGGCTGTCGGCGCCCTCGGCCTCGAGGTCGGAGAGCGCCAGCGCGATCGCGGCGCGCACCAGCCGTCCCCGGTCCACCGCCAGCCCGTGCCGGCTGCGCAGCGTCAGGCGGGCCTGCTCGAGGTCCATCAGCTCGTCGGAGGTGACGTAGACGGTCATCTTCTCGTCGTGACGCACCCGCCCGCTCGGCTTGCGCGGCGTGCTCGCGGCGGGCGGCGTGCTCGCGGCGGGCGGCGCGGCCTCGGGCGCGGGGCTCGGTGGGGCCGCGGCCTCGGTGGGGACCGGGGCGGTCGGTCGGAAGAGGTCGTCGGCGGACGGCAGGCTCACGCGCCGGGACAACGCGCCAGCACCTCCTTGGCCAGGTCGCGGTAGGCCTGGGCGCCCGCGGACGCCGAGGCGTACGACGTGATCGGCTCGCCCGCCACGGTGGAGTCGGAGAACTTGACCGTGCGGCGGATGACGGTGTGGAAGACCTTGTCCCCCCACGCCTGGACCAGCCGGTCCATCACCTCGCGGCCGTGCAGGGTGCGCCCGTCGAACATCGTGCCGAGCACGCCGTCGATCTCCAGGTCGGGGTTGAGCCGCTCCTGGACCTTGTCGATCGTGGTCTTGAGCAGCGCCACGCCGCGCAGCGCGAAGTACTCGCACTCCAGCGGGATGATCACCCCGTCGGAGGCGGTCAGCGCGTTGACGGTGAGCAGGCCCAGCGACGGCTGGCAGTCGATCAGGATCACGTCGTACTGGGACAGGGCGGGCTTCAGCACCCGCTGCAGGCTCTGCTCACGCGCCACCTCGTGCACCAGCTGCACCTCGGCGGCGGACAGGTCGATGTTGGAGGGCAGCAGGTCCATCCCGGGCACGCCGGAGGGCACCACGACGTCGTCGACGGTGACGTCGCGCTCCATCAGCAGGTTGTAGACGCTGAGGTCCATCTCGTGCGGGTTGAGCCCCAGGCCCACCGACAGCGACCCCTGCGGGTCGAAGTCGACCAGCAGGACCTTGCGGCCGAACTCCGCGAGCGCCGCGCCGAGGTTGATGGTGGTGGTGGTCTTGCCGACCCCGCCCTTCTGGTTGCACAGGGCGATCACCCGGGCGTTGCCGGTGTTGGTGCGCGGACCCGGCTCGGGGAGGTCCGGGAGGGGCCGCCCCGTCGGCCCGAGCACGGTCGACGACGCGGGGCTCTGGAACGGCAGGTGTTCGGTCACGCGGTGCTCAGCTCCTGGGGAGGTCGTCGGTTCGGCCGTGGGTGACGCGGGAGGGGTGGTCACGGGCCCACGTCCGTCCCTGATCGTAATTGTCGACTCAGCGACACCGCGTGCGGCATGCCCGCGACTCTAGGACCGGGGCCAGCGGGCCACAACCTCGGGGCCACTACAGCCGGCGCAGCCCGGTGGCGAAGACGATCGCCTCGCCGGCCTCGTCGGAGGCGTCGAGGTCCACGGTCGCCTCGAGCACCCAGTCGTGGTGGCCCTCGGGGTCGTCGAGGACCTGGCGCACCCGCCAGACCCGCACCGGCGTCTCGTCGTCGGTCCCCGGGGCCGGGGCCCGTCCGGGCTCGACCTGGAACAGCTGCGGTCCGCGGGCCTGGCTGCCGGTGCCGATCTCGTCGTGCTCGCCGTAGTAGGCCTCCAGCGCCTCGTCCCAGGCGCTGCGGGTCACCTGGAGCTCGCGCGGCGGCTCGAACCGGTCCGCGACCGCGCGCTCGCCCTTGGTCAGCGCGTCCACGTCGTCGCGTGCGGCCAGCACGACGCGGTGGAAGACCGCGTTGCGGACCATCACCCGGAACGCGCGCTCCTGCTGGGTGATCGGGCGCGAGGAGGCCGGGGCGGTCTGGTCCAGCGCGTGCGCCACCGCGTCGCGCACCGCGTTCGGGTCGGCGTCGGGGGCGCTGAGCGCCTCCCACTCGTCGAGCAGCGAGGAGTCCGTCTGGCGCACGGTCTCCCCCAGCCACTCGATCAGGTCCTCCAGCTCCGGGGTGCGGTGGGCGTCGGGGACGGTGTGGTTGAGCGTGCGGTAGGCGTCGGTGAGGTAGCGCAGCACCAGCCCCTCGGAGCGGGCCAGCTCGTAGCGCTTGACGAACTCGGTGAAGCCCATCCCCTGCTCGTACATCTCGCGCACGATCGACTTGGGCCCGAGCGCGTCCTCGCGCAGCCAGGGGTGGCCCTGGCGGTAGAGCTCGTAGGCGGCTCCCAGCATCTCGGCCAGCGGCTGGGGCCAGGTGATCTTGTCCAGCAGCGCCATCCGCTCCTCGTACTCCAGCCCGTCGGCCTTCATCTCCGCGACGGCCTCACCGCGCGCGGCGTGCTGCTGGGCCATCAGGATCTGGCGTGGGGCCTCGAGCACGGACTCCACGACCGAGACGATGTCGAGGGTGTAGGTCTCCGACTCGGGGTCGAGGATCTCCAGGGCGGCCAGGGCGAAGTGCGCCAGCGGCTGGTTGAGGGCGAAGTCGACCGGCAGGTCGAGGGTCAGCACGTAGCGCCGGCCGAGCTCGTCGGGCTCCTCGAGGCGGGTGAGTACGCCGGAGCGCAGCAGGCTGCGGGCCAGGCGCAGCGCGCGCCGGCTCAGCCGCAGCTGCTGGCGCCGCTCCTCGTGGTTGTCCTGCAGCAGCCGCCGCAGCACCGGGAAGGCGTCCTCCTCGCGGGCGACGACGTTGAGCAGCATCGCGTTGTCGACCTTCATCCGCGACACCAGCTGCTCCGGCGTCCCGTGCACGAGCTTCTCGAAGGTCTGCTCGGTCCACACCACCGTGCCCTCGGGGGGCTTCTTCAGCTGCGGCTTGCTCTTCTTCTTCGGGTTGGCGGCGTTCTTGGCCTCGGACTTCTTGCGGGCCTTCTCGTTCTCGATGGTGTGCTCGGGGGCCTGCACCACGACGTACCCCGCGGCGTCGAAGCCCGCCCGGCCGGCCCGACCGGCGATCTGGTGGAACTCCCGCGAGCGCAGCACCCGCTGCCGGCTGCCGTCGAACTTCGCCAGCCCGGTGAAGAGCACGGTGCGGATCGGGACGTTGATGCCCACCCCGAGCGTGTCGGTGCCGCAGATGACCTTGAGCAGGCCCAGCTGGGCGAGCTGCTCGACGAGGCGGCGGTACTTGGGCAGCATCCCCGCGTGGTGCACGCCGATGCCCTGGCGCAGCAGCTTGGACAGGGTCTTGCCGAAGCCGGCACCGAAGCGGAAGGTGGCGATCTGCTCGGCGATCCGGTCGCGCTCCTCGCGGCTGGCGATCGGGCTGCCCAGCAGCGTGCGCGCGTGGTCGACGGCGTTGGCCTGGGTGAAGTGCACGACGTAGACCGGTGCCTGATGGGTGCTGACCAGCTCCTCCAGGGTCTCCGCGAGCGGTGTCATCGCCCACCGGAAGCTCAGCGGCACCGGCCGCTCGGCGTCGTCGACGACCGAGGTCTCGCGGCCGTTGCGCCGGGCCAGGTCGTCGACGAAGCGGGTGACGTCGCCCAGCGTCGCCGACATCAGCAGGAACTGCGCCTGCGGGAGCTCCAGCAGCGGCACCTGCCAGGCCCAGCCGCGGTCGGGCTCGGAGTAGAAGTGGAACTCGTCCATCACGACCAGGCCGACGTCGGCGCGCCTGCCCTCGCGCAGGGCGATGTTGGCCAGCACCTCCGCGGTGCAGCAGATGATCGGGGCGTCGGAGTTCACCGAGGCGTCCCCGGTCAGCATCCCGACGTTCTCCGCCCCGAAGACCTCGCACAGCGCGAAGAACTTCTCGCTCACCAGTGCCTTGATCGGCGCGGTGTAGAAGCTCACCCGGTCGCCGGCGTACGCCGCGAAGTGGGCGGCCGTCGCCACCAGCGACTTCCCCGACCCGGTCGGCGTCGCCAGGATCACGTTGTTGCCGCTGAGCAGCTCGATGATCGCCTCGTCCTGGTGCGGGTACGGCTTGGTCCCCGCGGCGCTCGCCCAGGCGCTGAAGACGTCGTAGAGCCGGTCGGCGTCAGCCTCCTCTGGTCGGGGAGCGAGCCGGTCGAGGCGTCTCTCGTCGCTCACGAACGAGCCCTCGGATGGGCCACGGCAAAGACCTCGCGCAAGTTGTCCACGGTCACCAGTGTGTACACCTGGGTCGTGGTCACCGACGCGTGCCCCAGGAGTTCCTGCACCACGCGCACGTCCGCGCCCCCGTCGAGCAGGTGCGTGGCGAAGGAGTGACGCAGCGTGTGCGGGGACACATCGACCGGAACACCGGCCCGTTCGGCGGTCCGCGCGAGCACCGTCCAGGCGCTCTGCCGCGACAGCCGACCGCCCCGGGCGTTGAGGAAGAGGGCCGGCGTGCCGCGCCCGGCCGTGACCAGCTCGGGGCGGGCGCGCACCAGGTAGGCCTCGACCGCCTCGCGGGCGTAGGACCCGAGCGGAACCAGCCGCTCCTTGCCGCCCTTGCCGCGCAGCAGCACGACCCCGTCGACCGGGTCGAGGTCGTCGACGTCGAGTCCGACCGCCTCCGAGATCCGGGCCCCGGTGCCGTAGAGCACCTCGAGCAGGGCACGGTCGCGCAGGGCCAGCGTGGTGCCCGGCGCCCCAGCGGCCTCCAGGATCGCCTCGACGTCGCGCAGCGCGAGGGCCTTGGGCAGTCGCTTGGCGGGCGTCGGCGGCTTCACCGCGCTGGCCGGGTCCACCGTGGTCAGCCCGTCGTGCACGGCGAACTTGTGGAAGCCGCGCACCGCCACGATGGTGCGCGCGGCCGAGCTGGCCGACAGCGGCGGGTGCTCGGCGTCGCCCTCGCGCAGGCGCACCAGGAACGACGAGACCGTCGCCTCGGTGACCGCGTCGAGCTCCTCGACGCCCGACTGGGCGAGGAACCCGAGGTAGCGCCGCAGGTCACGGCGGTACGACGACAGGGTGTTGGCGGCCAGTCCCCGTTCCACGCCCAGGTGGTCGAGGTAGGTGCGCACCGCGCGCACCAGGGAGTTGGGTCCGGACGACTCGCTCAGCTCAACACACCGTCCAGTGCCACGGCGGCGATCCCGTGCGCCTCGCCGACCGGAGCGTTGACCAGCTGGCCGGCGTGCACGTTGAGACCGCGGGCCAGGCTGGGGTCCTCGAGGCAGGCGCCCCGCCAGCCGTTGTCCGCGAGCGCCACGGCGTAGGGCAGGGTCACGTTGGTCAGCGCGTAGGTCGAGGTGTGCGGAACGGCGCCAGGCATGTTGGCCACACAGTAGAAGAGTGACTCGTGGACCCGGTAGGTCGGGTCGTCGTGGGTGGTCGCCCGCGAGTCCGCGAAGCAGCCGCCCTGGTCGATCGAGATGTCGACGAGCACGGATCCGGGCTTCATCCGGGCGACCAGGTCGTGGGAGATCAGCGTCGGCGCCTTCGCGCCCGGGACCAGCACCGCGCCGATCACCAGGTCGGCGTCCAGCACCGCCCGCTCGACCTCGTAGGCGTTGGAGGCCACCGTCTGCAGGTGGCCACGGTAGATCCGGTCGGCGGCGCGCAGCTTGGCGACATCCTTGTCCATCAGCAGCACCTCGGCCTGCATGCCAAGCGCGATCGCCGCAGCGTTCATCCCGGACACACCGGCACCGATCACCACGACCTTGCCCGCGTGCACGCCCGGCGCGCCACCGAGCAGCACCCCGCGCCCTCCCCCGGCGCGCATCAGGTGGTACGCCCCGGCCTGCGGTGCCAGCCGGCCGGCGACCTCCGACATCGGCGCCAGCAGCGGCAGCCCCCCGTCTTCGCCCTGCACGGTCTCGTAGGCGATGGCGGTGACGCCACGCTCCAGGAGCTCCTCGGTGAGCGCCTTGTCGGCAGCGAGGTGGAGGTAGGTGAAGAGCAGCTGCCCCTCACGCATCAGCGGGTACTCCGAGGCGACCGGCTCCTTGACCTTGAGCACCATCGCCGCCGAGCCCCAGACCTCCTCGGCGGAGTCCACGATCCGCGCTCCGGCGGCGGCGTACTCGGCGTTCGTGATCGACGAGCCCAGCCCGGCGCCCGTCTCGACGAGCACCTCGTGCCCGTGCACGGTGAGCTCCTTGGCCCCCGCGGGGGTGATCGCGACGCGGTACTCGTGGTTCTTGACTTCCTTCGGGACCCCGACCTTCACGTGTGCTCCTCGCTGTGAGACTCACCACGTCGTTGTGGCGACGGCGCGAGACTACTCCCGCCCGGGCCGCCGCCAGGGCCTTCAGTCGCGTCGGCGCGCGTCGTACATCAGCACCGCGACGGCGACCGGGGCGTCGCTCACCCGGCCGTCGAGCACCGCCTCGCGCAGCTGCGCGAACGGCGCCCAGAACGACACCATCTCCGCCTCCTCGTGCACCAGCTCGAAGTCACCGCGATCGGCCGGGCTCAGCCCGGTGGCGACGTAGTAGTGCACCTGCTCCGAGGAGATCCCCGGCGAGGAGTACGTGGTGGCCAGGTGGCTCCAGTGCGTGGCCTGCAGCGCCGCCTCCTCGCGCAGCTCGCGCCGGGCCACGTCCAGCGGGTCCTCCCCCTCGCCGTCGATCAGCCCGGCGGGGAGCTCGACGAACTCCCGGCCGGCCGCGTGGCGGTACTGGCGCAGGCAGAAGACCCGCTCCTGCTCGTCGAGGGCGAGCACCACGACCGCTCCGGGGTGCTCCAGGACGAGCCGCCGGAACGGCTCGTCGTCCCCGTGCCCGGGGCGGCGCACGAAGTCCTCGCGCAGCGCCATCACCCAGCCGTCGCGGTGCAGGTCCGCGCTGCGCGCCACCGGCCACGAGGCCGGCGTGTCGGCCAGCACGACGTCCTGCTCCCCCGTGGACACCTCAGGCCTCGTCGAGGGCGGGGGTGCGCAGGGCGTCCTCGTCCAACGGGAAGCGCAGCTCGCGCTGCCGCTCGATCGCCGCGCCGACGAGCCCGGCGAAGAGCGGGTGCGGCCGCGTCGGGCGCGAGCGCAGCTCGGGGTGCGCCTGGGTGGAGACGTAGAAGGGGTGCACCTCGCGGGGCAGCTCCACGAACTCGACCAGGCTGTCGTCGGGCGACGTCCCGGAGAACACCAGCCCGGCCTTCTCCAGCTGGTCGCGGTAGCGGTTGTTGACCTCGTAGCGGTGGCGGTGGCGCTCCTCGATCAGCGGCGCGCCGTAGACCTCGCGCACCACCGAGCCCTCCTTGAGCGCGGCCGGGTACAGGCCCAGGCGCATCGTGCCGCCCAGGTCGCCGGCGCCCTCGACGTACTCCTTCTGCTCGTCCATCGTCGCGATGACCGGCTCGGGGCAGTCGGGGTCGAACTCGGTGGAGGCGGCCTGCTCGAGGCCCGCCTCGTTGCGGGCGTACTCGATCACCATGCACTGCAGCCCCAGGCACAGGCCCAGGGTGGGGATGCCGTGGGTGCGGGCGTAGGTCAGGGCGCCGAGCTTGCCCTCGATCCCACGGATCCCGAAGCCGCCCGGCACGCAGATCGCGTCCACGTCCCCCAGCATCCGGGCCGCTCCGGCGGGGGTGGCGCACTCGTCGGAGGGGACCCAGCGCAGCTGCACCTTGGCCTCGTGCGCGAAGCCGCCGGCGCGCAGCGCCTCGGCGACCGACAGGTAGGCGTCGGGCAGGTCGATGTACTTGCCGACCAGCGCGACGGTGACCTCCTCCTTGGGGTGGTGCACCCGGCGCAGCAGGTCGTCCCACACCGTCCAGTTCACATCGCGGAAGGGCAGGTCGAGGCGGCGCACCAGGTAGGCGTCGAGGCCCTCGCGGTGCAGGACCTTGGGGATGTCGTAGATCGACGGGGCGTCGGCGCAGGTGATCACCGCCTCCTCGTCGACGTCGCACATCAGCGAGATCTTGCCCTTGATGCTGGCCGGGAGCTCCCGGTCGGCGCGGCAGACGATCGCATCGGGCTGGATGCCGATGGAGCGCAGCGCCGCCACCGAGTGCTGCGTGGGCTTGGTCTTGAGCTCACCGGAGGGGCCGATGAAGGGCACCAGCGAGACGTGGATGAAGAAGCAGTTGTCGCGGCCCACGTCGTGGCGCACCTGGCGCGCGGCCTCCAGGAAGGGCTGCGACTCGATGTCGCCCACGGTGCCGCCCACCTCGGTGATCACCACGTCGACGTCGTCACCGCCCATGGCGCGGATGCGGTCCTTGATCTCGTTGGTGATGTGCGGGATCACCTGGACCGTGTCGCCGAGGTAGTCGCCGCGGCGCTCCTTGGCGATGACCGTGGAGTAGACCTGCCCGGTGGTGACGTTGGCGATCTGGTTGAGGTCGGTGTCCAGGAACCGTTCGTAGTGCCCGATGTCCAGGTCGGTCTCGGCCCCGTCATTGGTGACGAAGACCTCGCCGTGCTGGAACGGGTTCATGGTGCCCGGGTCCACGTTGAGGTAGGGATCGAGCTTCTGCATCGTCACGCGGAGACCGCGGGACTTCAGCAGAGCACCCAGGCTAGAGGCGGTGAGCCCCTTGCCGAGGGAGGAGGCGACTCCTCCGGTCACGAATACGTGCTTTGTCGGCGTCGCGATCTTCACGGAGTTCCACCCTACCGGAGAGGGGCGGCTCCGTCCGAACCGGACGCGCCGAAGGCCCCGACGCTGCCGTCCAGGACGCCGATCAGCGCCTGCACGGCGGTGACCTGCCCCAGGGGACGCTCGACGCCGTCGACCGTCGCCAGCTGCGCGGCCACCTCGTCCTCGCGGAGCCGGCCGAGCTGGCCCTCGGCTCCGGACGCGGTGGATCCGGCGAGCACCACGCCGGTGGCGGTGCCCCGCAGGCCGGAGACGATGCCGGCGAGGATCGCGTCGCTGCCCGCGTGGTCGCCGTCCTCGTCGGCCGGCTCCTCGCCGAGCACGACCAGCACCAGCGGCGCTCGTCGGGTGGCGCCGGCCGCGGTCTTGGCGAGGCCTGCGCCGGCCAGGCTGTCCAGGATCTCCTGGCCGCTCTCGTCGATGGGCTCACCGGCGACGTTCTTGCTGGCGATGCCGCGCCCGAGCAGCTGGCCGATGCGCTGGTAGGTCGTCGCGTCCGCGGTCGCGGAGCCCGGCCCGGCCTGGGTCACCAGCTGGCTGCCCAGGGTGTCGACCAGCGCCTTCTCCCCCGGGTCCACCATGGCCTCCTTCAGCGCGTGCACGCCCGTCAGCCGGCCCTTGGCGGCCGCGACCTGCGCCGTCAGCGCGTCGAGGACCTCGGTGTCGGCGCCCGGGAGCGTCACGATCGCGACGTCGCGACCGCTCAGCCGGTCGGCGTAGACGAGCGGGGCCACGGTGGTGGCGAACGTGTCGGCGTAGGCGGCGGCGCTGGTCGCATCGTCGGCGCGCTGCTGGGCCGAGACGGCCCGGCGCTCGGCGTCGTCGCCGGCTGTCCTGCCCACCTCCGAGAGGGGGCCGCCGCCGAGGACCACACCGACCGCGAGCGCCAGGAAGATCGAGACCAGGGAGACGAGGTGGTGGCGGAACGAGATCACGGGAGGAGTCCTTGCAGGTAGTCGAAGAGGTCGGCGAGGCCGTCGGTGGCCTCGGTGGTCCACTCCTGGCCGACGGGGGTGACCCCGATCGCGGCGGCGAGGGCCACCAGCGCGGCGAGCAGGACGACGAAGACGTGCCGTGGCCGGACCCGACCGGAGTACAGCGCCGGGACGGCCTCGGCGTCGACGAGGCGGGGGCCGAGCTTGAGCCGGGTGAGGTAGGTGCTCGCCAGACCGGCGCGCTGGCGGTCCAGGAACTCCGCGAGCGTCGCGTGCATCCCGACGCCCACGATCAGGCGGGCGTGCCCGGAGTCGGCGAGGATGAGAGCGGCGTCCTCGGAGGTGGCGCCGGACTCGAAGCGCACCGGGCGCACTCCGAGTCGCTCGAGGTGCTCGGTGGAGTCCCGGCTCGCGCCGCGCGCCACCCGGACCACGACGTCCTTGGCCTGGCGCAGCACCTTGGCCGAGGGGGCGTCGTCCTCGTCGGCGTCGCCGCTGATCACCACGACGTCGGGCCGGTACCCCGCCTCCAGCAGCGCGTCGGCACCGCGGTCGACGCCGATCAGCACCGGTCGCTGCTCACGGATGTAGGTGCGGATGCCGGCCAGCTCGGTGCGGTACTCGTGACCGGCGACGACCACCACCACCGGACGGCCCTCGAACCTGGTGGCCAGGCTCGGCACGCCCTCGCCGTGCAGGAGCAGGTCCTGCTCGCGGCGTAGGAACTCGGTGCTGTTGTGGGTGAAGCTCTCGAGCTGGGTGCCCAGCCCGCGGCGGGCGCTCTCCATCTCCTCGCGCACGGTGCCCGCGTCGACGACGCGTCCGCGCGCCACCTCGGCGTCGTCGACGTGGACGACGCCCTCGTCGATGCGGACCGTGCTGGCGTCACGGATCGCCGCGAAGCCGTCGGCGCCGAGGCCGTCGACGACGAGCAGGCCGGCCTCGACGAGGACCTGGGGTCCGAGGTTCGGGTAGCGCCCCGAGATCATCGGGGAGGCGTTGAGGACGGCGACCACGCCAGCATCGACCAGGGCCTGTGCGGTGGCCCGATCCATGTCGAGGTGGTCGAGGACAGCGACGTCACCGGGACGCACCCGCGAGATCAGGACCCGTGTGCGCCGCTCGGCGCGTGCGGTTCCGACGATCCCGGGCAGTGCGGCAGGGGTGCGTGGTCGTACAGAGAACTTCATGACCGGGTCATCTTCTCAACCCGTTCGGAGCCCTTGTCGCAACCGCGCAGGCCGGGCGAGTCGCCCTTGTCAGCCCAGCGCGCGGGCCGGCTGGGCGCTGTCCAGCAGCTCCCGGGCGTGCGCCAGGGCCGAGTCGGAGTCGTCCATCCCGGCCAGCATCCGGGAGAGCTCACGCTGGCGGTCCTCGGGTCCGAGGACGGTGAGCCCCGAGGTGGTCACAGTGCCGTCGCTGGACTTCTCCACCACCACGTGCCGATCGGCGTACGCCGCCACCTGAGGCAGGTGGGTGACCACCAGGACCTGGGCCGTGCGGGCCAGCTGAGCCAGCCGGCGACCGATCTCGACGGCGGCCCTGCCGCCGACGCCGGCGTCGACCTCGTCGAAGACGAAGGTCGGGACGGGGCTGGTGCCGGCGAGCGAGACCTCGAGGGCGAGCATCACCCGGGAGAGCTCGCCTCCCGAGGCGCCCTTGGCCAGCGGACGGGGCTCGGCACCGGAGTTCGCGGCGAGGAGCAGCTCGACCTCGTCGACCCCGGAGGCGGTGAAGCGCAGCCAGCGCTTGCCGACCCGCAGCGGCGCCCCGGTGAGTCCGGCGTCGCCTGCGGGGGGCTCCTGCTCGCTCTGGCGCACCGCGATCTCGATCCGGGCGTGCGGCATCGCGAGCCGGGTCAGCTCCGCGGTCACCTCCTCGCCCAGACGCAGCGCCGCCGCCGTGCGGGCCTGCGACAGCTCGCCGGCCACCTGCGCGAGCTCCTCGCGCAGGCTCGCCTGGCGGGCCTTGAGCTCCGCGATCCGCTCGTCGGTGGAGTCCAGGTCGAGCAGCCGCTCGGCGCTGGTGCGGCTCCAGTCGAGGACCTCGTCGATGCTCTCGCCGTACTTGCGGGTCAGCGCGGTCAGCGCCGCGCGACGCTCGGAGACCCCCGCGAGCCGGATCGGGTCGCTCTCGATGCGCGCGGCGTAGGACGCGACGTCGGCGGCGACGTCGGAGAGCAGGTAGCTGACCTCCGCGAGCCGGTCGGCGAGCTCGGCGGCCTCGCCGTCGTGCTCGCGCACGCCCTCGAGCAGGTTGCGCGCCACCGAGGCGGCGCCCAGCGCGTCCGGGGCGCCGCTCTCACTGGAGAGCGCCTCACGGGCCTGCTCGGCGGCGGTGCGCAGGGTGTCGGCGAAGCCGAGCCGGTTCTCCTCCGCGGCGAGCGCGGTGTCCTCACCGGGCTCGGGCGCGACCCGCTCGATCTCCTCCAGCCCGAACCGGAGCAGGTCGGCCTCGCGCGCCCGCTCGCGCGCGGTGGCGACGACCTCCTCCAGCTCGCGCTCGGTGGCCAGCAGCTCGGTGTGGAGGCCGGCGTAGCGCTGAGACAGCCCGGCGATCTCGGTGCCCCCGAACCGGTCGAGGGCGGTGCGCTGGGCGGAGCCGCGCAGCAGCCGGTGCTGGTCGGACTGCCCGTGCACCGCGACCAGTGGCTCGGCCACCTCGGCCAGGGTCGCCGCCGGTACCGAGGCGCCGCCGACGAACGCGCGCGAGCGCCCTTCGGCCGACAGGTTGCGCGCCAGCACGACCAGGCCGTCCTCGACCTCCCCGCCGGCCTCCTCGACGCGGGCGACGAAGTCGGGCAGCGCCTCGGCCCGCACCACGCCCTCGACCCGGGCGCCGCGCGCTCCGGAGCGCACCGCGCCGCTGTCGGCGCGACCGCCGAGCAGCAGCGTCAATGCGGTGACGATCATGGTCTTGCCGGCCCCGGTCTCGCCGCTGATCACGGTCAGGCCCGGCCCCAGCTCGAGCGTGGAGGACTCGATGACCCCCAGCGAGCTGATCCGGATCTCCTCGATCACGCCTGTCCCCCGCTCACCCGGCGCCGGCGCTCCGCCGCGCCGCGCCAGCCCTCGACCGAGAGACCGAACTTGGCGACCAGCCGGTCGGTGAAGGGTGCCTGGTGCAGCCGGACCAACCGGACCGGGCGCTGCCCGCGCCGTACCTCGATGCGAGCGCCGGGGGGAAGCTCCACCGTGCGCCTGCCGTCGCACCACAGCACGCCGGCGCCCTCGGTCTGCGCCAGCACCTCGACCGCCAGCACCGAGGTGGGGGCGACCACCATCGGTCGGGCGAAGAGCGCGTGCGCGCTGATCGGGACCATCAGCAGCGCCTCGACGCCCGGCCAGACCACGGGTCCCCCGGCGCTGAAGTTGTAGGCGGTCGAGCCGGTGGGGGTCGCGCAGACCACCCCGTCGCAGCCCCAGCGCGAGAGCGGACGCCCGTCGATCTCGACGACCACCTCGAGCATCCGCTGGCGAGCGGCCTTCTCCACGCTCGCCTCGTTGAGCGCCCAGGTCTGCGCGATCAGCTCCTTGTCGCGGTAGACAGACACGTCGAGCGTCATCCGGTCCTCGGCGGTGTAGCGGCGGTGCACGATCGCGTCGATCGTCAGCTCCATGTCGTCGGACTCCGCCTCGGCCAGGAAGCCGACGTGCCCCAGGTTGACCCCGAGCACGGGTGTGCCGCTCTCGTGGGTCATCTCCGAGGCGCGCAGGATCGTCCCGTCGCCGCCGATCACCACCACCAGCTCACAGCCCTCGACCGGGTCGCCGTGCTCCTCGTCGGCCACCTCGATCAGCGAGTCGGGCGATTCCCGGTCCGCGCCCGAGTAGAACCCGAGGTCGGGCGCCTCGTGGGCGAGCAGGCGGACCACGATCCCGTTCTCGACCAGGGACTTGCAGAAGGCCCGCGCGACCTCGCGGGCCTCCTCCCGTCCGGTGTGGGCGAGCAGGAGGACACGGCGGCTGGGCATGGGCGCGGTCACGTGTCCACCCTCTCACCCGAGACCCCCAGCGACGCCGAGCGTTGCACCTCCGCGGTGATCTCCTCGGCGCCGATCAGCGCCGGTCCCGCGCGCAGCCACAGGAAGAACTCGACGTTGCCCGAGGGGCCGGGCAGCGGGCTGGTCACCACCGCACGGGCCCCCCAGCCCCGGCGCGCAGCGCTGTCGGCGATCGCGGTGACGGCCTCGGCGCGCAGGGCGAGGTCGCGCACCACGCCGCCCTTGCCGACCCGGTCCTTGCCGACCTCGAACTGCGGCTTCACCATCAGCGCCAGGTCGCCCTCGGGCTTGGTGGCGCCGATGAGCGCGTCGAGGACCAGCTCGAGGGAGATGAAGGAGAGGTCGCCCACGACCAGGTCGACGGGGCCGCCGATGGTCTCGACGCTGAGGTCGCGGATGTTCGTGCGGTCGTGCACCTGGACCCGCTCGTCCTGCTGCAGGCGCCAGGCGAGCTGGCCGTACCCGACGTCGACGGCCACCACCTCGGCCGCGCCCAGGCGCAGCAGCACGTCGGTGAAGCCGCCGGTGGAGGCTCCGGCGTCCAGGCACCTGCGTCCGCGGACGGTGAGGCCCTGCTCGGCGAACGCGGCCAGGGCGCCGGCGAGCTTGTGCCCTCCGCGGGAGACGTAGTCGGGGCGCTCGGGGTCGTCGAGCACGACGAGGGCGACGTCGGTGGTGACGCCCGTGGCCGGCTTGCTCGCGAAGGCTCCGGCTACCTTCACCCGGCGCGCGGCGACCAGCTCGCTGGCGTGCTCGCGCGAGCGGGCCAGGCCGCGCCGGACCAGCTCGGCGTCCAGGCGGAGTCGACGGGGAGGCACCGCTCAGCTCCCGGCCGGGCGGCCCGGGCGAGGCAGCTGGGGGCGGGTGTCGAGGGCCTGACGCAGGCGCTGGTGGGCGGACTCGTAGAGCGCCACGTGCTCGGAGAGGGGCAGCGCGTCGATCCCGTCCAGGGAGTCCAGGACGGCATCGACGGCGGCGACGCCGGTCGTGGCGCTCGGGGCGCTCGGGGCGCCCGGATCCGAGACGCCGAGCTCGTGGGACTCACTCATGCCCCGAGGCTACCGCTCGCCGTCGGCTCCTCGGCCGAGGGCGGGACGAGCCCGGACGTGTCGACCACCACCCCCGTCTCGTCGAGGTGGCGCCAGGCCGCGACCGCGACCGCCTGCCACCACGCGGTCGGGTCCCCGCTGCCGTGCACCGTCAGCCGCCCGGCGTCGACGCGGGCCGTCCAGCCGCGCTGCTGGACACCGTCGGAGGTGAGGTCGGGGGTCCGGTGCGCCTCGAGGAGTCCGTCCAGACCCGGCGCGAGATAGGTGGGTCGCAGCGTCGGTGGCGCGGCGACGAGCTCGCTGAGGCCGGTCACCCCGGTCAGCACGAGCAGCGAGTCGATGCCGGCGGCCGTGGCGCCCTCGATGTCGGTGTCGAGGCGGTCCCCGACCATCAACGGGCGTACGGCGTCCATCCGGCGCACGGTCTCGTCGAGCAGGGGGCGCTGCGGTTTGCCTGCCACCACGGGCGCCACCTCGGTGAAGCCCTCGAGCATCCGCACCAGCACCCCGTGCCCCGGCGCCAGGCCGGCGCCGGTGGGGAAGGTCAGGTCGGTGTTGCTGGCGACCCACCACAGCCCGTTGCGGATCGCCACCGCGGCCTCCATGATCTCGCGCCACAGCACCTGCGGACCGAAGCCGGTCACCACCGCGTCGGGCTCGTCGGTGACGCTCCCGACCGGCTCGAGGCCCTCGGCGCGCAGGGCGTCCTCGAGCCCCTGGCCCCCCAGGAGCAGCACCCGGCCGCCGGCGCCGAGCCGTTCGCGCAGGACCCGGGCGGCGGCCTGGGCCGAGGTGACCACGTCCTCGGGACCGGCCGGGATGCCCAGCTCAGCGAGGTGCTCGGCCACGACCTCGGGAGGACGCGAGGCGTTGTTGGTGATGAACGCGAGCCGCATCCCGGCCTCACGCGCGGCCGACAGGCTGCCCGCAGCGCCGGGCACCGCGTCGGGACCGACGTAGACGACCCCGTCCAGATCCAGCATGGCGAGGTCGTAGGTGGCGGTGAGCGCCTCACGCGACGAGCCCAGCAACGACATCCCTCTCCTTCGTAGGTTGGTCCGGCGCAATACGATGCACCGATGGAGTCGAGCAGTGTGGTGCGCCCGCCTTTCGTGGCGACGCCGCTGCGACTGTTCCCCTTCCGCGCCCTGATCCTGGACCAGACCCGGATCGGGGACCCCGCCGCAGCGCGGGCGTTCGCGCGACCTTATCGCGCGGTCGGGCAGCGCCTCGCGCGCTGGGAGCAGGAGGGCCGACTGCGCCACGACCCGGTGCCGGCGCTCTACCTGCACGAGTACACGGCGGGGGGCCTCACGGTCCGGGGGCTGGTGGGGGCCGTCGACCTCTCGCACGGCGAGGGCACCGGCCGCGAGCGCGCCATCCTCCCGCACGAGGGCATCCACCCCGAGCAGGTCTGTGAGCTGGCCGAGCGCATGTACGAGATGCAGCTCAACCCGGCCCCGATCCTGCTGGTGCACCGCGGCCCGCTCGCCGTGCGCAACGTGATGCGCCGCATCCAGGCCAGCGCCGCACCGGATCACTCCTTCGTGGACCGGGCCGATCAGCAGCACCGGATCTGGGCCATCCGGGACTCCGGGACGCTGCAGACGATCACCTCGGCACTGGCCCGCTCGCACGCCCTGATCGCGGACGGGCACCACCGCTATGCGGCGTACCTGCGCCTGCAGCAGCAGCATCCAAGCACCCCGTGGGACCGGGGGCTGGCGATGCTGGTCGACCAGGACGAGAGCCCGCTGTTCCTCGGGCCCATCCACCGACACCTGCAGGGCGTCACGTTCGACCACCTGGCCGACGCGGCGCGCACGGCGGGCCTCGACCTCGTCATCTGTGACGAGCTGGCCGCCGTCACCGCCCTCTCCCCCGCCTCCCTGGTGGTCTCCGACGGGAAGCGCTGGGGGGCTCTACGACTGCGCCCGCAGCCCGGCTCGTCCCGCGGCGCCGTGGAGGTGCTGCACCAGCAGGTGCTCCCGGCGCTGGTCGCAGGGGTGCCGCGAATGTCGTACCACCACTCGGTGGAGCAGGCCCTGGCCCGCACCAGCAGCGAGCGTGGCCTTGCCGTGCTGATGCCGGCCCCTGACTTCGACCTCGTCAGCGAGATCGTCTCCGACCAGCGCCTGCTCCCCGAGAAGGCGACGTCGTTCCAGCCCAAACCCAGCCTCGGCGTGCTGATGCGCTCGATCCGTGACGAGACCGCCGGCCGCTGAGCCTCAGCCCGCCGCCAAAACCGCCCGCCCAAGGCCGCCAAGGCCGCCGCCAAGGCCGCCGCCAAGGCCGCCGTTTGGTCCCCAACGGACGCCATTCCGCGTCTGGACATGCCGTTTCTGCCCAATCGGCGACCCATCACGCCTCCGCCGCCCTCGGTGCCCGGAGAACCCGCCCGGTGACGAAACGTCGACCAATTGTGACTCTCTGGAGCAGAACGACGAGGGGCGCGCCGGCGTGGACGGGACTTCTCCTTGGCGCCTGGGGGCACGACGGCTCGGAGGAGAAGACCATGCCTCGAGCGGTGGGGGCTCGGGACCATGGCTCGAGACGACGCCGCCGGCTCACCACCCGGCGCCATCCCTGCCCCAGATGCGAGCATCCGCCCCGGGAAGACCCTGGCGTTCTACGGGCACGCGTACACCTCCACATGTAACGACACAGGTGGACGCGGTGAACGACAACCGCTTGACCCCGCGCAACTCGCCGTCACGTTCCCCCGGCGGCGAGACCATCGAGCTGGGCGAGTTCACCTACACGACCGCGCTCGTCGGCACTCAGCGCCTCACGGGCGTAAATGCACGTAGAGGCCATCACTGACCCGGGGGTCTGTGATGGCCTCTACGTTGAAGTGTTGTCCGGCGGCGTCCT
>NZ_JCBAJY010000014.1:0-57810 GCF_059766615.1 Nocardioides sp. Z43_10 | reverse complement strand
CTTTTCCGGTTGCCCTCCATCGGTGGGGTGTGTTTTTTTTGGGCGGGGGGGGTCTTTTGGTGGGGGGTTGGTCGCCGCCGGGGCGAGGTGGGGGGGAACGGGTGGGCCTGGGGCCCCCCGCCGCGCGTCCCGGGACAGGGTCCCGGGACGCGCGAGCGAGGTGCTGGGCGCTCAGCTCTCCAGGACGGAGATGCCGGGCAGCTCCTTGCCCTCGAGGTACTCCAGGCTGGCACCGCCGCCGGTGGAGATGTGCCCGAAGGCGCTGTCCTCGAAGCCGAGCTTGCGCACGGCCGCGGCGGAGTCGCCTCCGCCCACGACCGAGAGCCCGTCCACCTTGGTGAGGGCCTCGGCCACCGCGCGGGTGCCGGCGGCGAACTCGTCGACCTCGAACACACCCATCGGGCCGTTCCAGAACACCGTCTTGGCGTTGGCCAGCGCAGCCGCGAAGGCCACCCCGGAGTCGGGACCGATGTCGAGACCCAGCGTGTCGGCCGGGATGTTCGAGGCCGGCACGACGATCGGGTCGGGCGTGGTGTCGCCGGTCGGGAACGTGTGGTCCACGACGATGTCGGTGGGCAGCACGATCTCGACGCCGGACTCGCGGGCCCGGTCGAGGTAGGCACGACAGGCGTCGAGCTGGTCCTCCTCGAGGAGGCTCTGCCCGACCTCGTGGCCCTGGGCCTTGAGGAAGGTGAAGACCATGCCGCCGCCGATCAGCAGCTTGTCGGCCTTCTCCAGCAGGTGGTCGATGACCCCCAGCTTGTCGGAGACCTTCGACCCGCCGAGCACCACGACGTAGGGCCGCGCGGGGTCGACGGTGAGACGACGCAGCACGTCGATCTCGGTCGCCACCAGGTTGCCCATCGCGTGCGGCAGCCGCTGCGCCACGTCGTACACCGAGGCCTGCTTGCGGTGCACCACCCCGAAGCCGTCGGAGACGAAGGCGTCGGCGAGCGCGGCGAGCTGGTCGGCGAATGCCCCCCGCTCGGCCTCGTCCTTGCTGGTCTCACCGGGGTTGAACCGGACGTTCTCCAGCACGGCGACGTCGCCGTCACCGAGCGCGGCGACGGTCTCGCGGGCGCTGTCGCCGACGGTGTCGGTGGCGAACGCGACGTCCTTGCCGAGGAGCTCGCCGAGCCGGGCGGCCACCGGCCGCAGGGAGTACGCCGGGTCGGGCGCACCCTTGGGCCGGCCGAGGTGGGCGACCACCACCACCCGGGCGCCGGCCTCGGCCAGCGTCCGGATGGTGGGGACGCTGGCTCGGATCCGGCCGTCGTCGGTGATGGTCGTCCCCTTGAGGGGCACGTTCAGGTCCGAGCGGACCAGGACGCGCTTGCCTCGTACGTCGCCGAGGGCCGCCAGACCTGCGCTGGAGTCAGGCACGATCAGAGGCTCTCACCGATGTAGCCGATGAGGTCCACGAGGCGGTTGGAGTAGCCCCACTCGTTGTCGTACCAGCCGACGACCTTCACCTGGTTGCCGATGACCTTGGTCAGCGGCGCGTCGAAGATGCACGACGCCGGGTCGGTGACGATGTCCGAGGACACGATCGGGTCGGTCGAGTACTTCAGGAAGCCCTTGAGGGCGCCCTCCGCGGCGGCCTGGACGATCGCGTTGACCTCCTCGACGGTGGTCTCGCGACCCGCCTCGAAGGTCAGGTCGGTGGCGGAGCCGGTCGGGACCGGGACGCGCAGTGCGTAGCCGTCGAGCTTGCCCTTGAGCTCGGGCATGACCAGGGCGATGGCCTTCGCGGCACCGGTCGAGGTGGGCACCACGTTGAGCGCGGCGGCGCGGGCACGACGCGGGTCGCGGTGGATGTTGTCGAGCAGGTTCTGGTCCGCGGTGTACGCGTGGACCGTGGTCATCAGGCCCTTGACGATGCCGAGCTCGTCGTGGAGCGCCTTGGCCATCGGCGCCAGGCAGTTCGTCGTGCACGAGGCGTTTGAGATGACGTGGTGCTGGGCCGGGTCGTAGTCGGTGTGGTTGACACCCATCACGACCGTGATGTCCTCGTTCTTGGCGGGGGCCGAGATGATGACCTTCTTGGCGCCCGCGTCGATGTGCGCCTTGGCCTTGGTCGCGTCGGTGAAGAAGCCGGTCGACTCGATGACGACGTCGACGTTCAGCTCGCCCCACTTCAGGTTGGCGGGGTCGCGCTCGGAGAACGTGGCGATCTCCTGGTCACCCACCTTGATCGAGGTCTCGGTGGAGGAGACCTCCGCGTCGAGGCGACCGAGGATCGAGTCGTACTTCAGCAGGTGAGCGAGCGACGCGTTGTCGGTGAGGTCGTTCACCCCCACGATCTCGATGTCAGCGCCCGAAGCGCGCACTGCACGGAAGAAATTGCGGCCGATGCGGCCGAACCCGTTGATGCCTACACGAACCGTCACTTTTGAGGACTCCTCTGTGCGTTGTCGACTGGAGCCGAGCGCTCAGAGAGCACCCGGGTTCTGCGCCATGGAAAACCCTACCCCGCGCGACCCACGTCACGCTCCCGCGCGGGGGCTGCGAGACGTTGAGCAGGCCAATACCTGCCAGAGGTCCCTGCCGAGGGGGTCAGACGTCCTCAGCGAGCATGTCGGGGGTCAGCGACGACTCCGTGTCGGGGATGCCGAGCTCCTCGGCGCGCTTGTCCGCCATCGCGAGCAGTCGACGGATCCGACCGGCGATGGCGTCCTTGGTGAGCACCGGCTCGTGCAGCTGCCCGAGCTCCTCGAGCGAGGCCTGCTTGTGCTCCAGACGCAGATGACCGGCCATCCGCAGGTGGTCGGGGACCTCCTCGCCGAGGATCTCCATGGCGCGCTCGACGCGGGCGCCCGCGGCGACCGCGGCGCGCGCGGAACGGCGCAGGTTGGCGTCGTCGAAGTTCGCCAGCCGGTTGGCCGTGGCGCGGACCTCGCGCCGCATCCGACGCTCCTCCCAGGCCATCAGCGACTCGTGCGCGCCGAGCCGGGTGAGCAGGGCCCCGATCGCGTCGCCGTCGCGGATCACCACGCGGTCCACGCCGCGCACCTCGCGGGCCTTGGCCTGGATCCCCAGCCGACGGGCGACGCCCACCAGCGCGAGCGCGGCCTCGGGGCCGGGGCAGGTCACCTCCAGCGCGGAGGAGCGCCCCGGCTCGGTGAGCGAGCCGTGGGCCAGGAACGCTCCGCGCCAGGCGGCCACGGCGTCGCAACCGCCCCCGGAGACCACCTGCGGCGGCAGCCCCCGCACGGGTCGACCGCGCACGTCGAGCAGGCCGGTCTGGCGGGCCAGCGACTCCCCGTCCCGGATCACCCGCACGATGTAGCGGGTGCCCTTGCGGATGCCGTTGCCCTGCACGACCGCCACGTCGGACTGGTGGCCGAAGACCTCGGCGATGTCCTTGCGCAGACGTCGCGCGGCCGCGCCGGTGTCGAGCTCGGCCTCGACCACGATCCTGCCGCTGACGATGTGCAGGCCGCCTGCGAAGCGGAGCAGGGAGGCGACCTCGGCCTTGCGGCAGCAGGTCTTCGTGATCGGAGTGCTCGACAGCTCTGCCTTCACCTGTGCTGTCATCGCCATGCCCGAGATCCTCCCATGTCCGTCAATTCCGTCCGTGTCCGGCCGAGCCCGCCGCGGGGGTCAGCCACACCTCAGGATCCGGTCGTACGCCGCGGCGAGTCGGACCGGATCGTGGCGGGCCGTGCCGTCACAGCGGGCCACGTCGTCGAGCACCAGTCTGCCTCCGGCGGAGGCCACCACCTGCTCGAGGGTATGCGGGTCCGGCACCGCTGCGCGATCGGCCAGGACGGTGTCGATGCGCAGCTGCGGCGCGTGCTCGAGCAGGGCCGCGAGATGGTCCTCCGGCGCGTAGCCGAGCGTCTCCCCCTGCTGGCCCTCGAGGTTGAGCACCACCAGCAGCCTCGCCTCGGTGGCCACCAGCGCGTCGCGCAGCGAGGGCACCAGCAGGTGCGGGATGACCGAGGTGTACCAGGAGCCCGGGCCCAGCACCACCCAGTCGGCCGAGAGGATGGCCTCGACCGCCTCGGGGCAGGCCGCCGGGTCGGGCGGGTCGAGCTGGATGCCGACGATCGTGCCGTCCGTCGTGGCCACCTCGACCTGCCCCCGGACCCGGGTCAGGGCCTGGGCGTCGCCGGGGTCGATCCCACGCACGTCGGCGGTGATGTCGAGCGGGGAGATGGACATCGGCAGCACCCGCCCCTGGGCACCGAGGAGCCGGGCCACCAGCGCGAGCGCCTGCACGTGGTCGCCGAGCAGCTCCCAGAGCCCGACGATCAGCAGGTTCCCGACCACGTGGCCGTGCATCTCGCCGTCGCCGGCGAAGCGGTGCTGGAGCACCTTCGACCAGGTCTGGCCCCAGTCGTCGTCACCGCAGAGGGCGGCGAGGGCCATCCGGAGGTCGCCGGGCGGCAGGACGCCGAACTCCCCGCGCAACCGCCCCGAGGAGCCGCCGTTGTCGGCCACCGTGACGATCGCGGTGAGGTCGTCGACGACCCGGCGCAGCGACGAGAGCGAGGCGTGCAGCCCGTGCCCACCGCCGAGAGCCACCACCGAGGTGCCTGCGGTCGGTGCGGAGTCCGGCAAGGTCACTCCCGCCCGAGGTCACGGTGGGTGGCACGCGCCTCGATACCGGCCTCGGTCAGCCGGGACGCGATCTCCTCGGACATCGCCACGCTGCGGTGCTTGCCACCGGTGCAGCCGATCGCGACGCGCATGAAGCGCTTGCCCTCGGTGAGGTAGCCGGCGGTCACGGTGTGCAGCAGCGGCACGAACTGGTCGAGGAACTCCTGCGCGCCGTCCCGGCTCTTCACGTAGTCGGCCACCTCGCTGTCGCGACCCGAACGCGGACGCAGCTCGGGGACCCAGTGCGGGTTGGGCAGGAAGCGCATGTCCGCGACGAAGTCCGCGTCGACCGGGATGCCGTACTTGAAGCCGAAGCTGATCACGTTGACCTTGAGCCGGGTGGCGTCCGGGGTCCCGAAGGC
Source organism: Nocardioides sp. Z43_10 (assembly GCF_059766615.1). Classification (NCBI taxonomy): domain Bacteria; kingdom Bacillati; phylum Actinomycetota; class Actinomycetes; order Propionibacteriales; family Nocardioidaceae; genus Nocardioides; species Nocardioides sp. Z43_10. The sequence continues at coordinate 52,843 of NZ_JCBAJY010000014.1, read as the reverse complement.
CTCGGCCACCCGGTCGGTGAGCTGGTGCACGTTGAGGCTGCTGGTGTCGATCACCAGGTCGGCGTTGCTGCGCAGATCGGCCAGTACGACGCGCTCGCGCTGCAGCCCGTCGAGCAGGCGCCCCTCGGCCTGGAGCGGGTGCGGGCGGCGCGCCGCCTCCTGGCGTCGCACGAGGACCTCGTCGGTGGCCTCGAGGAAGAGCAGGGTCGTGCGCCGTCCGGTCGCGGAGCGCGCCAGGATCGACTGCAGCGACCCGAAGAACGACCCCGAGCGCACGTCGACGACCACCGCGATGGGCTGGGTGCTCCCCCGGCTCTCGTCGACCAGCTCCACGACGTCCTTGAGCAGGCGCGGGGGCAGGTTGTCGACGACGAAGAAGCCGAGGTCCTCCAGCTCCTTGGCGGCGGTGCTGCGCCCGGCGCCGGTCATCCCGGTGACGATCACCAGCTCCCCCGCCGTGGCCGGCGCCGGGTCCCGCGGCACCTCGCTGGCTGCCTCGCTGGTCGGGGTCATCAGTCCTCCTCGATCTCGCCGGTTGCGGTGTTGATGCGGACAGTCTGGCCGGTCGGCGCCGGCTGCGTGACGGCTTCCTTGATCGCGGTCGCCGTGCGCGGCCCGATGCCCGGGACCGCGGCGATCTCCTCGAGGGTGGCGCCCTTGAGCTTGCGCAGCGAGCCGAAGTGCTTGAGCAGCGTCTTGCGGCGCACCTCACCCAGCCCGGGCACCCCGTCCAGGGCGCTCTCGACCATCGTCTTGGAGCGGCGCCCGCGGTGGTGGTTGATGGCGAAGCGGTGCGCCTCGTCGCGGATGCGCTGCAGCAGGTACAGGCCCTCGCTCGAGCGCGGCAGGATCACCGGATCCTCCTCCCCGGGGACCCACACCTCCTCGAGCCGCTTCGCGAGCCCGCACACCGGGATGTCGTCGATGCCGAGCTCCGCGAGGGCCCGCTGGGCGGCCGTCACCTGCGGCGGGCCACCATCCACGACGACCAGCCCGGGCACGTAGGCGAACTTGCGCGGCCGGCCCGTGTCGGGATCGACCAGCATCGGCCCCGACTCCGCCGCGACCTCACCCCCGGTCGTCACCTCGCCGGTCTTGGCCTGGTCGTCGAGGAGGCGACGGAAGCGCCGGGTGATCACCTCGTGCATCGAGGCGACGTCGTTCTGCCCCTCCACTCCGCGGATCACGAAGCGTCGGTACTCCCCCTTGCGGGCGAGCCCGTCCTCGAAGACGACCATCGAGGCGACGACCTCGGTGCCCTGCAGGTTCGACACGTCGTAGCACTCGATGCGCAGCGGCACCTCGTCGAGCTCCAGCGCCTGCTGGATCTCCTCCAGCGCCCGGTTGCGGGTGGTCAGGTCGCTGGCCCGCTTGGTGCGGTGCAGGTTCAGGGCATGCTCGGCGTTGCGCGCCACCGTCTCCTGCAGCGACTTCTTGTCCCCGCGCTGCGGCACCCGGATCGCGACGCGGCTGCCCCGCAGCTCCCCGAGCAGCTGCTCGAGGGTCTCCACGTCGGGCGGCAGCGCCGGCACCAGCACCTCGCGCGGGATCGCGTCGCCGGCGTCGCCGGCGTAGAGCTGGAGCAGGAAGTTCTCGACCAGCTCGGGCGTCTCGCCCTCCTCGACCCGGTCGGCCACCCACCCGCGCTGACCCCGGATGCGCCCACCGCGCACGTAGAAGATCTGGACCGCGACCTCGAGGGGGTCCTGGGCGAACGCGATCACGTCGGCGTCGGTGCCGTCGCCGAGCACCACGGCCTGCTTCTCCAGGGCCCGGTTCAGCGCCCCGAGGTCGTCGCGCAGGCGGGCCGCCTTCTCGAAGTCGAGCGCCTCGGAGGCGGCGTACATCTCCTTCTCGACGCGCCGCACGAACGCCGTGGTCTGCCCGCCCATGAAGTCGCAGAAGTCCTCGACGATCCGTCGGTGCTCCTCGGCGCTGACGTTGCCCACGCACGGCGCCGAGCACTTGTCGATGTAGCCCAGCAGGCAGGGGCGCCCGATCTGCGCGGAGCGCTTGAACACGCCGGTCGAGCACGAGCGCATCGGGAAGACCCGCAGCAGCAGGTCCACGGTCTCGCGGATCGCCCAGGCGTGGCTGTAGGGGCCGAAGTAGCGGGTGCCCTTCTTCTTGGCGCCGCGGCCGACCATCACCCGCGGGAACTCCTCGCCGACGGTCACGGCGAGCCACGGGTAGGACTTGTCGTCGCGGTACTTCACGTTGAAGCGCGGGTCGTACTCCTTGATCCAGGAGTACTCCAGCTGCAGCGCCTCGACCTCGGTGTTGACCACCGTCCACTCCACGCTGGCCGCGGTGGTGACCATGGTGGCGGTGCGCGGGTGCAGGCCCCCGATGTCCTGGAAGTACGACGAGAGCCGGGCGCGCAGGTTCTTGGCCTTGCCCACGTAGATCACCCGCCCACGCGGGTCCCGGAACCGGTAGACGCCCGGCTGGGTGGGGATCGACCCCGGCTCCGGACGGTAGGAGAGCGGTCCCCGGGAGCGTGGGGAGGGTCGAGCGGGCGTCACCCGACAACCCTACGGGGCGGCGGGGACAGGGCCGCGACCCGCACCCGGCCGAGATGCCAACGAATCGTTGTTTACTGGCTTACTGTACTTACATGCGGCATCACGACCTGTACGGGCTCCCCCAGACCACCAGCCGCGAGGCGGCCGCGGCGTACAACCGCGGGCTCTCGCAGGTGCTGCGCCTGCGCAACGGAGCCGCCGGGTCGATCGCCGAGGCGCTGGCCCTGGATCCCACCTTCGCCCTGGCGCACTCCACCCTGGCCCTGCTCGGCTACGAGATGTGCGTGCCGGTCGACGTGACGGCCCGGCTGCGCGACGCGGAGCTGCACGCGCGCCGGGCCACCGAGCGCGAGCGGCGCCACGTGCAGGCGGTGATCGCCCATGTCCGGGGTGACTCCGCTCCCCTGCTGGCGCAGGTCCGCGACTGTCCGCGCGACGCGCTGCTGCTGTCGGTGGCGGTGCCGACGATCGCGTTCTCCGGGGCGACCGAGGTGCCGGCCGAGGCGTGGCGCCTCGTGGAGGGCGCCGCCGACGCCTACGGCGACGACTGGTGGTTCGCCGGGATGCTGGCCTTCGTCCGCCAGGAGCAGGGCCGCCACGACGAGGCGATGGACCTGGCGAACTGCTCGCTCGCGGTCGAGCCCACCGCCGGGCACTCGGCGCACGCCCGGGCCCACGCGCACTACGAGACCGGTGACCACGGCGCCGGCCTGGCCTGGATGGACGACTGGGTGAGCACGCACGGCGCCGGCAGCGACGGACGCAGCCACTTCTCCTGGCACGCCGCGCTGCACGAGCTGTCGCTGGGAGACCTGCCGGCGGTCCGGGCTCGCCACCGCTCCCAGCTGACCCCGTCGAGCGCTCCGGGCTGCCGGGCGTTGGTGGACACCGGGTCGCTGGTGTGGCGCTGGGCGCTCACTCCGGGGGCCGAGGACGTCCCCTCGCTCGACGACGTCGCGGCGGCGGTCGGCCCTGAGGTGCTCGCGCGGCCGGCGACGCCGTTCGTGGCGATGCACGCCGCGGTGGCGCTGCTCGCCCTCGGCGACGGCTGCGGACTCGAGCGGCTCGCCGCGCGCAGCGCCGCCCACGCGCACCCGACCCACCGCGAGGTGGTGGCTCCACTGGCACGCGCCCTGCTCGCCCTGCACCGCGGGCAGCCCTCACAGGCGGCCGACGGCCTGGCCCGGCTGAGCGCGGTGAGCTGGCGCCTCGGCGGCTCCGACGCCCAGCGCGAGATCCTCGAGGAGACGCGGATCCTCGCCCTGCTGCGGGCGGGCCGCTACGACGAGGCGCGCGAGCTGCTCGACCGCAGGCTGGACCGCCGCCCGAGCCCGCGCGACGCCCGGTGGCGGCTCGCCTGCCGGACCTCGGCTCAGCGTCCGACGCCGCCGTCCCCGTCGGCGCCGCAGCCGCCGTCGGTGCTCAGACCAGCAGGATCCGGTCGCCCTCGACCTTGATCTCCACCGGCGTCAGCCCGGTGGTGGCCGGGCCCTGGGTGACGTCGCCGGTGGCGGCGTCGTACTCGCTGCCGTGGTAGGAGCACACGATCGTGCCGTCACCGGCGTCGGTGACCAGTTGTCCCTGGTGCGGGCAGATCGCGGAGAAGGCCTTGAACTCGCCCTCGCTGGGCTGGGTCACCACGATCTTGGCGCCGACCAGGATCACACCGCCCTCGACCGGAACCTCGTCGGTGGTGGCCAGCGACTCGCCTGCCGCCGCGCTCCCGCCGCCCGAGGAGCTCGCCCCGCCCGAGGAGCCGCCGTCCTCCTTCGAGCCGGCGCCCGGCTCGGAGTCGTCACCACCCGCGCAGCCGGCGAGCGCTGCCGCCACGGCCAGTGCCCCCAACCCGTGGAAGACGATCCTGCGGCTGGGCTGGAACTCGTGGGTCATCCTGCACTCCTCATCTGACGTACCTCGCACCGCAGCCTAGTCACGCCGCTCAGCCCTTCGGCGCCACCGTCTTGCGCGCCGCCTTCCGGGGTGCGGCGGCCTTCTTGGCGGCCGCCTTCTTCGCCGGCTTCTTCTCCGCAGCCGCCTTCTTGGCCGCGGCCTTCTCGGCGCGCTCCAGCGCGGCCGCGCGCTTGGCCGCGGCCTTGGTCACCTTCACCACGGGCGCCGGCGCGTCCACCGCCTCGGAGGCGGTGGCGTGACGCCCCTCGAGCAGCGGCGCCAGGTATCGGCCGGTGTGGCTGTCCGGGTGCGCGGCGACCTCCTCCGGGGTGCCCTCGGCGACGACCATGCCGCCGCGCGAACCGCCCTCGGGGCCCATGTCGACGAGCCAGTCGGCGGTCTTGATCACGTCGAGGTTGTGCTCGATGACCAGCACGGTGTTGCCCTGGTCGACCAGTCGGCCCAGCACCAGCAGCAGCTTGCGGATGTCCTCGAAGTGCAGGCCGGTGGTCGGCTCGTCGAGCACGTAGACGGTGCGTCCGGTGGAGCGCTTCTGCAGCTCGGCGGCGAGCTTGACCCGCTGCGCCTCGCCGCCCGACAGGGTGGTCGCGGGCTGGCCGAGGCGCACGTAGCCCAGGCCCACCTCGACCAGGGTCTTCAGGTGGCGTGCGATCGCGGGCACCGCACCGAAGAAGTCGACCGCCTCCTCGATCGGCATGTCGAGGACCTCGGCGATGGTCTTGCCCTTGTAGTGCACCTCGAGGGTCTCGCGGTTGTAGCGCGCCCCGTGGCAGACCTCGCAGGGGACGTAGACGTCCGGCAGGAAGTTCATCTCGATCTTGATGGTGCCGTCGCCGTGGCAGGCCTCGCAGCGCCCACCCTTGACGTTGAACGAGAACCGACCCTGCAGGTAGCCGCGCATCTTCGCCTCCGGGGTGGAGGCGAAGAGCTTGCGGACGTGGTCGAAGACGCCGGTGTACGTCGCGGGGTTGGACCGCGGCGTGCGGCCGATCGGCGACTGGTCGACGTGGATGACCTTGTCGATGTGCTCGGTGCCGGTGATCTTGCGGTGCCGGCCCGGGATGGTGCGGGCGTTGTAGATCTGCTTGGCCAGCGCGGTGTAGAGGATGTCGTTGACCAGCGTGGACTTGCCCGACCCGGAGACGCCGGTGACGGCGACGAACATGCCCAGCGGGAACGACACGTCGACGTCGTGCAGGTTGTTCTCCCGAGCACCGTGCACGGTCAGCTCGCGGCCCTTGGTCTTCGGCCGTCGGATCTGCGGCACCGCGATCTCGCGGCGCCCCGAGAGGTACTGCCCGGTCAGCGAGTCGGGGTGCTCGTAGAGCCCCTTCACCGAGCCGGCGTGGACGACCTGGCCGCCGTGCTCCCCGGCCCCGGGGCCGATGTCGACGACGTAGTCGGCGGCCCGGATGGTGTCCTCGTCGTGCTCGACGACGATCAGCGTGTTGCCCAGCTCCTTGAGCCGCACCAGCGTCTCGATGAGTCGCTGGTTGTCGCGCTGGTGCAGCCCGATCGAGGGCTCGTCGAGGACGTAGAGGACGCCGACGAGCCCGGCGCCGATCTGGGTGGCGAGCCGGATCCGCTGAGCCTCCCCGCCGGACAGCGAGCCCGAGGGGCGGTCCAGCGACAGGTAGTCCAGGCCGACGTCGAGCAGGAAGTTCAGGCGCTCCTGGATCTCCTTGAGCACCCGCTCGCCGATCTGGCGCTCGCGCTCGCTCAGGTCGAGCTCGCGCAGGAACTCCGCGGTCTCGTTGATCGGCATCCGGCACACCTCGGCGATGTTCTTGCCGCCCAGGGTGACCGCCATCGAGACCGGACGCAGCCGGCTGCCGCCGCAGGCCGGGCAGGGCACCTCGCGCATGAACCCCTCGAAGCGGTCCCGGCTGGTGTCGGTCTCCGCCTCGTTGTGGCGCCGCTCGATGTAGCTGCGCACGCCCTCGAACTCGGTGTAGTAGGAGCGCTCGCGGCCGTAGCGGTTGCGGTGCCGCACGTGCACCTTGGTCGGGTGACCGTCCAGCACGGCCTTCTGCGCCTTGGCGGAGAGCTGCTCCCAGGGGGTGTTCAGGTCGAAGCCCAACTCGTTGCCGAGGGCGCCGAGGATCCGCAGGAAGTAGTCCGCGACGTGGGCGCCGCTCCACGGCTGGATGGCGCCCTCGCCGAGGGTGGCCGAGGGGTCCGGAACGACGAGCTCGGGGTCGACCTCCATCCGGGTGCCGATGCCGTGGCACACGGTGCAGGCGCCGAACGGGGAGTTGAAGGAGAACGAGCGGGGCTCGAGGTCGTCGGTGTCGATGGCGTGGTCGTTGGGGCACGACATCTTCTCGGAGAACTTCATCTCCCGGCCGGGGTCCTTGGCGTCCAGGTCGACGAAGTCGAAGACCACCAGCCCGCTGGCCAGGCCGAGAGCGGTCTCGACGGAGTCGGTGAGCCGCCGCTTGGAGGACTCCTTGACCGCGAGGCGGTCCACGACCACCTCGATGGTGTGCTTCTTCTGCTTGTCCAGCTTGGGCGGGTCGTCGAGCGCGTGCGTCTCGCCGTTCACCCGGGCGCGGGAGAAGCCCTGCGTCTGCAGCTGCTTGAACAGCTCGACGTACTCGCCCTTGCGCCCGCGGATGACCGGCGCGAGCACCTGGAACCGCCGCCCCTCCTCGAGGTCGAGGATCCGGTCCACGATCTGCTGGGGCGTCTGCCGCTCGATGGGCGCCCCGCAGGTGGGGCAGTGCGGGCGACCGGCGCGGGCGTAGAGCAGGCGCAGGTAGTCGTAGACCTCGGTGATCGTGCCGACCGTGGAGCGCGGGTTCTTCGACGTCGACTTCTGGTCGATCGAGACGGCGGGTGAGAGCCCCTCGATGAAGTCGACGTCGGGCTTGTCCATCTGCCCGAGGAACTGGCGGGCGTAGGCCGACAGGGACTCGACGTAACGGCGCTGGCCCTCCGCGAAGATCGTGTCGAAGGCGAGACTCGACTTGCCGGACCCCGACAGTCCGGTGAACACGATGAGCGAGTCTCGCGGGAGCTCGAGTGAGACATCCTTGAGGTTGTGCTCACGAGCACCCCGGATGAGGATCTGGTCGGTCACAGCATTCCTAGGGTCGGGGTCGGGTCGGCGTCACGAGACGCGACGGGCGCAGCACACGGCGCCGGGTTCGAACAAGTGTTCGCCATCACGGGGTCGAGTGCAACCCGCCACGCCTGTCGTGTCAACGATCCTACGAGGCGCGCCATGCCCGCACGCGGGGTGTTGAATGTCACTCATGGATGCCCACGCATTGGCCGCCTGCCAGGAGTCCACTCGCCGGCTGCTCCGCTCCGTGGACGCGCTCTCCGAGGAGCAGCTGCGCGCGCCGTCGGTGCTGCCCGGGTGGTCGCGCGCCCACGTGGTGGCCCACCTCGCGTTGAACGCCGCGGGTCTGGCCGCTGCGCTGGACGGGCTCGCCCGCGGCGAGGAGGTGGCGTTCTACGCCTCCGCCGCCCAGCGCGACGCCGACATCGACGGACTGGCCACCGCCGATGCCGCCACGCTGCGTGCGCGCCTGCTCGCCGAGTCGGCGTTGTTCCACGAGGCCGTGACCCGGGTGCCCGCCGAGGCCTGGGCCGCGGGAGTGCCCCGGGTGCCGGGTGGGCCGCGGGTCCCCGGCGCGGCGATCGTCCCCGGGCGCCGGCGCGAGGTCGAGGTGCACCATGCCGATCTCGGCCTCGACTACGGCCCGGGCGCGTGGCCCACCGACTTCCTCACCGGCCTGCTCGACGAGCTGGCCGCGGACCTCGCCGGGTCCGGCCCGTTCCGGATCGAGGCGACCGACCTGCGCCGTACCTGGCAGGTGGGCGAGGGCGAGGGGCCGGTGGTCTCGGGCGGGGCGCCGGAGCTGGCCTGGTGGCTGACCGGGCGCGCCGACCCGTCCGCGGCCGGCGCTGCGCTCCGCACCAGCGGCGGCACCCTGCCTAGGATCGGCGCATGGCGACGTACACCGGCGAAGTGACCCCCGGGGGCTCCCCCGACACCCGCGAGCTCCCCGGCCTGAGCATCACCAAGCTCGCGGTCGACGAGAAGATGTCGAACAACTGCTACCTGCTGCGCTGCCTGACCACCGGCGAGCAGCTGCTGGTGGACGCGGCGGCGGAGCCCGAGCGGCTGCTTCCGCTGATCGGGGACGCCGGGCTGAGCGCCGTGGTCACCACGCACCAGCACTGGGACCACCACCGCGCGCTGGCCGACGTGGTCGCCGCCACCGGCGCGGCCGTGGTGGCCGGGGCTCCCGACGCGGACGCGATCACCGAGCAGACCGGCGTCGAGGTGACCCGCCGGGTGGCACACGGCGACACCATCGGCGTGGGCGACCAGACGCTGCGCGTGCTCGCCATCGCCGGCCACACCCCCGGCTCGATCGCCCTGGTCTACGACGACCCGCAGGGGCACCCGCACCTGTTCACCGGCGACTCGCTGTTCCCCGGCGGGGTCGGCAACACCTTCGGCGACGCGGACGCGTTCGCCCAGCTCGTCGACGAGGTGGAGACCAAGATCTTCGGCACACTGCCCGACGACACGTGGTTCTACCCCGGCCACGGCAACGACTCTCGCCTAGGCGTAGAGCGACCCCATCTGGAGGAGTGGCGCGAGCGCGGATGGTGACCCCGCCGTTTGGCCTGAGCTGACGGGGGTGTCCGGATCGGACGGCCGTACGCCGGTGAGGCCTGCGAACGGTGGACCCCCTCAGGTGACCGGCAGGTAACTGGAGATTCCCGTGCACCTGGCGCGTGCGATCCTCCAGTTACTTGCGGGTAGACGGGCGGCGGGCGAGGTAGCGCCGACTCTGGCTCATTCAGGTGTCTGCTCGAAAGAGTCGGCGCTCTCCGGATGCGACGTCGGTGACGTACTGCGACCGGTCGTGCCGCAGGGCTCAGCGGGTAGGCGCCGGTGAGGGCTCCGTCGCCTGGTCGCGCAGCGGGGCGCCGCCCCCGAAGGAGTCACTGAGCTCGGCGGAGCCGAGCACGCGGTAGGGGTGCTCCGAGCTGGCGGCCCGACGGCGCAGGGCCAGCGCGGGCACGTCGGCGCGGGAGGCGACCACGAGCAGGTTGCCGAACCGGCGCGCGCGCAGGGTGGCCGGCTCCGCGCTCAGCAGCAGGTGCGCGAAGTCGGTCCGCAGCCCCGCCACCACCCGGCGGGTCCAGGCGAACGGCGCGCGGTCGGCGAGGTTGAGCAGGAAGAGCCCGTCCGGCGCCAGCACCCGGGCGACCTCGGCGAAGCACTCCACCGTGACGAGCTCGCCGGGCACCTGCGCGCCGGCGTAGGCGTCCAGCACGACGAGGTCGGCGGAGGCGTCGCGCAGGGCCGGCAGCCCGGCCCTTCCGTCGACGGGGCGCACCTTGATGCCGCTGCGGCGCGGCAGCGGTAGCCGCTCGCGGACCAGCGCGGTCAGCTCCTCGGCGGGCTCGAGCACGATCTGCCCGGAGCGGGGACGGGTCGCGGCGACGTAGCGCGCCAGCGTCAGGCCGGCCCCTCCGATGTGCACGACCGACATCGGTTCGCTGACGGGGCGGTGTGCGTCGACCACGTCGGCCATCCGCCGGACGTAGTCGAAGACCAGCCGGGTCGGGTCCGCGAGGTCGACGTGGGACTGGTCGGTGCCGCCCACCCGGACGACGAAGGACGTCGGACCCTCCGGCACGATCTCGGCATCAGCGACCACGTGCCGAGGCTACGGGGCGTCGCTCAGCGCGGCGTCAGCAGCTCGGCCGGCAGCCACTCCTCGACCACGGCCCACTCCCCCGGGCGCAGCATCGCGGCGTAGAGCACGCGCCCCTCCCAGCCGACCGGCGCCTGGCGCCACTCCACGAGCAGCCCCGGCCGCTTCACGCCGTGTCGGTCGATCGCGTCGGCGACCCAGCAGTGCTTGGCCGGACCCTCCTCCGACGGGGGCTCGACCGGCCCCGGATCGGACGTCGCGCCGAGCCGCACGCGTTCCGCCATGGGGATCCCCCCACCGCGCTTGTTCATCCCACCGGCCACTCCCCTATGGTGCCACGGGTTCGAACACTTGTGCGAACGCAGCCTGGGGCGAACCCCTCAGTGGTAGGTGACCTTCACGGTGTCGGTGACCGGGACCGCCTGGCAGGCCAGCCGGATGCCGTCGGCGAGGTCCTCGGCGTCGAGCACCTCGTTGTGCAGCATCTTCACCTCGCCCTCGAGCACCCTGCAGGCGCACGCCGAGCAGTTGCCCTCGCGGCACGAGTACGGCGCCGGGACGCCCTTGGCCTCCAGGTGGTCGAGCAGGGTGACCGACGGCTGCCAGTCGTCGAAGCTGTAGTCGGTGCCGTCGAGCTCGACCTCGACCTTGACCGGCGCCTGAGGAGCCACGGCCAGCACGTCGGCGGCCGCGTCGTCGTCGTCGGTCTCGGCGGCCTGGATCTCGTGCTCGGCCTCCTGGACGTCCGCCAGCTCTCCGAACGGGTTGCCGCCCAGCGAGACGAACTTCTCCTGGTGGCGTCGCTCGCGCGGCAGCTCCAGCTCCTTGAGCGCGCTCACCGCGGCCTTCATGAACGGCGCGGGCCCGCACACGAACGCGTCGTACGACGCGAACGGCGCGGCGAACGCCTTGAGCTGCTCCTGGGTCGGCAGCCCCTGCACGGTCTCGAGCCAGTGCACGACGACCAGCCGGTCGGGATGCGCGGCGGAGAGCTCGCGGAAGGCGTCCTTGAAGATGATGCTGGGCTCGTCGCGGTTGGCGTAGAACACCACGATCCGGCCGCTGCCCTGCGCCAGGGCGGTCCGCACGATCGAGATGATCGGGGTGACCCCGCTGCCGCCGGCGAACAGCAGGAGGTCGGCGTCGAGGCTCTTGGGGCTGAAGATCCCGCTCGGCGGCAGCACCCGCAGGGTGTCGCCGGGGCGCACGTTGTCGCACAGCCAGTTCGAGGCGAAGCCGTCCGCGGTGCGCTTGACGGTGATGGTCAGCGACTCATCGCCGACCCCGGGGCTGCTCGACAGCGAGTAGCAGCGTGCGGCGATCCCGGTCTGGTCGCTGGGCACCGCGACGGTGAGGAACTGGCCCGGCGTGTAGGCGAAGTGCTCACGGCCCCGGTCGGGCAGGGCCAGCACGATCGAGTGCGCGTCCGCGGTCTCCTCGACCACGTCCAGCACCTCGAGGGTGAAGGACTCAGTATCCATCTTCGGCTCCGATCGGGATCGCCCCGTCACGTACAGCGGACTCGATGCTCGCGGCCAGCCTGGGGCAGGGCGCGTGCACGCGGCGCCCACCGGGCGCCGAGGCCATCTTCGCGAACTCCTGGCACTGCGCGAGCGCGGGTTCCGGCCACTGGATGGAGGTGTGGTGCTCGCTGTTCTTCTTGACCCCCACCCGGGCGAGGCAGTCGAGGCAGTCCACCTCGACCAGCCGGGCCTGGGTGTAGAGGCGCTGGTCCTCCAGCGTCTCCGCGCGCGACGGCACGAACGAGGCCATCAGGTGCCCGTCATCACGCCGCGCGGCGTGTCGGGTCCGGCGGAGCCGCTCGCGTCGTCCGAGCCGGCCGCCTGGTCCTCCGCGGCCTTGCGGGCGAGGTTCTCGGCCACCTCGGCGCGCCAGAACTCGTTGGCCTTGGTGGTGTCGACCTCGAACTCGAAGCGCTCGGTCATCTCCGGGGTCACGTCGGCGACGTCGACGTAGAACTGCTCGTACCAGCGCCTCAGCTGGTAGCCCGGCCCGTCCTCCTCGCAGAGCAGCGGGTTCTGCACCGGCGCCTTGCTCAGCCAGATGTCCACGTCCTGCATGAAGCCGTCGCCGAACATGTCGGAGTACTTCTTCGCGATGTACTGCGCGGTCTTCTCGTCGAGGCCCTCGGGCTTGCGCACGCACAGGCCGTACTGGAGCTTGAAGGAGTTGTCGGAGGTGGGCACGTGGCAGTTCACCAGCACGACCTCGGTCTCGAAGCCCTTGAAGTCGACGTTGAGCCAGTTGACCATGTACGACGGCCCGAAGTAGGTCGCCTCGGACCTCAGCACCAGGCTCTCGTCGCCGTACCCGGCGCCGGCCATGTCCGGACGCCCGGTCGACTCCATGAACTGCGAGGCGGTGTGCCCCTCGAACACGTTGCGGAAGCTCGTGGGGAAGGCGAAGTGGATGTAGAAGAAGTGCGCCATGTCCACCACGTTGTCGACGATCTCGCGGCAGTGCGCGCTGGGCACGTCGAGGACGTTCCAGGTCCAGTCGGTCCAGGCGTCGGTGCCCACGCCGTCGAGCTCGGGCGGCAGGATCGTCAGGTCGGCGGGGCCGTGCTCGGCGTCGTGCCAGACCATCAGCTGGCCGTTGCGCACGGCGGTGGGATAGGCCTGGGTGCGCGCGCGCAGCGGCACGCGGCGGGAGTAGGGGATCGCCTTGCACTTCCCGTCGCCGCCCCAGCGCCAGTCGTGGAACGGGCACGCGATCTCGTCGCCCTTGACCGTGCCCTGGGTCAGGTCGCCGCCCATGTGGCGGCAGTAGCCGTCGAGCACGTGCACCTCGCCGGCGGTGTCGCTCCAGACCACGAGCTTGCCGCCGAAGGCCTCGACGGCGTGCGGCTCCCCGTCCGCGAAGTCCCGGACCAGGCCGAGACAGTGCCAGCCGCGGGCGAAGCGCTCGGGCGGGGTGCCGTGGTCGAGCAGGCGGGTCTCAGTCATGGTGCTGCCTCCGAGGTGTCGGCGCGCGGACGGTGGACCAAAACGAGAACAGGTTATAGTTTGCCGGGTGCGGGCGCCACCCTCGTCGCCCTCACCCCCCGGGGTGCTCGGCTGGTGTGGGAGAGCGCGATGCACGTGGCACTGACGACCGAGCAGCAGGCGCTGCGCGAGGAGCTGCGCGAGTACTTCGCCGCGCTGGTCACCCCCGAGCGCCGGGCCGCGCTCGCCGCCGCCTCCGGCGAGTTCGGCGACGGCGAGGTCTACAAGGAGGTCGTCCGCCAGCTCGGCCGCGACGGCTGGCTCGGCATCGGCTGGCCCGAGGAGTACGGCGGGCAGAACCGGTCGATGATCGAGCAGCTCATCTTCACCGACGTGGCGGCCGTCGCCGGCGTACCCATCCCCTACCTGACGCTGAACACGGTCGGGCCGACGATCATGCGCTACGGCACCGACGAGCAGAAGCGCTACTTCCTGCCCCGGATCCTGGCCGGCGAGCTGCACTTCTCGATCGGCTACTCCGAGCCCGACTCCGGCACCGACCTGGCCTCGCTGCGCACCCGGGCCGTGCTCGACGGCACGCTCGACGACGGCGAGTGGGTGATCGACGGGCAGAAGATGTGGACCTCGCTGATCCAGTACGCCGACTGGATCTGGCTGGCCTGCCGCACCGACCCCGACCTGCCCCGCCACAAGGGCCTGTCGATGCTCCTCGTCCCGGCCGACGCGCCGGGCTTCTCCTACACCCCGGTGCACACCCTGGCCGGGGTCGGCACCAGCGCCACCTACTTCTCCGGCGTCCGGGTGCCGGCCGGCAACCTGGTGGGCGAGCTCAACGGCGGCTGGTCGCTGATGACCAACCAGCTCAACCACGAGCGGGTCGCCCTCACCTCCTCGGCTCCGCTGGCGCACTCCCTGGAGCTCGTCCGGCGCTGGGCGCAGGAGACCAAGACCCCCGACGGCCAGCGCGTCGTCGACGCCGAGTGGGTGCAGGTGCTGCTCGGCCGCGCGCATGCCCGCGTCGAGATGCTGACCCTGCTCAACTGGCGCCTCGCCGCGGCCGTCGACGACCTCTCCCCGGCCGACGCCTCGGCCACCAAGGTCTACGGCTCCGAGCTGGCCACCGAGGTCTACCGCGCGCTGATGGAGGTGGTCGGCCCGTCCGCGGCGCTGACCGGCGACTCCCCCGGAGCGGTGCTCGCCGGGCGCCTGGAGCGCTACCACCGCTCGTCGCTGGTAATGACCTTCGGCGGCGGCACCAACGAGATCCAGCGCGACATCATCGGCTACGTCGGGCTCGGCCTGCCGGCCGCGAAGCGATAGGGGAACCGTGGACTTCACCTTCACCGCCGAGCAGGAGTCGGCAGCCGCACTGGCGGCCGAGATCCTCGCCGACCGGGCCACCCCGGAGCGGATGCGCGCCGTCGAGCAGGGCGGGGACCGCTTCGACCGGGACCTGTGGGCCGAGCTGGGTTCGGCGGGGCTGCTGTCGCTGGCGCTGCCCGCGACGCACGGCGGTGCCGGGCTCGGGCTGATCGAGCTCTGCCGGGTGCTGGTCGAGGTCGGCCGCCGGGTGGCGCCGGTGCCGCTGGCCTGGCACGGGCCCGCCGGGCGCCTGCTCGCCGAGCACGCCAGCCTCGCCCAGCAGGACCGCTGGCTCCCGGGCGCGGCCTCGGGCGCCGTACTGCTCACCGCGGCGGTCTCCGAGGAGCACGCCTTCTGCCCGGTGCGGCCGACGACCACGGCCACCCCGACGCCGGGCGGCACCGGGCACCGCCTGCGCGGCACGAAGGTCGTGGTGCCGGCCGGGATGGACGCCGACGCGCTGCTGGTGCCTGCGCAGACGCCGCGCGGAGTGGGCGTCTTCCTGGTGCTCCCCGACGACGCCGGGGCGCGGCTGGTCGGTGGCCGGGTCTCCGACGGCGACACCGTCGCCCGCCTCGAGCTCGACGACACCGAGCTCGACGGGGACCGGCTGGTCGGGCCGGCGGACGGCACCGTGGACGGGCGGCTGCGCGACCTGCTGGTGCTCGCGGCCTGCGCCCAGCAGCTCGGGGTGACCGAGGGGGCGTCGGCGCTGACCGCGGCGTACGCCCGCGCCCGCGAGCAGTTCGGCCGGCCGATCGGCTCCTTCCAGGCGGTCTCGCAGCGCCTGGCCGACGGCTACATCGACGTGCTCGGTCAGCAGCTCACCCTGTGGCAGGCCGCCTGGCGCCTCGACGAGAGGCTGCCCGCGACGACCGAGGTGGCCACCGCCAAGCTGTGGGCGGCCGACGCCGGGCACCGGGTCGCGCACACCACCGTGCACGTGCACGGCGGGGTGGGCATCGACCTCGACGCAGAGGCGCACCGCTACTTCACCGCCGCCAAGCGCTTCGAGCTCGCCTTCGGGGGCACCACCGAGCAGGCACGGGCGATCGGGCGTGCGCTGGCGACCGAGCCGGTGTGACCACGTGACTCACCGCACATCGGGCGGCGAAATCTGGTACCTCTAGGCCCACGTCGTGCGCTGGGCGCACCCGGACCCTGGAGGACCGATGGTGCAGGAGACCGTGCAGCAGCTGCTGCGCACCAGACTCGACGACGACAGCCCCGCGCTGCTGTTCGGTGATCGCTGCTGGACCTGGCGCGAGCACCTGGCCGAGGCCGCCGAGCTCGCCCGGGCGCTGATCCGGGTCGCCGCGCCGGCCCGGCCGCTGCACGTCGGCGTCCTGCTCGGCAACACCCCCGACATGGCGCGGGCGCTGGCCGCCGCGGGACTGGGCGGCTTCGTGCTGTGCGGTATCAACACCACCCGCCGCGGCGCCGGCCTGGCGCGCGACGTACGGCTCGCGGAGTGCCAGGTGCTGCTCACCGACGCCGAGCACCACTCGCTGCTCGACGGCCTCGACCTCGGGGACGTCCGAGTCGTCGACACCTCCAGCGCGGCCTACGCCGAACTGCTGTCCGCGGCTCCGCGCGACCTCGTCGTGCACCGGGAGAGCGAGCCCTTCGACACGTTCATGCTGATCTTCACCTCGGGCACCTCCGGCGACCCGAAGGCGGTGCCGCTCAGCGACGTGATGGTGCTGATCGCGGGGATGACGCTGCGCGACAGGTACACCCTGACCGGCGCCGACGTCTGCTACCTGTCGATGCCGCTGTTCCACTCCAACGCGCTCCTGGCCGGGTGGGCGGTCGGCATCTGCACGGGAGCGGCGATGGCGCTGGCGCAGTTCAGCGCCACGCGCTTCCTCGACGACGTCCGCCGCTACGGCGCCACCTACATGAACTACGTCGGCAAGCCGCTCGCCTACGTGCTGGCGACGCCCGAGCGGCCCGACGACGCCGACAACCCGCTGCGCGTCGCGTTCGGCAACGAGGCCGACGAGCGTGACATCGCGGACTTCGGGCGCCGCTTCGACTGCGAGGTGCGCGACGGGTTCGCCTCGACCGAGGCGGCGGTCGTCATCCTGCGCGTCGACGAGACACCGCCGGGCTCGGTGGGCCAGCCGTACGCGGGCGTCGCCGTCTACGACCCCGCCACCGTGGCGGAGTGCCCCCGGGCGCTCTTCGACGAGAACGGCGCGCTGGCCAACCCCGCGGAGGCGATCGGCGAGCTGGTCAACACCGAGGGCGCTTGCTGGTTCTCCGGCTACTACAACGACGAGCGCGCCACCGCCCAGCGGGTGCGGCACGGGATGTACTGGAGCGGCGACCTCGCCTACCGCGACGCGGACGGCTTCGTCTACCTGGCCGGGCGCACCGACGACTGGCTGCGGGTGGACGGCGAGAACCTCGCCCCCGCGCCCCTCGAGCGGATCCTGATGCGGCTGCGGAAGATCAACCGGGTGGCCGTCTACGCCGTGCCCGGCGCGCGGGACGCCGACCAGGTGATGGCCGCGCTCGTGCTCAACCACGGCGCGCGCCTCGAGCCGGCCGAGCTCGAGGCCTTCCTCACCGCACAGGGCGACCTCTCCCCCACGGCCTGGCCCCGCTACGTCCGGATCGCCGCGGACCTGCCGAGCACCGCGACGCACAAGATCCTCAAGCGCGAGCTGGTCCGCCAGGGCACGGCCGCCCCCGACCCGCTCTGGGTGCGCGAGGAGCGAGGCACGGCGTACGCGGTGGTGGCGCGGGCCTGACGCCGGGTCTTGGGCCTTTCTGCCCCTGGTGGTTTCCCCGGCCGACCGGGGATCGCTGAACTTGTCAGGCGAAATTTCGGCCGACAAGTTCAGGCTTCCCCGGTCGGCCGGGGAAACCTGCAGCCAGCCGCCACGTCCGGGTCGGCTACGCCGGCTGTTCGCGCAGCGGGAACAGTCGCTGCAGCAGGTCGGCGATGGTGACCAGACCACGCATCCGGTCGCCCTCGCTCGGGCCGGTCACGACGGCCAGCTGGTTGCTGGTCTCGCGCATCCGCGCCAGGGCGGCGTACACCTTGGTGTCGGCGGACAGGGTGAGCACTGGCCGCGTCACGGCGGTGATCGGCTCGGTCTCGTCCGACTCGAGGGTGTCACGCACGTGGACGACACCGACTGGTCGTTCGGCGCCTCCGACCAGGATCCGCAGATGGCCGGTCCGCCGGCTGGCGGCCTGCACGTCGGCGATCCGGGCCCCCTCGGGCACGGCCGTGGTCGGGGTGGCCCGCACCAGGTCTCCGAGGGTGAGGGTCTCGAGCTCCAGCGCACCCGAGAGCTGGACCGAGTACGACGCGTCCAGCGCGCCCACGTTGGCGGAGTGCTCGACGAGCTGACGCAGCCCGGCGAGGTCCTGCCCTGCCCCCATCTCGTCGATCGGCGTCACCCCCACCTTGCGCAGGCACCAGTTGGCCGCTTCGTTGAGCGCGCGCAGCAGCGGCCGAGTCAGCCACATGAAGCCGCGCATCGGGATCGCCAGCATCGTGGCCGAGCGTTCCGGATGTGCGATCGCCCAGGACTTGGGGGCCATCTCGCCGACCACCAGGTGCAGGAAGGTGACCACGACCAGGGCCAGCACGAACCCGGTCACGTCGGCGAGCCAGACCGCGACGCCCCAACCCTCGAAGAGGGGCGTGAGCCAGTGGTGGACCGCCGGCTTGGTGATCGCGCCCAGGGCGAGCACGCTGATCGTGATGCCCAGCTGGGAGCCGGCCAGCAGGACGGTGAGCTCCGAGGAGCTGCGCAACGCCGCCCGAGCGGACCGGCTGTCGGGAGCCGCATCCTCGAGGCGGTGCCGCTTGGCGGCCATCAGCGCGAACTCGACAGCCACGAAGAACGCGCTCGCGGCGATGATGACAACGGTGGCGACGGCCACCAGAATCGGGTTCTCCATCAGGACTTCTCCTCGGCCGGGTGTTGCTCGATGGTGATGCGCAGGACCGAGGGGACGTGCTGCTCGACCTCGATCACCTCCAAGCGCGCATGGCGGGGACCCGGTTCCTCGTCGTGGGCCAGGTCGGCCGGGTCGTCGGGCAGTCGGATCTCGATGAGGGTGCCGACCTCGGGCAGCCGGCCGTGCTCGGCGATGACCAGGCCGGCCAGGGTCTGGTAGTCACCCTCCGGCAGGTCCTGGTCGAGGGTCCGCTCGACCTCGTCGAGCGGGAGGTCCCCCGGGATCAGCCAGGAGCCGCCGGTGTCGTTGACCACGATCGGCTCGGCGCGGTCGTGCTCGTCGGTCAGCTCACCGACCAGCTCCTCGGCGAGGTCCTCCAAGGTCAGCACGCCGACGAACCCGCCGTACTCGTCGACCACGGCGGCCAGCTCGTTGCGGGTGCGGGACAGCTCCTCGAGCGCGTCCGGCAGCGCCATCCGAGTCGGTACGACGAGCGCCGGGCGCACCAGATCGGCCAGCGTGGCACCGGGGGCGGCGTCCAGTACGTCAACGAGGTGGACGACGCCGACGATGCACTGCTCTGCGTCGGTGACCGGGTAGCGGGAGTGTCCGGCAGCCATCAGCCGGCGTACCTCGCAGACCTCGGTCCCGACGCTGACGACGTCGACTCGGTTGCGCGGCACCATCGCGTGCTCGACGTCTCGGGTCGGGAAGTCCAGCACCCGGTCAAGCAGCACGGACAGCTCCTCGGGCAGGTCGCCGGCCGCGCGTGACTCCGCCACGATGTGCTCGAGGTCGCGTGCCGACGCGGAGTGCTCGACGTCGTGCACCGGCTCGATGCGTAGGGCGCGCAGCAACAGGTTGGAGGACTGATCGAACACCCAGATGAGCGGGCCGGTCACCTTCAGGTAGGCCAGTGTTGATCGGGCCAGCCAGTCCGCCACCGGACCGGGGCGGGAGATGGCCAGGTTCTTGGGGAACAGCTCACCGAAGAGCATCTGCACGAGCGTGGAGAACACCAGCGCCAGAACCGTGCCGATCCCGACGCCGACCGCCGTCGGGACGCCCACACCGCCCAGCATCGTGCCGAGGGAGTCACCGATCAGCGGCTCGGCGACGTAGCCGACCAGCAGCCCGGTGACGGTGATGCCCAGCTGGGCGCCCGAGAGCATGAACGAGGTCCGTCGGGTGACTCGCAGCGCACGCGCGGCCGTGGCGTCCCCGGCGGCGGCGCGCGCCTTCAGTCGGGACCGGTCGACCGCCATGTAGGCGAACTCCTGAGCCACGAAGTAACCGGTCGCGGCGGTGATGGCCAACACCACCAGCAGACCCAGCAGGAGCGACAGGATCGTGATCATCGGCCACCCATCCCCGCCACGGCGCCTCGAGGAGCCTCAGTTCGAGTGTGAATGGCCTGGCCTGGTCGGGGCTTCTTCTTGCGCATGATGCTCGTTCAACGGACCGTCCACGGGGGAAGTTCCGATCGCGGGCGTGCCCTGGAGCACGCGCGCCGCCCAGCCCCGCGTCGGTGGTTCTGCCCCAGCGCGCACCCAGCGCGCCCGGCCCGGCCCTACTCTGGCCAGGCGCTGTTCTGGATGACGTCGACGAAGTCCCGCCGCCGGAAGTGCGGGTCGAAGTGCGCCAGCACGTCGTCGTTCATGGTGCCGAAGGTGGTGTCCGGGCGATCGGCCATCCCCTCGTAGAAGGCGCGCAGGATCCGGCGCTTGAAGTCGGGGCGCGGGTGGGTCTCGAGCACCGCGCGCCTGACCTCCTCGCCGATCTCCGCCAACCCCAGCCCGAGTACGTCGGTCTCCACGCCCAGCGTGACCACGGCGACCTCGGGGGCCAGCCGCAACGGCACCTCGGGGGTGGTGTGCAGGGAGATGGCCAGCCACACGTCGCCCGCATCGGACTCCGAGCGGCCATGCTCGCGCAGGAAGTCGAAGGCGACCTCGGCACCGTCGATCTCGAAGCGCTGATCGGCCTGACGGTAGCGGCGGGTGAGCCCCAGGTCGTGGAACATCCCGCCCACGTAGGCAAGCTCGGGGTCGACCTGCAGTCCACGCGCCCGGGCCTTGAGCATGCCCCAGAGGAAGACGCGACGGGAGTGGTGGAACAGCGCGTCGCCCAGCGCCGGGTCGTCGTTCGCCTCACGCACCAGCGCTGTCGCCGCGCGGGCCAGCTCGGTGTCGGGGATCTGGATGCCTGCGATGGTCTCGGTCACGGGTGCCTCCCGGCGGATGTCGACGCTCCCCCCATCATGGCCCCCGCCGCGGTCGGACGGAGCCCGCGAGACCCCGCGGGACGGACATGCGGCAGGCTGGTCCCATGACCTCGCAGGACGGTTCCCCCGACGAACGCGCAACCGAGCTCGGCGAGCGCCTGGCCACCTGGCTGGAGGACCTGCACCTCACCGACCAGCTCACCGAGGCCGGCCTGCCGACGTTCACCCGCGACGCGGACGGGCGCGCGGCCTGGACCGACCCCAACACCCAGCAGCCGCTGAGCCTCGAGCAGCTCGAGCAGCTCGACGCGATGCTGCACAAGGACGGGTCCGAGCCCGAGCACGCGGTGCCGGTGGCGCTGCTGCAGCTGGCCCGCCTGGCCCGGCTGCGCCAGCAGCTGCTGGCCAGCGACTGGTTCACCTACGAGACCCTGGCCGAGGTGCGCGGGACCTCGGTCGACGCCACCCGCTTCGCCGTGCACAAGGCCGCGAACAACCACCGGCTGCTGGTCGTCCCGGCCGACGAGCGCACGCTGGTGCCCGCCTTCCAGCTCACCGAGGACGGTGAGCCCCGCCCCGACCTCGCCCCGCTGCTCGAACCGCTACTCGCCGCCGGCATCGAGCCGTGGCGCGCGTGGGTGTGGCTGACCCAGCCGGCCGGCCTGCTGGCCGGGCTGGTGCCGGAGCAGGCCGCCGCCGACCCGGAGACCGCCACGATGGCGCAGCGGGCGGCCGTGGCGCTGGCCGAGCGGGTCGCCGACCGCTCCTGAGCGGCCCCGCTCAGAGAGGAGCGGCGGCCCCGCGCAGCGAGTCGAGCCGGGCGACGACCTGGTCGAACTCCGCGACCAGGTCCGCCATCACGTCCGCGACCGGGCGCACCTCGTTCATCCGGCCCACGATCTGGCCGATCGGCATCGAGATCACGTCCGGATCCCCCGACGCGCTGATCCGGCTGTGCGCCTCGGCGACCAGCAGGTTCTGCAGCGGCATCGGCAGCGGCTCCGGTGCGTCCTCCTCGGCCCAGGCCTCGGTCCACTTCGTCTTGAGCAGCCGGGCCGGCTTGCCGGTGTAGACCCGGGTGCGCACGGTGTCGCTGGACGTGGCGCGGGTGAACGCCTCGGTCCAGCCGTCGTGCGACTGCAGGTTCTGGTACTCCGTGGTGCCGAGCCAGATGGACCCGGTCCACACGCCCTGCGCCCCCAGCGCCAGCGACGCCGCCACCTGCCGCCCCGAGCCGATGCCACCGGCGCCGAGCACCGGCACGTCGGGACCCACGGCGTCGACGATGTCGGGAGTGAGCACCATGCTGGCGATCTCGCCGGTGTGCCCGCCTGCCTCGTAGCCCTGCGCCACGATGATGTCGACGCCGTTGCGGACGTGGTTGACCGCGTGCTTGGCCGCGCCGGCGAGGGCGGCGACCTGCACCCCGCGCTCGTGACACTTGTCGATGACGTCCTTGGGCGGGGAACCCAATGCGTTGGCGATCAGCACCGGACGGTGGTTGAGCGCGATGTCGAGGTGGGAGCGGGCCACCGAGTGCAGCCAGCCGAGCACCCCCTCGCGCCCCTCGCCCTCGGGCAGCGGCGGGACGCCCAGCTTCTGCAGGGTGCGCTCGACGAAGGAGATGTGCTCCTCGGGGATCATCGCGGCCAGGTCGAGCGAGGTGCCCTCGGTCGGCACCTTCATCGGCATCACGATGTCCACGCCGTACGGCTTGCCGTCGGTGTTGTCGTCGAGCCACGTGAGCGTCCTCTCGAGCTCCTCGGGATCGTTGAACCGCACGCAGCCGAGCACGCCCAGGCCACCGGCGCGCGAGACGGCCGCCGCGACGTGCTCGGAGGGAGTGAACGCGAAGATCGGGTAGTCGATGCCGAACTGCTCGCAGATGTCGGTGCGCATGAGCGTGAGACTAGAACACGTTCTCGTTTATGGCTAGGCTCCCGAGTACGCCGCGACCCGGCCCCACAGCCCGCTGGGACGGTCGCCCGCCACTTCCTCTCGCCATCCAGGAGCACCGGTGACCGACACCATCCCCGAGTCCGCGCCCACCGCCGAGCAGCCGCACTGCCTGGTCGAGTACGCCGACCACAAGCTCGTCGTGACCATGAACCGGCCCGAGTCCCGCAACGCGCTGTCCGGCGAGATGCTCGCCCTGATGAGCGAGGCCTGGGACCGCGCCGACAGCGACGCGGATGTCCGTGCGGTGATCCTGACCGGGGCCGGCGGCTACTTCTGCGCCGGCGCAGATCTGAAGGCGATGACCCGCACGGCCCCCGGCGACAGCTTCGCCTCCGGTGACTTCGACCCCTCGCGGATCAAGTCGCTGCTCAAGGGCTACCGGCTCAGCAAGCCGCTGATCGCGGCCGTCGAGGGCCCGGCGATCGCCGGTGGCACCGAGATCCTGCAGGGCACCGACATCCGCGTCGCCGGCGAGTCCGCCAAGTTCGGCGTGTCCGAGGCCCGGTGGAGCCTCTACCCGCTGGGCGGCTCCGCCGTGCGCCTGGTCCGCCAGATCCCCTACACCGTGGCCGCCGAGCTGCTGCTCACCGGCCGCCACGTGCTCGCCGCCGAGGCGAAGGAGATCGGCCTGATCGGACACGTGGTGCCCGACGGCACGGCGCTGGCGAAGGCGCACGAGATCGCCGACCAGATCGTGGCCAACGGGCCGCTCGCCGTACAGGCCATCCTCAAGACCATGCGCGACTCCGAGGGCAGGCACGAGGACGACTGCTGGGCCGACGATGCCCGGGTGGGCGCCGCCGTCTTCGCCTCCGAGGACGCCAAGGAGGGGCCGCGGGCGTTCGCGGAGAAGCGCAGGCCGGTCTTCCGGGGGCGATGACCGGCGCAGCCCGGGCCCCAGCAGCCCCGGCCCCACGTCCAGGAGCGGCAGATCTTGACGCCGTCTTAACGCCTGTTGGCGCCGCGGTGCCCCCGCTGCGGGGCAGGGTGGGGGCGGACAGGCGCGACCTGCGCTGAAGCGGCCTCCGCTTCCCAGCAACCTCGACCCAGTGGAGTGTCTCGCCGTGCCGGAGCTGCTGGGCCTCTCACGCAGCCGGCCTTCATCGCGGCGACTGGTCCGCCATCCCTCGCAAGCCGTGGTGCTCGGCTTCGCCGCCGCCGTGGCAGCCGGGACCGTGCTGCTGATGCTGCCGGTCGCACGCACCGGCGACGGTGGCGCGCCGATCGTGACCGCCCTGTTCACCGCCACCAGCGCGGTCTGCGTCACCGGTCTCGCCGTCGTCGACACCCCGTCGTACTGGTCGGGCTTCGGGGAGGGCGTCATCCTGCTGCTGATCCAGATCGGCGGCTTCGGGATCATGACCCTCGCCTCGCTCCTCGGGCTGCTGGTGTCGCGGCGGATGGGGCTGCGCACCCGCCTGACCGCGGCCGCCGAGACGAAGGCGGTCGGCCTGGGCGACGTGCGCTCGGTGATCAAGGGCGTCGTGAAGGTGAGCCTGATCTTCGAGGCAGCGACCGCGCTCTGCCTCACTCTCCGCTTCCGCCTCGGGTACGACGAGGCGCTGCCCACCGCCGTCTACCACGGCGTCTTCCACGCGGTCTCGGCCTTCAACAACGCGGGGTTCGCCCTCTACTCCGACAACCTGATGGGGTTCGTCGCCGATCCGTGGATCTGCCTGCCGATCGCCGTCGCGGTGATCACCGGTGGCCTGGGCTTCCCGGTCCTGTTCGAGCTCCGCAAGCAGCTGCGCGCCCCGGGGTTGTGGAGCCTGCACACCAAGATGACCCTGGCGATGACCGGCGTCCTGCTGGCGGGTGGAACCCTCTTCGTCACCGCCAACGAGTGGAGCAACCCCGGCACCCTGGGCGCACTCGACGCCCCGGGCCGGCTGCTGGCCGGGTTCTTCCAGGCGGTGATGCCGCGCACCGCGGGCTTCAACTCGCTGGACTACGGACAGATGCACGAGGGCACGCTGCTGGGCACCAACGTGCTGATGTTCATCGGCGGTGGCTCCGCGGGCACGGCCGGTGGCATCAAGGTCACCACGTTCCTGGTCCTGTTCTACGTGATCTACGCCGAGGTGCGCGGCGAGCGCAACGTGGACGCCTTCGACCGGCGCATCGACGACCGCGCGACACGGCAGGCGCTCACCGTCGCGCTGCTGTCGGTCGCGGCGGTGACGACCGCGACGCTGGCCCTGCTGGAGCTCACCGCAGTGTCGACCGACGCGGTCCTCTTCGAGGCGGTCAGCGCGTTCGCGACCGTGGGCCTGTCGACCGGGATCACGCCGCACCTGCCGGCCTCGGCCCAGCTGATCCTCACCGGACTGATGTTCCTGGGCCGGCTCGGCCCGATCACCCTGGTCTCCGCTCTCGCGATGCGCGAGCGGCAACGTCTGTACGAGCTACCGGAAGGGCGGCCTCTCATTGGCTAGGTCCAAGCACACCAGCGGAGTCGTCGTCATCGGTCTGGGGCGCTTCGGCAGGTCCCTGGCCCTCGAGCTCGTCAAGGAGGGCACCGAGGTCCTCGGCATCGACTGCGATCGCAAGATCGTGCAGTCGCTCGCCGGGCGCCTCACCCACGTGGTCGAGGCCGACTCGACCAACGAGGAGGCGATGCGCCAGCTCGCCGTCCACGAGTTCGACCGAGCCGTCATCGGTGTCGGCAACGACCTCGAGGCCAGCCTGCTCTCGGCCTCGGTGGTGCTCAACCTGGCGGTGCCCAACGTGTGGGCCAAGGCGATCAGCCACTCCCACGCGCGCATCCTCAACCAGATCGGCGTCCACCACGTGGTGCGTCCCGAGCACGACATGGGCAAGCGCGTCGCCCACCTGGTCCGGGGACGGATGCTGGACTACATCGAGTTCGACGACGGCTACGCGATCGTGAAGACCACACCCCCGCGCCACGTCCTCGACGTCAGCCTGGGCGAGTCGGGGGTTCGCACGAAGCACGGCGTCACGATCGTCGGCGTCAAGCGCGCCGGCGAGGACTTCACCCACGCCACCGAGGCCACCGTCGTTCGTCACGGCGACATCGTCATCGTGTCCGGCCCCCAGGAGAAGGTGGAGCGTTTCAGTGAGCTCATCTGAGGACCGATGAGCACCGCGGACGGAGCGGGCGTCCTCCTCATGCTCGTCGGCGTGGTGCTGCTGGTCCGCGCAACGATCGTGATCGTCGGGAGGACACCGGGCGCCTTCCGCTTCGACGGGCTCAGCACCTTGTTCGCAGCCATCGCCCTGATCGCGCTGGGCCGACTCCTCATCAGCTGAAGCGAAGGCCCCGCAACGCTGGGGCGTGACGACCGCAGCCCATCGGCGGATTCCTGAGTCGGGAGCGCGCGGATGGGTACTGGCGCCGCGTGACTGACACAGACCTCGGATTCATCGAACTCATCGGCGCCCAGGCTCCGGAGGCCGCCGACGGCACGGCGACGCTCACCCTGCAGGCGGAGCAGCGCCACCTCAACCCGGCCGGCACCGTCCACGGCGGGCTGCTCGCGACGCTGGTGGACACCACGATGGGCGCGGCCGTGCGCAGCGCCATCGGCGATGAGACCCCGGCGACCAGCCAGCTCAGCATCACCTACCTGCGCCCCGGCAAGCCCGGGCCGCTGGAGGTGAGCGCCAAGGTGCACAAGCGCGGCGAGAACATCACCGTGTGCGAGGCCGAGGTGGAGCAGGAGGGCAAGTCGCTGGTGCACGCGCTGGCGACGTTCGCCCTCGTGCACGGCTGACCGCCCGGCCGAGGCAGCTCGTCGGCTCGCGCCTCCGGCGGCGCGGACTGCGGGCGGGCGCGCGGGGGTGCCCGGCGGGTGGTGGTTTCCCCGGTCGACCGGGGATCGCTGAACTTGTCAGGCGAAGTTTCGGCCGACAAGTTCAGGATTCGCCGGTCGGCCGGGGAAACCGACAGCCCCGCGCCCGAAATCTGTGGCCTTCCCCGGAATCCGGGTCTACCGTTGACTCAACAGGTGTTGAATTCTTCCACCCTGGAGCAGCGATGACCCGTGACGACCGACGCTCCGACGCCCTCGCCCCCGGCGACGGGTCGTCCGCCCCCGACCGCGGGGGCCGGACCGGACGTCGCCCGGGTCGCGCCGAGACGCGGCAGACGATCCTGGAGGCCGGCCGGGAGCTCTTCGCCGAGCAGGGGTTCGCCGGCACCTCGATCCGTGCGGTCGCGAAGAGTGCGGCGGTGGACCCGGCGCTGGTGCTGCACTACTTCGGGAACAAGGAGGGGCTGTTCCGCGCGGCGCTGGAGATTCCCATCGACCCCGCGGCCCTGGCCGGGCAGATCGCGGCCACCGGCGCCGACGAAGCACCGCTGCGTCTGGTGCAGACGCTCCTGGGGGTGTGGGACTCCCCGGACACCGGACCGGCGATGGTCAGCATGATGCGCCGCGCGGTGGCCACGAAGGGCGACACCGAATTGCTGCGCGACTTCTTCGGCGCGACCGTGCTGCGCGCCGTCGCCACCGCCCTGGTCGGCGACCTGCCCCCGGACGAGGCCCGGGAGCGGGTGTCCCTGGTGGTGAGCCAGGTCCTCGGCCTGTGCCTGCTGCGCCGGGTCTTCGAGCTCGAGCCGCTCGCCAGCATGCCGGCGGACCAGCTGGCCGCCCTGGTGGCGCCGACGGTCTCGCACTACCTGTACGGCGACCTGGCCGACGCCCCGGCCGTCGTCCCGCTCCCGGCCACCCCCGCCACGGAGCACTCCCCCGCGCCCGCCTCCTGAACAGGAGCCAGCCATGACGTCTACCTCACCGGTCCGACCCCGCCCCGGCGCCCCCGGTCCCGGTGCCGGCCCCGCTGTGCGCACCCAGGACCTGGTGAAGCGGTTCGGCAGATTCACCGCCCTCGACGGCCTGGACCTCGAGGTGGCGCGCGGTGAGGTGCACGGCTTCCTGGGACCCAACGGTGCCGGGAAGTCGACGGCGATCCGGGTGCTGCTCGGCCTGCTGCGCCCCAACGCCGGCACGGCCGAGCTGCTCGGCGGCGACCCCTGGCGCGACGTCGTCGCGCTGCACCGCCGCCTGGCCTACGTCCCCGGCGACGTGGTGCTCTGGCCGGCGTTGTCCGGCGGGGAGGCGATCGACCTGCTCGGCAACCTGCGCGGCGGACTGAACCGGGCACGCCGCGACGAGCTGATCGAGCGTTTCGAGCTCGACCCCACCAAGCGTGGACGCCAGTACTCCAAGGGCAACCGGCAGAAGGTGGCGATCGTGGCCGCGCTGGCCGCCGACGTGGAGCTGCTCATCCTCGACGAGCCGACCTCGGGCCTGGACCCGCTGATGGAGGCGGTCTTCCAGCAGGAGGTGGGCAGGGCCAAGGCGGAGGGGCAGACGATCCTGTTGTCCAGCCACATCATGAGCGAGGTGGAGGCGCTCGCCGACCGGGTCAGCATCATCCGCCAGGGCCGCATCGTGCAGACCGGCACCCTGGAGGACCTGCGCGGGCAGGCCGGCGTGACGATCCGAGCGACGCTGGCCCGTCCGCCCGCCGCGCCGGGCCACGGGCTGGGCGTCCTGCGCGACGCGGTCATCGACGAGCACGGGCGACTCACCGCGACCGTCTCGCCCAGTCAGGTCAGCGCCGCGATGGCCGTGCTCGTGCGGCACGACTTCTCCGCGCTGACGGTCTCGGCGGCCTCCCTGGAGGACCTGTTCCTGCGCCAGTACGACGGCAGCTCCGGCACCGAGTCCCCGGCCGGTACCGCCGCCCACGAGGCCCGGCCGTGAGCTCGGTCCTCTCCGCACCGCGCTCCCCCGCCGCCACGGGCCGTCACCGCCTCGCCGGCGTCGGACCGCTGCTGAAGGTGTCGCTGCGCCAGGACGCCCATGCCATCGCGCCCTGGGTGGTGCTGACCTCGGTGTTGTCGGCCTCCTCGATCCTGGCCTATGCCTGGATCTTCCCCGACGCCCAGGACCGCGCCGCGCTGGCGGGGAGCCTCGGCGCGAACCCCGCGCTGTCGCTGATCTTCGGCCCGGCCCGCGACCTGAGCACCGCCGACGGGTTCAACGCCTGGCGTGCGGGCCAGCTCGGCGCGTTCTTCGCCGCCCTGATGGCGATTCTGATCGTGGTGCGCAACAGCCGCGCCGACGAGGACTCCGGGCAGGCCGAGCTGCTCGCCTCGGGGGTGCTGGCGCGCGGCTCGCGCCTCGCCGTCGCCGTCGCGATGGCCGCGATCGCCTCGGTGGCGCTCGGCGTGCTGTCGTTCCTGGTCACGGTCCTGTGCGGGGGCGACGTCGCGGCCACCCTCACCCTGTCCGCCACGTTCACCGCCTCCGGGCTGATGTTCGGCGGCGTCGCGGCCGTCACGTCGCAGCTCGGCTCCGACGCCCGTACGGCGACCAGCCTGGGCGTGGCGGTGCTCGGGGTCTGCTACGTGCTGCGCGGCTACCTCGACACCTCCGGCGCCGCGGACTGGGCGACCTGGCTGACCCCGCTGGGGTGGCTGGCGGAGACCCGCCCCGCCTCGGCGAACAACCCGTGGCCGCTGCTGCTCGCGCTGGCCCTGGCGGTGGTACTCGTGGCGGCCGGCTTCGTGCTGCAGGGTCGCCGCGACTTCGGTCAGGGCGTGCTCGCCCAGCGCCCGGGCCCCGCGCAGGCGGGTGCCGCCGGCAACATCTGGGGCCTGGCGCTCAGGCTGCACCGCGGATCGCTCGTGGCCTGGCTGATCGCGTTCGCCGGTCTGGGCCTGCTCTTCGGCAACCTGGTCACCTCGGTGGGCGACCTGATCGCCGACAACCCGGCCGTCGGCGACGTGATGGCCGCCGGTGCCGCGACCTCCTCCAGTTTCTCCTTCGCGTTCCTGGTCACGATCCTGCAGATCATCGCCATCATCGCGGCCGTGATGGGTGTCCAGGTCGCCCAGCGGATCTACGCCGAGGAGGTCGACCACCGTCTGGAGCCGTTGCTCGCCGGGTCGCTGCGCCGCCGCACCTACCTGACCTCGAACACCGTGGTCGCCCTGCTCGGCACGGCCGCCGCGATGCTGCTGGCCGGCACGTCGCTGGGCCTGGTCGCGCACGGCCAGGACGACAGCATCGCTGTCGGCGACGTGGTCTGGCAGGCCGTCGCCACCATCCCCGCGGTGTGGGTGCTCGTCGCCCTCGCGCTGGCCGCCATCGGCGCGGCGCCCTCGCGCAGGCTGGTCGGCTGGGCCGGGGTGATCGCGACGTTCGGCCTGACCATCCTGGGCCCGACGTTCAACCTGTGGGGCTGGGCCCTCGACATCAGCCCGCTGCGACACGTCCCCGACGTCACCGCGGCGGCGCCCCAGTGGAGTGGGTTGGCCTGGTTGTGCGCCTTCCTCCTGGCGTTCCTCGCGGTGGCGTTCGCGGGGTTCCGGCGTCGCGACGTCGGCTGAGGCTCGAACCACCGCCGCGGCCCGGGCCGCACGAGTGCCGAAGCCCGGACAGGGGTAAGGGCCCAGCATGGTCAACCGACTCAGCGCGATCGTCATCGATGCCGTCGCCCCCGAGCTGGTGGCGCGGTTCTGGTGCGAGGCCCTCGGGTGGCGGGTCGTCGAGCGCGACGCGGAGGTGATCAGCATCGGTCCGGGCGCCGGGGCGGGGCCGGGCATCGACGTGGCGCGGGTCCCGGAGGCCAAGCGGATGAAGAACCGGCTGCACCTCGACCTGCGCCCCGAGGGCGCCAGCACCCAGGAGATGGAGCTCGACCGGCTGCTGGCCCTGGGGGCGTGCCGGGTCGACGTCGGCCAGCCGGCCGACGCCTCGTGGGTCGTCCTGGCCGACCCGGAGGGCAACGAGTTCTGCCTGCTGTCGCGACCCCTCCATCAGGTCGCGTCCTCCGGAGACGACGACGTGGCGCAGCACGTCGGGCACCCCGAGCCGCCGGCCATCGGTGATGAGGCCTCGACGCTGCTGGGGTCCTTGGAGCGGCAGCGGGCGACGTTCGCGTGGAAGTGCGCCGACCTCGACGGCGCCGCGCTGGCCAGGCGGCTGCCGTCCTCCGAGCTCTCCCTCGGCCGGCTCCTCAAGCACCTTGCCTACCTGGAGGACCTGAACTTCACCCACTCCCTGGCGGGTGCCGAGCTGCCGCCACCCTGGGCGGACGTGGCCGCCGCGACCCGATCGGAATGGGTCTTCGACTCCGCGGACCACGACTCCCCCGAGGCCCTCTACGGGTGGTGGCGCGAGGCGGTGCACCGCTCCCGTGCCGCCGTCCGGCAGGCTCTGGAGCCGGATGGCCCCGGCACCACGTATCAGCTCGACGACGGGCAGGCGCTGACGCTGCGACGCCTGCTGGTCGACATGATCGAGGAGTACGCGCGCCACACGGGTCACGCCGATCTGCTGCGCGAGGCTGTCGACGGCCGGGTCGGAGAGGACCCACCCGGACCCCCGTCGCCGTACCGACTCGACTGAGCGCGCGGGGCCGCTGACCACGCCCGGGTACGGCGTCCGGGGGCCGATAGCCTGCCGCTATGCTCCGCGGCATGATGCGTCGGCGCAGGCTCACAGACGTCGGACGCGTGCTGGAGGCCGCAGAGGCGGCCTCACCGGTCGAGGCGGTCGAGGGCGTCGCCCGGGAGCTCGGACGCGCGTTCGGCGCGGCGGCCGTCTCCTTCCTGATCACCGACCTCTCCGGGCGAGCCCTGGTGCGTCTGGCGCACGTGTCGCGCGCGTCCGCGCCGCACCTTCCCGACGCGCAGGTCGATCGCGAGCGCCGCGAGGACGAGGAGTCGGCCACGGTGGTGCCCTTCGACGGCGGCCCGGAGGAGCAGGCCGTTCGCACCCAAGCCGTCCAGGTGCTCGCCCCCGACGGCACCGGCGAGCACCCCGGCCCGTGGCGGGTGCTCGCGCCCGTGACCGAGCGGGGCGAGACCATCGGCCTACTCGAGATGTACCTTCCTGGCGCACCCGACCCGGAGGTGGTCGCGGAGATCGCCCAGGTCGCGCACATCCTCGCCTTCGTGGTGATCGCGAACCGGCGCCACACCGACCTGTTCGAGTGGGGTCAGCGCAGCCGGGCCTTCAGCCTGTCCGCGGAGATCCAGCAGCGGCTGCTCCCCGAGGCGCGCACGTGCGAGGCGGCGGCGTTCACGCTGTCCGGCTGGCTGGAGCCGGCTGCCAGCATCGGCGGCGACACGTTCGACTACAGCCTGGCTCGCGACTCGCTGCACCTGTCGCTGACCGATGCGATGGGGCACGGCGTCGACGCCGCGCTGACCGCGAGCGTGTGCCTGGGAGGTCTGCGAGGGGCCCGCCGGCGCGGCATGTCGCTGCGCGAGCAGGTCTCGGCGACCAACATCGCCCTGTCCGAGCAGGCGGCGAGTCGCGCGGGTGACGACTTCGTCACCGGCCTGATCGCCCGGCTCGAGCTGCGCACCGGCTCGCTCGAGATCGTCAACGCGGGGCACGTCGCGCCGTACCTGCTGCGCGGCTCCGCGCTGACCTCGCCCGAGCTGAGCATCAGCCTGCCGCTGGGGATGTTCGCCGACAGCACCTACGCCAGCACCCAGGTGGCCCTCGAGCCCGGGGACCGGGTCGTCTTCGTGACCGACGGCATGCTCGAGCGCAACGTCGCCGGCGCCGACCTGCCCAGCGCCATCCGGGACTCCCGCGGCCTGCATCCCCGGGAGGTGGTCCGCGCGCTGGCCGACAGCGCGCTTGCGGCTGCCGGACACGCGCTGCAGGATGACGCCACCGTGCTGGTCCTGGACTGGCACGGCATGCACGACGAGTCCCGGGACTCCAGCTCCGGCGCCGACGCGTCGCGGGCGAGCCAGCCGTTGCGCTAGCCGGGTCCCGCGCCGTCGCCGACGGCCTGGTCGACGCGCGCGTCGACCTCCCGCCGGGCGGCACGCGTAGTGCTGCGCTGTCCGCACGAGGCAGCCAGTACGGCGGTGGCGGCGGCGAGCAGGAACGCGGTGGGCAGCCCGTAACCCTCCGCGACGCTCCCAGCCGCCGACGAGCCGCCCGCCTGTCCCAGGACGAGGGTGACGAAGAGCAACGAGGTGCCGCGCGCCGCGTGCTCCGGCGCAAGGAGCGTGGTCCAGGCGATCAGCGCGGACGTCGCGGCGACGAAGCCCCACCCGAATACGACGCACGCCACGACGGCCGCCGCCAGGTGGCCGGGGGCCAGCCCGAGTACGGCGATCGCCACGGCCACGCTGGCCGCGGTGAGCAGCCACGCCCGCGCGGGCAGCAGCCGCGACAACGCCCGGGAGGTGAGCACGGTGGCCGCCCCGCCCCCGCCCAGGGCCATCCACGCGAGGGTGGAGGAGGAGTCGCTGGCACCCTCGGCGACCAGCTGGGCCCGGCCATAGGTCCACACCACCGCCGACGCGGCCCCGAGCAGCGCGGCGGCGCTGGCCGGTGCCAGCAACTCCCGCAGCCAGCCCCCGCCACGCCGCCGGGACGCCTGCGCCGCGCAGGCGGCGCCGCGGCGGTCCAGAACCAGGACGCCGATCCCCAGCACCGTGGTGACGACGGCGCTGATCGCGAACCCCAGCCGCCACTGCGGCAACAGCACCAGCGCGAGCAGCCCAGCGGCCACCAGGCCCGGTCCGGTGCCGGCGTTCACCACGGCCTGGGCCCGGTCCCGGTGCGGCTCGGCGATCGTGCGCGCGACGATGGCCACCAGCCCCGGGGAGGCCAGCCCGGCGCCGGTCGAGCTCAGGATCACGGCCGGCACGAACAGGCTCAGCCCCGGCGCGAACGCCATGCCGGCCGATCCCAGCGAGGCGGTCCCCAACGCGCCCAGGACGAGGGCGCGCGACCGGTCCCCGCCGGCGAGGCCGAACAGCGCGCCGGCGCAGTAGGCGAGCGAGGCGCCCGAGGACACGTAGCCGGCGGTCGCGGAGCTCATCGACAGCGAGGCTTGGATGTCGGGCAGGAACAGTCCGTAGGCCAGCCGGACCAGTCCGTAGGTGGCCGCGATCAGGCCCATGCCGGCGAGCACCAGAGCCGACTCACGACGTCCACCAAACGATAACGTACGTTTCACTTTGTCGAGTCTAGGCTAACCGGGTGGCCACTCGCACCAGCACGCAGACCAAGCTCCTCGACGCCGCCGAGGAGCTGCTCTTCGACCACGGGGTCATCAACACCCCGGTCGACGAGATCCTGGCGCGCGCCGGCGTCTCCCCCGCGACGCTCTACCGCGCCTACGGCAGCAAGGAGGGCCTGGTGGCCGCGGCGCTGGAGCGGCGCCATCGCGAGTGGCTGTCGGTGTGGGACGACGCGGTCGCCGAGGCGCCCGACGCGCGGGCCCGGCTGCTGGCCGTCTTCGACGCCCTGGACCGGTTCCAACGGCGACCGGGCGCCGCCCGTTGGTGCGCCTTCCTGGGCACCGCAGCCGAGTACCCCGCCCCGCCGCCGGTCCTGGCCGCGGCGCTCCAGCAGGAGTCGGAGGCGCTACGCAGTCGGCTGACCGAGCTGGCCACGCCGCTGGTCGGCTCCCACGCGGCGAGCCTCGCCGAGGCGCTGACGCTCGTGGTCTCGGGGCGGCTGGCCATGCGGCTGCGAGACGAGCGAGACGGCACCGTCACGCTCGCCCGCAGCATCGCCGAGACCCTGCTCGATCACCCGGACCGCGTCTGCTGAGGACCCGAGGGGGCCGAAGCCCCCGGCGCGGACCCTCCGTGCACGAAGCCCGGCAGCCAGGCGGCCTCCCAGGCCGGTAGCTCCTGGCGTTGGTGCCGTGCCCGCTCGGGCGCCCGGGCGACCACGCGGTAGCGCCCCTCGCCGCGCTCGAGGTAGTGGTAGTTCACCAGCTCGCGTCGCAGGTAGGCGAAGTCCTCGTGGACGCCGAGGAGCACCGCGTTGACCTCGGGCTCGGTGTAGACCCGGCCGGGTTCGAAGCGGGTCAGCACCTCCAGCAGAGCGGCCGCCCGGGTCTTCCGCTTGGCCGGGATCCGGGCCAGCCGGCCCTCGGTGAACAGGCGTGCGACCAGGCGCTCCTGGTCGCGGCGCGCCTCGTCGTACGCCGTGTCGTGGGCCGAGTCGTGGGCGCTGTCTGCAGCCACCGCCGTCATCGGCGCGGCCCGCTGCGCGATCGCCGCACGGGCGGCGGTGTACGTCTCGCCCGTCCGGATCATCCTCGCCCGGACGACCTGCTTGAAGTCGCGATCCTTGGTCACTGTCCTCACCTCGCCTGCGCCGCGTCCCCAGTACGCCGCAGTGTGTGGAGCGACGAGTGCCAGCCGAGCGCCCGAGGATCTGCTCCCCTTCGCCACCTCGCTCGGACTGGGGCCGACGCGCGGGCTGGGCGCTGGGCGGCGCCACTGCGCAGGATCCTCGCACGGCCGGCACGGATCATCCAGTGGATTACCGAGCACGCCCTCCCGGGTCCCGGTGGTGTCCTAGGCTCAGCGTCGTGCCCGAATCCGAGGACGACCCCGGCCTGATGATCGAGCGCAGCCCGCTGCCCGAGGACATTCCGCAGCGCCTGCGCGAGCAGCTGAGCTTCATCGCCGAGGCCGACAAGCTCAAGACCATCCTGCGGGCCTCGCCGCTCGCCGCCGCCGACCGCAGGGAGAACGACGCGGAGCACTCCTGGCACCTGGCGCTGATGGTGCTGCTGCTTGCAGAGCACGCCGACGAGCCGATCGATGTCGGGCACGCGATGAAGCTGGTGATCATCCACGACCTGGTGGAGATCTACGCCGGTGACAGCCCGGTCTTCGACGCGGCCGCCGTGGTCGGCCAGGTCGAGCGCGAGCAGGCGGCGGCCGACCGGCTCTTCACGCTGCTGCCGGCCGACCAGGCCAGCGGCGTACGCGCGCTGTGGGACGAGTTCGAGGCCGGGCAGACCCCCGAGGCCCGGTTCTGCAAGGGCATCGACCGGCTCGAGCCGATGGTGCTCAACTGGCTCAACCACGGGGGCACCTGGCGACTCCCGGGCGCCACCGAGAGCGCCGTGCGCGCCCGGGAGGCCGGCGTCGCCGCCGCCTCGAGCACGCTGGGCTCGCTCACCGGACGGCTCGTCGACGAGGGACTCGAGCGCGGCTGGATCCGGCGGGACGCCTGAACCGGACACCTCTCGACGGTGGTCAGGAATCGAGAAGCGCCGCGGCGGGTGCGGGCCTAGCGTCGTAGTTGCGGCGCCGGCGACCGCCGGCCCCCACGACGAGAGGAGTCACGATGTCCGCGCAGAAGACCGACACCGGGTCGGACGGGTTCACTGCCGAGGAGCGCGCCGCCATGAAGGAGCGCGCGGCCGAGCTGCGCGCCGAGGGCAGGAAGGGCGCCAAGAAGGCCGACGGCCTCAAGGCGCTGCTGGACCGGATCGCCCAGATGGACCCGGAGGACCGCGCGCTGGCCGAGCGCGTGCACGTCGCCGTGACGCGGGCGGCGCCCGACCTGGCCCCGAAGACCTGGTACGGGATGCCGGCGTACGCCGATCTGGACGGCAAGCCGCTCGTGTTCTTCCAGGACGCGGGGAAGTTCAAGGCCCGCTACGCGACCATCGGCTTCCAGGACAACGCCCGGCTCGACGACGGCGACATGTGGTCGGTCTCGTATGCGATCACCGCGTGGAGCCCGGCGGTGGAGCGCAGGGTCGAGGAGCTGGTGCGGGCCGCCGTCGCGTAGGCCGCGCGGAGGTGGCGGTCACTGGACCGCCACCGCCGCGGGTGGTCAGCAGGCGCCGCGGTGCGTGCCTTGGGTCGGCTGAGCGGCGCGGATCGACTTGTCGTTGGGGCTCTTCAGCGAGAAGTAGCGCACCGTGTCGACCTGGAGACGGCTGCGGTTCATCCGCTTGCCGGGGGCGGCCTGGAGCTGCAGGCGCAGGGTCAGCGGCACACCGGAGAGTGCGGCCTTGCGGCGCTCGGTGGCACGCACCTTGCCGTCGATGAACCAGGAGATCCGTCGCGGCGTCACCTCGACGGCGTAGGTGTGCCAGTAGTCATTGGTGAGGTTGATGTTCTTGCGGGTGCTGGTGAAGGAGCGGTTCGGCAGGGTCCGGGCGTACTGCTTGACGGTGTTGCCGGTGGGCTTGAAGCTGGCGAGCGAGACGTTGCGCGCGCCGCAGTTCTGCGCACGCGCCCCGGCCGGGATCAGCTCGGCGGCGACGGTGTAGTTGCGGTGCGCGGTCTCGTAGCGGCGCCCGCGCAGCCGGATCTCCCACCTTCCCCGGTCGTGCGCCTTGGTGCGCAGGGTGGCGCCGATGCTTCCGCGGCCGGTGCTCTCGACGGTGATCATCCCGTTCTGCGTGCGGACCGAACCGCGACCGTCGACGTCCCAATAGGACTCCAGCGGCTCGACGAAGTGGTCCACGAAGGCGATCGGATACCAGCCGTACTCGTAGGCCGCGAACACCTTGCCGGGCATCCGGCGGGCGTCCTCCGGTGGGGCGGCCTGGGCGGCGGGGATCGGTGCCAGCAGCGCCAGGGCGGTGACCACGGTGCCGAGTCGTCGGGCGGTTCGGGTACGTCGCGTGGGGGTGTGTGCGGACTTTCGCGGGACTCTACCGAGGCTGCAGGGAGGTGGAAAGGGGCCGTGCTCCACCTCAGCGTCGACCCGGCCCGGCCTCCCCCGCCGACGCGAGCACCCCCCACGCCCGGCTTGTAACGCGGGGTTATCACCACTACCGCAGCGAAATACCGCCGAGGTAGTGGACATAACCCCGCGTTACAAGCAGCGGCGACGTGGCGAGGCCGTACGGCGGGGCGGCGGGGTGGGGCGACCGCGGAGGCGAAGTCAGGGGCGGGGCTGGTTGACGAGCCAGCGATGACCGAAGGGGTCCCGGAACACCGCCACCCGACCGGCCGGCCCATCCTCCGGGCCTCGGTCGAGGGCGGTTCCCGAGCCCGTCACCTGGGCGAGCAGCACGTCGACATCCGGCACCTCGAGGTGCAGCGTGACCGCGGAGCCCCTGCTCGCGTCAGGTGCTTCCACGCCGGTGTCGGGGAACGGGTCGGCCATCATCCACCGGGCACCGGCGGCGGCCATCTCGACGTGCCCGATGCGCCCGTCGTCCATCATGATCGGCTCGACGGAGACCTCGGCGCCCAGCACGTCGGCGTACCACTTCATGGCGGCGCGCGCGTCGCCCACGCACAGGTACGGCGTCAGCTGGTTCATCGGCTCTCCCAGGCGCGATCGACGTAACTCCACGCTACGGCCTGACGTGTCTTCGCGGAATACGCCTCGACGGGTGTTTGGCGCATGGCGATGAGCGGGTGAGCCATTCCAGAACGCTCCACCGGTCGACACGCTGAGGGACATGACCAGCGCACTCCTGACGCCGACCCTGGCGGTCGCGGTGGTGGCCAACGGGCTCACCGCCGGTTTCCTGGCCGCCTTCGCCCACACCGTGATGCCTGCTTTGGCCACGGCGGACGACGACGGCTTCATCGCCGGGTTCCGGGCCCTGGACCGGGCGGTCTACAACCCCTGGTTCATGGCGCCGTTCACGCTGGCGCCGGCGCTGGTCGGGGTGGCGCTGATCCTGGCGCTCACCGCTGAACGCCCTGCGGCGGCCGTCCTGCTGGCGGCGGCCCTCGCGCTGGCCATCGCCACCGTGGTGATCACCGCGGCGGTGCACCTGCCGCTGAACCGGTACCTCGCAGATCTCCCGCCCGGCGCCGGAGCACAGGTGATCGCCGAGGCCCGCGCGCGCTTCGAGCAGCGCTGGGTGCTGTGGAACATCGTTCGCACGGTGACCGCCACCGGCTCCTTCGCATGCCTGGCCCTGGCCCTGGCGCGCGTCCACTGACACCCCAACACCGACCCACCGCCTGATCCACCGACCGATCGGAGAGTCCCATGTCCCACGACCCCCTCGACCTCGTCTGGAAGCACCTGTTGTTCGGGCTGCTGCTGCGTCGGGCGTACGCCGACCACCAGCGCCAGGAGGACGTGGTCCGCGCGAGCACGCTGGACTGGACGATCCTGCGGCCCGCGGCCTTCACCGACGGTCCGCTGACCGCGAGCTACCGGCACGGTTTCGGTCCTGACGACCGCAGCACCACCTTGAAGATCTCGCGCGCCGACGTCGCGCACGCCCTCCTGCGGCAGCTCCGCGAACCCGCCGGAGTCGGCCGGGCGATCGCCGTCTCCTACTAGCCTGCGGGGATGGACATGCTCGACGTGCTGCTGGAGGGGCCCCGGGCCCGTGGCGCGTTCCTGCTGCGCTCCCTGCTCGACGCGCCGTGGAGCCTGCGCATCGAGGACGAGGCGGCGCTCGCCCTGGTCTTCGTGGTCCGCGGTGGCGGCTGGCTCGTGACGGACGCCGGCGAGCGCCACGAGCTGCGATCCGGGGACCTGGCGATCGTGCGGGGGCCGGCGCACTACACCGTCTGCGACGACTCGGCCTCGCCGGTGCAGGTGGTGGTCGGTCCCGGGGGCAGCTGCACCAGCACCGAGGACCAGAGCCCGCTGGCAGAGCTGTGGGGACGTGGCGTGCGCACCTGGGGTCCGGGGCTGCGCGGCGAGACGGTGCTGCTCACCGGCACCTACCAGCACACCGGCGAGACCGGCCGCCCGCTGATGGCGGCGCTGCCGGACGTGGCGGTGGTGCGCAGGGACAGCTGGTCCTCGCCCCTTCCGCACGTTCTCGCCGCCGAGGCGACCGTCGACGCGCCCGGGCAGCGCGCGGTGCTGGACCGGCTCCTCGACGTCGTGCTGATCGCCGCCCTGCGCACCTGGTTCAACGGGAGGGCGGGCGAGGTGCCCGGCTGGTACCGCGCCCAGACCGATCCCGTCGTCGGCACGGCGCTGGGGCTGCTGCACGCGGCTCCCGAGCACCCCTGGAGCGTGGCCGAGCTCGCTACCCGGGCCGGGGTCAGCAGGGCGGCCCTCGGGCGCCGCTTCGCCGAGCTCCTCGGCCAGCCGCCGATCGCCTACCTCACCCAGCGACGGCTGCGACTCGCGGCGGACCTGCTCCTGGAGTCCGACGCCACCCTCACCGCGATCGCCCGCCGGGTCGGGTACGGCAGCCCGTTCGCGCTCAGCGCGGCGTTCAAGCGAGAGTTCGGGCGCAGCCCCCAGGAGTACCGAGAGCTGCGGGGCTCCCCCGGTGGCCTCGGCGCCCCGGGCGTGCCGGCGGCCGCCCGCTGAGGTCCCGACCGGCGGGGGTCGTCGCTCTTTGCGGGCGGGTCCCCTAGTTTGGTGGCGTCCGTCACAGCGAGCGTCAGGGAGCCCCCATGGAGATCGTGCACTCGGCCATCGCGATCCTGGCCGCGATCCTGCTCATCATCCGGTTCAAGATCGACCCCGTCATCGCGCTGCTGCTGTCCTGCGTCTACCTGGGGCTCGCCACCGAGCAGGGGGCCGAGGGCACGGTCACGCTGATCACCGGGGGCTTCGGCGAGATCATGGCCGAGGTCGGTCTGCTGATCGGGTTCGGCGTGCTGATCGGGGCGCTGCTGCACGCGATGGGCACCTTCGCGGACCTGGTGGAGATCCTGGCCCGACGGGTGGGCCGCCGGCTGCCGTACGCGATGGCCGCCACGCTCTCGGCGATCTTCCCCTCCATCTACGTCGATGTGCAGGTCGTCCTGGCGGCGCCGATGGCCAAGGAGTCGGCCCATGCCGTGGACCGCCGCCTCGGCCTGCCGTGGCTGGCCGGGTCGATGGCCATCGGCATCTTCGCCGGGTACGTGTTCGTGGTGCCGGGCCTCGCGGCCGTGGCGATCGCCGGGCTGATGGACGTGCCGCTCGGCGAGTACCTGCTCTACGGGCTGCCGATCGGCCTGGCCACCGCGCTGATCACCACGCTCCTGTTCCGACTGCTGCTGAGCCGCGGCTTCTGGAACAACGAGACCGACCTGGACCCCGACGCGCTGCCGGACCCCGAGCACGATCCGGCTGAGGCCGAGGGCGCGCCGGTCGCCCAGGAGGCGGCCCGGCTCAGCCTGTGGGTGCGGCTGCTCCCGATCCTCGTGCCGCTGCTGCTCATCGGCGCCGGCGCGGTCACCGACGTGGCGGGCGGCTCCAACCCGGTCCTCGCCTTCCTCGGCGACGCCAACATCGCGCTCTTCGTCGGGCTGCTGATCGCGTTCGGCATGGTCCGGTGGTCCCTGGGCGCCGACGGGGTCGGCCGGGTTCTCGCCAACGGGTTCCAGACCACCGGCGAGATCCTGCTGGTCACCGGCGTGGGTGGGTCGCTCGGCGCCGTCATCGCCGCCAGCGGCATGGAGGTGACGCTGAAGGACCTCTTCTCCGTCGACGAGGGCGCTCCGGTGATCCTCAGCATCCTGCTGGCCTGGTTCATCGCGGCCCTGCTGCACTTCGCGATCGGCTCGGTGTCGGTCGCGGCGATCACCGCCGCCGGCATCATCTCGCCGATCGTCGGATCCCTCAGCGTCGATCCGGTCGTGATCGCACTGGCGATCGCATCGGGCGCGATGTTCGCCCTGCACGTGAACAGCAACTTCTTCTGGATGTTCACCACCCTCCTCGACCTCTCCACCAAGGGCAGCCTGAAGACGCTGACGCTGGCCACCTCGCTCGGCGCCGTCGTCTCGCTTCCCCTGGTGCTGGTGGCCAGCCTGGTCGCCGCGGCAGTGTGAACCCCCGCATCCCTCCGGCCCCTGCACGGTGATCCCGTCAGCGCGGCCTGGGTCAGGCGGCGCCGGATGTAGGTGGACAGGGCCTCCAGATAGCGGCCGTGCCCCCTCATTCAGGCGCCGCGGACGTTGATCGTGTGCGGCGCCGGGACCGGGCCGCCGCCGAGGCCCACGTCGAGTCGGCGCACGTCACACCCTCGGGAATCCGAAGTCCGGGGACGCCTCGGCGGTGACTACGACACAATCCGGTTCGTGCCCCACATGCTGGATCTCTGGTCCCGGAAGTTCTGGCAGGTCACCGGTCGAAGCGTCGACCTCGACGGCCGCGAGCGGTGGCTCGACGCGCCGGTGAGTCGGTCGCCGCGAGTCAGCAACGAGTGGCTCGAGGCTGAGGCGTCGCGGCACGGAGGCGCGCTGGGAGCCGAGGACCCGGACGCCGGGCTGCTGCCGTCGATGTCCGCCCTCGACGGTCCCGGCTTCGATGCGGGGCGCCTGCACCCGGACGTGCGCGACTTCTACGAGCACACGGCGTCCTGGCGGATGGA
This sequence comes from Nocardioides sp. Z43_10, assembly GCF_059766615.1. NCBI lineage: Bacteria > Bacillati > Actinomycetota > Actinomycetes > Propionibacteriales > Nocardioidaceae > Nocardioides > Nocardioides sp. Z43_10. The sequence goes on along the minus strand of NZ_JCBAJY010000014.1, from coordinate 11,262 downwards.
GGTGTGGACCGGTTGGTCGCCGTTCTTCTGGCCTGGCGGGGAGCTGGTCTCGCGATTGTGGGGGCGTCGTGTCGAGCAGCTCGCCCTGCCGATGCGGCCGCTGGACGTTGCTCACGGGATGGACAGCCGGGTCACGCCGATCCGCGACCACCGCGATGCCCAGGTCGCGGCGGCCTGGACGCGCACGCTGCGCAGCGACGGGCGGCCGGTGTTCAGCGGCGCCTACTCCGCCCGGACGCTCCCCGGAGCCGATCGCCCGAGCGTGCACGTCGCGTTCCCCCTGGAGTCCGGCAATCTCCAGGTGTTCCTTCGCCCCACCGTCCTCGACTGCGGGGGGCTCCTCCTGGAGTCACCGAGTGGCCGGTTCGGCGAGGACGGGGCCTACGTCGTCGTCCGCGCGCGCCGAGCTCACGCCGCCCGGATCCCGTTGCACGAGACCTTCCACGTGTACGTCGACGCCCACGGCGTGCTGCGCACCGACCATGTGCTGCGGGTGTGGTCCGCGCCGGCGGTTCGGCTCCACTACAAGCTCGAGCGGGCGTCGTGACGATCCACAGCTTCCACCTGGCCGAGGTCCCGCGGTTGGTCGGGGCACGGGCGTTGATCCGTCCCCCATCCACCCCGACGCCCGGCCTCGACCACCTCGAGTGCCTCTCGCTCATGCGGCTCGGCGCCCCCGTGGCCTCGCCCGATCGGCTGCAGCTGTCCCGGTTGGCCGTCTTCGCGCAGTGGCAGGACGAGGAGGCACTCACGCAGTTCCTCGCCCGCGATGCGTTGGGACGCGCCCTGGCCCACGGGTGGCACGTGCGCCTGGAGTTCATCCGCCGGTGGTCGGGCATCGCCGCGCTGCCGGGCCTGCCGGTACGCGCCGGCACGTGGCAGCAGGAGGAACCGGTGGTCGCCGTCACGTTGGCCCGGATGCGACTGCCGGAGGTGCCGCGCTTCCTGCGTCACGGCAGGCCCGTGGAGCGACTGGTACGGGACCACCCGGGCGTCACGCTCGCGGTCGCCGCCCTGCGACCGCCGCGGACCATCTCGACGTTCTCGATCTGGCACAGCGTGGCTCAGATGGTGGAGATGGTCCACGGGCACTCGGACGTCCCCGACCCCGATCGGCACGCCGCGGCGATGCGCGAGCGCAAGCGCCGCGACTTCCACCACGAGTTCGCCACCTACCGTTTCCGTCCCCTCTCCGAGCACGGCTCCTGGGAGGGCCGCACGGGCATCGTGCCGAAGCCACGTGCTGGCTAGCTGTGATGCCCAGCGCCGGCATCAGCTCGAGGCGAGCTTGCGCAACACGTACTGGTTGAGGCTCATGTGCTCCTCGGCCGCGTGCATCACGAGATCGCGATGGAGGTGCTCGCCGATCCGGACGTTGAAGGTCCCGGAGAACTTCCGCTCGGAGAGGGGCTGGGGCACCGCCTCGCCGTCGGCGCTCATCTCCTCGACGACGTCGGCAACGAGTCTCTCGAGACCGTCGATGGCATCGCTGCGAGACGCTGCCAGCCAGGACAGCGAGGGAAACTCGAGGCAGGTGGCGACGTACTCGTCATCGTCGGCTGACCAGGTAACCCGGTAGGTGTAGTGCTCCGCGTTCACGGAGCGACGCTTCAGCGTCTCCATCACTGTGCCTCCTTCTTATCGATCGCCGCGAGGACCTGCCGCACCTGATAGGCCTTCGCCTTGCCGGAAGTCACGGACTACGGTACCGCCAGTGGTACCGTGACTCAAGGTCGCCCGCACCCGACCTCCGCTTCCCTGCGCACTCCGCCTGTCGACTGCCGTCGAGGTCGAGCACGCTGGAAGCGAGCCCGGATCGGACTACAGGAGGACTTCCAGCCCCTTTTGAACGAGGAGTGCGGCGAGTCAGCGTCGGGGGAACACTCGCGGGCAGCCCGCCCCATGCCTGCGCTGTGACCCGCCTTGTCGTCTCTGCGTTGTTGTCGGGCGTGGTCGTCGCCTGCGGCGCTGGGGTGGCCGGCTCGGCGGCACACGTACGGTTCGGGCATGTCTACCTACCCAGGTCGTTGGCTGGTCGCCGCGTCATTCGCTCTTGCAGCACTCTCCGCCACCCTGGTGATCCTCTGGCTCGCCCTGGGAGACGACGCGACGCTGATGTGCGACCTGGGACAGGCATCGTCACTGTGGGGTAGCGCCGACCGGAGCTGGTTGCCGCCAGGCACCACGTGCCGCTGGGATACGAACGGCATCGAGCACGTCGACAGCCCCGATCCGTCACGATTCGCGGTTCTCGCGATGGCACTCCTGGGCGTGCCACTCGGGCTGTACCTGCGCCGACTCCTGCGTCCGGTGGGTGAGGACGATCTGCGTGCCAGATAGCGCGCCGGGGAGCCTCACTCCCCTCCCCCAGCGCACGAGACCGCGTCGTCGATCACCTCGACCAGCTGATCGCGGCTCGGTCCGGGGGCGTACGGCGCCCGCCAACCCGTCTCGTAGATCCGGGGGTCGGCCTGGGCCGCCTCGCAGATCCGCTCGGTCGACGGCGGGCGGGCCAGGTCGAGCGCGGCACCTTGCCAGCGTGCCACGGCGTCGCCGTCGATGACGATGTGGTCCTCGACCCAGGGCCGGACGTACTCGTCGCGCCAGTCGCCGAACGGGTCGGCGACCTGGCCCGGATCCGCGCCGTCGTCCAGGACCCGCAGCAGGGCGTCGACCTGGGTGAACGCCATCGCCACGCCCCGACCGCGCGTCGGCGTCGTGGTCGACACGGTGTCACCGAGCGCGACCAGCCCGGCGAGCCCGCGCTGGGATCGGTAGACGTTACGCAGGGCGCCGCCCACCATCACCGGGCCGGTGGGTCGCGCCCGGTCGGGAACGGTCCACGCGGCGAGGGCCGGGACGGCGCGACAGGCGGCGTCGAACACGGCGTCGAACCGCAGCGGCTTCAACGCCTCATCCGCGGTCGGGCAGACGAAGAGGACAGGACCGAGCGCCGCGAGCGGTGACCGATGGAGGTGGCCCGCTCCCCCGGGGGCCCCGATCACCATCTGCTCGGCCCCGGGGCCCAGCCACGCGTCGTACGCCGCCGGCCAGCGTCGCCGCAGCACGTCGGAGACCTGCGGCCGGAACCCGTGGGCATGCTCGAACTGCATGACCCCGCGGCGGCGCCAGGTGCCGTCCTGAGCCGGGCCGGGGTCGCGGTCCACCGAGGTGACCTCGTGCCCACGCGCCGCCAGCGCCGCACCGGTCAGGCACCCCGGTCGGCCCGGAGCCGAGGACGAGGACCTTCACAACGCACCACGCTCCGCTCCGCGCCGTGGGGGGTCGACGTGTCGACGTGGAGAGGATCAGCCCTCCGCTAGCCCGATCCCGACGGATGGGCGCGACAGAACGCGCGCACGGCTTGGTTCACCTGCACGGGCCGTTCCAGGTGACTCAGGTGCCCTGCGTCGTCGATCACGACGAGCGTCGAGTCCGGGATCGCCTCGTGGAACTGGTGCGCGACGCTCAACGGCGAGCGCGCGTCGTACTGTCCCCAGATCAGCAGAGTCGGGACGGCGATCCGGGGCAGCAGGTCGCTGAGATCGGCCTGCGCCATGATCGGCAGCTGGAGGCGCAGGGTGTCCGCTCGGACATCGGCAGCGATGGCCGCGAGCAGGGGGACGAACTCTGCCGGCGGGTCGTTGGCGAAGAGCCCCGGAGGCGTGGGGTCGAAGGGCTCATCCTGGACGGAGAGCATCTTCTGCGTGCTCGCCAGCCGTGCGCGGACCTCCTCGGCGGGCAGCGATCCCTGCCACCCGGCGTAGGTGTCGATCAGGATCAGGGTCGCCACCTGCGCAGGGTGACGGCGGTACAGCTCGAGCAGCACCGTGCCGCCCCAGGAGAGGCCGGCCAGGTGCGCCGGTCCGAGATCAAGGCTCTCCAGCAGCCCAGCGAGTGCATCCGCGATGTCCGCCAGGGCGAAGTCATCCGGAAGGTCCGCGGAGCTGCCGGCCCCCGGCTCGTCCCAGGCGATGACGGTGAACTCATCGCTCAGGTCCGCGAACTGCGGTGCCCAGATGCGGCTGTCCTCAGCGGCGCCGTGGACGAGGACCAAGGGCGCTCCCTGGCCGTCGCGCTGGTAGGCGATCGTGAGGCCACCCGTCTCGACAAGCTGCACCTCTCGACGGTACTCGGGGCGAGCGCCCTCTGGCGCGCGGTCAGCCCACCGACCTGTCCCCCGTCCAGAACTGCGCGCGCAGCACCTTCTTGTCCGGCTTGCCGAGCGCGGTCAGCGGCAGCGCGTCCACGAAGACGACCTCCTTGGGCGCCTGCACCCCGCCCTTGCGCTGCTTGACCGCCGCCTTGATCTCCGTGGCCACCCGGGCCCGCGACGCCTCGTCGCCGGCGTGCTCCTCGCGCAGCACCACGATCGCGGTCACCGCCTCGCCCCAGCGCTCGTCGGGAGTGCCGATCACGCCGACCTGCGCGACCGCGGGATGCTCGGCGATCACGTCCTCGACCTCGCGCGGATAGACGTTGAAGCCGCCGGTCACGATCATGTCCTTGGTCCGGTCCACGATGAACCAGAAGCCGTCCTCGTCCTCGCGGGCGACGTCGCCGGTGTGCATCCAGCCGTCGCGGAAGGTCTCGGCGGTGGCCTCGGGCAGCTTCCAGTAGCCGCCGGCCAGCAGCGGGCCGGCCACGCAGATCTCGCCCGGCTCCCCGACCGGCACCGGCTGGCCGTCCTCGCCGAGCAGCGCGGTGCGCAGGAACGCCGAGGGCCGTCCACACGAGGTCAGCCGCGCGTCGTCGTGGGCGCCCTTGGCCAGGTAGCTGATCGCCATCGGCGCCTCGGACTGGCCGTAGTACTGCGCGAAGATCGGCCCGAACCGGTCGATCGCCTCGCGCAGCCGGACCGGGTTGATCGCCGACGCGCCGTAGTAGACGGTCTGCAGCGAGGACAGGTCGCGGGTCCTCGAGTCGGGGTGGTCGAGCAGTGCGTAGAGCATCGAGGGCACCAGCATCGTCGCGGTGATCCGCTGCTCCTCGATCATGCGCAGCACCTCCGCGGCGTCGAAGCGCGGCAGCACGTAGCAGCAGCCGCCCTTGAGCACCGTCGGCACGAAGAACGCGGCCCCCGCGTGCGAGAGCGGCGTGCACATCAGGAACCGCGGCGCCTCGGGCCACTCCCACTCCGCCATCTGGATCTGCGACATCGTGGTCATCGCCTGCACCGTGCCGATCACGCCCTTGGGCCGACCGGTGGTGCCACCGGTGTAGGTGATCGACACGACGTGGTCGGGCGGCAGCGTCGCCGCCTCCAGCGGCTCCGGCTCGTACGCCGCGGCCGCCGCGGCCAGGTCCGTGCCGACCCCCGCCAGCTCGTCGGGGACCGGGCCGATGGTCAGCACCTGGCGCAGCCCCGGGCACTGCGCGAGCAGCCCGAGCGCGCGCTCCACGAACATCGGCACCGGGTCGATCACCAGCGTGGTGATCTCGGCGTCGTTGATCACGTAGGCGTGGTCCTCCAGCGACCCGAGCGGGTGCAGCGCGGTGCGCCGGAACCCCTGGGTCTGCCCGGCCCCCAGGATGAACAGCACCTCGGGGCGGTTCAGCGCCAGCAGCGCGGCGCCGCTGCCATCGCCGGCGCCGAGCCGTTCGAAGGCCTGCACGTACTGGCTGATCCGCGCCGCGGTCTCCCGGCCGGTCAGCGTGGTCTCGCCCAGGTGCATCACCGGGACGTCGCGGTGGCGTTTGAGCGCCGCCACCATCAGGTGACCGTTGTGGGTGCCGACCCGCATCGGGTCGACCCCGCCGCTGGCGACCTGACCGCTGGGGAGCTGGGGCTGGGCCTGGGGCTGGATCTGGGTGTCGCTCACGCGAGAACCTCCGCTGCTCGTCGTACGTCGTGGGGGGTGTCGGCGGTCAGCAGCAGCATCGTCACGCCGGCGTCCGCCCAGCGCTGCGCGCCCACGCGGACCTGCTCGGGGGTGCCGATGATCGTGACCTCGTCGACCAGCTCGTCGGGCACCAGGGCGCTGGCCTCGTCCTTACGGCCCTCGAGGTAGAGCTCCTGGATCCGGTCGGCCACGTCGGCGTAGCCCATCCGCTCGAAGACCTGCTTGTGGAAGTTCTGCTCCTTGGCGCCCATCCCGCCCATGTACAGCGCCAGCCACGGCCGGTAGGCGTCCCTGGCGGCGGCGGCCTGCCGCTCGTCGTCGGCGATCACCACGTGACAGGTGGCGGCGACCTCGAACGTCTCACGGGTACGACGTGCGCCGGGGCGCGCGAAGCCCTCGTCGAGCCAGCCGGCGTACATGTCGGCCATCCGCGGCGAGAAGTAGATCGGCAGCCAGCCGTCGGCGATCTCGGCGGCCAGCGCGACGTTCTTGGGCCCCTCGGCGCCCATCCAGATCGGCAGGTCCGCGCGCAGCGGGTGCACGATCGGCTTGAGCGGCTTGCCCAGCCCCACCCCGTCGTCGCCGGGGTAGGGCAGCGGGTAGTGCGGGCCGTCGCTGGTGACCTTGTCCTCGCGGGCGAGGACCTGGCGCACGATGTCGACGTACTCCCGGGTTCGCGCGAGCGGCTTGGTGAAGGGTCGGCCGTACCAGCCCTCGACGACCTGGGGGCCGCTCACGCCGAGGCCGAGGATCACCCGGCCGCCGCTGAGGTGGTCCAGGGTCAGGGCGTGCATCGCGGTCGAGGTGGGGGTGCGCCCCGAGAGCTGCGCGATCGCGGTGCCCAGGCGCAGCCGGGAGGTGTCCCGACCCCACCAGGCCAGCGGCGTGAAGGCGTCCGAGCCCCAGGCCTCGGCGGTGAAGATCGCGTCGAAGCCGGCCTCCTCGGCCGCCGCCACCAGCTCCCCGACACCGGCGGGGGGAGCCGCTCCCCAGTAGCCGAGCTGTAGACCGAGCTTCATCCAACCTCCTGTGGTGACCGGACCCGCAGGCCCCGCGTGACGCTTGCCACACACAATAGAACATGTTTCACTTCCGAGCCATGACCCGCACCCTGCAGGCCCCCGTCCAGGTGGCCTTCGACTACACCCGCTCGGTCGGCCCCGTGCTCGGCGCGTTCTTCACCGGACTGCGCGACGGACGCCTCGTCGCGGGCCGCACCAGCGACGGATCCGTGGTCCTGCCGCCGCCGGAGTTCGACCCGCACACCCACGAGCCACTCGCCGACCTGGTCGAGGTCGCCGCCACCGGCGCGGTGGTCTCCTGGGCGTGGGTGCCCGAGCCGGTGGCCGGGCAGCCCTTCGACCGGCCCTTCGCCTGGGCGCTGGTCCGCCTCGACGGGGCGAGCGTGCCGTTCCTGCACGCCCTGGACGTGGACTCCCCCGACGCGGTCTCGGCCGGGATGCGGGTCCGGGTGCGCTGGGCCGACGAGCGCAGCGGCGTGATCACCGACATCGCCTGCTTCGAGCCGGACGACAGCCTCGCGGTGGTCGGTGAGCTGACGCCGTTCGCGGCCACCGAGGACCCGGTCACCGGCATCGTCACCCCGGTCGCGCTGGACTACCTCTACGCCGCCTCGCCGGAGGAGTCGGCGTTCTTCCGCGGCCTCGAGCAGGGCCGCATCCTCGGCCAGCGCTGCCCGGTGTGCCACAAGGTCTACGTGCCGCCGCGCAGCGCCTGCCCGGTCGACGGGGTCGCCCCCACCGAGGAGGTGGAGCTGGCGCACACCGGCACCGTGACGACGTACTGCGTGGTGAACGTGCCGTTCCTCGGCCAGCGGATCAAGCCGCCCTACGTGTCGGCCTATGTGCTCCTCGACGGCGCCGACATCGCCTTCCTGCACCTGATCCTGGACGTGCCCGCCGAGGAGGTCCGGATGGGGATGCGCGTCGAGGCCGTGTGGCGCCCGCGCGAGGAGTGGGGCACCACCGTGGAGAACATCAGCCACTTCCGCCCGACCGGGGAGCCGGACGCGGACTACGACACCTACAAGCAGCACCTCTGAGACGAAGGACAACGTGGCTGTGAGAGACGTAGCGGTCGTCGGGTTCGCCCAGCGACAGATGAAGGAGTTCGACGGCTCCCCCACCTGCGTGGAGATGCTGGTGCCGATCTTCGCCGAGCTCTACGAGCAGACCGGGCTCACCCGCCAGGACATCGGGTTCTGGTGCTCGGGCTCCTCGGACTACCTGGCCGGGCGCTCCTTCTCCTTCGTCTCGGCCGTCGACGCGATCGGCGCGCTGCCGCCGGTCAACGAGTCGCACGTGGAGATGGACGCCGCCTGGGCGCTCTACGAGGCGTGGCTGAAGATCCAGACCGGCGAGATCGACACCGCGCTGGTCTACGGCTTCGGCAAGTCCTCGGCCGGCGTGCTGCGCCGTACCCTCACCCTCCAGCTCGACCCCTACACGATGACGCCGCTGTGGCCCGACACCGTCTCCCTCGCCGGGCTGCAGGCCCGCCTGGGCCTGGAGGCCGGGCTGTGGGACGAGCGGGCGATGGCCGAGGTGGCCAACCGGTCCCTGAGCGACGCGGAGAAGAACGAGTACGCCGTGCGCAGCGGCGGCTCCTCGGTCGAGGAGCTGCTGGCTCGGGCGATGTACGCCGACCCGTTGCGCAAACACGACATCGCCCCGGTCAGCGACGGCGCCGCGGCGATCGTCCTCGCCGCCGACGACCGGGCCCGCGCCGTCACCCAGCACCCGGCCTGGATCACCGGCATCGCCCACAGCGTCGACCCGCTGCACCTGGGCGCCCGCGACCTGACCCGCTCGGCCTCGACGGCGGCCGCCGCCCGCGGCCTCGACACCGACGGGGTCCAGGTGGCCGAGCTGCACGCGCCGTTCAGCCACCAGGAGCTGGTGCTGCGCGCGGCGCTGGGCCTGCCCGACGACGTCCGGGTCAACCCCTCCGGCGGGGCGCTGGTCGCCAACCCGATGTTCACCGCGGGCCTGAACCGGATCGGCGAGGCGGCCCGGCGGGTCTGGGAGGGCTCGGCGAGCAAGGTGCTCGCCCACGCCACCTCGGGCCCGGTGCTGCAGCAGAACCTCGTGTGCGTGATGGAAGGGAACAGCTGATGGGCAAGCAGCTCGCCGCCGTGGTCGGGGTCGGCCAGACCCACCACCGCGCCAAGCGCCTGGACGTCTCGATGGCGGGGCTGTGCCGCGAGGCCGTCGACCGGGCCCTCGAGGACGCCGGGATGACGTTCGCCGACATCGACGCGATCGTGATCGGCAAGGCCCCCGACCTGTTCGAGGGCGTGATGATGCCCGAGCTGTACCTCGCCGAGGCCCTCGGCGCCGCCGGGAAGCCGCTGCTGCGGGTGCACACCGCCGGGTCGGTGGGCGGCTCGACCGCGATCGTCGCGGCGTCCCTGGTGCAGGCCGGGGTGCACAAGCGGGTGCTGACGGTGGCCTTCGAGAAGCAGTCGGAGTCCAACGCGATGTGGGCGCTGTCGGTGCCGGTGCCGTTCATCATGCCGGTGCACGCCGGGGCCGGCGGCTACTTCGCGCCGCACGTGCGCTCCTACATCCGCCGCTCGGGCGCGCCGCTGCACGTGGGGGCGGTCGTGGCGGCCAAGGACCGGCAGAACGCGCTGCGCAACCCGTACGCGCACCTGCGCAACAAGGACACCACGGTGGAGTCGGTGCTCGCCTCGCAGATGCTGTGGGACCCGATCCGCTACGACGAGACCTGCCCCTCCTCCGACGGGGCCTGCGCGATGGTGATCGCCGACGAGGACACCGCCCGCGCGGCCACCTCACCGGCTTGGATCCACGGCACCGTGATGCGCTCGGAGCCGACCACCGCCGCCGAGCGCGACCAGGTCAACCCGCAGGCGGGCCGGGAGGCGGCGGCGGCGCTGTGGAAGCAGGCCGGGATCACCCACCCGCTCGACGAGATCGACGCGGCGGAGATCTACGTGCCGTTCTCCTGGTTCGAGCCGATGTGGATGGAGAATCTCGGCTTCGCCGCCGAGGGCGAGGGCTGGAAGCTCACCGAGTCCGGCGAGACCGCGATGGACGGCCGGATCCCGGTGAACTGCTCGGGCGGGGTGCTCTCCTCCAACCCGATCGGCGCCTCCGGCATGCTCCGCTTCGCCGAGGCCGCGCTGCAGGCCCGCGGGCAGGCCGGCGAGCACCAGGTCGACGGGGTACGCCGCGCGCTCGGGCATGCGTACGGCGGTGGGTCGCAGTTCTTCGCGATGTGGGTGGTGGGCGCGGAGCGTCCGGCGAGCTGATCAGCGCCGAGCGCGCTCCTGGCCGCGCGCGCCGCGCGCTACCGATAGGTAACTGGAGTTCTTCAGGCACCAGGTGCGTGGGAATCTCCAGTTACCCGCCGGTCACCGGCGCGGCAGGCAGCTGGGGGTGGTGTTCGCTGGCGCGGTTCTGCTGCGAGGGGGCCGTCCGCCTAGGCTGGGGCCGTGATCGAGCTCCGTACCCCCAGCCAGATCGAGGAGATGCGACCCGCCGGCCGCTTCGTGGCCGAGGTCCTCACCCGGCTCACCGAGGTCGCCGACGTCGGCGTGAACCTGCTCGAGCTGGACGCCCTGGCCCACCAGATGATCCGCGAGCGCGGGGCGGAGTCGTGCTACATCGACTACCACCCGTCGTTCGGGGCCTCCCCGTTCGGCAAGGTGCTGTGCACCTCGGTCAACGACGCCGTGCTGCACGGCCTCCCCCACGACTACAAGCTGCGCGACGGCGACCTGCTCAGCCTCGACTTCGCGGTCGCGGTGGACGGCTGGGTCTGTGACTCCGCGGTCAGCGTCGTGGTCGGTACCCCGCGCGAGGAGGACCTGCGCCTCATCGACGTCTCCGAGCGGGCGCTCTCCGCGGGCATCGCCGCCGCGCTCGTCGGCAACCGGATCGGCGACATCTCCGCCGCCATCGCCGGCGTCGCCCGCGAGGCGGGGCTGCGCATCAACACCCAGTTCGGCGGCCACGGCGTCGGGCGCACCATGCACGGCGACCCGCACATCCCCAACGACGGGCGCGCCGGGCGCGGCTTCAAGCTCCCCGAGGGCCTGGTCATCGCGATCGAGCCGTGGTTCCTGCACAGCACCGACGAGATCTTCACCGACCCCGACGGCTGGACCCTGCGCAGCGCGGACGGCTCCCGCGGAGCCCACAGCGAGCACACGATCGCGATCACCGCCGACGGCCCCCAGATCCTCACCGCCCGCTGACCCCCGCGCGGGCCCCGCGCTCCATGTAACGCGGGGTTATGTCCACCACCACAGCGAAATAACGCCGCGGACTCCATCGGTCGTAGCAACGCTGACCGATGGTGGTGTTGTGGATGGCGAAGCGGTACGTGCCTTACGAGGAGCGCGAGGAGTTCTTCGAGCTGGTCTGCTTGG
>NZ_JCBAJY010000013.1:0-86598 GCF_059766615.1 Nocardioides sp. Z43_10 | reverse complement strand
TCGACACTTCGGATCAGCCACTTCCCGGACCCGCGGACAAGACGCTACGCCGGACCGGTTGACAACAGAAGGGAGCCGGTAAGTCGAACCTGAGTCGCGCACGACCGAACCGCGGCGGCGAAACTTGCCTTGAGTATGGCTGCCGTGGTTTTCTCTAGGTACATATTCGATCTAGATACACACCGGGGGCCCCAATGAAGGACACGACGGCATGGCCCGTGAGGGACCAGGGGTGGGTGGCGCGCTACCGGATGTCGATCGCGGACAAGCACGTTCCGGCGTATGCCCTCGAGCAGCGCGAGCATGAGCTGCTCAGCGCGGTGCGCGAAGCGGAGGTACCCGCGGCCGAGCTCTTCGGAGACGCCGATGTGCTCGCGGCAGAAGACGCTGCCGAGCTTGCGACTGTGGACGAGGAGGTACGCGCATCCCTGGGTGGTGGCCTGCGGCCAGCGCTGCGGGAGGTCGGCAACACTTTGATGGGGGCCGGCATCGTCGCAGTGCTGCTCCTGATCGTCCGTGAGGGCTGGTCGGTCGACATCGACATCGCGTTGGTTCTGGTCGCCGGCGGCGTGCTGGTCGTCTTTGTGGGTTGGGTCGTCAGTCGAGCGCTGTTCGCTGCCGGTCGTTCGGCCGCGGCGGTTGGAGTGCTGATCGCCTCCGGCGCGGCCGCACTCGCAGGCATCGCCTCCGCAGCGAGCCTGGGCGCCGGCCACATCGCGGCGAGCGACGTGCCGACGCCACTCCTGGCTCTGGGGATGCTTGCTCCAGGCGTCGCCGCGCTCGTGGCCTCGAGTCGGATGACCCAGCGGGAATCCCAAGAGTGCTGGGACGACGCCCAGTGGCTGCGTCGCTTCCGGGGAAGCCTGCGGGCTCATCTGGTGCCGGCCACCACCGCCCGGGGCCACGTCGCCGAGATCGAGCAGTCGCTGGTGACGGGGAAGACGGCGGCCTTTGCGGAGTTCGGCCACCCGCTGACCCTGGCCCGCGAAGTGGCCACGGCAGACCGCACCGCGCGGAAGCGACGCTGGTGGCTGTCCACGGTGGCCGGCACGGGCGCTCCGCTGGCCATCGGGGCACTCATGATCGTGAACCAGATCTGGGGAGTCATGTCGATCCCGGTGGCCGTGGCCTTCCTGCTCGCCGGGGCCATCGCCCCGATCGTCAGGTGGGGCGACCGACCGTGGGCGAAGGGGCAGTGAGCCTGGCCGCCTGGCAGCGAGCCTCGTTGCCGATGCTCATCCTGAGCGCGCTCGCGGTCGCGCCGCGACATGGGTACGGCATCTCGCAGGCTCTCGTGGCTGCGGGACTACAGCCGATCAAGGGCGCGCAGCTCTACCCCGTGCTCGTACGCCTCCAGGACGAGGGAGCGATCGTGGCTCAGTGGGAGCAGAGCGAGTCGGGCCCGGCCCGCAAGGTCTACGAACTCACGGCCGCAGGACGCACGCAACTCGAGGAACTTGTCACGCAGTGGCAAACGTTCATGGAGGCGGTGGAGACAGTCGGCCGGCCGGGCTGAAAGGTGACCCCTGGGTGCGGGGTGTCGACATGAGATCCCCGAAACGACCCGGTCGAGCAGTCCGTCGAGGAACCCCACAGCGGTGCTCGTACGCCTCTTCACGCTGCGCCCCTACCGGCGGCCGGGATCGCCCGTCCGGAGGCTCCATTCGGGACGGGTCGACTCGCGGGCGGCTGGCAACACTGCGCGGTGGACAGCGTCGCCCGAACGCACTCGACGACGGAACGTGTCGCTGCATTCTGGGTGGAATGCCGCGGCCCGGTTGCCGCACTTCCGACATGACCCCACATGCAGGAGCCCTGCACAGGCGGGGAACCGGCCGACCTACGAGCGGACGCGCCGGCGGTTGACTGCGTGGCCAGGAGTCTGCCGCTCTCGAGTTCCTCGGCTTGACTCGCAACCGTGAGGGAGCGTGGCGGCCCTCGGGTGGATGGGCCGGCGACCCGGGCCCGGTGGACTCCGACGAGGTCCTCACGACCTACGGCGGCTGGGGCGGAGCCAGACGGCCCGCCGTGTTCGGAGGTTGGGTGACCGACCCGTCGGCGTACGCCGCACGGCTGGTCGACCCGATGACCGGCCGAGTGCTGACCGACCAGGTCTTCAACGAGGTCGTCGTCTTCATGGCCTCGGACCCACTGCCACTGCGGTACGCGCAGGTCGAGCTGCTCGACCACGACCAGTCCGTCCTCCGGGCTGGTCCCGCCCAACGCACCGAACGCCACTGACTCAGGAACCAACCCACCCCCATCCCCGTCCATGTCGACATGACGCCACTTCGCGCCGCCCTCACCGCCTGCCTCGCCGCGCTGACGCTCGCGGCCTGCTCGAACGACTCGACCGACGCCACACCGCCGAAAGCCGACGAGCAGGCCACCGAGCAGTGGCGCCGGCTGCCGGAGGCTCCGCTGACTCCCCGCGACCACGCGGTGGTGGTCGGCGTCGGCGAGCGGATGCTGGTGGTCGGCGGGTGGGAGTTCCTCTGCCCGCCGACGGCCGACTGCGCGACGCCCGAGGGGCCGCTTCTCGACGATGGCGCCGTCTTCGACCTGGCCACCGACTCGTGGAGGCCGATCGCCTCGCCGCCGTTCGGGCTGATCCGGCAGGAGCACGGCACCGCCGCGCTGAACGGGTCGGCGTACCTGCTCACCGACTGCGCGGACGGCCCGATGTGTGGCGCTCGCCCGCGGTTGCTCGCCTACGACCTGGCCGAGGACCGCTGGACCGATCACGGCGCGGTGCCCGGCCCGAAGCACCACCGCTACCTGGCACGGGTCGACAAGCGCCTGCTGGTCCACTCCGACAGCGACGAGGGCGGGGAGGTCGCCGATCTGCTCTACGACCCCGCGACAGCGGCCTGGACGACGCTGCCCGACGACCCGATGGAGCGCAGTTACGACCGCTCCATCGTGGCGACCGGCGACCAGCTGGTCCTCGCCGGTTCACCCATCTCCGCGACCGAGGCGGGCGAGGACTCCGCGAAGCAGTTCGCGCGGCTCGACCTCGCCGCCGGCGAGTGGACCGCGCTCCCCGACGCTCCGGGACCGGGCTACCAGCTGCTGGCGACCGACCGGGGCCCGCTGCTCAACGGCCACTTCATCACGTCACCGGGGTGGCTGCTCGACCCCGACACCTGGACGTGGTCCGAGATGCCCCGGCATGTCGGCGAGAACGTCGACCTGAGGGGCGTGCTGGAGCGCCGCCGGGCCGTCTACGACATCCCGAACAGCGTCGGTGAGATGGCCTCCGCCCACCAGCTGCTCGTCTACGACAGCGTCGCGCAGGACTACGTGCGGATCCCGGCGCCGCCCGGCCGCGAGGACGTCTACGACGACTCCAGCACGGCGCTGGGCCGCAGCCTCTTCGTGTTCGGCGGGCAGCGGTGGACCGGCTCGCGCGCCGACGGCAGGGACGGCGAGGGTGAGCTCGTCGCCGACCCTTGGCTGTGGACGCCACCGGCCGGCTGACCCGAGACACTCAGCGCGCGCCGGTCCCGCGGCGATCAGGGCGTGGACCCGGGGTCGGCCGCCCAGGTCCACGCGTAGGCCGGATCCTCGACCGCCAGCCCGCCCTCGGCCAGCTCCAGCGGCGCGAAGGTGTCCACCATCACCGCCAGCTCGTCGAACGACTCCGCGCCCAGCGACGCCTCGATCGCCGAGGGCTGCGGGCCGTGCGCGTAGCCGCCGGGGTGCAGCGAGATCGAGCCCCGCCCGATCCCCGAGCCCTTGCGCGCCTCGTAGTCCCCGGCGACGTAGAACATCACCTCGTCGGAGTCCACGTTGGAGTGGTAGTAGGGCACCGGCACCGCGAGCGGGTGGTAGTCGACCTTGCGCGGCACGAAGTTGCAGATCACGAAGTTGTGCCCCTCGAACACCTGGTGCACCGGCGGCGGCTGGTGCACCCGCCCGGTGATCGGCTCGAAGTCCTCGACGTTGAGCGTCCACGGATACAGGCAGCCGTCCCAGCCGACCACGTCGAAGGGGTGGGTCGCGTACGTCATCCGGGTGCCGACGATGCGCCCGGCGACGCGGTGCTTGACCAGCACGTCGATGCCCTCGCCGGTCACCAGCAGCGGCTCACTCGGGCCCCGCAGGTCGCGCTCGCAGTACGGCGCGTGCTCGAGCAGCTGCCCGTAGCGCGAGAGGTAGCGCCGCGGCGGCGCGATGTGGGAGTTGGCCTCCACCACGTACAGCGCGGACTCCTCCACCGGCTCCCAGCGGTGCGTCGTCGCCCGCGGGATCACCACGTAGTCCCCCGCCCGGTAGGTCAGCATCCCGAACACCGTCTCCACCGCGCCCGAGCCCCGCTCGACGAAGACGCACTCGTCGCCGATCGCGTTGCGGTAGAGCGCCGAGGGCTCCGTCCCGGTCACCACGTAGGCGATCCGGACGTCGGCGTTGGCCAGCACCACCCGCCGGTCGGTGACCGCGTCGGGCCCGGTCTTCAGCTCGTGCAGCCTCAGGTGGCGCGGCTTCAGCGGGTGGTTCGGCACCCGGGTCTGGTCGGGCAGCTCCCAGACCTGCGATGCGGTGATCGCCGAGGGCACGCCGCGGTGGTAGAGCAGCGAGGAGTCCGAGGAGAAGCCCTCCTCCCCCATCAGCTCCTCGCGGCGCAGCCGCCCCTCGGGGCCCCGGAACTGGGTGTGGCGCTTCGGCGGCACCGCGCCGACGCTGCGGTAGTGGGCCATCAGTCGCTCCCGATCACTGGCCGGACACCGATAACCGAACATCTTCGTCCGCTATCTGTCTCGTGGTTAGAGTAGCTCTCGTGTCAACGCCCACCCCCTCCTCTGCCCCGTCCGCCGGGTGGCCCGCCGCCTTCCGCGGCCTCCTCGACGATGCCGCGGTGTTCCCGCCCGGGGACGCCGCGCTGCCCGACGCGCTCGCGGCGTACGTCGCGCGCGGCGAGCGCCCCGAGGCGGCGTTCGTGCGCTCCTTCGTGGTCCCCGACGTGCAGCTCTCCCAGGTGACGGCCCCGGTGCCGGTCTCGGTCGTGGTCACCGGCGGCGCCGGCGCGATCCCCGGGGCGCTGCGCCAGCTCGAGCGCAGCCCTGCCGCGCCGGCCGGGCTGGAGATCGCGCTGCGCGACCTCGACGACCTCGCCGGCAACGCACGCCGCGTCATCGCCGCCGTCGACGCCGCCCGCACCGAGGGGCTCCTCGACGAGGACACCCCCGTGCACGTCGAGCTGCCCGCCCAGGACCCGCGCCCCTCCTGGCTGGCCGCCGCCGACGAGATCGCCTCCGCCGAGCTGTCGCTGAAGCTGCGCACCGGCGGCGCCGCGGCCGACCAGATCCCGTCCGTCGCCACCCTCGCCGCCTGGATCGACGCCGCGCTGGACCGGGAGCTGGCGTTCAAGTGCACCGCCGGGCTGCACCGCGCGGTCCGCCACACCGACGACGCCCCGGGCGGCGACGGGCTGACCCGGCACGGCTTCCTCAACCTGCTGCTCGCCACCCGCGCCGCCTTCGACGGCGAGCCCCGCGAGGCGGTGACCGCGCTGCTCGACGAGCGCGACCCCGCCGCGCTGCTCGCCCGCTGGCGCGAGCACGGCGACGACACGATGGCGCGCACCCGGCGCTGGTTCACCTCCTTCGGCTCGTGCAGCGTCGACGAGCCGTTGACCGACCTGCGGGCGCTGGGCCTGCTGACCACCGAGGAGTAGCCATGAGCAGCTGGGTACCGGGCGCGGCCGGATCGCCGTGGGACGTCGACAACCTGCCGTACGGCGTGTTCGAGCCGCCGGGCGAGGCGGCCCGGGTGGGGGTGCGGATCGGGGACCTCGTCCTCGACCTGGCCCCGGCCGCCGCGACCGACCTGCCCGAGATCGCCCACCTGTTCGAGGAGGACTCGCTCAACGCGTTCCTCGCCTCCGGGCGCCACACCTGGACCGCGGTGCGGCACTGGCTGGTGGACCTGCTCGGTGAGGAGACCGGACGCGACGCCGCCGAGCCGTACCTGGTGCCGCTGAGCGAGGTGCGCCTGCGGATGCCGTTCCGGGTCGGCGACTACGTGGACTTCTACGCCTCCGAGCAGCACGCCTCCAACGTGGGGCGGATCCTGCGCCCCGGCCAGGAGCCGCTGCTGCCGAACTGGCGCCACCTCCCGGTCGGCTACCACGGCCGGGCCGGCACCGTCGTCCCCTCCGGCACCGCCATCGTCCGCCCGCACGGGCAGCGCAAGGGCGCCGACGACGCCGCGCCGCTGTTCGGCCCCAGCACCCGCCTGGACCTCGAGGCCGAGCTCGGCTTCGTCGTCGGCACCGGCACCGCGCTCGGCGAGGCGATCTCCACCGCCGACTTCGCCGAGCACGTCTTCGGCGTCGTCGGGCTCAACGACTGGTCCGCGCGTGACCTGCAGGCCTGGGAGTACGTGCCGCTGGGCCCCTTCCTCGGCAAGTCGTTCGCCACCAGCATCTCCGCCTGGGTCACCCCGCTCGACGCGCTCGCCCACGCCTGGGTCGACCTGCCCGGCCAGGACCCCGAGCCGCTGGACTACCTGCGCGTCGAGGGCGCCGCCGGTCTGGACATCGCGATCGAGGTGGAGATCTGCGGTCACGTCGTGTCCCGCCCGCCGTACCGCTCGATGTACTGGTCGCCCGCGCAGATGCTCGCCCACCTGACCGTGAACGGCGCCTCCACCCGCCCCGGCGACCTCTTCGCCTCCGGCACCGTCTCCGGCTCCGAGCCCGGCCAGCGCGGCTCGCTGCTCGAGCTGAGCTGGGGCTGGCGTGAGCCGTTCGCGGTCGGCGAGGAGGTCCGCACCGCGCTCGAGGACGGCGACGAGGTGGTGCTGCGCTACACCGCGCCCGGGTCGGCCGGGGGGCGGATCGCGCTGGGCGAGGTGCGCGGGACGGTGCTGCCGGCGCGCTGAGCGGCCTCCGCGCCCTGCCTGCGCGCCGCCCGCGCGCGACGTACCCGCGCGGCCGTCACCGCGAGGAACGCCAGCGCGAACACGACGTACCAGCCCGACATCGCGACCTGCCACGGCGTCAGGTCCAGCTCGACGCGGTCGCCGTGCGGGACCCACCACACCACGGACGAGCCGAACACCGCGACCCCCAGCACCGCCAGCCAGCGACACTCGCGCCAGCACAGCGCGAGCGCCGGGATGCACCAGACCCAGTGGTGGCTCCACGAGATCGGCGAGACCACCAGCCCGGTGAACGCCGCCGCGAGCAGCCCCCACGCCCCGCCGAGCTCGCGGTGCGCCAGCGCCGCGATCGCCAGCCCGGCGAGGAGCACCACCGCGATCACCACCAGCTCGGCCGCGCTCGCCTCGCGGGTGTGGGTGGCGCGCACCAGCCACCCGCGCACGGTCTGGTTGATGGAGTTCTCCAGCCGGCCCACCCGCTCGGCGTCGAAGAGGTACCGGGTCCAGTAGTCCCAGGTCGCCTGAGGCGTCACCGCCAGCGAGACCAGCACCGCCGCGGCGGCGCTCAGGCAGGCGGTGAGCGCGGCCCGGAACCGGCCGGTCAGCAGCAGGTGCACGATGAAGATCGCCGGCGTCACCTTGATCGCGGCGGCCAACCCGATCCCGACCCCCTTGAGCCGCGAGCCCGCCGGCAGCGCCGCGTCGCCCAGCACCAGGCACAGCAGCGCCAGGTTGATCTGACCGAAGCGGCTGGTCAGCACCACCGGCTCGGCCCACAGCGCCGCCGCGCCCAGCAGCGCCGACCCCACGAGTACGTCGCGCGTCCAGGCGCCCGCCACCAGCCGCACCGAGAGCAACGCCGCCAGCACCACCAGCCCCGCGTTGAGGAACACCGAGACCGACTCGGCCACCGTCTCCGGCCAGAACGACCCCGGCACGAAGAGCAGCGCCGCGAACGGCGGGTAGGTGGCCAGGCCGTGCTGCCCGGGCAACGGCGCGTAGAGGTCGATGCCCTCGCGCACCGCGCGGCCCTCGGCGAGGTAGACGTGCAGGTCCACGAAGCTGGGCCGGTCCAGCGTCGTCAGCACCAGCAGGTGCGCGAGCAGCGAGCAGGCCAGGACGCCGCCGGCGAGCCACCCGCCGTACCTGCTGCGTCCTGCGGTCATCCGCTCCCCCGAGCCTGGACCTGACACCCGCACCGAATCGAGCATCGTGACCCGGCTTGTCTACCATGGTCCGAGCAAAGGGTTTAGGCGCGTCTTGGTGGTGGGTTCGACGCGCAGTCCGTCGCACCCGAAAGATCACGCGTGTCCCCTCTTGCCTCCTACCGGCGCCTCTACCAGCTCGCCGGCCCCTTCTACGTCTTCGTCGCCTTCATCGGCCGGATCCCCCTCGCGATGGCCCAACTGGGCTCGCTGCTGCTGGTCTCCACCGAGACCGGCTCCTACGGCACCGGCGGCCTCGCCGCGGGCGCCCTCGCGGTCGCCAACGCGTTCGGCTCGCCGTTCGCCGGTGTCCTGGCCGACCGGATCGGCCAGCGTCCCGTCGTGCTCATCCAGTCCCTGGTCGGCGCCGCCGCGCTGACCACCCTGGTCATGCTGACCACCGCCGGTGCCGCCGACCCGCTGCTGGTCGGCGCCGCCGCCCTGGCCGGCCTGGTGATGCCCCAGGTGGGTCCGCTGGCGCGGGTCCGCTGGCGGCCGATGACCGAGGGCACCGGCAACCACCAGCGCAAGCTCATCGACGCCGCGTTCTCCTACGAGGGCGCCGCCGACGAGGCCTCGTTCATGGTCGGCCCGGCCATCGTCGGCATCGCCGCGGTCGCGTTCTCCCCCGGCGGGGCGATGCTCACCGCCGCCGCCCTGCTCGCGATCTTCGGCTGTGCGTTCGCGCTGCACCCGACCGCGCGCCTGACCGGCGGTGTCATCCACACCCCCTCCTCGGGCCGGCTGGTGACCAGCGTGTTCGTCGCGCTGCTGGTCTCCCAGGCCTGCATCGGGATGCTCTTCGGCGCCACCCAGACCGGTACGACGGCGCTCGCCGACGAGTTCGGGCAGGCCGGTCTCGCGGGGCTGATCCACGCCATGCTGGGCATCGGCAGCGTCATCGCCGGGCTGGCCACCGTCTACCTGCCCGACCGGATCGGCCACGAGAAGCGGATCCTGGTCGCCTCCAGCGCGCTGCTGCTGCTCTCCCTGCCGCTGCTGCTCGTCGACTCCATCGCCGGCCTGGTCGTGGTGGTCATCCTGCTCGGCTTCGGCGTCGCGCCGTACATGATCGGCGTCTTCACCCTCGGCGAGCGGATCGTGCCGCAGAGCCGGATCGGGCTGGCGATGACGCTGCTGGCCGGCGCCACCGGCATCGGCTACGCCCTGGGCTCGAGCACCGCCGGCCGCCTCGCGGACCTGCACGGCTACACCGCGGCGTTCTGCGTCACGATCAGCGCGATGGCGATCGGCACCCTGCTCGCCGCGTTCACCAACTGGCGGGCGAAGACCGCCGGGCTCACCGCTCCCGAGCAGCCGGCGCCCGCGGTACCGGTGGAGCAGAACGCCTGAGCCACCCCGTGGGCCGGCCGGGTTCCTCGCGCCGGCCGGCCTGCGGGGGTCGTGTGCCTGAGGACGCGCTCCGGCGCGTCGTGGGGCACACGACCCGGGCTGCGCGGGAATGTAGAAGGCCCCGGCCCTGCTCTCGCAGGACCGGGGCCGTTCTGTGGCAGATGAAGGATTCGAACCTTCGAAGGCATAAGCCGACGGATTTACAGTCCGCTCCCATTGGCCGCTCGGGCAATCTGCCACGCGGTCTCCGTGCCGAGTTGGCCCGGTGACAGCAAGACGAAAGAATAGCGCAGCACCTCCGACAGACGAAAACCGCCGTCCCCGACGGCACGAAGGAGAAACCCATGGCCGACTCGTCGTTCGACATCGTCAGCAAGCTCGACCGCCAGGAGGTCGACAACGCGCTGGGGCAGACCGCGCGGGAGATCGCCACCCGGTACGACTTCAAGGGCACCGGCGCCAGCATCGAATGGCAGGGCGAGCACGGGGTCGAGATCACCGCCTCGGCCGACGACCGCGCCACCGCCGTCCTCGACGTGTTCAAGGACAAGCTCATCAAGCGCAACCAGTCGCTGAAGATCCTCGACGCCGGCGAGCCCCGCCAGTCCGGCCAGGTCTCGAAGATCTCGATCACGCTCAAGGAGGGCATCTCCTCCGAGGACGCCAAGAAGATCTCCAAGCTGATCCGCGACGAGGGCCCCAAGGGCGTCAAGGCGCAGATCCAGGGCGACGAGCTGCGGGTCTCCTCGAAGAAGCGCGACGATCTGCAGGCGGTGCAGGCGCTGGTGAAGTCCCAGGACCTGGAGTTCGCCGTACAGTTCACCAACTATCGCTGAGCCGACCGACAGGGAGCGATCGATGAACTTCCGGACCCAGGCGCTCGAGGCGCTGAGCAGCATCCGCCCCAAGCAGATCGCCAGCACCGACCAGCAGCTCCAGCACGCGCAGGTGCTCGCCCTGCTCGCCGTCAGCGAGGAGCTCGCGCTGCTGCGCGAGCAGGGGACCCCCGCCGCCGGCTCCCCGCAGGGCTCCTAGAGCAGGAAGCCGAAGAGCGGGCTGTCCGGGGGCACCCGCTCGATGCGGGGCGGGGCCTCCTGCATCCGCTCCCACAGCGCCGCGTAGTCAGCCGGGTCGCCGAGCTCGATGCCCACCAGGGCCGGGCCGGTCTCCCGGTTGTTGCGCTTGACGTACTCGAACAGCGCGATGTCGTCGTCCGGGCCGAGGACGTCGTCGAGGAAGCGCCGCAGCGCGCCCGGCTCCTGGGGGAAGTCCACCAGGAAGTAGTGCTTGCGGCCCTCGTGGATCAGCGCCCGCTCCACGATCTCGGCGTAGCGGCTGACGTCGTTGTTGCCGCCGCTGACCACGCACAGCACCTCGCTGCCCGGCTCCGGCACGTACGCCGTGCCCAGGGCGGCGGTGGCCAGCGCTCCGGCGGGCTCGGCGATGATCCCGTCGGACTGGTAGAGGTCGAGCATCTCCATGCAGACCCCGCCCTCCGGCACGCTGACCAGCTCGACGCCCGCGTCGCGCACCAGCTCGAACGGCACGTCGCCCACCCGTCGTACGGCCGCACCGTCGACGAAGGAGTCGATGCTCGCCAGCACGACCGGGCCCCCGGCCGCCAGCGCCGCGGCCATGCTCGCGGCCCCGGCGGGCTCCACGCCGACCACGCGCAGGCCGGGGTGCCGCTCGCGCAGCCAGGCCACCGAGCCGGCCAGCAGTCCCCCGCCGCCGACCGGCAGCACCACCACGTCGGGGACGTGGCCGAGCTGCTCGATCGCCTCGAGGACGACCGTCCCCTGGCCGGCGACGGTGCGCGGGTCGTCGAAGGCCGGCACCAGCGTCGCGCCCGTCGCCGCGGCGTACTTGCTGGCTGCCTCGGCCGCCTCGTCGTAGGTGTCGCCCACCACCCGTACCTCGACCGCGTCGCCGCCGAGCACCGCGATCCGCTCGCGCTTCTGGCGCGGGGTGGTGCGCGGCAGGTGCACGGTGCCGCGTACGCCGAGGCGCGCGCAGGCGAGCGCGAAGCCCTGGGCGTGGTTGCCCGCGCTGGCGCACACCACGCCCAGGGCGCGCACCGCGGGATCGAGCTGGACGATGAGGTTGTAGGCGCCGCGCACCTTGTAGGAGCGGACCACCTGCAGGTCCTCGCGCTTGAGCCAGACGGTGGCGCCGGTGCGCGCGCTCAGCCGGGCGTTCAGCTGCAGCGGCGTCGCCGCGACGGTCTCCACGAGCCGCTCGGCCGCCTCCTCGACGCTGGCGGCGGTGACGAGGGGCTGCGTGGTGGGGTCGGGGTGCATCCCCTCAGGCTAGGCAGCGGCCGCGGCGGGCCGCTGACCGGCTCGGTCGCGGGGTCCGCTGCGCGCACTGGGCGGGCAATCGACAGCCCTCACGCGATCGCCGCCGCCCGCACCACCGGCACGCTCACCGCGCCGTTCGCGGCGGTGACCCACACGTTCGAGCCCACCTCCAGGCCCAGCGAGCGGGCCTGGGTGCGGGTGAGCACGACGGTGACCTCCTCGCCGTCGTCGGTGAGGACGGTGAGGCGGACCTCGAAGCCGACGCGCAGCATCCGCGAGATCGAGCCCTCGAACGCGCCGGCCAGGACCGGGCTGGTCGAGAGGTCGATGTCGTGGGGACGCAGCAGCTGCCCGCCGAGGGTGGTGACCTCGCCGAGGAAGCCCATCACGAAGTCGTTAGCGGGCTCGTCGTAGAGCTGGTCGGGCGTCCCGACCTGCTCGATGCGCCCCTCGTTGATCACCACGATCTCGTCGGCGACCTCGAGGGCCTCCTCCTGGTCGTGGGTGACGAAGACGGTGGTCACGTGCACCTCGTCGTGCAGGCGGCGCAGCCAGTCACGCAGCTCCTTGCGCACCTTGGCGTCCAGCGCCCCGAACGGCTCGTCGAGCAGCAGCACGGTCGGCTCCACGGCGAGCGCGCGGGCCAGCGCCATCCGCTGGCGCTGGCCCCCGGAGAGCTGGGCCGGCAGCCGGTGGGCGAACTGCGAGAGGTGCACCAGCTCGAGCAGCTCGTCGACCCGACGCACGATCTCCGCCTTGGGCCGGTTGCGGATCTCCAGGCCGAAGGCGACGTTCTTGGCCACGCTCATGTGCTTGAACGCGGCGTAGTGCTGGAAGACGAAGCCGACGTTGCGCTTCTGCGGGGGCAGGTGGGTGGCCTCGTTGCCCTCGATGGAGATGCTGCCCTCGTCGGCGCTCTCCAGCCCGGCGATGATCCGCAGCAGCGTCGACTTCCCGCCGCCCGAGGGGCCGAGCAGCGCGGTGAGCTGGCCGGAGCGGATCGACAGGGAGACGTCGTCGAGCGCCACGAAGTCGCCGAAGCGCTTGGTCACCCCCGTGATCTCGATGCTCATGAGGTCTTCTCCTTGGGTCGCAGGACGGAAACGATGACGATGCACAGCACCGAGGCGAAGGCGAGCATGAACGCCGCGGAGTAGGCGGTGGTCTGCTCGAAGTTCTGGTACTTCTGCTCCACCACGAGGGTGGCGGTCTGGGTCTGCTCCACGACGTTGCCGGAGACGACCTTGACGGCGCCGAACTCCCCCAGCGAGCGCGCCAGGCTCAGCACCACGCCGTACACCAGGGCCCAGCGGATGCTGGGCAGGGTGATCCGCCGGAAGGTCTGTACGGCGTTCGCGCCGAGGCTGCGCGCCGCCTGCTCCATGTCGTCGCCGATCTCCTCCAGGACAGGGACCACCTCCCGGATCACCAGCGGGAGCGCGACGAAGACGGTGGCCATCACGATGCCGGGGGTGGAGAAGATGACCTGCACCCCGGCGCTCTCCAGCGGTGCGCCGAACCAGCCGTCGCGGCCGTTGTAGACCAGCACCAGGGCCAGGCCGACCACGATCGGGGAGACCGAGAGCGGCAGGTCGATGAGCGCGGACAGCAACCGCTTGCCGGGGAACTCGTAGCGCACCAGCAGCAGCGAGATGCCGACGCCGAAGACCAGGTTGATGACGACCGCGATCACCGCCACGATCGCGGTCAGCCGCAGCGCGTGGGTGACCACCGGGTCGGCCAGTGCCACCCGGATCCCCTCCAGGCCGTCGGCGAAGGTGTGCTGGACGACCAGCGAGACCGGCCAGGCGACCAGCAGGAACAGGTAGCCGACGGCGAGCAGCCGCAGGCCCCAGCGCACGGGACGAGGCTCACGAAGCACGACGCGCCACCTTCCGCTGCAGGACGTCGAGCAGCACGATCACCAGCAGCGCGACGACGAGCATGATCGAGGCGACCGCGGCCGCGGAGGCCCGGTTGCCGTTCTCCAGGTAGGTCAGCACCCGCACCGAGGCGACCTCGGTGCGGTAGGGCAGGTTGCCGCTGAGCAGCACCAGCGAGCCGTACTCGCTGATCCCGCGGGCGAAGGAGAGCGCCGCGCCGGCCGCGATCGCCGGCACCAGGCTCGGCAGGATGATGCGGCGGAACACGGTGAGCCGCGAGGCGCCCAGAGACGCGGCCGCCTCCTCCACGTCGTGGTCGAGCTCCTCGAGCACCGGCTGCACCGTGCGCACCACGAACGGGAGCGTCACGAAGGCCAGCGCCAGGAAGACGGCCGCCTCGGTGTTGGCGACGTCGATGCCCAGCGGACTGTCGGCGCCGTAGAGCGAGAGCAGCACCAGGCCGGCCACGATCGTCGGCAGCGCGAACGGGATGTCGATGACGACGTTGAGCACGACCTTGCCGGGGAACTGGTCGCGGACCAGGACCCAGGCGATGATCGTGCCCATCACCACGTTGAGCACGGTGACCAGGGCGGCCTGGGTGACCGTGAGCCGCACGGCGGCCATCGTCTGGTCGTTGGTGAGCGTGGTCCAGAAGTTCTCCCAGCCGCCCGCGACCGTGGCCGCGATCACCGCGGTCAGCGGGATCAGCACCAGCAGCGAGAACCACAGCATCGAGACGCCCAGGCCCAGGCCGCTGGTGGCGGTGAGCGCACCGACCGGCCGGACCGGACGGCGCTTGCGCGTCGTCCGGTCCGGCGTCTCGAGCAGTTCGGTCACTGGTTCCCGGTCTCCGCCTGGATGGCGGGGATGATCCCGCTCTCCTCGTCGAAGAACTTGTCGGCGGCCTCGGACCAGCCGCCGAAGTCCTCGTCGATGGTCAGCAGCGTGGCGGGCTCGGGGAACGGGTCGCTCGGGTCGTTGGCACCCTTGACCTCGACGTCGCCGACGTCGACCAGCGGGCGGAAGCCGCTGAGCGCGAACTGCTTCTGGCCGTCCTCGGAGAGCACGAACTCCAGCCACTTGGCGGCCAGCGGGTCGGCGTCCTCGAGGACCGCGCCGGTGTTCTCGATCAGCAGCGTCTCCTCGGGGACGATGTACTCCAGCTCCTGGCCGCTCTGCCGGGCCAGGATGGCCTCGTTCTCGTAGGAGATCAGCACGTCGCCGTTGCCGCTGGTGAACGCGCTGGTGGCGTCACGACCGCTGCCCGGCAGCGCCACCGCGTTCTCGAAGAACTTGGTGACGAACGCCTTGGCGTCCTCCTCGGTGCCGCCGTTGGCGATCACGTGCCCCCAGGCGCCGAGGATGTTCCATCGCGCCGAGCCGGACGAACCGGGGTTCGGGGTGATGATGCCGATGCCCGGCTTCACGATGTCGTCCCAGCCCTGGATGTTCTTCGGGTTGCCCTCGCGCACCACCAGCACGACCGTGGACTGCGAGCCACGCCGGCGTGCTCGCCGTCCTTCCAGTCCTCGGCGACCATGCCCGCCTCGACCAGCCGGGTCACGTCGCTCTCCAGGGAGAAGTGCACGTAGTCGGCGTCCAGCCCCTCGGCGACGGCCCGGCTCTGGTCGCCCGACGCGCCGTACGACGTCTTGAACGTGACGTCCTTGCCGTCGTCGGTCTTGGCCCACTCCTTGGCGATGGCCTTGTTGGCCGCCTCGGGCACGGCGAACCCGACGATGCTCAGCTCGGTCCCGGTGCTGTCCCCCGAAGCGCTGCACCCCGCCAGTCCCAGCGACGCGACGACCGCCACCGCGGCTGCTCTCACGAACGCGTTCCTCATCCCAACCCCACCTTCCGCCCACACGGAGCGTTACTGATCAATGTCCAGAAGAATAGGTGACTTAATGGAGAAATGGAGCCGATCTCACGAATCGCGACAGGCGTGTCGCACGTCACCAGGAGGTGCAGTCCAGTGCGGGAGACAAGGTTGGAGGCACCACCGGCCCCGGTATCGTGGTAGTTCGGCACACCTGGTGCCGGTGTTACTCACCGGGAGAACTGGAACACGTTTCAGTTTCTGCATACGCTGCGTAGGCGTCGCCCCTCCGGTGCGGGCTCTCCAGCACGTGTTCAAAGGAAGTAGGTTGCTGCGGTGGCAAAGCAGGTCAAGCAGCTGGACCGCGTCATCATCAGGTTCGCCGGCGACTCCGGCGACGGGATGCAGCTGACCGGCGACCGGTTCACCCAGGAGTCCGCGTCGTTCGGCAACGACCTGGCGACGCTGCCCAACTTCCCCGCCGAGATCCGCGCACCCCAGGGCACCATCCCCGGCGTGTCGTCGTTCCAGGTGCACTTCGCCGACCACGACATCCTCACCCCCGGCGACGCACCCGACGTCCTGGTCGCGATGAACCCCGCCGCCCTCAAGGCGAACCTCGCGGACCTGCCCAAGGGCGCGATCATCATCGTCGACACCCACGACTTCACCGGCCGCAACCTGACCAAGGCCGGGTACGCCGAGAACCCCCTCGAGGGCGACTCGCTCGCCGAGTACGCCGTACACCCGGTGAACCTGACCGGGATGACCGTCGAGGCGGTCAAGGAGTTCGGCCTGTCCCGCAAGGACGCCGCCCGCGCGAAAAACATGTTCGCGCTCGGGCTGGTCTCGTGGATGTACGGCCGCCCCACCGAGACCACGGTCGCCTTCCTGGAGAAGCGCTTCGCCAAGGTCCCCGCGATCCGCGACGCCAACATCACCGCGTTCCGTCAGGGCTGGTACTTCGGCGAGACCACCGAGGCCTTCGCGGTCTCCTACGAGATCAAGCCCGCCACCGTGGCGCCGGGGACCTACCGCAACATCACCGGAAACCTCGCGCTCGCCTACGGCCTGGTGGCCGGAAGCGTGCAGTCGGGCCTGCCGCTGCTGCTGGGCACCTACCCGATCACGCCGGCCTCCGACATCCTCCACGAGCTGAGCAAGCACAAGTCGTTCGGCATCACCACGTTCCAGGCAGAGGACGAGATCGCCGGTATCGGCGCGGCCATCGGCGCCTCCTTCGCCGGCCACCTCGGCGTCACCTCGACCTCGGGGCCGGGTGTCGCGCTGAAGTCCGAGGCCCTGGGCCTGGCGGTGATGACCGAGCTGCCGCTGGTGCTGGTCAACGTGCAGCGCGGCGGCCCCTCCACGGGCCTGCCCACCAAGACCGAGCAGTCCGACCTGCTCCAGGCGATGTTCGGCCGCAACGGCGAGTCCCCCGTCCCCGTGGTGGCCCCGCAGTCGCCCGGCGACTGCTTCGCCGCCGCCGTCGAGGCGATCCGGATCGCGGTCACCTACCGCACCCCGGTGATCCTGCTCTCCGACGGCATGCTCGCCAACGGCTCCGAGCCCTGGCAGGTCCCCGACGTCGACGACCTGCCCCGCATCGAGCCCGGCTTCGCGACCGGCCCGAACCACACCGGCACGAACGCCAAGGGCGAGAGCGTCGAGGAGTTCTGGCCCTACCTGCGCGACGAGGAGACGCTGGCGCGCCCGTGGGCCATCCCCGGCACGGCCGGCCTCGAGCACCGCATCGGCGGCCTGGAGAAGGCCGACGGGCACGGCAACATCTCCTACGACCCGGCCAACCACGAGCTGATGGTCCGCACCCGCCAGGCCAAGATCGACCGGATCGCGGACTCGCTGCCGCCGCTGGAGGTCGACGACCCCTCCGGCAAGGCGAAGGTGCTGGTGCTGGGCTGGGGCTCGACGTACGGCCCGATCGGCGCCGGCGTACGCCGCGTGCGCCGCGCCGGCTACGAGGTGGCCCAGGTGCACCTGCGTCACCTCAACCCGTTCCCCAAGGACCTCGGCGAGATCCTCCGGCGCTACGACAAGGTCCTGGTGCCGGAGATGAACCTGGGCCAGCTCAGCCTGCTGCTGCGCGCCGAGTACCTCGTCGACGCCATCGGCTACAACCAGGTCAACGGCATGCCGCTCAAGGCCGCCGTGCTCGCCGACGTGATCGGCCGCCTGGTCGCGGACGCCGAGGGCATCGAAGTCAATCTCAACAGCGCGCAGATGGAGGACGTCCGATGACCACCTCGACCGAGCTCCCCTTCCCCGGGCTCCGCTCGGGCACCGAGGGTGTCCCGACGCTGGGTGAGGGTGAGGCACCGCAGACCGGCAAGGACTTCACCTCCGACCAGGAGGTGCGCTGGTGCCCCGGCTGCGGGGACTACGCCGTACTCAAGGCGGTCCAGGGCTTCCTGCCCGACCTCGGCCTGCGCCGCGAGAACATCGTGTTCGTCTCCGGCATCGGCTGCTCCTCGCGCTTCCCCTACTACCTCGACACCTACGGGATGCACTCCATCCACGGGCGAGCCCCGTCGATCGCGACCGGCATCGCCACCGCCCGCGAGGACCTCTCGGTGTGGGTCGTCACCGGTGACGGCGACGCGCTGTCCATCGGCGGCAACCACCTCATCCACGCCCTGCGCCGCAACGTCAACATGACGATCCTGCTGTTCAACAACCGGATCTACGGGCTGACCAAGGGGCAGTACTCCCCCACCTCCGAGCCCGGCAAGGTCACCAAGTCCACCCCGATGGGCTCGGTGGACCACCCGTTCAACCCGGTCTCGCTGGCGCTGGGCGCGGAGGCCAGCTTCGTGGCCCGCACCATCGACTCCGATCGCAAGCACCTCACCTCGGTGCTCTCCGCGGCCGCCGCCCACCGCGGCACGTCGCTGGTCGAGATCTACCAGAACTGCCCGATCTTCAACGACGGCGCGTTCGACGCGATCAAGAGCAACGACACCAAGGCCGACGCGATCATCCCGCTCGTGCACGGCGAGCCGATCCTCTTCGGCAACGGCGCCAAGGGGGTCGTGCGCGACGAGGCGACCGGCGGTGTGAAGGTCGTGCAGGTCGCCGACGTGGCCGAGGGCGACATCCTCGTCCACGACGCCCACAACCCCGACCCGACGCTGGCCTTCGCCATCTCGCGGCTCACCGACTCCGGCTACCTCAACCAGTCGCCGATCGGGATCTTCCGCCAGGTCGAGCGCCCGACGTACGACGACCAGGCGCGTGCGCAGGTCCGTGCGGCCGCCGAGGGCGTCAGCGGAGCCCCCGCGGACCGGCTGGCGGCGCTGATCGGCGGCGGCGACACCTGGACCGTCGTCTGAGCCGTCCGGCAGACGCAGAACGGGCCGCAGACCCTGAGGGTCTGCGGCCCGTTGCCGTGTGCGGGGCGCGCTAGCGCGTCCGCATCAGCGCCAGTAGAGGCTGACCGGCTTGCTGAACGACACGCTGTAGCCACCCGAGCGGGGGACCATCACGCGGTAGTTGGCTCGGCCCTTGCCCGGGACGAAGACGTTGACGTTGTAGCGGCCGGCCTTGTTGGTCTTGACCTTCTTGTACCGCTTCCAGGTGCAGGAGGTCGCGTTGCACTTGCCCTTCTGGACGATGACCGGCTTCTTGCCGTAGCGGGGGGCGACCCTCCCCTTGATGAAGGCCTGACGCCCACGGTTGCCGTAGCCGATCGAGACCTTGCGCGTGGCAGCCGCGCGGGCCTCGACACTGGCCTCGGCCGTGCTGCTGGTCTGCGCGACCTTGGGCTCGGAGGCGTTGGCCGTGGTCGCGATCGCGGCCGGGGCGAACCCGAGCATCGCGACAGAGACGGCGGCGGTGACGACACGATTCATCCGCATTGATTCCCCTGATGTGTGGTTGCTGACTGGATGCAGAGCCCGAGGTGACGGAGAGGACGATCCCCGCTCCTGACACTTTCCAAACGCAGTTGCTCCGGTCTCGTCAGCGCCGACGGCGGAAGGTCTCCGCGACGCGCGAGTAGGACTGGAGGTACTGCGCGCTGCCGGGCGCGACCGCCCGAAAGTACCAGCGCTGCCCGGTGGCGCGCGGGGCGGCCAGCTTCTTCGACCAGCGGCTGCGCTTGTCGGTGCGCACCTTGGCGTAACGCTTCCACGAGCAGGTGGCGCAGGTCTTGCGCTGGATCACGATGGCCTTGCGGGCGTACGACGGGACGATGCGGCCCTTGAAGACCAGCGTGCGCTTGGTGATGGACTCCTTGAAGCGGCGCGCGACGCCCAGCGGGAGGGTGGCCGCGGCGGTGTTGAAGGTGTAGCTGCCGTAGGCGCCCCCGTTGTAGGTCACCCGGTAGTCCGCGTTGCGCGCGGCGCGGAAGGAGTAGACGAAGAGCTCGCCGGTGATCGTCCTGCTCCCCTGACTCACCCACGCCTGGGTCCCCTTCCAGCGTCGGTGCAGCGTCACCGTGCCGCTGGGCACCGGCGCCCAGTTGTTGATCTCGGGGCTCCAGCCCAGCACCCCGCCGGTGAGGGTGAGAGCCGTGTTGTGCAGCGCATTGCCCTGGCTGAGCTCCAGGACCACCTGGGTCTCGACGGCCACCGCCCGCGCGGAGCGGCCCTGCGGAGCCGGCCAGCCGGTGCCGGGCGCCTTGTCGGCCTCGGTGATCGCGTCCAGGCCGGGGGCCGCGGGGGTCGCGGGGGGCTCGGGGGTCGCCCCGGATGCCATCGAGACGGGCGCGAGGCCGAGGAGGGCCGCGCTGAGCAGGGCGACGAGGTAGCGCTTCATGGATGACTTCTCTCACTCTCGGGATCGAACGGCCCGGTCCTACCCGACGTGTCCCGGTGACAAACGGTGCGCCGTGGGTGGCCTGGACCGGCCACTATGCTGCGTCGGTGACCGATCAGCGTCGAGGTTTCCTGTTCGGCGTGGTCGCCTACGTGCTCTGGGGCGCCTTCCCGCTCTACTGGCCGCTGCTCGAACCGGCCGGCGCCGTCGAGGTGCTGGCCCACCGGGTCCTCTGGTCGGCGATCACGATGGGCCTGCTGGTGCTGCTGACCGGGCGGGGCCGCCAGGTCATGGAGCTGGTGCACCGTCCCCGGACGCTGGCGCTGCTCACGGTGGCGGCGGTGACGATCTCGATCAACTGGGGCACCTACATCTGGGGCGTCACCCACGACCGGGTCGTCGAGTCGTCACTGGGCTACTTCATCAACCCGCTGGTCACCGTGCTGATGGGCGTGCTGATCCTCGGCGAGCGGCTGCGCCGCCTGCAGTGGGCCGCTCTCGCGCTCGCGGGCGTGGCGGTGGTGGTGCTGACCCTCGACTACGGCCGACTGCCCTACGTCGCCCTCGTCCTCGCCTGCTCCTTCGGCGTCTACGGGCTGATGAAGAAGATCGCGAACGCCGGAGCCGTGGAGAGCCTGGCCGTGGAGACCGCGGTGCTCTCGCCCCTCGCCGCGGCGTACATCGGGTTCCTCGTCGCCACCGGCGCCTCCACCTTCGGCAACCACGGAGTCGGCCACGCGCTGCTGCTGGCCTCGACCGGCATCGTCACCGCCGTACCCCTGATCTGCTTCGGCGCGGCCGCGACCCGGGTGTCCATGGTGACGCTCGGGCTGCTGCAGTACCTCGCCCCGATCCTCCAGTTCGCGCTCGGGGTGCTGATCTTCCACGAGCCGATGCCCGCCGGCCGCTGGGTCGGCTTCGGCCTGGTCTGGGTCGCGCTGGCCGTCTTCACCGTGGAGGCGATCAACCACCGCCGCCGTCAGCTCCGCCTCGCCGCCCAGGCCAGCGCGCTCTGAGGGGGCGCCCGGGGGCGTGGGCGGCGGGCGTGGGGTCCGGCGTCGGGTGGGCGCCCAGCCTTGCCGTTTGGTCCCCAACGGGCGCGATTCCGGCCTAGAACATGCCGTCTCTGACCAATCGGCGACCCACCACGCCCCATCCCGGGACCAGCGCCCCACCGCGGCCGAGCGGGGCAGCCGACCGGCCAAACGTAACGGCAGGCGACATCGTCACCGTTTGGTCCCCAACGGGTGCCAAACCGGCCCTCGACGTGCCGTCTCTGACCAATCGGCGACTCACCACGTCCCATCCCGGGAGCAGCGCCCCACCGCGCTCGGGCGAGGCGGCCGACCGGCGAGACGTGCGGCGGGCGACATCATCGCCGTTTGGTCCCCAACGGGCGCCAAACCGGCCCGCGACCTGCCGTCTCTGACCAATCGACAGCCCGCACCACCCCCAGCCCCACCCGTACGGCGGGCGGAGCGCCCGCCTCAGGAGGAGCGGTTGGCCACCACGTCGGCGAACGCCTCCAGGGCGGTGCGCACCGGGCCCGGCGCGAGGACCTCCAGGCGGCGCTTGGCCTCCTGGGCCTGGCCGACCACGTACTCGCGGGCCTGCGCCATCGCCGGGTGGCGTCGCAGCAGCCCGAGGGTCTCGGCGTGGCGGGCGTCGTCGCTGAGGTCGGAGTCCAGCAGCTCGAGGAGCCGCGCGTCCGCCGGGTCGCCGGAGGCCTTGGCCATCAGCACCGGCAGCGTCGGGACGCCCTCGCGCAGGTCGGTGCCCGGGGTCTTGCCCGACTCGTCGGACTCCGAGGCGATGTCGAGGATGTCGTCGGAGAGCTGGAAGGCGGCGCCGACGATCTCGCCGTACTCGGTCAGCGCCTGCACGACCTCCGCGGACGCGCCGCCGAACATGGCGCCGTAGCGCGCGGAGGTGGCGATCAGGGAGCCCGTCTTGCCGGCCACCACGTCGAGGTAGTGGGCCAGCGGGTCCTCGCCGGGGGCGGGCTCCACGGTCTCCATGATCTGGCCCTCGACCAGCCGCATGAACGTCTGCGCCTGGATCAGCACGGCCTCCGGGCCCAGGCCCGCGGTCAGCTCGGAGGAGCGGCCGAAGAGGAAGTCGCCGGTCAGGATCGCCACGTGGTTGTCCCAGCGGGCGTTGGCCGAGTCCGCACCGCGACGCAGCGCGGCCTCGTCCATCACGTCGTCGTGGTAGAGCGACGCCAGGTGGGTCAGCTCGACGACGCACGCCGCCTGCAGCACCTCGGGGCTGTCGGCGTGCTCCCCGGTCTCCGCGGCCAGCAGGACCAGCAGCGGCCGGAACCGCTTGCCGCCGGCGTGCATCAGATGCCCGGCCGCCTCGCTGACGAACCGGGCGCGGCTGTTGACGTGGGCGTCGAGGGCCTTCTCGACCTGCGCCATCCGGGCGCGCAGCCGGTCGGCCAGCGCCTCGTCGACGACAGGAAGGGCGAGTCCGGACGTGGTCCCACTGAGGGCAGAATCTGCGGTCACCTGATGAATCCTCCCGCATGCCCGGCGAGATCCAACACCGGGCCGGGCAGCACGCCCAGGACGACGGTGACCGCCACAGCGACACCGATGGTCACCGCGGTGAGCACGGAGGGCACAGCGACCGCGGGGCCGTCGCCGATCGGGTCGGCGAAGTACATCAGCACGATCACCCGGATGTAGAAGAACGCGGCCACCGCGCTGGTGAGCACACCGGCGATGACGACCGGCCAGGCACCGGCGGAGCCGGCGGCCGCGAAGACCGCCCACTTGCCGACGAAGCCCGAGGTGAGCGGGATGCCCGCCATCGCGAGCAGGAAGACCGCGAAGACACCGGCGACCACCGGAGCCTCCTTGCCCAGCCCCGCCCAGCGGTCGGTGTGGGTGGTCTCGCCGCCGCCGTCACGCACCAGCGTGACGACCGCGAACGCACCGAGCACCGCGAAGCCGTAGGTCACCAGGTAGAACAGCACCGCCTGCAGCGAGGTGATCGACCCGTCGCCGATCTCGCTGGCCCCGCGCACGCCGAGCACGCCGGCGAGCAGGAAGCCGGTGTGCGCCACCGACGAGTAGGCCAGCATCCGCTTGATGTCGCTCTGGGTGATCGCCAGCACCGCGCCGACCACCATGGTGAGGATCGCGATGACCCACATCATCGGCTGCCAGCTCCAGCGGTCGGACCCGAAGGCCACGTAGAACAGGCGCAGCATCGCCCCGAAGGCGGCCACCTTGGTGCCGGCCGACATGAACGCCGTCAGCGCCGTCGGCGCACCCTGGTAGACGTCGGGGGTCCAGGAGTGGAACGGGGCCGCACCGACCTTGAACAGCAGGCCGACGGCCAGCATGCCCATGCCGATCAGCAGCAGGACCTCGTTCTCCCCGCCGCCGCGCACGGCGGCGTCGATGCCGGCGAAGTCCATCGTCCCGGCGTAGCCGTAGACCAGCGCGACGCCGTAGAGGAAGAACGCCGAGGAGAAGGCGCCGAGCAGGAAGTACTTCAGGGCCGCCTCCTGGCTGAGCAGCCGGCGACGTCGCGCCAGCCCGGTCAGCAGGTAGAGCGGCAGCGAGAGGACCTCGAGGGCCACGAACATCGTGACCAGGTCGCCCGAGGCCGGGAAGAGCAGCATGCCGGCCACCGAGAACATCAGCAGCGGGTAGACCTCGGTGTGCTCGATGCCGCGCGCGGACGCCTCGCGCTCCGCGTCGCTGCCCGGCAGCGCGGCCGCCTGGCCGGCGAACGCGGTCAGGCCGCCCTCGAGACGACGCTCGGCGAAGAGCAGCACCCCGCCGATGGCGAGCAGCAGGATCAGGCCCCAGAGGAACAGGGTGGGCCCGTCGACGACCAGCGAGCCACCGGCACCGAGGATCCCCCGGGCGGCGCCGTCGGCGTGCTCCTCGACGTCCCCGGCGATCATCACGACGCCGACGAAAGCGACGACGAGGCTGGCGCCGGCCAGCAGGGTCTGCACCAGGAAGCGACGCGCCCGGGGCAGGAACGCCTCGACCAGGACACCGAGGCAGGCGGCGCCGAGGACGACCAGCAGCGGCCAGAGCTCGGCGTACTCGATCGTGGGCTTGATGAACTCCATCAGTGAGCGCCTTCCTCAGCCTTGCTGTGCCCGCTGTCCACCGAGGGGTCGGCGGCGGGGACGGTCGGATCGTCGTCGGTCACCCCGACGTGCTCCAGGGTGGTCTCGACGCCCGGGTTGATCACGTCGAGCAGCGGCATCGGGTAGAAGCCGAGCACGAGCAGCGCGGCCACCAGCGGCGCCATCGCGCCGATCTCGCGACGGTTCAGATCGGGCATCCCGACGTTCTCCGGGCGCTCGGGGCCGGTCATCGTGCGCTGGTACATCCACAGGATGTAGATCGCCGCCAGCACGATGCCGGTGACCGCGATCGCGCCGGCCCACCAGGCGTAGCTGAACGCCGACAGCAGGACCATGAACTCCGAGACGAACGGCGAGAGGCCGGGCAGGCCCAGCGTCGCCAGACCCGCGACCAGGAACAGGCCGGCGAGGACCGGAGCGGTCTTCTCCACACCCGAGATCGCCCGGATCGAGGCGGTGCCACGACGGCGGATCAGGTAGCCGGCCGCCAGGAAGAGCGCGGCGGTGCCGAGCCCGTGGTTGACCATGTAGAGGATCGCGCCGGAGCCGCCCTGGGTGCTGAAGACGAAGATGCCCAGCACGATGAACCCGAAGTGCGACAGCGAGGTCAGACCGATCAGGCGCAGCATGTCGTCCTGGCCGATCGCGACCAGCGCGCCGTAGACGATCGAGACCAGCGCGATCACCACGACCACCGGGGTGGCCCACTGCGAGGCCTCCGGGAAGAGCCCCAGGCAGAACCGGATCATCCCGAAGGTGCCGATCTTGTCGAGGATCGAGACCAGCAGCACGCTGGTGCCCGGGGTCGCCGCGGCCGTGGTGTCGGCCAGCCAGGTGTGCACCGGGAACAGCGGCGCCTTGACCGCGAAGGCGATGAAGAAGCCGAGGAAGAGCCAGCGGCCCTCGGTGACGCCGATGTCGAGCGCCGCCAGGTCACTGAGCAGGTACGACGGGGTGCCGGCGTCGGCGGAGAGGACGTAGAGCCCGATCACCGAGGCCAGCATGATCAGCCCGCCGGCGAGCTGGAAGACCAGGAACTTCACCGCGGCGCGGGCCCGGCCCGCGCCTCCGAAGCCGCCCACCAGGAAGTAGGCCGGGATCAGCGTCGCCTCGAAGACGACGTAGAACATGAAGACGTCGGTCGCGGCGAACACCGCGACGGCGGCCGCCTCGAGGCCGAGGACCCAGGCGAAGAACGTGTTGGTGCTACGTGCGCCGCTCAGGCCGGCGACCGGCCCGTCCGCGTCGTTCCACGAGGCGCCGATCACGATCGGCACGAGCACCGCGGTCAGCAGCAGCATCACCAGGCCGAGGCCGTCGACACCCACCGCGTAGTGGACGCCCAGGGCGCCGATCCACTCGTGGGTCTCGGTGAGCTGCATGCCCCCGCCGACGTCGTAGACCGAGGTGAGCAGCGCGGCCACGACCAGCGTGGCCAGCGAGAAGCCGAGCGCCACCCACTTGGTCAGCGCCGCGCCCGGCTTGCGGGGCAGCACGGCGACGACGCCGGCGCCGACGAGCGGCACCACGATCATCGCGGTGAGCCAGGGGAAGTCGTTCATGCGAGGGTCACCGCCAGCAGGGCCATGACGACGAGCAGCACGCCGCCGAGGAGGGAGAGGGCATAGGAGCGGACGAAGCCGTTCTGGATCCGGCGCAGTCGCTGGGACACGCCGCCGACGGCCGCGGAGCCGCCTTCGACGACCCCGTCGACCACGGTGCGATCCATCACCGCGAGGCCACTGGTCAGGGCGAGGCCCGGCTGGACCACCAGCCCGTTGTTGATGGCGTCGCCGTACAGGTCGGCGCGAGCCGCCCGGGTCGCGAAGGAGACGTCGCGGGGAGCCTCACGGGGCACCGGACGGCGCCCGACGAGGATCCAGGCGACGGCCACGCCCACCGCGACCACCAGGGTCACGATCAGCGTCATCACGATGGCCGGCAGCGGAGGCTCATGGTGCGGCGCGGAGCCGACGACCGGGGAGAGCCAGTCGACGATCCAGTTGCCGAGCAGCAGGAAGCCGCCGAACACCGAGAGCGCCGCGAGCACGATCAGCGGGAACGTCATCAGCTTGGGCGACTCGTGCGGGTGCGTCTCGGGCGCCCAGCGCTTGTCGGTGAAGAACGTCATCAGCATCAGCCGGGTCATGTAGAACGCGGTGACGCCGGCACCGAGCAGCGCGGCCAGGCCGACCACGGTGTTCTCGGCGAAGGCGGTCTCGATGATCTTGTCCTTGGACCAGAAGCCGGCGAAGCCCGGGAAGCCGATGATCGCCAGGTAGCCCATCGCGAAGGTCGCGAAGGTGACCGGCAGCGCCTTGCGCAGCGCGCCGTAGTGGCGCATGTCGACGTCGTCGTCCATCGCGTGCATGACCGAGCCGGCGCCGAGGAACATGTTGGCCTTGAAGAAGCCGTGCGTGAGCAGGTGGAAGATCGCGAACGCGTAGCCGGCCGGGCCGAGGCCGGCGGCGAGCATCATGTAGCCGATCTGGCTCATCGTCGAGCCGGCCAGCGCCTTCTTGATGTCGTCCTTGGCGCAGCCGATGACCGCACCCCACAGCAGCGTCACGCAGCCCACGATGACCACGGCGGTCTGGGCGATCGGCGCCTGGTCGAAGATGAAGTTGGAGCGGGTGACCAGGTAGACGCCCGCGGTGACCATCGTCGCGGCGTGGATCAGCGCCGAGACGGGGGTCGGGCCCTCCATCGCGTCGAGCAGCCAGGCCTGCAGCGGGACCTGCGCGGACTTGGCGCAGGCACCCAGCAGCAGCAGCAGGCCGATCGCGGTCATCGTGTTCTCCGAGGCCTCCGCGGAGACCGCGCTGATGCCGGCGAAGGAGACCGTGCCGAAGGTGACGAACAGCAACGAGATCGCCAGCACCATGCCCATGTCGCCGACCCGGTTGATCACGAACGCCTTGATCGAGGCGGCGGCCGCGGACGGCTTGTGCTGCCAGAAGCCGATCAGCAGGTACGACGCGAGGCCGACGCCCTCCCAGCCGAGGAACAGCACCAGGTAGTTGGCCGCCAGGACCAGCGTCAGCATCGCCGCGACGAACAGGTTCAGGTACGCGAAGAACCGGCGCCGGCGCGGGTCGTGCGCCATGTAGCCGATCGAGTACACGTGGATCAGCGAGCCGACCCCGGTGATCAGCAGCAGGAACAGCGCCGCCAGCGGGTCGTAGAGCAGGTCCATGCCCACCTCGAGGCCGCCTGCCTCGAACCAGGTGAACAGGTGCTGCTCGACCTGGCGGTCGGCGCCGTCACGGCCGAGGAGCTCGACGAACATGGCGAGGCTGACCGCGAACGAGCCGACCGCGGTGGCCGTGCCGAGCAGGTGGCCCCAGCGGTCGGTGAGCCGTCCGCCGAGCAGCAGGATCGCCGCACCCGCCAGCGGCAGCGCGATCACCAGCCAGATCAGTGAGAGCACGCCCTCGGGGTCGCCCGGTGCGATCACCGGTACGAGGGCATGGCCGCCCTCGGTGAAAAGGTTCGACAAGGTCCGTCTCCCTTTAGTACTTCAGCAGACTGGCGTCGTCGACCGAGGCCGAGCGGCGGGTGCGGAAGATGGTCATGATGATGGCGAGACCGATCACGACCTCGGCGGCGGCGACGACCATCACGAAGAAGGCCGCCAGCTGTCCGTCGAGGTTGCCGTGCTGCTTGGCGAAGGTGACCAGCGCGAGGTTGCAGGAGTTCAGCATCAGCTCGATGCACATGAACACCACGATGGCGTTGCGCCGGGTGAGCACCCCGACGCAGCCGATGGTGAACAGGATCCCCGAGAGGACGATGTAGGGCGTGACGCTCATCGACCGTCCTCCTTCATGCTGCCGGCGGTGTCGCCGGTGGCGCCTGCGGCCTGGGGCGGTGCGCTCATCGGGGTCTCCTCGCCCGAGGCCGGGCCGGTGTGGCCGGTGATCTTCGGGTTGCCCGAGAAGCCGCCCTTGAGCTGGCGCTCGATGGTCTCGATCTCCGCGGCGGCGGCCGGCGCCGTGCGCACCGACCCACGGGCGGCGAGAACCCGCGAGATGGACGTCGGCGCGGTGCTGCCGTCGGGCAGCAGGGCCGGGGTGTCCACCGCGTTGTGG
Source organism: Nocardioides sp. Z43_10 (assembly GCF_059766615.1). Classification (NCBI taxonomy): domain Bacteria; kingdom Bacillati; phylum Actinomycetota; class Actinomycetes; order Propionibacteriales; family Nocardioidaceae; genus Nocardioides; species Nocardioides sp. Z43_10. The sequence goes on along the minus strand of NZ_JCBAJY010000013.1, from coordinate 58,166 downwards.
CGGGCGTAGACACCCGGCGCGGGCAGCGGACCGGGGTGCTTGCCGCTCTCGCCGTACGCGCGGATCCGCTCGGCGGCCAGCGCCATCTGCCCCTCCTTCGGCGAGAGGCGCTCGCGGTGCGCGAGCACCATGGCGCCGACGGCGGCGGTGATCAGCAGGGCCGAGCTGGTCTCGAAGATGAAGACCCAGCGGGAGAACAGGATGTTGGCCAGCGCCTGGACGTTGCCGGCGCCGTTGGCCTCCTCGAGGCCGACCGCGGTGCCGAGCGAGACCTGGGCGAGCCCGATCGCGAGCACCGAGCCGAGCAGCAGCCCGCCGATGATGGCGACCACGCGCTGGCCCCGGATGGTCTCCACGACCGAGTCGGAGGCGTCCACGCCGACCAGCATCACCACGAACAGGAAGAGCATCAGGATGGCGCCGGTGTAGACGATGATCTGCACCGCGAACAGGAACGGCGCCTCGAGCACCAGGTACAGCACCGCGAGGCTGATCATCACCACCGCGAGCAGCAGGGCCGCGTGGACCGCCTTGCGCACGAAGAGGATGGCCAGCGCCGCGATCACCATGACCGGGGCCAGGATCCAGAAAGCGGTCACCGACCGGCCTCCTTGCTCAGGTTGGGACTGCCGGCGCCCGGCTCGGGAGCCGCGTCGGCGGTGCGGAACGTGCCGCGGTAGTAGTCGCCCTCGTCGTCGCCGAGCAGCATCGCGTGCGGAGGCTGCTCCATGCCGGGCAGCAGCGGCGCCAGCAGGTCGGACTTCTCGTAGATGAGGTCCGCCCGGTTGTCGTCGGCCAGCTCATACTCGTTGGTCATCGTCAGCGCCCGGGTCGGGCAGGCCTCGATGCACAGCCCGCACAGGATGCAACGCAGGTAGTTGATCTGGTAGACGCGGCCGTAGCGCTCACCGGGGCTGAACCGCTCGTCCTCGGAGTTCGAGGCGCCCTCGACGTAGATCGCGTCGGCGGGGCAGGCCCAGGCGCACAGCTCGCAGCCGATGCACTTCTCCAGGCCGTCGGGCCAGCGGTTGAGCTGGTGCCGGCCGTGGAAGCGCGGCGCCGTCGGCACCTTCTCGAAGGGGTACTGCTCGGTGACGACCTTCTTGAACATGGTCCGGAAGGTCACCCCGAAGCCCGCGATCGGGTCCCAGAACTGCTCCTTGAGTCCCTTTGACTCAGCCATCAGATCTCCTCACCCGTCCGGGCTGCCGTCGACCCGACTGGGTCACCGGACTTGTCGAAGGTCAGGGGTCGGGCCGCACCGCGGACCGCACCCCCGGCGGGCATCGGCGGCACCGGGAACCCGGTGCCGGTGTTCACGAACAGGCGCTCCTTGGCCTCGATCTCCTCGGCTTCGGGGTCCTCCTTCTCACCGACGAAGAACAGCGCGATCATCGCGACGGCGAGCACGCCGATGCCGATCAGCAGGTACTGCCGGTCCACACCGCCCTCCAGGGAGATGGCGCGCACGGTGGCGACCGCGATGATCCAGACCAGCGAGACCGGGATCAGCACCTTCCAGCCGAACGCCATGAACTGGTCGTAGCGCAGCCGGGGCAGGGTGCCGCGCAGCCAGATGAAGATGAAGATGAAGAACAGCACCTTGCCGAGGAACCACAGCAGCGGCCAGTAGCCCTCGTTGGCACCCGCCCAGACCTCGTCGATCCAGAACGGCGCGTGCCAGCCGCCGAGGAACAGGGTGGTGGCGATCGCGGAGACCGTGGCCATGTTGATGTACTCGGCGAGGAAGAACAGCGCGAACTTCATCGAGGAGTACTCGGTGTGGAAGCCGCCGACCAGCTCGCCCTCGGCCTCTGGGAGGTCGAACGGCGCGCGGTTGGTCTCGCCGACCATCGAGATCGCGTAGATCGCAAAGGACGGGAAGAGGATCAGCCCGAACCACAGGTCGTCCTGCGCGGCGACGATCTCCGAGGTCGACATCGAGCCGGCGTAGAGGAAGACCGCCACCAGCGCCAGGCCCATCGCGACCTCGTAGGAGATCATCTGGGCGCTGGAGCGCAGACCGCCGAGCAGCGCGTAGGGCGAGCCGGAGGACCAGCCGCCGAGCACGATGCCGTAGATCCCGATCGAGGCGATCGCGAGCACGAAGAGCACCGCGACCGGCATGTCGGTCAGCTGCAGCGGCGTAACCCGGTCGGAGAAGGGCAGCTTGACCTCAGGACCGAAGGGCACCACCGCGAACGTCACGAACGCGGGGATCACCACGATCACCGGCGCCAGCAGGAAGACGACCTTGTCGACGTTCTTGGGGATGATGTCTTCTTTGAAGATCAGCTTCATCGCGTCGCCCAGCGACTGCATCAGCCCGAACGGGCCGTTCACGTTGGGGCCGGGACGGTGCTGCATCCGAGCGACGACGCGCCGCTCGAACCAGATGTTGAACAGGGTCAGCAGCAGCAGCACCACGAAGATCAGGACGACCTTGGTGATGATCAGCCACCACGGATCCCTGCCGAACTGCTGGAGCGGCTCCTCGGCCGCCAGCACGATCGCGCTGGTCGAGATCACTGGTCTGCTCCCTTCACGGTGACCCGGCTGCCCGCGGAGGCGAGGTCGGCGAGGACGCCGTTGCCGAAGGAGTTGCCCGGCACCCAGACCACGCCGTCGGGCAGGTCGGCCGGCTCGGCCGGCAGGGTGACGCTGCCGCGGTCGCCGGTGAGGGTGACCGTCGAGCCGACCGCGCCGTACGTCGCACGCGGGAGGCGGGCGACGGCGCGGCGGGCCGTGGCATGGAGGTACTTGTCGTTGTCCTGCATCGAGCCGTTGTCCAGCAGCTGCTTCCAGGTGGCCAGGGCGAAGGTGCCCGCCGCCGGGAGGTCGGCGGTGGCGGCCGCGGTGGCCGGGGCCGCCGCGCGGTCCCCGTCCCAGGCGCCGAACTGCTGCATCTGGGCGCGGACGTCGAGCACGGTGCGGAAGCCCAGCGGGCGGCCGAGCTCCTCGGCGATGCCCGCGAGCACGCGCAGGTCGGGCAGCGAGCGCGGGTCGGAGAAGACCGCGTCGAAGGGGCGCGGGCGCCCCTCCCAGGTGACGAACGTGCCGGCCTTGTTGGTGACCGCGGCCACCGGGAACACCACGTCGGCGGCCCGGGTGATCTCGGTGTCGCGCAGCTCGAGGCTGACCACGAAGCGGGCCGCCGCGACGGCCGCGCGGGCCGCCTCGGGGTCGGGCATGTCGCGCGGGTCCACCCCGCCGACGACCAGGCCGCCGAGCTCACCGCTGAGCAGCGCGGCGACGATCGCGTCGGCGTCGCGGCCCTCGGCCTCGGGCAGCCGGTCCACGCCCCACGCGGTGGCGGCGTCGACTCGGGCGTCGGCCTGAGCGACCGGGCGTCCGCCCGGCAGCAGGTTGGGCAGGCAGCCGGCCTCGAGCGCGCCGCGGTCGCCGGCCCGGCGCGGGATCCAGGCCAGCTTGGCGCCGGTGGCGCGGGCCAGCTCGAGCGCGGCGGTGAGAGCGCCGGGCACGATGGCCAGCCGCTCCCCCACCAGGATCACGCTGTCGGCGCCCAGCGCCGCGGTCTCGTCGCCGGCCAGGGCAGCCAGCGCGGCCGGCTCCTCGCCGGGCGCGGTGGGCACCACGCGGGCGTTGAGCTTCTGCGACCCCCGGCTCGTGTACGGCGCGAGGCTGATCACCTGCGTGCCCTTGCGGCTGGCCTTGCGCAGCCGCAGGAAGAGCGTGCCGGCCTCGTCCTCGGGCTCGAAGCCGGCCAGGACGACCGTGCGCGAGCCCTCGACGTCGCCGTAGGTGACGCCGCCAGCGCCGGGACCGGTGAGCGCGACGTGGGAGGCCAGGAAGGCCGCCTCCTCCGCCGAGTGCGGCCGGGCGCGGAAGTCGATGTCGTTGGTGCCCAGCGCCACCCGCGCGAACGCGCTGTAGGCGTAGGCGTCCTCGGCGGTGACCCGGCCGCCGGTCAGCACGGCCGAGGCGCCGGCTGCGGCCAGTCCGCGGGCGGCGACCTCGAAGGCCTCCGGCCACGAGGCGGCGCGCAGCTCGCCGGTCGCGGCGTCGCGCACCATCGGGTAGGCGAGCCGGTCAGGGGTACGGGTGTAGTTGAACGCGAAGCGGTCCTTGTCGGTGATCCACTCCTCGTTCACCTCCGGGTCGTTGCCGGCCAGGCGACGCATCACCTTGCCGCGTCGGTGGTCGACGCGGATCGCGGCGCCACAGGCGTCGTGCTCGGCGATCGAGGGGGTGGAGATCAGGTCGAAGGGCCGCGAGCGGAAGCGGTACTCCGCGCTGGTGAGCGCGCCGACCGGGCAGATCTGGATGGTGTTGCCCGAGAAGTAGGACTCGAAGGGCTCCTTCTCGTAGATGCCCACCTGCTGCAGCGCGCCGCGCTCGATCAGCGCGATGAACGGGTCACCGGCGATCTGCTCGGAGAAGCGGGTGCAGCGCGCGCAGAGCACGCAGCGCTCGCGGTCGAGGAGGACCTGCGCGGAGATGTTGATCGGCTTGGGGAAGGTGCGCTTGACCCCGCCGCCGGCGGAGAACCGCGACTCGGCGCGCCCGTTGGACATCGCCTGGTTCTGCAGGGGGCACTCGCCGCCCTTGTCGCAGACCGGGCAGTCCAGCGGGTGGTTGATCAGCAGGAACTCCATGATCCCCTGCTGGGCCTTGTCCGCGACCGGGCTGGTGGCCTGGGTGTTGACGACCATGCCGTCGGCGACCTGGAGCGTGCAGGAGGCCTGCGGCTTGGGCAGACCGCGGCCGTTGCCCGCGTCGGGGACCTCGACCAGGCACTGGCGGCAGGCGCCGACCGGCGCGAGCAGCGGGTGGTCGCAGAACCGCGGGATCTGCACCCCGATCTGCTCCGCTGCCCGGATCACCAGGGTGTCCTTGGGGACGCTGACCTGGACCCCGTCGACGGTGAGGGTGACCAGGTCGTCGGCTACGCCGGCCCGGTCGGGTGTGGTGGTCATGCGTGCGCTCCCGACTGCGCCGGATTCGGCGCGAAGGCAGTGGCGGCTGCGGGGTCGAAGGGGCAGCCGCCGTGGGTCAGGTGGGCGAGGTACTCGTCGCGGAAGTGCTGGATCGACGACGAGATCGGGCTGGTCGCGCCGTCGCCCAGCGCGCAGAACGCGCGGCCCAGGATGTTGTCGCACTGGTCGAGGAGGAGCCCGAGGTCGTCCTCGGTGCCCTGTCCCCGCTCGAGTGCCGCGAGGGTCTGGGCGAGCCACCAGGTGCCCTCACGGCACGGGGTGCACTTGCCGCAGGACTCGTGCTTGTAGAACTCGGTCCAGCGCAGCACCGCGCGCACCACGCACACGGTCTCGTCGAAGATCTGCAGCGCGCGGGTGCCGAGCATCGAGCCGGCCGCTCCGACCGCCTCGTAGTCCAGCGGCATGTCGAGGTGCTCGGCGGTCAGCAGCGGCGTCGAGGACCCACCGGGGGTCCAGAACTTCAGCTCGTGCCCCTCGCGCATCCCGCCGGCGAGGTCGATCAGCTCGCGCAGGGTGATCCCCAGCGGGGCCTCGTACTGCCCGGGGCGCGCCACGTGCCCGGAGAGGGAGTAGATGACGTAGCCCTTGGACTTCTCGGTGCCCATCGAGGCGAACCACTCGGGCCCGTTGCGCACGATGCTGGGCACCGACGCGATGGACTCCACGTTGTTGACCACGGTCGGGCTGGCGTAGAGACCGGCCACCGCGGGGAACGGCGGACGCAGCCGCGGTTGACCGCGCCGCCCCTCGAGCGAGTCGAGGAGGGCGGTCTCCTCGCCGCAGATGTAGGCACCGGCGCCGGCGTGCACGATCAGGTCGAGGTCGTAGCCGCTGCCGTGGATGTTCTTGCCGAGGTGACCGGCCAGGTAGGCCTCCTGCACCGCGCGCTGGAGCCGGCGGATCACGTGCAGGACCTCGCCGCGCACGTAGATGAACGCGGTGTTGGCCCGGATCGCGTAGGAGCTGATGATCACGCCCTCCACGAGCGTGTGCGGGCTGGCCATCATCAGCGGGATGTCCTTGCAGGTGCCCGGCTCCGACTCGTCGGCGTTGACCACGAGGTACTTCGGGTTCGGGTTGTCCTGGGGGATGAAGCCCCACTTCATGCCGGTCGGGAAGCCCGCGCCGCCACGGCCGCGCAGACCGGAGTCCTTGACCGCGGAGATGACGTCGTCGGGGGTCATCGCCAGGGCCTTGCGCAGCCCGACGTACCCGTCGTGGGCCTCGTAGGACTCCAGGGTCCAGCTTCGGTCGGCGTCCCAGTTGTCGGTGAGGACCGGGGTCAGCATGTCGGTCACTTCGCCTCCTCCCCCGCCTTGTTGTCCTTGTCGTGCTGCAGGTCTGCCGGCGACTCGGCCAGCTTGGTCTCCGACTCGGCGCGCGAGGTGTCGGCGCGCTCGCTGGCGCCCGTGGCGGACGTCTCCAGCGACTGGGTGCCGGCGCTGCTGGGCGACGGCGCGCGCCAGCCCCGCTCACGGGCGACCTGGAGGCCGGCCAGCGAGGCGGGCCCGGCGGCCGGGCCCTCGTCGGCACGGTCGTCGGGGAAGCCGGCGAGCACCCGCTCGGCCTCGCGCCAGGTGCACAGCTTCGGTCCCCGGGTGGAGTGGACCTCGTTGCCGGCGCGCAGGTCGTCGACCAGCTGGCGCGCGGACTCGGGGGTCTGGTTGTCCATGAACTCCCAGTTGACCATCACCACCGGGGCGTAGTCGCACGCCGCGTTGCACTCGACGTGCTCGAGGGTGATCTTGCCGTCCTCGGTGGTCTCGTCGTTGCCGACGTCGAGGTGCTCCTTGAGGTCGGCGAAGATCTGGTCGCCGCCCATCACCGCGCACAGCGTGTTGGTGCACACGCCGACGTGGTAGTCGCCCACCGGTCGGCGCTTGTACATCGTGTAGAACGTCGCGACCCCGCTGACCTCGGCGGCGGTGATGCCGAGGATCTGGGCGCAGGCCTCGATCCCCTCGGCCGTCACCCGTCCCTCGGCGCTCTGCACGAGGTGCAGCATCGGCAGCAGGCCCGAGCGCGGCTGCGGGTATCGCGCGGCCACCTGCTCGAGCTCGGCGTACGTCTCTGGACTGAGCATCAGCGGTCCACGCCTCCCATGACGGGGTCGATCGAGGCGATGGCCACGATGACGTCGGCGACCATGCCGCCCTCGGCCATCACACTGGTCGCCTGCAGGTTGGTGAACGACGGGTCGCGGAAGTGCGCCCGGAACGGTCGGGTGCCGCCGTCGGAGACGACGTGGCACGCGAGCTCGCCGCGCGGCGACTCGACGGCGGTGTAGGCCTGTCCGGCCGGCACCTTGAAGCCCTCGGTCACCAGCTTGAAGTGGTGGATCAGCGCCTCCATCGACTCGCCCATGATGTGGCGGATGTGGTCGAGGCTGTTGCCCATCCCGTCGCTGCCGATGGCGAGCTGGCTGGGCCAGGCGATCTTCTTGTCGCCGATCATCACCGGCGCGCCCTCGAGGCCGGCGAGCCGGTCGGCGCACTGCTCGATGATCTTCAGCGACTCGCTCATCTCGTTGAGCCGGATCCGGAAGCGCCCGTAGGAGTCCGCGGTGTCCCAGGTCTGGACGTCGAAGTCGTAGGTCTCGTAGCCGCAGTAGGGCTGGGTCTTGCGCAGGTCCCAGGCGTAGCCGGTGGAGCGCAGCACCGGACCGGTGATGCCCAGCGCCAGGCAGCCGGCGAGGTCGAGGTGGCCGATGCCCTCCAGGCGCCCCTTGAAGATGGGGTTGGCGTTGCACAGCGCCGCGTACTCGGGCAGCCGCTTCTTCATCAGCGCGATGAAGTCGCGGATCTCGTCGAGCGCGCCGGGGGGCATGTCCTGGGCGACGCCGCCGGGACGGATGAACGCGTGGTTCATCCGCAGGCCGGTGATCAGCTCGAACAGGTGCAGCACGAGCTCACGCTCGCGGAAGCCCATCGTCATCACCGTGAGCGCGCCGAGCTCCATGCCGCCGGTGGCGACCGCGACCAGGTGCGAGGAGATCCGGTTGAGCTCCATCAGCAGGACCCGCATCACCTGGGCCTTCTCCGGGATGTCGTCCTCGATGTCGAGCAGCCGCTCGACGCCCAGCACGTAGGCCGCCTCGTTGTAGAAGGGCGACAGGTAGTCCATCCGGGTGCAGAACGTGACGCCCTGGGTCCAGGAGCGGAACTCCATGTTCTTCTCGATGCCCGTGTGCAGGTAGCCGATGCCGCAGCGGGCCTCGGTGACCGTCTCGCCCTCGAGCTCGAGGATCAGCCGGAGCACGCCGTGGGTGGACGGGTGCTGCGGGCCCATGTTGACCACGACCCGCTCGTCGGCGGCCTCGCTGGAGATGTCCTGGACCAGCGAGTCCCAGTCCTGGCCGGTGACGGTGAACACGCGACCCTGGGAGGTCTCGTTGGCTCCGGCGAAGAGGTCCTCGCCGTGGCCGGGCGCGTTTCGTGTGGTGTCTGAGGTGCTCATCAGTTGTACGACCTCCGCTGGTCCGGCGGCGGGATGGTGCCGCCCTTGTACTCCACCGGGATGCCGCCCAGCGGGTAGTCCTTGCGCTGCGGGTGCCCGGGCCAGTCGTCGGGCATCAGGATCCGGGTCAGCGCCGGGTGTCCGTCGAAGATGATCCCGAAGAAGTCCCAGGCCTCGCGCTCGTGCCAGTCCAACGTCGGGTAGACGGCCACGATCGAGGGGATGTGCGGATCGGCGTCGGGGCAGCTGACCTCGAGCCGGATCCGGCGGTTGTACGTCATCGAGAGCAGGTGGTAGACCGCGTGCAGCTCGCGCCCGATGTCCTCGGGGTAGTGCACCCCGCTCACGCCCGAGGCGTACTCGAAGCGCAGCGCCGGGTCGTCGCGCAGTGCCGTGGCGACCGCGACGATGTCCTCGCGCCGTACGTGGAAGGTGATCTCGCGCCGGTGCACGACGACCTTCTCGATGGCGGTGGTGACGCCGCCCGCGGAGAGCCGGGCCTCGAGCGCGTCGGCCACCTCGTCGAACCAGCCGCCGTAGGGGCGCGCGGACGGGCCGGGCAGCACCACCTGGCGCACCAGCCCGCCGTAGCCGGAGGTGTCGCCGGAGCCGCGCACGCCGAACATGCCGACCCGGGTGCCGATCCGCTCCACCTCGCCCGCCTGGGCGGGGAGGTGGTTCTCCGGCGACTGCTCGGTCGCCGGCTGGTCGGGAGCCGAGGCGTCCCGCTTGTCGTCGCTCATCGCAGCAGCCCTCGCATCTCGGAGGTCGGCAGGGCGCGCAGGCCCTCGTTCTCGCGCTCGATGATCTCGTTGGCGCGGTTCACGCCCATCTTGGTGTGCTTGACCTGCTCGTGGAGCTTGAGGATCGCGTCGATCAGCATCTCCGGGCGCGGGGGGCAGCCGGGGAGGTACATGTCGACCGGGACGATGTGGTCCACGCCCTGCACGACCGCGTAGTTGTTGAACATGCCGCCACTGCTCGCGCACACGCCCATCGCCAGCACCCACTTGGGGTTGGGCATCTGGTCGTAGATCTGTCGCACGACGGGAGCCATCTTCTGGCTCACCCGGCCGGCGACGATCATCAGGTCGGCCTGGCGGGGGCTGGCCCGGAAGACCTCCATGCCGAAGCGACCCAGGTCGTACTTCGGTCCGCCGCTGGTCATCATCTCGATGGCGCAGCAGGCCAGACCGAACGACGCCGGCCAGAACGAGACCTTGCGCATGTAGCCGGCAAGACCCTCGACGGAGGAGAGCAGCACGCCGCTCGGGAGCTTGTCTTCCAGACCCATGTCAGATTCCTTCGGTGATCGGGAGGGGCGTGATCACGGTGATCAGTCCCAGTCCAGGCCGCCGCGACGCCACACGTAGGCGTAGGCGACGAAGACCGTGACGATGAACAGGAGCATCTCGACCAGCCCGAAGAGCCGCATCGCGTCGAAGTGGACGGCCCACGGATAGAGGAAGATGATCTCGATGTCGAAAACGATGAAGAGCATCGCGGTGATGTAGTACTTCACCGGGATGCGACCGCCACCGGTCGCGTGGGGCGTCGGGTCGATGCCGCACTCGTAGGACTCGAGCTTGGCCCGGTTGTAGCGCTTCGGGCCGACCAGGGCGCTCAGGATGAGCGTCACCACCGCGAAACCCGCCGCGAGGATCACCAGCGCCAGCACCGGCGTGTAGAGCTCCATGGTGCTTCCCTTTCCCGGATCGAACGGCGGGCGGCATCCCTGTCAGGGCGACGACGCGTGCCACAGAATCTGTCCTCGTGACCTTGTGAAGCGGTTCACGAGTGGTGCGCAACACAGTCTACGAGTCCTCGGCACAGGCGCCACCTCGGCCCCCGAAGGACCCAGGAGCCTCAGGACCTAAGTCCCGGAGGTCCGGCCCCTCAGGCCCGGGCGCGGTGCAGGGCCACGATGCCCCCGCTCAGGTTGCGCCACTGCGGCTGCGCCCAGCCGGCCCGCGCGACGAGGTCCGCGAGGCCCCGCTGGTCGGGCCACGCCCGGATCGACTCCGCCAGGTAGACGTAGGCGTCGGGCGCCGAGGAGACCGCGCGCGCGATCGGCGGCAGCGCCTTCATCAGGTACTCGACGTACAGGGTCCTAAACGGCGCCCAGGTGGGGTGGCTGAACTCGCAGACGACCAGCCGGCCGCCGGGCTTGGTGACGCGGCGCAGCTCGCGCAGCCCGGCCAGCGGGTCGACGATGTTGCGCAGCCCGAACGAGATCGTGACCGCGTCGAAGGTGGCGTCGGCGAACGGCAGCTTGGTGCCGTCGCCCGCGGCGAACGGGAGGGCGGGGCGCGCGGACTTGCCGACCTGGAGCATGCCGAGGGAGAAGTCGCACGGGACCACCGTCGCGCCGCGGTCGGCGAACGGCTGGCTCGAGGTGCCGGTGCCGGCTGCGAGGTCGAGGACCAGCTCTCCCGGCTGCGGATCGACCGCGTCGATCACGTCGTGTCGCCACCGGCGGTCCTGCCCCAGGGAGAGGACGTCGTTGGTGAGGTCGTACCGCTTCGCCACCGCATCGAACATGCGACGGACGTCGGTCGGCTGCTTGTCCAGGTCTGCGCGGGCCACCGGGGAAGACTACGTGGCCGACTGCCGGCACGTGCGACACGGGGTCGCAGCGCCGGAGCGCCAATTCCGTGATTCCGGCCTCATCTGGGCGACACTCGAGGTCGCCCTCGGGGACGGGCGACACAGACGGCAGGGAATGGGGCAGGTGCGATGAGGGCGTTGCGGATGCTTGTGGTGACGGCGCTCAGCCTGGCCCTGCTCGCCGCCACGATGTACGGCGCGGGCTGGGCGATCCGTCACTACGAGGCGGACGCAGACCCCGCCACCGGCTCCTCCGCCGCCGGCCAGGCCTCGGACACGACCGCGCCGCAGACGTCCCCCGCCCGGACGCCCGAGCCCGCCCCCGAGGCGGCCGGCGCGCCGACGGCCGGGCCGAACGACGCCGCCCCGGCGCCGGTCCTCGCCCCGGGCCAGCGCGGCAGGCAGGTCCGCGAGCTGCAGCACCGGCTGTTCCAGCTCGGGTGGTTCGCCGAGACCACGACCGGCGCCTACGACGACGAGACCCGCGCGGCGGTGCGGGGCTTCCAGGCCAAGCGCGGACTGGAGGCGAGCGGGGTGACGGACGCGCGGACCTGGGCCCGGCTGGTGCGGATGACCGAGACGCCCACCCGCGACCAGCTGCTCAACATCCTGCGCCCGGGCCCGGCGCTGCTCTCGCTGGGCGACCGGGGCGAGCAAGTGCGCGAGCTGCAGGCCCGGCTGGCCCAGATCGCCTGGTGGTCCGCGGACGTCGCCGACCGCTACGACGAGGCGGTCGTGGCGGCGGTGCGCGGCTTCCAGGCCAAGCGCGCGATCCCGGTGACCGGGGAGGTCGACCAGCGGACCCTGGACCGGCTGGTGGCGATGACCAGCGAGCCGACCCACGAGCAGCTGTTCAACATCGAGCCCGAGCCCGGCGCGCTCGACGCGCGCTGTCGCGCCGGCCGGGTGCTGTGCATCGACAAGTCCACCAACAGCCTGCGCTGGGTCGTCGACGGAGACGTCCGCGAGAGCGTCGACGTGCGGTTCGGCCGGGTGGGCCTGGAGACCCGGGAGGGCAGCTTCAGCGTGTTCAGCAAGAGCCGCGACCACGTCTCGAGCATCTACGAGACCTCGATGCCGTTCGCGATGTTCTTCTCCGGCGGCCAGGCGGTGCACTACTCGCCGGACTTCGCGGCCAACGGCTACAACGGGGCCTCGCACGGCTGCGTCAACGTGCGCGACTACGACGCGATCGCGACCCTCTTCGACGAGGTGGCGATCGGCGACCGGGTGGTCGTCTACTGGTCCTGAGCCAGGCTCAGGAGATCTCGCGCTCGACGGTGTCGAGCATCTCCACGGTCCGGTCCTGGTCCATGCCCAGGCCGGTGACGCGCAGCGTGTGACCGCCCTCGCTGCGCTGACAGGTCACCCCGCCGCGGGCCTGCTCCTCGTCCACGGCCTGTCCGGCCGGCACCTCGGCCCACTCGGTCATGCAGGTGGTCGCGGTGTCCACCCGGTCGAGCTCCACCGGGGGCTTGGCCAGGCCGCGCACCTCCGGGGAGTTCACGAGGGCCGGCACGAACGAGCCGAGCTCCTCACCGAAGTACTGCACCCACAGGACCTGCTGGTTGGCGGTGTCGAAGTAGGTGCGGGTGGACACGGTGCCGTCGACGACCTCGCCGAGGACCTCGTCGCTGTAGGCGCGCTCCAGGGCCAGCATCTCGGCGTTGCGGTCGGCGTCCTCCTGGGTCTGGGGGGCGGCGCCCTCCTGGACCGGAGCCTCGGGGTCGACCGGCTGGGGCACGTCGACGGCCACCCAGCCGCCGGGCAGCTTCGCCGGCAGCGCGACGTCGCCGCCGACGTCGGAGTCGTCGTCGAGCTTGGGCAGCACCACGACGAAGACCACCAGGACGCCGAGGATGACGAGCCCGACGATGATGCTGATCCAGTAGGCCGCGGCCGTACGGCCGTCGGCGGTGCGTGTGCTCATGCCGACGACCCTACGCGGACGGTCCTGACCGTCGGCAAAGTACGCTCACCACCTGTGAGGATCATCGTGCGCACCCGAGCCGTGGCCGCCGACGACGTCGAGCTGCTCACCCTGGTGCCGGCCGATCGCCCGGTGAGCTGGCTGCGTCAGGGCGACGGGCTGGTCGGCTGGGGGGTCGCCGCCGAGCTCCGCACCAGCGGCCCGACCCGCTTCGCCGACGCCGACAAGTGGTGGGCCGAGACCACCGCCCGCACCGAGGTCCACGACGAGGTGCGCGAGCCGGGCACCGGCCTGGTCTGCTTCGGTTCCTTCGCCTTCGCCGACGAGCCCGGCAGCTCGGTGCTGGTCGTGCCCCGGGTCGTGCTCGGCCGGCGCGGCGAGACCGCGTGGGTGACGACCGTCGACGTGGCCGAGGACGCCGCCCACGAGCCACCGGCGCGTGGCGTGCTGCCCCCGGTGGCGGCTCCGCCGCACGCGCCGAGCGGTGTCCGCTTCGCCGACGGAGCCCTCAACGGCGAGGAGTGGATGACGGCTGTGGCGGACGCCGTGGCCCGCATCGGCGCCGGGGACCTGGAGAAGGTCGTGCTGGCCCGCGACCTGATCGCCACCGCCGACGAGGACGTCGACGTGCGCTGGCCGCTGCAGCGCCTGGTCGCGACGTACCCGATGTGCTGGACCTTCCACGTCGACGGCATGTTCGGCGCCACCCCCGAGATGCTGGTGCGCCGCGAGCGCGGCCTGGTCACCTCGCGGGTGCTGGCCGGCACCATCCGCCGTACCGGCGACGACGAGCGCGACCTGTCGCTGGCCGCCACCCTGGCCCGCTCCTCCAAGGACCTCGAGGAGCACGAGTACGCCGTCCGCTCGGTCGCCGACGCGCTGGAGCCGCACTGCTCGTCGATGAACGTGCCCGAGGCGCCGTTCGTGCTGCACCTGCCCAACGTGATGCACCTGGCCAGCGACGTCGCCGGCGTCGTCCACGACGCCGAGACCGTCTCCTCGCTGCGACTGGCCGAGGCGCTGCACCCCTCGGCCGCGGTGGGCGGGACCCCGACCGCCGTGGCCACCGCGCTGATCACCGAGATCGAGCGGATGGACCGGGGCCGCTACGCCGGCCCGGTGGGCTGGATGGACGCCCAGGGCGACGGCGAGTGGGGCATCGCGCTGCGCTCGGCGGAGGTGTCGGGCTCGACGGTGCGGCTCTTCGCCGGGTGCGGCATCGTGGCCGAGTCCGACCCCGAGGCGGAGCTCGCCGAGGCGCAGGCCAAGTTCGTCCCGGTCCGGGACTCGCTGACCCCCTAGCTCACAGGTCGGCGCCGTCGGGGAGCCGGACGTAGGCCTGGCCCGCCGCCGGGAGGAACCTGTCCATGTGCCCGTCCACGATCGTCAGCCCGGCCTCGGAGTAGACCCGGTCGTGGATCGCGAGGTTGCGCGGCGCCCCGACCTCGCGCGCGAACTCGATCGCCTCGGAGACCTTCAGCCACGGCGCGGACACCGGGACCAGCAGCACGTCGACGCTCTCGCCGGGACCGGTCAGCGCGTCGCCGGGGTGGTAGACCCGGGTGTCGCCGGCACTCAGCACATAGCCGCTGTTGTGGAAGCGCGGCAGCTCGGGATGGATCACCGCGTGCAGCTCCCCCACCGCCCGCACCGGCAGGCCCGCGTCGAAGGACTCCCCGGGAACCACCACCTGCACCCGCTCGGCCACGTCGGGGGCGTCGGCGCGGATGCGCGCGGCCACCGCCTCGATGGTGAAGATCCGGGCGTCCGTGCGACGCAGCCGCTCCGGGTCGTAGTGGTCGGGATGCTCGTGGGTGATCAGCACCGCGTCCGCGCCGTCGACCGCCTCGGCGTCGGTGAAGACCCCCGGGTCGAGCACGACGGTGCGCCCCTCGTGCTCGATGCGCACGCAGGCATGACCGAACTTCGTGATCCTCATGACGTGCCACACTAGCCAGCAGCGCGCGCGGCGCCAGCCCCCACGACGCGGGATCTCGGCCTGATCCGCACCCGAAATCCGCCCCTGGAGCCCGCTGCGGCTAGCCTCACCCCTGTGATGGCCCCTCCCGCGACCGTACTCGAGGCGACCTCGCGTGCCCATCAGGTCGCCCGCGGAGTGGTCGCGCAGCTGGCGGAGCGCACCGACTCGGGGGTGTGGCCCGAGGAGAGTCTGCGCGAGCTCCAGGCTGCCGGGCTCGCCGGACTGGTGGCGCCACGCGAGAGCGGGGGCGCCGGGCTGGGCCTGCGCGCCGTGGCCGGGGTCTGCGAGGCCCTGGGCCAGGTCTGCGCCTCGACCGCCATCTGCTTCGGGATGCACCACGTGGCGACCGCCGTGATCGCGGCGAAGGCGACACCGCGGCAGGCCAAGGACTACCTCCAGCCGATCGCCGCCGGGGAGCACCTGACCACTCTCGCCCTGTCCGAGCCGGGCACCGGGGCGCATTTCTGGCTGCCACAGACCCGGCTCACCACCGTCGAGGACGGCTGGCGCGTGGACGGGCAGAAGTCGTTCGTGACCAACGGCTCGCGCGTCGACTCCTACGTGGTGTCCACCGTCGCCGCCGACACCGACGCACCGCTCGGCGACTTCTCCTGCGTGGTGGTGCCCGCCGGCGCCGAGGGCCTCAGCTTCCACGGGTCCTGGGAGGGCGTCGGGATGCGCGGCAACTCCTCGCTGGCCGCCCGCCTCGACGGCGTCCACGTCGCCCCGGAGGCGCTGCTCGGCGCCGAGGGCGACCAGATCTGGTACGTCTTCGAGGTCGTCGCCCCCTACTTCCTGACCGCGATGGCCGGGACCTACCTGGGCGTCGCCCAGGCCGCGCTCGACGAGGCGATCGCCCACCTCAAGGCACGTCGCTTCGCGCACACCGGACGCACCCTGGCCGGCGAGCAGATCCTGCAGCACCGGCTGGGCACGATGTGGGCCGGGGTCCAGGCCAGCCGGCGCCTCGTCTACTGGGCGGCCGAGGAGGCCGAGACCGGCGGACCCGAGGCGCTCGCCGCGCTCACCTCGGCGAAGGCGGAGGTGGCCGACCGCGCAGTGGCGGTCACCAACGAGGCGATGACGCTGCTCGGCGGCATCGGCTACCGCGAGAGATCGCCGGTGGAGCGGCACCTGCGCGACGCCCGTGCGGCCCACGTGATGAGCCCGACGACCGACCTGCTGCGCACCTGGACCGGCCGGGCGCTGCTCGACATCCCGCTCCTGGGCAGCTGAGGTGGCCGAGCTCCTCCTCGTCGGGCTGAGCCCCGACGAGCAGCGCGCGGCGCTCCCCGAGCCGTGCCCGGCCACCCCCCGGGCGGTCGGTCCCGAGGAGCTGGCCGACGCCCTGCACGACGACGTGTGTGCCGTGCTCGTGGGCAGGGCGGTGCCGCGCGGTCTCGCCGTCGTGCAGCAGGTTCACTCCGCGGTGCCGAGCGCAGCGGTGGTGATGCTGTGTCCCGAGGGCGAGATCGCGGCGCTGCGTGGCCGCGTCCGCTTCGCCCCGGGCGTCCCGGTCTCCCTGGAGATCGCGGACCCGCAGACCCCTGGCCTGCGCGAGATGGTCGCCCAGATGTGCGCGGCCGGGGTCACCGGCCATCGCCACGACCGGCTGCTGGCCGAGCTGGTGCGCCGGGCCCCCACGAGCCCGGACCCGCTGCTGGTGACCGCGACGCTGGGCGCACTGCTCGAGAACGTCCCGGTCGGCATCCTGCTCGCCGACTCCGACCGGCGCCTGCTGGTGTGGAACCCCTCGGCCGCCACCCTGGTCGGTCTCGGCTCCGACGCCACCGGAACCACGGTGACCTCGCTGTTCACCGACGCGATGGCGCTGGACGAGGCCCTGGCCGCCGTCCAGCGCGGCGTCACCCCCGAGACCGTGACCACCCAGCCGGTTCATCCGCCGCTGTCGAGTCAGCACCAGTACCTCGACCTCAGCGCGGTGCACACCCAGCTCGCCGACGGGCGCGATGCCACGCTGATCATCGTCCAGGACGCCAGCGCCCGGCTGGAGGCGCAGCACCAGCGGGACCGACTGAGCGCCCAGATCGACCTGATCGGGAGCGCCTCGGTGGCGCTGGCCGGGGCGGTGGACCCCGACGAGGCCCTCGCGGCGCTCGCCGACCAGGTGGTTCCGCGGCTGTGCGACTGGGTGAGCATGCAGCTCTACGACGAGCGGATGGCCACCCGGCACGTCGTCGTGCGCCACCGCGACCCAGCGCTCTCCCGACTGGCCGAGCTGGCCCAGGGCGGCCTCGCCTCGGCGGGCTCGCCGCTGCTCCCCGGCCGGCGCCTGGCCCACGGCGAGGGACCGATGCTGCTCTCCCTGCTCACCCACGAGGACCTGTGCGAGTTCGTCCCCGACCCCGAGGTGCGCGCCCAGGTCGAGCAGCTCGGCCTGGCCAGCGCGATCGCCGTACCGCTGACCGGGCGTGAGGCGCGGCTGGGCTCGATGATCCTGCTCAACCGCGCCGACTCCCCCGCCTTCGGTGAGGACGAGCTGGCGGTGGCCGTCGAGCTGGGCCGCCGGGCGGGGCTGGCGTTGGAGTCCATCGAGCTCTACGGCCAGCAGCGCGCCTTCGCCGAGGAGCTGCAGCGCAGCCTGCTCACCGAGCCCCCGCACGTCGAGCGCGTCGAGACCGTGGTCCGCTACCTGCCCGCCGCGCACGGCGCACAGGTCGGCGGCGACTGGTACGACACGTTCCCGCAGACCGACGGCGCCACGCTGTTCGTGATCGGGGACGTGGTGGGTCACGACTCCCGTGCCGCTGCGTCGATGGGACAGCTGCGAGGCCTGCTGCGGGGCATCAGCTATGCCACCGAGCCCGGCACCGGCCCCGCCACGATGCTGCGCGCCCTCGACGGGGCGGTGGAGACCCTGCTGCAGGACATCACCGCGTCGGTCCTGGTGGCCCGGGTGCCGGCACTGGCCGGTACGGCCGGCGCGGTGCAGGTGTGCTGGTCCAACGCCGGCCATCCCCCGCCCGCCCTCATCCCGGCAGACGGAGGCCCGACGCGGCTCTTCGGCGACGAGGCAGATCTGCTGCTGGGCGTCGACCCGACCCTCGAGCGGGATGAGCACCACACGCGCCTCGAGCCCGGAGACACCCTGGTGCTCTACACCGACGGGCTCGTCGAGCGACGCGGGCGCGACCTCGATCAGGGACTCACCGAGCTGACCCACACCCTCGACGCACTGCGCGAGCGCCCCCTCGACGAGCTCTGCGACGCGCTCGTCGGCGCCCTGCTCCCCCCGGACCACGAGGACGACGTCGCCGTGCTGGCGGTACGGCTCCTGCCCTGAGCCCGATCGCTCAGCCGGAGCCCACCCGCCGCATCGTCAACGGCCGCCGCTCGGGCGCCTCCAGCACCCGCACCATCGTGATCGCCTCGAGCGGCACCAGCATCGGGCCGGCGTGGCGGGAGAACAGCCAGACGCCGTGCCCGTCCACGGACTCGACCACGCCGTGCAGCCACCGCCCCCGGACCAGCAGCTCGACGGGACGTCCTTGACGTTGGCCCATCGCCAACGCGGTCTCCACCTGGTGGTGCATGGCGCTCCCCCGGCATCGCTATCCGCCGTCCCCACGGCGGCTGCCTCCTGCGGCAGTCCAGACATCGTCCACCCCCGTCGTCCACGAATCGCGGAGCTTGGCCACGCGATTCATGAAAACCGGTTAGGTTTCACTCCGTCTGCTGGTCTCGGAGCGGCATGGGAGTGACACACGATGACCGAGGAGCGCCCCGGCCACGGTGACCCGTGGCCCTCCGCAGCCTCCACCACGGCTACGGCGCTGGTCGATCTTCGTGGCGACGTCATCGAGGTGAGCACCGCGCTGTGCCGTCTGCTGGGCACCGCCCGCGACGAGCTCGTGGGCCGACCGCTCTCCGCGCTCGGCGCGAGCCCACGCGACCTGACGTCGCTCCACGCGGCGCTCGAACGTGCCCGCCAGGGCGAGCTCGCCGGCGTGTTCACCCAGCGCTGGAGCAGCCCGGCCACACCCGGGCGGCCGCTGCACCTGCGGGTGGTCTGGAGCCGCCGTGAGGCCGGCGCCGACCTCCCCGAGCACCTCGTCGCGGTCGTGCTCGACGAGAGCCCCGGCGTGCGGCTGCGCGAGGAGCTGGCCCTGCGCGAGGAGCGCTACCGCAGCCGCTTCTCGCTCTCCGGAGTCCCCCAGGTCTTCACCGACGCCGACGCGCTGCTGATCGAGGTCAACGACGCCTTCTGTGCCCTGCTCGGCCGCGGCCGCGAGGAGCTCCTGGGCCGGGCCTTCGACGAGCTCGTCCACGCCGACGGCCCGGCCCCGGGCGACGGCGCGCTGCGTCGGCTGCTCGCCGGCGACCAGGACGCCGTACAGATCGAGCGCGTGCTCGCCGGCGCGAAGGGGCGCAGCGTCCCGGTGCTGGTGCACGCCACCACCCTGCGCGCGGGCGACGGCACCCCGGTCGGCCTGTCGGCGTACCTGCAGGACCTCTCCGCGCTGCGCGCCATCGAGCGCCGCAACCGACGTCAGGAGCACTTCTACAGCGCGGTCGCCGAGCTCACCAGCGACCTGTCGCTGATCGCCTCGCCCGCCGGGCGGTTGATCTACACCTCCCCGGGCCTGAGCGGGATGCTCGGCTACAGCGCGGGCGACGTGGTCGACACGTCCGTGTGGGACTACGTCCATCCCGAGGACCGCGACGTGGTGGGCGACCTCCACCTCGCGGTGCTGCACGACGGGGCGTCGCGACCCGCGCCGATGCGGATCCGCGACGCCTCGGGCGGGTGGGTGTGGGTCGAGGCCGCGGCCACGAACCTGCTCGACACCGAGGTCGCCGCGATCGTGTGCAGCCTGCGCGACATCAGCGAGCGCATCGAGGCGGAGGCGGCCCTGCGCACCTCCGAGTCGCGCTACCGGACCATGGCCGACAACGCCGACGAGGGACTGTGGGTGGCCACCCCCGAGGGACGCACCCTCTACGTCAACGACCGGATGACGGAGATCCTCGGGGTGCCCCCGGTGGAGATCTACGCCCGGTCGATGCCCGACCTGGTGGACCCCGATCGCCTGCACCTGATCGGCCAGGACTTCGACGGCCGGACGATGCGCGGTCCCGAGCGCTACGAGGTCGTCTACCGCCACCCCGACGGGGGGCGCCGCACCCTGCAGGTCGCCGCCGCGCCGCTGATCGACACCGAGGGGGTCTTCGAGGGCACGCTGACGATGATCTCCGACGTCACCGCGCCCCGTCGCCTCGAGGAGGAGCTGCGGCGCACGGCCCTGCACGACGGCCTGACCGGGCTGCCGAACCGGGCGCTGCTGCTGGACCGGCTGGAGCACGCGCTGATGCGCGAGACCACGTCCACGGCGGTGCTGTTCGTCGACCTCGACCAGTTCAAGATCGTCAACGACGCCCGCGGGCACTCGGCCGGTGACGAGCTGCTCGTCGGCGTCGCGGAGCGGTTGAAGGCGGGAGCGCGCCCGACCGACACCGTCGCGCGCTTCGGTGGGGACGAGTTCCTGGTGGTCTGCGAGGACGTCGACGCGGACACCGCGCAGGCCATCGCCGAGCAGCTGCTGCGCAGCCTCGACGAGCCCGTCGCGATCAGCGGCGGGCGGGTGCACGTGGCCGCCTCGATCGGGGTCGCGCTCTCGCCGGTGGCCGGTGCCGGCGACCTGCTGCGCAACGCCGACACCGCGATGTACGCCGCCAAGGTCGCCGGGCGTCACCGGGTCCGGATGTTCGACGCCAGGCTCGCCGAGCAGGCGGAGGAGCGCTACGAGCTGGGCGCGGAGCTGCGCGACGCCCTCGAGCAGGACCAGCTGACCATGCACTACCAGCCGATCGTGGCCCTGGGGTCCGGAGAGGTGGTGGGGGTGGAGGCGCTGGCCCGCTGGCACCACCCGCGGCACGGGGTGGTGGGCCCGGACCGGTTCGTGGTGCTGGCCGAGGAGACCGGGCTGGCCCCGCAGCTGGACCGGTGGGCGCTGCGGCGGGCGCTGCGCGAGGCCGGCGCACTGCGCGCCGGGGGCCACCTCCCCGCCCACGCCTACGTCGCGATCAACCTCTCGGCCTACAACCTCACCGACCCGGGCCTGGAGGAGCTGATCTCGGACTGCTCCCAGAGTGCGGGGCTGGCGCCGCACGACGTGCTGCTGGAGATCACCGAGTCCGCCATCATGGGCGACGCCACCTCGGCGGTCGCCCTGCTGCAGCGGCTGCGCGAGCGTGGCTTCCTGATCGCCGTCGACGACTTCGGGACCGGGCACAGCTCGTTGTCGTACCTGCGCACGCTGCCGATCTCGACGTTGAAGATCGACCGCAGCTTCGTCGCCGAGATCACCGAGGACACCAACGCGCTGGCGATCGCGACCTCGATCGTCGACCTGGCCCGCGCGATCGGGGTCGCGGTGGTGGCCGAGGGCGTCGAGCGCGCCGAGCAGGCCGCCGTGCTGCGCCGGCTCGGGTGCGGCAGCGCGCAGGGGTGGCTGTGGAGTGCCGCGGTCGCACCGGAGGAGGCCCGGCGCTCGGGCACCCTGATTCAGGAGTACGACGTCGGGCCGGAGCCGGAGCTCGGGCCCGGGCCGGAGCTCGGGCCGGGGCCGGCTCCCAGGGCGGACGGGCCGACCGCGGGTCAGCCGGGCGGCGGGGAGACCACGTCGCTCGGCTAGGGCGCCGGTGAGGTCTGCTCGTCGCCGGCCCGCACCGTCTGAGCGCCGCCGAGGCGCTTGGCCCGGTACATCGCGGCGTCGGCGAGACGCACCAGGTCCCCGAAGGCGTGGGGCGGGGAGACGGCCACCCCGAGGCTGACGCTGATCTCGACCTGGAGCTCGTCGATGCGGATCGGAGCGCGCAGCGCGTCATGGATGCGCTGCGCGACCAGGCCGGCGGCGTGCTCGTCGGTGTCCTCGCAGAGGATCGCGAACTCGTCGCCCCCCAGGCGGGCGACGGTGTCGGTGCCGCGCACCGCCTCGACCAGCCGGGCGCCGACGTGGCGCAGCAGCAGGTCGCCCGCGGCGTGACCGTGGCTGTCGTTGAGCGGCTTGAGCCCGTCCACGTCGAGGAAGAGCACGCTGGTGCTGGTCTCGATCAGCCGGCGGCGCCGGGCCGCGGCCATCTCGAGACGGTCGAGGAAGAGGTAGCGGTTGGGGAGCCCGGTCAGCGGGTCGTGCAGGGCCTGCTGGCGCAGCTTGCGCTCGGCGGCTCGGGCCTCGGTGACGTCCGAGACCATGCACAGCCAGCCGAGCGCCTCGTCCCCGTCGTCGCGCAGGGGGCTGTGCGACACCTCGAAGACGCGCTCCCCGCCGTGCGGCATCGCGTAGGTGGTCTCGTAGCGCTCGACCCCCTCCCCGGCCCAGGGCGCCTCGGCGGCCCCGTCGTCGCGGTGCAGCAGGGCCCGCGCGTCCATCTCGTAGAGGCTCTCGAGCCGGACGCCCAACAGCTCGGCCATCTTCTCGTTGGCGAACATCGTCGAGCCGTCCGGCGTGGTCGCGAGGATGCCCTCCTGGGCGGTCTCGAGGATCGCGCGGTGGCGTGCCTCAGACAGGCGTAGGGCCCGCTCGGCCTCGACCTGATCGGTGATGTCGCGCAGGTTCAGCACCAGCCCACCGATGTCGCGGTCGGCCAGGCAGTTGGTCAGGGTCTGCTCGAACCAGCGCCAGCGGCCGGCGGCGTCCCAGGCGCGGACCAGGAACCGCTCGGTGCGCAGGGGCTCGGCGATGACGGCCTCCACCAGCGGCATCATCCGGGCGAGGTCGTCGGGGTGCACGAACTCCCAGCCGACGTCGAGCACGATCTCCTCGGCGTCGTAGCCCAGCAGCCGAGCGGCGGGCGGGGAGACGTAGACGGGGTTGAACTCGGCGTCGGCGACGATCGCGGCGTCCCAGGAGCGCCGGCCCAGGGCGAGGAACATGTTCGCCTGCGAGGCCATCCTGCTGCGGGCCTCGCGCACCTCGCTGAGGTCGCGCGCGAACGTCGCCACGCCGTACCGGCGGCCGTCGCTGTCGCGCAGGGAGGTGGCGTCGACGAGCAGCGGCAGGCTGCGGCCGGCGCCGTCGCGGAAGACCGCCTGGTAGCTGACCGACTCCACGGCGCCGCGCCGCATCGGGGCGAGCTGGTTGGTGGCGTTGTCGAGGTCGAGGGGGTGGACCAAGGAGAGGATGTCGCTTCCGATGAACTCGCTCTCGGGGCGGCCGAAGAGCTCGCACCAGGCCCGGTTCACCGACGTCATCCGGCCGTCGAGGTCGAGGAGGGCCTGGGGCGTCATCGCCTGCTCGAAGCGGCCGTGGGCCAGCTCCAGCTGCCGACGGTCGTCGAGCTCGCGGGTCACGTCGCGCACGACGGTGGCGATCCCGACCACGGCGCCGGAGCCGTCGTGCACCGGGGACAGCGTGACCACGGCCTCGACGGTGCGGCCGTCCACGCGGTGGGTGACGTCGGTGAAGAGTCCGGTGACCTCGCCGGCGAGCAGTCTCGGCCCGAGCTGGGACCAGGCGCCGGTGACCGCGCGATCGGCGAACTCCTCGAGCCGGCGGCCCACCAGGTCGCGCGGCGACCAGCCGATCACCCGCTGGGTCGCCTCGCTGGCCCAGGTGATCTCGCCGTCCAGGGTCACCACGATCAGGCACTCGGAGGTGGTGGCGTCGATGCTCGCGAGCACCCACGCAGGATCAAGGTGCTGCATGACGCCCTCCCGACCCTCGAGTGCCGACCCTCACGACCCGACGGCGGCCCGACCGGTAACCACCCGGGCGGCCGACGGCGTCCCCACCGGGCCACATTACCGACGCGTCGTCGCGCGCTGACACGGCCGAGCCCGTGAAGGCCGGGGCCGCCTGTCGGGTCGTGCCACGCTGCATTGTCACCAGGCTCCTCGAGAAGGTGCCCGCCGGAGTGTGACGGGCGACATCGGCCGGCGTGCCAGGTCCGCCGGTCTCCCCGCCACCATCGGCGGGGCCGGAGGCGGACTTGATGCCTCGTCCCAGAAGGCGTCGCGAGGTGGGGATTCTGTAGGGTTCCAGCACTCGTCGACGACGACAGCGACAGTGAGGACCGATGGCCAACAACTCCCGCTCCACGCGCACGGCCGTTCAGTCGCCGGTGCCCTCGGAGGAGCTGGCGGGTCTGGACCTTCGTGAGCTGCGCGGCTACCGCCAGAAGCTGACCGACGAGGAGGACCGGGTCTCCTACTGGCGGCGGTTGACCCACGCCCGCATCGACGTCCTGGTGGCCGAGTCGAGCAGCGGAGCCGCGCTCGGCTTCGAGGACCTGGTCCGGGTCCTCGGCGACACCGGAGCCGGTCGTTCGCGTGGGGCGCTGGTCCGGGTGCGGGCGGCGGAGCCGCTGCCGGACCTGCCGGACCTCGCGGAGATGTGGGTCACCGACGTCGACCCCCAGGACGCCGCCCAGGTGGCGGACGCGCTGGAGCGGCTGCGCACCGCGGAGCAGCAGCTGACCGAGTACCGGCGGGCGCTGCACGAGCGGATCGACGAGGCGACCGGCGAGCTGATCCTGCGCTACCGCGCCGACCCGACCGCGGCACTCGCCCTGCTGCCGCAGCCCTGAGCCGGAGGGCCGGGTGATGACCGCGCTGGGACGGGTCCGGGTCTGGCACGCCGACGACGGGTGGGGCGTGATCGACTCCGACGCCACTCCGGGCGGCTGCTGGGCGCACTGCCACTCGATCCTGATCGCCGGGACCCTGGATCTCGAGCCTGGCCAGCAGGTGCGGTTCACCTTTGAGGCCGCCGACCAGGACGGGTACGCGTTCCGGGCCGACGAGGTGTGGCCCGCTGATCGTGCGCCGGACCGGAGCGGTGTCCACGAGGTGACGGGGCCGTCGGCGGCGTTTGCGAGCTGGTTGACGCTGGAGTTCGACGGGGATGGGGGCGGCGGGGAGTCCGGCGGGGACGCCGGCGGGGAGTCGGACGACGAGGACCGCTAGCCGATCGCTCGGCTGAGGTCTGAGAGTGGGCCGATTGGCTGAGGGACCGCGGTCTGCTGGCTGGCGCGCGGTCTGCTGACTGGCTCGCCGGACGCCGGGTGGACGTGCCCCGAGCCCATCGGAGAGTGTCCGGAGCGTCCCCGGATTGCGCCATCCGGGCGCGGGGAGTGCCCTGGACGTGCCGCTGGCCCCGCCGGGTGGTGCCTGGGCGGGGTGCGGGGCGGGGCAGCTATCGCTCGGGTGGAGGTAGGTCCGACTCGGCCGGGGCAGCGTGCTTGTTGCGGTGTCGGTCTCGGGAGACGTCGAGGGTGCCGGTGTGGTCGCGGAGGTATTGGTAGCCCTGGGGGCTGGTCCAGAGATAGCTGCCCTTGTCGAGGGCGGTGTAGCTCCAGGGGCTGTGGGTCTTGTGGCGGTGATGTCGTCGGCAGAGTGGGGCCAGGTTGCATGAGCAGGTGGTGCCGCCGGTGGCGTGCTCGCGGATGTGGTCGCAGTCGGCGCGATGGCCGTCGGGTGTGAGTCGTCGGGCGGGTCTGGTGCACCAGGGGAAGACGCAGATGTGCTCGATGAGGGTCAGGCGTTCCACGAGGCGGTCGGGGGTCTCGTAGGCGTTGACGTGGACGTGGTCCTCGAGGTCGACGACCGGCTTGACGGTGACCTGGGTGTCGGGGGTGGCGCACCAGTCGCGGACCTGGTCGACGGAGACGAAGGAGGCGGTGTTCTCCACGCGAGCCACGTGTACGCCGGTGTCGTCGAGGCCTCGGGCGCGTAGCGCGTCGTGGGAGAGGTGGACGTAGAGCACCACCTGCCGCGGGCGTCGGGCTGCTGCACTCGACCGGTGGGCGGGAGAACCCGCGGCAGGCGGGCTGTGCGGTTGATCGGAAGCACCTGGTGCCTTGGATCCACCGCACTGACCGGTGACCGCGCCGTCGGTCGCCTCAGTCGATGTCGCGACGTTCAGATCGAGGGCAAGCTGGCGTCGCGCCAGCTCCCCCGCGGCCTTCGCGCGGCGCACGCCGAGCGGGTCCACCGACCCGAGCGCCTGCTGCTGGGCCGCACCCGCAGCCACCGCAGCGTCGAGGTCCAACGCGTCGGCGAGGTCGAGCTCGCCGCGCACGGTCATGGTGCCGTCGTAGGAGACCTGGTCGGTGTCGATGTCGAAACACCGCCCGTCCGCCGCCGCGCGGCGCCGTTGCTCGGCTTCCTCTGGCTGGAACCGGACCCGCGCCTCCTCGACCAACCGGTCCAGGGCGGCGAGACCGATCTTGTGCGCGACCGCGGCGACGTGGGTGTCGACGAACCCCGCACCGGCCGGGACGAGGCTCATCGTGGCGTCGGCGATGCGTCGTGCCTTCCACGCCACGAGGTCACCGCTGACGACCCGCGCCCAGACCTTGGGGAGGCGGTGGCGCAGCTCCAGGGCCTGCCCCACATACCGGCGTCCGGCCTCGGTGGACATCCCGATGGCGAGGGCGAACTCGGTGACCGCGAACTCGGCGACCAGTGGCGCTCCGGGTCCGGCGACGGGGATCCCGTGGTCGCCGTACGGGCCGTGGATGACCGCGGCCGCTTCCAGAGACTCCACCGAGTGCATCGCCGCCCAGTCCACGGCGAGCTGCAGCTGCTCGGCCTCCGCGCGGTCCGCGGTCGTGCGTCGTACCCGCGCGGCGTCCAGCACCGCACGAGCGGTGTCAGGAGTCGCGGTCCGGGTCATGGATCTACTCAAGCAGGCGCCACCGACAGTCCTGCCCCCAGAAACCGCCACGACACGCGGACTGTGGAGAACTCATTCGAGTTGATTCTGAGGACGCTCGCTGGCGCTCGCTCCTGGGGCGCTTCGGGTGCGCCCGAACACCCGGCTCGCTGCCGCTAGGGTGACCCGGCATACACCCTGCGGGAGGGAGAAGGCGATGACCGCCACCGAGCACGAGAGCGACGTCGACCAGCTCTGGCGTCGCTACAAGGAGTCCGGTGACAAGGACGCCCGCGACCGCCTGGTGCTGCAGTACTCCCCTCTCGTGAAGTACGTCGCTGGTCGGGTGGGCTCCGGGCTGCCGTCGACCGTCGAGCAGGGTGACCTGGTCTCCGACGGCGTGATCGGCCTGATGGACGCGATCGAGAAGTTCGACGTGGACCGCGGGCTGCAGTTCCAGACCTATGCCGTGCCCCGAATCCGCGGGGCCATCGTGGACGGGCTGCGGGCCTCCGACTGGGTCCCGCGCTCGGTGCGCGAGAAGATCCGCGACATCAACACCGCCCAGGCGACTCTCGAGCACCGGCTGGGGCGGGTGCCCACCGACCGCGAGGTCGCCGCCGAGCTCGAGATTTCGGTGGGCGAGCTGCGCAAGCGCTACAGCGAGACGTCGTACACGAGCCTGGTCAGCGCCGAGGCCTCCGGCGTCGACGACTTCGCCCCCGCCGCCCCGGCCGCCGGCCTCGACGCCGACGACCTGCCCGACGGCTTCCTCCAGGCCGTGCACGAGCTGCCCGAGCGCGACCAGGTGGTGGTGGCCCTCTATTACTGGGAGCGCCTCACGCTCGCCGAGATCGGCCAGGTGCTCCAGGTCAGCGAGTCGCGGGTCAGCCAGCTGCACAGCCGCGCCACGATGACGCTGCGCCGCAAGCTCGCCTCCTGATCCTCGCCGGCTACAGGGCGCGGATCCGGGCGTCCAGCTCGCGGCGGTTGTCGCGTCGTACGACGACCTCGACGACCTCGATCCCGCCGTTGGGCGAGGCCAGCGCGTGCTCCAGCTCGGCCACCGACTCGACGCGCCAGTGCGGGGTCCGGGTGGCCGCGCACAGGCTCGCCAGGTCCACCCCGTGCGGCGTCGCGAACAGGCGGTCGAAGCTCTCCGCGTAGTTCGGACCGCCCTGCTCGAGCATCGCGAAGATCGAGCCGCCGTCGTCGTTCACCACGACGATCGTCAGGTCGGGGCGCTCCTCGTCGGGGCCCAGCACCAGGCCGGTGCTGTCGTGCAGGAACGTCACGTCGCCCATCAGCGCGAGGTTGCGGGAGCCGTGTGGGCGGCCCAGGGCGGCGCCGATGGCCGAGGAGATGGTGCCGTCGATGCCGGCCACGCCGCGGTTGGCGATCACCTTGCGCCGCTCCCCGACCGGGGTGGGCGCCGCCATCAGGTCCAGGTCGCGGATCGGACTGGAGGCACCGACGAACAGCATCCCCTTCGGCGGTACGGCGCGGCTCACCGCGGCGGCCACCTCGTGGGGAGTGACGCCCTCCTCTGTCGCCAGCAGCCGGTCCACCTCGCGAGAGACGGCGCGGTCCGCGGCCTGCCACTCCTCCAGCCAGGCGGAATCGTCGCTCGCGTCCTCGGGCACCTCGAGGGCGTCGTGCTCGGAGTCGACGGGGAACGGCCGCGTCGACCAACAGCCCCGTGCCCGCAGCGAGACGACCTCCACGTCGTCGCGCTCCAGCAGGCGGGTGACCGGTCGCGACAGCGTGGGGTGACCGGCGACCACCACGCGCTCGATGCGCCCACCCAGCTCGCCGTCCAGCAGCAGCCGATACGAGCGCAGCGCGTTGTCGCCGGTGCGGCACCCGGCGGTCGGCTCCGCGAACAGCGGCCACCCGGCGCGCTGGGCCAGGATCCGCGCCGGCGGGCCGGCGTCGTCGCCGGCGACGATGACGGTGCGGGGGCCGAGTGGGAGGGGGTGGGGTGGGGTGGGCCCTCCGTTGGGGACCAAACGGCGACCAAAACCCGCCTCGACCCGCCGTCTCTGCCCAATCGGCGCCACCTCCCACACCCCCTCCGGCACCAGCGGCGGCGTGAGCTGGACGTTGAGATGCACCGGTCCGTCCGCCTCCAGCGACGGCACCTCGCCCTCCGCGAGGTCGTGGAAGACGGCGGCGTCGCCGAAGATCCGGACCTGGTCGGTGGTCTGGCTGGCTCCGGTGCCGCGCAGCGACGCGGGCCTGTCGGCGGTGACCACGACCAGCGGCAGGCCGGCGTGGGCGGCCTCGAGCACGGCGGGGTGCAGGTTGGCGACCGCCGTGCCCGACGTGCACATCACCGCCGCCCGCGCGCCGACCTTGGTGAGCCCGAGCGCGAGGAAGCCGGCGCTGCGCTCGTCGATGCGGGTGTGCAGGCGCAGCAGCCCGGCGCGCGAGGCGTCGTACACCGCGAAGGCCAGGGGCGCGTTGCGCGAGCCCGGCGACAGCACCACCTCGGTGATCCCCTCGGCCACCAGCGCGGTGACGACGTCGCGGGCGAGCCGGGTGGCGGCGTTCATCGGCCCACCGCCCGCACCTCGGCGAGCCGGGCCTGCCAGTGCGCCACCCGCTCGGGGGCGGCGGCCAGCCGCAGCAGGGCCTCGTCGTCCACATCGGGTACGCCGACCGGCAGAGCGCCGTCGACGGGGAGCAGCGCACGGGCCACCACGTCGTCGGTGAGCAGCTGGACCGTCGCCAGCCCGCACGCGTAGGGCAACTCGGGCAGCGCCGCGGCGAGCGCGACCCCGGCCGCGATCCCGACCGAGCTCTCCAGCGCCGAGGACACCACGACCGGCAGGCCGATGTCCTCGGCGATGCGCAGGCACGCGCGCACTCCCCCCAGCGGCTGCACCTTGAGCACCGCGACGTCGGCGGCCTCCAGGTCCCGCACCCGGTAGGGGTCCTCGGCCCGGCGGATCGACTCGTCGGCGGCGATGGGCACGTCGACGCGGCGGCGCACCAGCGCCAGCTCCTCGACGCTCGCGCACGGCTGCTCGACGTACTCCAGCCCGCCCGCGGCCCGGTCGAGCACCCCGATCGACGACACCGCGGTGTCGACGTCCCACAGCCCGTTCACGTCGACGCGGATCCGCCCGCCCGGCCCCAGCGCGTCACGCACGGCCTCGACGCGCGCCTGGTCCTCGGCCAGCGTCTGGCCGGGCTCGGCGACCTTGATCTTGGCGGTCGTGCAGCCGCCGGCGCGGGTGATGGCGTGCGCCCGCTCGGCGTCCACCGCGGGCACGGTCACGTTCACCGGGACGCTGTCGCGCAGCGGCGCGGGCCAGTCCCCCGCGGCCGCCTCCTCGGCGCAGCGCAGCCACGGGGCGGCGACCCTCGCGTCGTACTCCAGGAACGGGCTCCACTCCCCCCATCCGGCCGGGCCGCGCACCAGCACGCCCTCGCGCACGGTGATGCCGCGGAAGCGAGTGCGCAGCGGGATCGACCAGACCGCAACGTCGCCGTCGGACAGGGTCATCGGGTCTCCTCCTTGAGGCGCAACCGGTCCACCTTCCCGTTGTCGAGCAGCGGCAGCTCGTCGACCACGCGCACCTCGCGCGGCGCCCACGAGCGCGGGTGCGCGGCCGCCACGAAGTCGCGCGCCTCGTCCAGCGAGATCGAGCCCACCACCCAGGCCACCACGCGGTGCCCCCACTCCTCGTCGGGGACGCCGAGCACCTCCACGGCGCGCACGCCCGGGTGCTCG
Source organism: Nocardioides sp. Z43_10 (assembly GCF_059766615.1). Classification (NCBI taxonomy): domain Bacteria; kingdom Bacillati; phylum Actinomycetota; class Actinomycetes; order Propionibacteriales; family Nocardioidaceae; genus Nocardioides; species Nocardioides sp. Z43_10. The sequence continues at coordinate 27,877 of NZ_JCBAJY010000013.1, read as the reverse complement.
CGCAGCCGGGCGGCGACGGCAGGGGTGGGCACGTTCACCCCGCCCGAGACGACCACGTCGTCGAGGCGGCCCAGCACCTGCAGGCGACCGTCCTCGTCGAGGCGGCCCGCGTCGGAGGTGAGGAACCAGCCGTCGACCAGGGACTCCCGGGTCAGGTCAGGGTCGCCGTCGTAGCCGTCGAAGAGCACCGGCCCGCCGATCCGGATCCGTCCGTCGGTGCCGATCGCCAGCGCCACGCCGTCCAGCGGCAGCCCGTCGTACACGCAGCCGCCGCAGGTCTCGCTCGACCCGTACGTCGCGACCAGGCGCACGCCGGCCTCCTCGGCGCGTCGGCGCAGCGCCGGGTCCATCGGCCCGCCGCCCACCAGCACCGCGTCGTACGTCGCGAGCGCGGCGCGGTCCGCGGCGGAGTCGGCCTCGGAGGCCTCGAGCAGCCGGTGCAGCTGCGTGGGCACCAGCGAGGTGTAGCGCGCCACGTCGCCCAGCGCGGCCGTCGCCGCCGCGAACGAGGCGTGCTCCTCGAGCAGCACCGGGTCGTGCCCGGCGGCCAGGGAGCGGACCACGACGTTGACTCCCGCGACGTACGGCGCGGGCAGGGTCAGCAGCCAGCGGCCCCGGCCGTCGCCTCCGCGGGCGGCCAGCCGGCGCGCGGACGCCTCGGCCGAGGCCAGCAGCGCGCGGCGCGACAGCACCACCCGCTTGGGGCGCCCGGTGGAGCCGGACGTCTCGACCGCGAGCGGCTCCGGCTCGCGCGTCTGCGCCAGCCAGTCACGCAGCGCCGCGACGACCTCGGCGGACGTGCCACGGACCGGGCGCAGTGAGCTCACCGGCCCAACGCTAGTCGGAGCCGCCGCCGGGCTCGGCGCCGGCCGCGTGTGAGAATCCTTCGTCGTGGCCACTCCCGCTCAATGGATCGCCGGGTCCCGCCCCCGGACCCTCCCCGCCGCCGTCGCCCCGGTGCTCGCCGGCACCGGCGTCGCGGCGTACGTCGCCGAGCCCGTGTGGTGGAAGGCGGCCCTGGCGATGGTGGTCGCGCTCGCCCTGCAGGTGGGGGTGAACTACGCCAACGACTACTCCGACGGGATCCGCGGCACCGACGAGGACCGGGTCGGGCCGATGCGCCTGGTCGGCTCCGGCGCGGCCACGCCCCGGGCCGTGAAGCTCGCCGCCTTCGCCGCGTTCGGCGTCGCCGGCGTCGCCGGGCTGGGGCTGGCCGCGGCGACCGCGTGGTGGCTGCTGGCCGTCGGCGTCGTGTGCGTGGTGGCGGCCTGGTACTACACCGGCGGCTCGAAGCCGTACGGCTACCTCGGCCTCGGCGAGGTGATGGTCTTCGTGTTCTTCGGCCTGGTCGCGGTCACCGGCACCACCTACGTGCAGACGGAGTCCTTCGGACGCGACGTGGCGCTGCCCGCCCTGTACGCCGCGATCGGGATCGGGGCGCTGGCCTGCTCCATCCTGGTCGCCAACAACCTGCGCGACATCCCCACCGACACCGAGGTCGGCAAGCGCACCCTGGCGGTGCTGCTCGGCGACTCCCGGACCCGCGCCCTGTTCACGCTGCTGATGGCCGCTTCGGCGGTGGCGCTGCTCGGCGTCGCCCTGGAGACGTCGTGGTGGGCGCTGCTCGGCCTCGGGTACGCCGTACCCGCGCTGTCCGCCGTACGCGTCGTCGTCGGAGGCGCTCGAGGCCTGGCGCTGATCCCGGTCCTGCAGAAGACCGGGGTCGCCGAGCTGCTCTACGGGCTGGGGATGCTGGCCGGGCTGCTCATCGCCTGATCCGCCGCCTGCCCCGCAGCGCGTCGAGCCACTAGTCTGAGCCCCATGTGGTTCTTGATCCTGGTCGCTGTGGTGGTCGCGGCCGTCGTCGTCTACAAGCTCCGGGTGCCGATCCTGGCCAAGGTCCTGGGCCAGCCGCCCGCCCGTATCGAGCGGCACCTCGAGCGCCGCGCGATCGAGCGCAGGAAGCGCCGATGAGCGAGTCGAGCACCACGCTCAGCGCAGTCGCCCCCCGCAAGTACACGCTGACCGACGACGAGATGCCGACGCACTGGTACAACCTCGTCGCCGATCTGCCCACGCCGCCGCCGGCGCCGCTGCACCCGGGCACCCACCAGCCGGTCGGGCCCGACGACCTGGCTCCGCTGTTCCCGCCGGAGCTGATCGCGCAGGAGGTGAGCGGCGAGCGCTTCGTGGAGATCCCCGAGGCCGTGCGCGAGGTCTACCTGCAGTACCGCCCCTCCCCGCTGTTCCGGGCCCGCAACCTCGAGCGCAAGCTGGGCACGCCGGCGCGGATCTACTTCAAGTACGAGGGCGTCTCCCCGGCCGGGTCGCACAAGACGAACACCTCGGTGCCGCAGGCCTACTACAACAAGCAGCACGGCATCTCCCGGCTGACCACCGAGACCGGAGCCGGCCAGTGGGGCACCGCGCTGGCCTACGCCTGCTCGCTGTTCGACATGGAGTGCGAGGTGTGGCAGGTCGGGGCGTCCTTCGACTCCAAGCCCCAGCGACGCACGCTGATCGAGGTCTTCGGCGGCAAGGTGCACCGCTCCCCCAGCCGGATGACCGAGGCCGGCCGCGCCTTCGGTGAGGACCACCCGGGGTCGCTGGGCATCGCGATCTCCGAGGCCGTCGAGCTGGCAGCACAGGACCCGGAGGCGAAGTACGCCCTCGGGTCGGTGCTCAACCACGTGCTGCTGCACCAGACGATCATCGGCGAGGAGGCACTGCTGCAGCTGGCCAAGGCCGGCGAGAGCGGCGCCGACCTCGTCATCGGCTGCGCCGGCGGCGGCTCCAACCTGGCCGGGCTGATCTTCCCGTTCCTGCGCGAGAAGCTCGCCGGCAACCAGGACCCGCGGCTGATCGCCGTCGAGCCGACCTCGTGCCCGACGCTGACCCGCGGCGAGTACCGCTACGACTTCGGTGACACCGCCGGGCTGACCCCGCTGATGAAGATGTACACCCTCGGCCACGACTTCGTGCCCTCCCCGATCCACGCGGGCGGGCTGCGCTACCACGGCATGGCGCCGCTGGTCTCGCACGTCGTCCACGAGGGGTACGTCGAGGCGCGGGCGCTGCACCAGAACGAGTGCTTCGAGGCGGCTATCGAGTTCGCTCGCTGCGAGGGCATCGTGCCGGCGCCCGAGTCGTCGCACGCGCTCGCCCAGATGCGCCGCGAGGCCCTGGCCTGCGTCGAGTCCGGTGAGGAGAAGGTCATCGTCGTCGGCCTCTCCGGCCACGGCCTGCTCGAGCTCGGCGCCTACGACTCGTTCCTGCGCGGCGGCCTCGAGGACGACGCGCTCTCCGACGCCGACCTCGGCGCCGCGCTGGCCGCCGTACCGACGATCGGCTGAGGCGGCGTCGGTTTCGACGCCGTTTGGTCCCCAACGGCGGCTTCTCACGCCGATAACCGCCGTTGGGGACCAAACGGCGACCCTTCTAGGCCGTTCTAGCCCGCCGGCCGGGGCTGCGGCCATCGCCGACGCTTCACCATCCGGTTGCAGCGCCGCGAAGGTCTCCGCTCCGGGTCAGTTGGTCCACACGGGGTGGGTGACGATGTCGCGGACCTGCTTCATGGTCAGCGCCGGTACGTCGGCCGCCAGCACCGTGCGAGAGACGCTGCTGGACCTCACCGATTGGTCACAGACGGAGGCGTTCCGGCCCCGATCCTCGCCGTTGGGGACCAAACGGCAACCCTGCCGGGCCTTTCCTCACCCGACCGGCTCCGCCCACTCCCCCGTCGCCCCGAACCCCTCCAGCGCCTTCGTGTACGGCGCGAGGTCGAGGCCTTGGGCGGCCACCCAGTCGTCGTCGTAGTAGGTGTGGGCGTACCGCTCGCCGCCGTCGCACAGGAGCGTGACCACCGAGCCGGACTCGCCGCGCTCACGCATCCGGGCGATCAGCCGCAGCGCGCCCCACAGCGCGGTGCCGGTGGAGCCGCCGACCGAGCGGCCGGTGACCTGGGTGCACCACCGGGCGGCGGCGATCGAGGCGGCGTCGGGGACCGCGATCATGCAGTCCACGACGGCGGGCTGGAAGGACGGCTCGACCCGAGGCCGGCCGATGCCCTCGATCCGGGAGGGCCCGCCTGTCGCTCCCAGGTCGCCGCTCTCCCAGGCGCGGAAGAACGCGGACTGCTCCGGGTCGACCACACACAGGCTGGTGGGCAGCCGGCGGTAGCGGATGAACCGGCCGATGGTCGCCGAGGTGCCGCCGGTCCCCGCGCCGACGACGATCCAGGTCGGCACCGGGTGCCGCTCGTGGGCGAGCTGGCTGAAGATCGACTCGGCGATGTTGTTGTTGCCGCGCCAGTCGGTGGCGCGCTCGGCGTAGGTGAACTGGTCGAGGAAGTGACCACCGGTCTCCTCGGCCAGGCGCCGTGACTCCGCGTAGATGGTCGCGGGCTCGTCGACGAGGTGGCAGCGCCCGCCCTGGAACTCGATCAGCTCGATCTTCTCCGGGGAGGTGCCGCGCGGCATCACCGCGATGAACGGCAGCCCCAGCAGCCGCGCGAAGTAGGCCTCGGAGACCGCGGTCGAGCCGGACGACGCCTCGATCAGCGTGGTGTCCTCGCGGATCCAGCCGTTGCACAGCCCGTAGAGGAACAGCGAGCGCGCCAGCCGGTGCTTGAGCGATCCGGTCGGGTGGACCGACTCGTCCTTGAGGTAGAGGTCGATGCCGGCCCCGGAGATCGCGGTGGGCAGCGGGAAGACCAGCAGGTGGGTGTCGGCCGAGCGGTTGGCGTCGGCCTCGACGCGCCGGATGGCCTCGTCGAGCCAGGCGCGGCGGCCCCGGTCACTGTGGTCGGCGACGTGACAGCCTTCGGGCGAGGCGCCCACTCAGTCGACGTCCTCGCGGGACTTGACCTGCTGCATCCGGGCCGAGGCCCGCTCGGCCCGCTCCTCGACGCGGCGGGCGAACGCCTCGCGCGGAGCGTTGAGCAGGAAGTACGACGCGATTCCGGAGATCACGAACGCGACGATGAACGGCCAGAGGATCGGCAGCTGGTTGCCGGAGGTCACCAGGAGGTAGATCCCGGCGACGAGGGCGTACGACGCGACGAACAGGGCCAGCCGCAGGGCGGTGTAGATAGCGAACTCCTTCACGCCCCCAGGGTAGTTCCCACCATGGGGCACCTACTCTTGAGGTGTGCTGAAGTTCGTGCTGGTCGTCCTGCTGTTCGCGGTGGCGTTCTACCTGACCATCCGGGTCATCGAGCGCCGCGGCCTCCAGGGAGGCGGGCCCGATGACGGCTCCGGTGGCCGTCCCGCGCCGCCTCGGCCGCTGGGACCCGACGACGACCCGGACTTCCTGTGGCAGCTCGACCGTCGCAAGCGGCACCCGGAGAAGCGCTCCGACGACGACGGCCCGGACCCCACCCCGCCCGAGCCGGCCTGAGGCCGGTCCGGCGGGCCGGCGACACTACGCCGACTCGACGCTGACTGACTCGACGCCGTCCGGCTCGACGCTGACCGACGCGGCCGGGGCGGCGTAGGAGTGCTGGCTGCTGGAGCTGAAGAAGTTGATGCCGATGAAGTTGAACCACAGCGTCGCCAGCCCGATCAGCGCGATGTAGGCGGCGTTGCGGCCCTTCCAGCCGGCGGTGGAGCGGGCGTGCAGGTAGGCGGCGTACACGACCCAGGTGATGAAGGCCCAGACCTCCTTGGGGTCCCAGTTCCAGTACGACGACCAGGCCTGGTGCGCCCAGATCGGCCCGGTGATCAGCACCGCGAAGGTCCACACCGGGAACGCGAACGCGTGCATCCGGTAGGAGATCCGGTCCAGCGTCTGGGTGGAGGGCAGACGGGCGATGTAGCCGCTCTGCCGGCCGCCCCAGCGCTCCTTGACCAGGAACAGCAGCGAGACGATGCCGCCCACCGTGAACGCCCCGGTCGCGATCACCGCGGAGACCACGTGGATGACCAGCCAGGGTGAGTCGAGCGCCTCGGTCAGCGGCGCGACGCCCTCGTAGAGCCAGATCACGTCGGCCATCAGCGTGGCCAGCACGAAGCCCACCACCAGCGGCGCCATCCAGTGCAGCGCGAACTTCCGGTACGCCGCCAGGTAGATCACCGAGACGAAGAACGTCCCGGCCAGCGTGAACTCGTACATGTTGCCCCACGGCACCCGGTTCGGGTCCGCGGCCATGCCGCGCGCCACCAGCGCCACGAGGTGCACGGCGGTGGCCAGGATGGTCAGCAGCACCCCCAGCCGCCCGAACAGGGCGATCTTCTGGGAGTCCGCCGGGGCCGGGGCGGCGTCCTTGGACAGCACCGGCGGGGTCCCGGGCGCCGCGGCGCCGACCGGCACGGACTCGCGACGCCCTGCCTGCTCGGCACCCACCGGCACCTTGCGCAGCGCGCTCCACTCGATGAGGTGCGCCAGCAGCGCCAGGAAGTAGACGAGACCTGCGGCCGCCACCGCCTGATTGCTCAGAGTCTCCCAGGACGCGTCGCTCACGGCTTCTCCTCCAGTGCGGTTCCATCAGGTGTGTCGTGCGGTGCGCCGTCGTGCGGTGCGCTGTGCGGGGCGTCGTCGTCGGGTGCCGCTCCCCCGAGCGCGGCCACGATCTCGTTGAGCTCGGCGTCGACGTCGCCGCCGCCGGAGCGGTCGAGACCCGCCACCTCCACCAGTGTGGCCCCGCCCTCGGGTGAGACGCGAACCCAGACGCGACGGGGCCGGATGAACAGCGACCCGAGCAGGCCGATCAGCGCGAGCACCACCCCGGTCAGCGCGACGAACTTGCCGGGGGTGCGGCTGATCTGGATCTTGTTCCAGCGCTGGATCGAGTCGAAGCTGACCGAGCCGGCGCCGTTCGGCAGCTCCACCGAGTCGCCCATCGCCAAGTCGATGCGGAACATCGACCCGTCGGGCTTGGTGACCACCTCGGCGTCGGCCTTGTCGAGGGCGTAGACCGACTGCCCGCCGCTGTCGTCCATGCCGAGGTCGCCGGTGTAGGCGAGCATCGAGATGGCCGGGTTGAGCGCGTCACCGAAGGCGGAGAACGGCCCGCTGGCGTCGGTGAAGCCGTAGGTCGGGTAGAGCTCGCCCTCGAGCCCGATCTGGGTGGGCTCCGCGTCGGGCGCCTTGACCACGCCGAAGGAGCGGAAGCTCTCGTCGGTGGGCAGGAAGATGGTCGGGCCGCTGTAGGCGACGTCGCCGTTGCCGTCGCGCACGGTGATCACCGGGGCGTAGCCGTGCCCGATCAGGAAGATGTCGGTCTCCCCGATGGTGAGCGGGTGGTTGACCTTGAGGTCGTACTTCTTCGGCTCGGCATCCAGGCTCTCGCCGTAGGTGATGTGCGAGACGAACTTCTGCGCCATCCCCGCCCGCGGGCCCTTCTTGAGCCACTCGATGTCGAAGTCGTCGACGTTGAAGTAGAACGGCTCCATCTCGCCGGCGTCGAAGAGGGTGCCGGGGACCAGGTCGTCGTACTGGGTGGGGCTGTTGGAGAAGCCGTTGCCGACCACCAGGATCACGCCGCCCTTGTAGCCGAACAGGCTGCCCATCGCGAACCCGACGAGCACGATCACCACCGACAGGTGGAAGACCAGGTTGCCGGCCTCGCGCAGGTAGCCCTTCTCCGCCGAGACCGCGCCGTCGCGGACCTCGACGCGGTAGCGCCGCTTGCGCAGCACCCGGCGAGCCCGCTCGAGCAGCTCCTCGGCGGAGTCCGACGAGGTGTACGACGTGTGGTCGGGAAGCCGCCCGAGGTGGCGCGGGGCGCGCGGGGGCCGCGAGCGCAGCGCGCGCCAGTAGACCCGGGTGCGGGGCAGGATGCACCCCACCAGCGAGATCATCAGCAGGATGTAGATCGCCGAGAACCACACCGAGTCGTAGACCGAGAACATCCCCAGGCGCTCGTAGATCGGCGTCAGCTTGGGGTGGGCCTCCTGCCAGCGGGAGGCGGCCAGCGAGTCGACGTCCTCCTGGGGGATCACCGAGCCCGGGATCGCCGCCAGCGCGAGCAGGAACAGCAGCACCAGCGCGGTGCGCATGGAGGTGAGCTGGCGCCAGGCCCAGCGCGCCAGCTCCAGGGCGTTCAGCTCGCCGGGACGGCGATCGTCAGGGCCGGACCCGTCCGGGCCCCGCTCCTCGGCCTCGTCCACGAGGTTCTCGACGTGCCCCTCGGGGCGCCGGTCGTCGGCCTGTCTGGTCGTCACACATCCACCTGGTAGCCGGAGATCAGGTTGCTCTGCAGCCAGGTCACGGCGTGGTCCCACCAGCCGGTGACCAGGGCGATGCCGACGGCGATCATCATCAGCCCGCCGATGCGCATCACCCAGGCCTGGTGGCGGCGCACGAACCCGACGGCACGCAGCATCTTGCGGTAGGCCAGGGCCGCCACGATGAACGGCAGCCCCAGCCCGGCGGCGTAGAAGCCGGAGAGCAGGGCACCGCGCCCGGCGGTGCCCTCGTTGTAGGACAGCGTGTAGATGACGCCGAGCGTGGGCCCGATGCACGGGGTCCAGCCGACGCCGAACAGGAAGCCGAGGAAGGGCGCGGCGACCAGCCCGACGGCCGGCACCGAGTGGAAGCGCAGGTCGCGCTGGAAGATCCGCACCGCGCCCATGAAGACCAGCCCGAGCACGATGGTGATCACGCCGAGCACCACGTTGAGCGTGCGGCGGTACTCGAAGAGCCAGGTGCCGACGGCACCGGAGATGGAGCCCAGCAGCACGAAGACGGCCGAGAAGCCGAGCACGAAGAGCACCGAGCCGAGCAGCATCCGCCCGCGGCGCCCCTCGCCGCCGGTGCTGGCCAGGTCCGCCCCGGACAGCCCGGTGGCGTAGGAGAGGTAGCCCGGCAGCAGCGGGATGACGCACGGGGAGAAGAAGGAGACCAGCCCGGCGATGACCGCGATCGGGATGGCCAGCGCCAGCGAGCCGGAGCCGGCGATCTCCTGGAAGGTCTCACCCATCGCCGGGGCTCCCGGAGGGGTCGGCCGGCTGGTCGGGGCCGGTCTCGGCGAGGACGTCCTCGGCCAGCGTGGTGAGCGTGACCTTGGAGGGCACCTCGCCGATGATGCTGGCCGCGACGCGCCCCTGCGCATCGAGCACCAGCGTGCTCGGGATCGTGTTGGGGGTCAGCGTCCCGGCGAACGAGAGCAGCGCCTTGCCGTCGGGCGAGAAGACCGAGGGGTAGGGGATCTCGAAGCGGCGCACGAAGCTCTGCGCCTGGTCGATGGCGGGGTCGCGGACGTTGATCCCGAGGAAGCCGACCCGGCCGTCGAGCTCGGCGGCCGCCTCGGCCAGCGCGGGCGCCTCCGCCCGGCACGGCGGGCACCAGGAGCCCCACACCACCACCACGGCCGGCTTGCCGCGATAGTCCGCCAGCGAGACGGGCCGGCCGTCGAGGTCCTCCCCCTCCAGCGCGACCGGGTCGTCACGCTCGGCCGGCTCGACCTCGACGACGGTGCCCTTGCCGGTGATGTAGCCCTTGTCGCCGGTGCCCTCCATCGACGAGCAGCCCGCCAGCAGAGCGAGCAGACAGACGAGCAGAACGGGTGCCAGGTGACGCTTCAGGGTCGCTTCTCCTCGGGTGCGCCGCCGGCGGAGAAGGTCGCGCCGCGGTCCTTGACCGGGATCAGGTCGCCGGCCGGCTCGGAGTAGGAGACCTGGGAGAGGGTGTCGCCGACGAAGTGCAGCGAGGTGAGCGAGCACAGCGTGCACTGGCGCTTGCGCGGGTCGTGCAGGAAGGAGCGCCGCTCCACGTGCAGGCGGGTGGTCCAGATCGGCAGCTGGTGGGAGACGACCACGGCCTCGTGCCCGCGCGCGGCGTCGCGCGCGTCGTACACGGCCGCCATCATCCGGGCGGCGACCTCGGTGTAGGGCTCGCCCCACGAGGGCCGGAAAGGGTTCCACAGGTAGCGCCACGACGCCGGGTTGCGCAGCTCGTTGTTGCCCTTGCCGAAGGTCTTGCCCTCGAACTTGTTGGTCGACTCGATCACCCGGGGGTCGATGCTCACCTCGAGCCCGCGCCGCTCGGCGAGCGGGCGGCCGGTCTCGCGGGCGCGCTCCAGCGGCGAGGAGACCAGGTGGGTGATGTCGCGCTCGCCGATCTTGTCGGCGACCTGCTGGGCCATCTTCTGCCCGAGCGCGGAGAGGTGGAACCCGTCGCGGCGGCCGTAGAGCACGCCATCGGGGTTGTGCACCTCGCCGTGACGCAGCAGGTGGACGATCGTGCGCTCGCTCATGTTCAGGCTCCTTCGACGGTGGCCGCGGCAGCGCGGGCGGCGTGGGGCAGGGCGTCCAGCACCCGCTGCACGGCGCGGTCGTCGTGGGCGGAGGAGAGGAACCACGTCTCGTAGGCCGACGGCGGCAGGTAGACGCCCCGGTCGAGCATGGCATGGAAGAACGCCGCGTAGGCGGCGGTGTCGGTCGTCGAGGCGTCGGCGAAGTCACGGACCTCGGTGTCGGTGAGGAACACCGAGAACATCGTGCCGGTGGACTGGATCCGGTGCGCCACCCCGGCGGCGCTCAGCGCCTGCGCGGTGGCCGCCTTGATGGTCTCGCCGGCGGCGGTGATGTGGGCGTAGACCTCGTCGTCTGCCAGGCGCAGCGTGGTCAGCCCGGCGGTCGTCGCGATCGGGTTCCCCGACAGCGTCCCGGCCTGGTAGACCGGCCCCTCGGGGGCGAGGTGGGCCATCACGTCGGCGCGACCGCCGAACGCGGCCGCGGGGAAGCCTCCGCCCATCACCTTGCCGAAGGTGGTGAGGTCGGGGCGCCAGCCCTCCCGGGCCCCGTCCAGGCCCCACTGCCCGGTGCGCGAGGCGCGGAAGCCGGTCATCACCTCGTCGCTGACCAGCAGCGCGCCGTGCCGGGTGCAGGTCTCGGCCAGGAACGCGTTGAAGCCGGGCTCGGGCGGGACCACGCCCATGTTGCCGGGGGCGGCCTCGGTGATCAGGCACGCGATCCGGCTGCCGTGCTCGGCGAACGCCTTCTCCACCGCCGCGCGGTCGTTGTAGGGCAGCACCAGCGTCAGGGCGGTGGAGGACTCGGGGACCCCGGGGGTCCCCGGCACCGCGAACGTGGCCAGACCCGAGCCGGCGGAGGCCAGCAGCGAGTCGACGTGGCCGTGGTAGCAGCCGGCGAACTTCACCACCAGGTCGCGCCCGGTGAAGCCGCGCGCCAGCCGGATCGCCGACATCGTGGCCTCGGTGCCGGAGGAGACGAAGCGGACCCGGTCGACGCTCGTGCGCGCCACGATCTCCTCGGCCAGCTCGACCTCGGGCCGCGTCGGCGTGCCGTACGACGTGCCGCGCGAGACGGCGTCGACGACGGCGGCGCGGACCTCGGGGTGGTCGTGGCCCAGCAGCATCGGGCCCCACGAGCAGATCAGGTCGACGTACTCGTTGCCGTCGACGTCGGTCAGCCAGGCGCCGCTGGCCGAGGCGATGAACCGCGGGGTGCCGCCGACGGCGTTGAAGGCGCGGACCGGGGAGTTGACCCCGCCCGGGGTCACCGCCCGCGCCCGCGCGAACAGGGCGTGGGAGCCCGAGGTCAGGTCGGTGGGGTCTGTCACGCGGTTCATTCTCCCCGAGACGACCAAGCCCCACGAGCCCAGGGCCAGGGACGTGCGGCCTGGATCACGATGACCTCCGTCTCAGATACAAGATCCAGAGGGAGACGCACGCCACACTCGCAGGTTAAATTGGCGTAACCGAGGGTTACGCATCTCGTTGTTGGAAACACGTGAGCTTTGAGGGAGCCGCGACGAACCGTCGTCTGCTAGGGAGAGGGACTCATGACCAAGCCACGCTTCGGACGTGTGCAGAAGGCCACCGCACTGATACCGCTGGCCCTGCTCTCAGCAGCCTGGACCGCCAGCCTCGCGAGTGTCGGGGGCATCAGCACCGCGTCCGCGGGCTTCCAGGCCGACCCCCACCTGCCGGACGGCACGAGCGTGCCCACCGAGGCGATCGAGGCGCCCGCCAGCGTCTCGCTGCCCGGCGTGGTCGCGCCGGCGGTGCCCACCGGCAAGGCCACCTCCGTGGTCGCGACGGCCTCGACCAACGGCATCCCGGCCGCCGCCCTGGCGGCCTACCAGCGCGCCGAGACCGTGATCAACTCCGCCGACAAGAGCTGCAAGATCAACTGGCAGCTGGTCGCGGCGATCGGCCGGGTGGAGTCCGACCACGGGCGCTACGGCGGCAACCGGCTCGACGACGACGGCATCGCCCAGCCCGGCATCTTCGGCATCGCGCTCGACGGCACCCGCAACACCGCCCAGATCGCCGACACCGACGCCGGCCAGCTCGACAACGACCTGAAGTTCGACCGTGCGGTCGGCCCGATGCAGTTCATCCCCTCGACCTGGTCGGTGGTCGGGGTGGACGCCGACGGCGACGGCAAGCGCAACCCCCAGGACATCGACGACGCGGCGCTGGCCACGGCGGTCTACCTGTGCTCGGGCAACGACGACCTCTCCAAGGAGGCCGGTCAGCGCAAGGCGGTCCACCGCTACAACCACAGCGACGAGTACGTCGACCTGGTGCTGTCGATCATGCAGGCCTACGCCGAGGGCGACTTCACCTCGGTCCCCAACAGCACCACCTCGGCGGCCATGTTCGTGCCGGAGGTGACCGCCCCGACCCGCCCCGCGCGCGGCGCCGCGCCGGCGCGTCAGCCCGGGCGAGGCGGCGACAACCTCGTCGCCCAGCCGCCGAGTCAGTCCTCGGAGACGCCGCAGACGTCGCCGCAGCCTCAGCAGCCGAGCCGCCCGCAGCAGCCGGCGCCCTCGCAGCCCGCGCCGAGCAAGCCGCCGAAGGCGGGTCTCCCCCCGATCGTGAAGAACCCCGGCCAGGTCATCACCGACCCCGGCCAGGCGATCGAGGACACGCTGACCTGGACCGAGGCCCGCGCCCAGTGCATCGCACGGGGGCTGACCACGCTCGACCTGGGCGCGCTGACCCGCTGCATCACCGAGATCCTGGCGCCCTGAGCGCGCTGTGCCTCACCCCGGCCCGGAGGCCGGGGTGAGGCAGGCTCAGCGGCGGCTGAGCAGGCGCGCGGCCTCGGCGGCCCAGTAGGTGAGCACCACGTCGGCGCCGGCTCGGCGGATCGAGGTGAGCGTCTCCAGGATCGCCGCCTCGCGGTCGATCCAGCCGTGGGCGGCGGCCGCCTCGACCATCGCGTACTCGCCGGAGATGTTGTACGCCGCGACGGGGACCGGTACCGCGTCGCGCACCCGGCGCAGCACGTCGAGGTAGGCCAGGGCCGGCTTGACCATCACCATGTCGGCCCCCTCCTCGACGTCGAGCAGGGCCTCGCGCACGCCTTCGAGGGCGTTGGCCGGGTCCTGCTGGTAGGTGCGCCGGTCCCCCTCGAGGCACGAGTCGACGGCCTCGCGGAAGGGGCCGTAGAAGGCGGAGGCGTACTTCGCGGAGTAGGCCAGGATCGAGACGTCGCTGGCACCGGAGGCGTCCAAGGCGGAGCGGATCACCCGGACCTGCCCGTCCATCATCCCGCTGGGGCCGACCATGTCGACACCGGCCGCGGCCTGCGCGAGCGCCATCTGCGCGTAGATCTCGAGCGTGCGGTCGTTGTCGACGGCCCCCTCGGAGTCCAGCACGCCGCAGTGGCCGTGGTCGGTGAACTCGTCGAGGCACAGGTCGCTCATCACGGTAAGCGCGTCCCCGACCTCGGCCACCACGTCGGTGATCGCCAGGTTGAGGACGCCGGCCGGGTCGAGGGCACCCGAGCCGGTTGCGTCACGGGTGGCCGGGATCCCGAACAGCATCACCCCGCCCAGGCCCAGCTCGGCGGCCTCGTGGGCGGCGACGAGGAGGCTGGAGCGGGTGTGCTGGACGACGCCGGGCATCGAGCTGATCGGACGCGGCTCGTCGGCGTCCTCGCGCACGAACAGCGGCAGCACCAGCTGACGCGCCTCGAGGCTCGTCTCGGCCACCATCCGGCGCAACGACGACGTCCGGCGCAGGCGGCGCGGGCGCAGGACCGGGCCCTCGACGGGGCCCGGTCCGGTGGGGTACTCGACGACCATCAGCGATCAGCCCCCGTACGTACCCCCGCGCTCACGAGGAGGTCGCCTTGCGCCGCGTCGAGGGCTTGCGCTCCGAGGGGCGCGTGACCGGCTGGTCGGACTCCAGCAGCGCGGCCCGGCGGGTGGCGCCGAAGTCGGCCAGCGCGTCGGCCAGCACCTCGACCGAGGGCGAGGGGGCCAGCACGTCGACGCGCAGGCCGTGCTCCTCGGCCGTCTTGGCCGTGGCCGGGCCGATCACCGCGATGACCGTCGAGGGGTGCGGCTTGCCGGCGATGCCGACCAGGTTGCGCACCGTCGAGGACGAGGTGAACACGACCGCGTCGAACTTGCCGGTCTTGATGGCGTCGCGGGTCGGCGCCGGCGGCGGCGTGGCGCGCACGGTGCGGTACGCCGTGACGTCGTCACACTCCCAGCCGAGGTCGACCAGGCCGGCGACGAGGTTCTCGGTGGCGATGTCCGCGCGCGGCAGGAAGACCCGGTTGATCGGGTCGAGCAGCTCGTCGTAGGGCGGCCAGTCGGCCAGCAGCCCGGCCGCGGACTGCTCGCCGGAGGGCACCAGGTCCGCGCGCAGACCCCACGCCGCGATGGCGGCGGCGGTCTTGTCGCCGACGGCCGCGATCTTCAGCCCGGAGAACGCCCGCGCGTCGAGGCCGTACTCCTCGAACTTCTCGCGCACCGCGCGCACCGCGTTGACCGAGGTGAAGGCGATCCACTCGTAGCGGCCCTCGACCAGGCCGCGCACGGCCTTGTCCATCTGCTGGGGGTTGCGCGGCGGCTCGACCGAGATCGTCGGGACCTCCTCGGGCACCGAGCCGTAGCTGCGCAGCCGCTGGGAGAGCGTGCCGGCCTGCTCCTTGGTGCGCGGGACGAGGACCCGCCAGCCGAAGAGCGGCTTGGTCTCGAACCACGACAGCGTCTCGCGCAGGTTGACCACGTCGCCGATCACCGTGACCGCCGGCGGCGCGATCCGCGCGGTCCGCGCGTCGACGCCGATCCGCTCGAGCGTCGAGGTGACGGTCGCCTGGTTGGTGGTGGTGCCGACCCGGGTCATCGCGACCGGGGTGCGCGGGGAGCGTCCGGCCTCGATGAGCGCCTGGGCGACCTCGGCGATGGAGCCGACCGCCGAGAGCAGCACCAGGGTGCGGTCGTCGGCGTACTGGCGCCAGTCGACCTTCTCCCCGCAGGTCACCACCGCCACCTCGCGGTGGTTGCGGGTGGTGAGCGGGATGCCGGCGTAGGCCGGGACCGCGCTGACCGACGAGACGCCGGGGACGATCTCGAAGCCGATGCCGGCCTTGACGCAGGCCTGGGCCTCCTCCGGGCCGGAGGCGTAGACGAACGGGTCGCCCGCCATCAGCCGGACCACGCGGGCGCCGGTCTTGGCCCGCTTGACCACGACCTTGGCCCGGGCCGCGTGGGTCAGCGGCTGGCCGTCCTCGCCGAAGCCGCCGTCCACCAGGACGGGGCCCTGCGGGTCGACCTCGTTGCCGTCCTCGTCCAGCACGGGCTCGGGCAGCCCGAGCACGGTGCGGACCAGCGCGGCGTGCTCGGGGACCTCGGTGACGACGACCTCTGCCTCACGCAGCAGCTCGACCGCACGCACCGTGAGCAGCCCGGGGTCGCCGGGGCCGCTGCCCACGAACGACACCCAGCCGCGCAGCGCCGAAGGGGACCCCGGAGCGGGGTTGTGTCCTCCGGTCGTGCCAGGGGCCGACCCGTCGGTGGACGGGACGGAACTGGTGATCTTGCCTCGAGTCATGCGTGCTGCTTTCTCGCTGGTGTGTCGATCAGTTCGGCTGCGCCTTCGGCGAGCATGTCGGTGGCCAGCCGTCTTCCGAGAGCCACTGCCTCGGCCGGGGACCCGGTCGCGGACATTCGAACGGCGAGGCCGCCGTCGGCGGAGAGCGCCACGGCGCGGATCCAGAGCTCGTCGCCGTCCTCACCCTCGACGACCTCGGCCAGGGCACCCACCGGAGCCGAGCATCCGGCCTCCAGGGTGGCGAGCACGGCGCGCTCCGCGTCGACTGCCGTGCGGGTGGCCCGGTCCTCCAGCTGCCCGAGGGCGGCCAGCAGGTCCGTGTCGTCCGCGCGGCACTCGATGGCGAGCGCTCCCTGCCCGGGGGCCGGGAGCATCTGCAGTGGGTCGAGCGACTCGGTGACGACACCGAGGCGGCCGATCCGCGAGAGCCCGGCCCGAGCCAGCAGCACCGCGTCCACCTCCCCCGAGGTGACCTTGCCGATCCTGGTATCCACATTGCCACGGATTCCGACGATCTCCACACCGAGGCCGAGGGCCGCCAGCTGGGCGACCCGGCGCGGCGAGCCGGTGGCGACCTTGGCGCCCGCGGGCAGCTCACCCAGGGTCAGGCCGTCGCGGGCGACGACCACGTCGCGGGGGTCCTCGCGCAGCGGCACCGCGGCCAGCGCGATCCCGGCCTCGCTGCCGGTGGGCAGGTCCTTGAGGGAGTGCACCGCCACGTCGACCTCGCCGCGCAGCAGGGCGTCGCGCAGGGCGCTGACGAAGACCCCGGTGCCGCCCAGCTGGGCCAGCGGGGCGCGGTTGACGTCGCCCTCGGTGGAGACGTGCACCAGCTCGACCTCACGCCCGAGCCGGTCGCGGATCAGGTCGGCGACCATCCCGGACTGGGTGGTGGCCAGCAGGGAGGCACGGGTGCCCAGCCGGACGGGCGGCAGGGTGGCGCGGGCTTCGGTGGTGCCGGATTCGGTGCTGCTCATTCCAGTCCCTCCGCTCGGGTGACGGCGTCGACGGCCTCGGGGTCGAGGGCGAAGAGCTCGGCCAGGGCCGCGGCGTAGGACACCGCACCGGTCTCGTTGGCCAATTCCTTGACGCGCACCGTGGGCTCGTGCAGGAGCTTGTCGGCCACCCGCCGTACGGCGTGCAGGACCTCGGCGCGCAGGGCCGGGTCGAGGTCGGGCAGGCGCCCGTCGAGGCGGGCGATCTCGGCGTCGACCACCGAGGTGGCCATCGTCCGCAGCGCCACCACGGTGGGCGTCACGCTGGCCTGGCGGCGGGCCGAGACGAAGGCGGAGACCTCCTGCTGCACGATCCGCCGCACACCGGCGACCTCGCGGCCGGCCTCGGTGTCGTGGAGCTCCTCGGCGAGCTGGCGCAGTCCGATCAGGCTCACCCCGGGCAGCTCGGTGACCAACGGGTCCACGTCGTGGGGCAGGGCGAGGTCGACGAGCACCAGCTCGCGCGCGGAGTCGCCGCGCGCCTGCTCGAGCATCGGGCGGGTGACGATGACGCCGGCGGCGCCGGTGCAGGAGATGACCAGGTCGGCGCCGGCGAGCTCGCCGGCGAGCTCGGCCAGCGGCCGGGTGCGCGCGCCGTACTGCTCGGCGAGGCGCTCGGCCTTGTCGGGCGTCCGGTTGACCACGGCGATGTCGCTGGCCCCCATCCGCGAGACGGTCGAGGTCGCCAGCGCGGCCATGGAGCCGGCGCCGACCACCACGACCCGCTTGCCGACCACGGTCCCGATCCGCACAGTGGCGCGCTCGAGGCCGGCGGTCACCAGCGAGGGCGCGGCGCGATCGATGTCGGTCTCAGCATGCGAACGCTTGCCTACGCGCAGCGCCTGCTGGAAGAGCACGTTGAGGGCCGGCCCGACCGTGCCCAGCTCCTGGCCCAGGCGCAGCGCGTCGCGGGTCTGGCCGAGGATCTGGCTCTCCCCGACGACCATCGAGTCGAGGCCGGCGGCCACCTGGAAGAGGTGGGAGACGGCTCCGTCGTCGTAGTGCACGTACAGGTGCGGCAGCATCGACTCGGTGCTCTCGCCGGCCCGCTCGATCAGCAGCCGGGAGACGTCCTCGACGCTGCCGTGGAAGCGCTCGACGTCGGCGTAGATCTCGAGTCGGTTGCAGGTGGAGATCACCGTCGCCTCGGTGACGTGCTCGCAGCTGGTGAGGTCGTGGATCAGCTTGGCCACGCCGTCGCCGTCGAGGGCGAGGCGCTCCAGCACGGCGACCGGGGCCGACCGGTGGGAGACGCCCACCACCAGGACGCTCATGCGGGCTCCCCGTGGATCGCGGGCTGCATCGACGGCTCAGCCGCGCTCGGCTGGTCCGGCTGGATGGGGGGCTGCATGTCGTGCGGCATTCCTGACTGAAGCGAGGGGGACTTGCGCTGCTGGTGGTAGGCCAGGATCTGCAGCTCCATGGACAGATCCACCTTGCGGACGTCGACGCCGGCCGGCACCGACAGCACGGTGGGGGCGAAGTTGAGGATGCTGGTGATGCCCACGGCGACCATCCGGTCGGCGACCGCCTGCGAGGCGGCGGCCGGCGTCGCGATGACCCCGATCGCCACGCCCTGCTCCACGACGACCCGCTCGAGGTCCTGCAGCGGGCGCACCTCGAGGCCGGCGACGACCTCCTCGTACTGCCCGGGGTCGGCGTCGAGCAGCGCGACCACGCGGAAGCCGCGGGTGCGGAAGCCGGAGTAGTTGGCCAGGGCGTGACCGAGGTTCCCGATCCCGACGATCACCACGGGCCAGTCCTGGGTCAGACCGATCGCCCGAGCGATCTGGTAGCGCAGGTAGGCGACGTCGTAGCCCACGCCGCGGGTGCCGTAGCTGCCGAGGTGGGAGAGGTCCTTGCGGAGCTTGGCGCTGTTCACGCCGGCCGCCGTGGCGAGGTCCTCACTGGAACAGGTGGCGGTGCCCTGGTCGGCGAGGGCCGCCAGCGCCCGCAGATAGATCGGCAGACGAGCGACGGTCGCCTCGGGGATGTCCCGTGCGTCTGGGGAGGTCGGTGGGGTCACTGCTCTCGTCTCCAGCCGCACGAGACCGGCCTGGCAGTTTCCGGTCGTGGCGCCGTGCAGCCAGATCACTGTAGGAGTTTGTGAACGTGAGAACAAACCGAGCGGCACTCAGGCCTAGCACATGTGAGATGACCCACCCGAAGTGGGTCCCCGTCTCAGCTGATGGGCGCCGCGCCCGCCGAACTCACCCGCGCAGAGCCGCCCGGAGCCGGTCGGCGCTGACTCGCCAGAAGTCGTGCTGACGCCCGTCGACGAGCGTTACCGGGACCTCCTCGCCGTAGCGGTGCTCCAGCGCGGGGTCGTCGTCGACGTCGATCTCCACGAAGCTCTCGCCCAGCTCGGCACAGACCTGCTGCACCACGGCTCTGGCCTCGTCGCACAGGTGGCAGTCCTGGCGGGTGTAGAAGGTGACGCGGGGCTGACCCGCGGGAGCGTCCGGCTCGGTCATGACACCAGCCTGACACAGCCGCGACGCTCGGCGCGCGGAGGTCGATCCCGCTACGCTCCCCCACGTGACACCCCCGCCCGGCGACAAGCACAAGCACCCGCTCCCGCGGGACCTGCGCCTGCGCTCGACCCTGGCCGGCGAGGCCGCCGCCTCGGCGGCGGAGGTGGAGAGCGCGCTGCTCACCCCGGCCGACCCGGGCGCCGCGGCGTTCTTCGACGTCGACAACACGATCATGCAGGGCGCGAGCATCTTCCACCTCGCCCGCGGCCTGCACCGTCGGCAGTTCTTCTCGACGCGCGAGATCCTCGGCGCGGCATGGAAGCAGACCTACTTCCGCCTGGTCGGGGTCGAGGACCCCGTGCACGTCGCCCAGGCACGCGCCTCCGCGCTCTCCTTCATCGCCGGCCACACCGTCGAGGAGCTCGAGTCGCTGGGCGAGGAGATCTTCGACGAGGGGATGTCGCACCGGATCTGGCCCGGCACCCGGGCGCTGGCCCAGATGCACCTCGACCAGGGCCAGCGGGTCTGGCTGGTCACCGCGGCCCCGATCGAGATCGCCTCGATCATCGCGCGGCGCCTGGGCCTGACCGGCGCGATGGGCACGGTCTCCGAGCACGCCGACGGCGTCTACACCGGCCGCCTGGTGGGCGACCTGCTGCACGGCCCCGCCAAGGCCGAGGCGATCCGGGCGTTGGCCGAGCGCGAGAGCCTCGACCTGAGCCGGTGCTCGGCGTACAGCGACTCCGCCAACGACCTGCCGATGCTCGACCTGGTCGGCCACCCGGTGGCCATCAACCCCGACGCCCGCCTGCGCAGCCACGCCCGCGCGAACGGGTGGCGGATCCGCGACTACCGCACCGGCCGCAAGGCCGCCCGCCTCGGGCTGCTGGCGGGCGGCCTGGCGGGCGCCACCAGCGGGGCCGTCGCGGCCGGACTGACCCTGCGCGCACGCCACCGTCTCCTGCGCTGACCTGCACAGACGCGGCCCGGAGCCCGGCTCCCCCGGGGGCTGGACAATTGCCGTCGCTCGGTTCCCAACCGGACCTGCGCGACCTACCCTGTAGGCGGGCTTCCGGGGAGGGGCCTCAGGGGGAGGGTTCCACCATGCAGGCACGAGGCGACCTGGCTCGCGGGCTCGAGTCCCTGCGCGCCGCCGTGGCCGCGGCCCTGTCCGACCCCGTGCCGGTACCGGCCGGGCAGCCGGGCGGCGGGCCGCGCGGCCCGCGCGCGCCGCTGGCCTGGACCGCGCTGCTCTCCGAGGCCGCCGCCCGCGACGTCGAGATGCACTCCCCCGGCTCGGCCCCGGGCTCGTCGGACTACGACGACGCCGAGCTGGCCGCGTCCTCGGAGGACGAC
Organism: Nocardioides sp. Z43_10; assembly: GCF_059766615.1. Lineage (NCBI taxonomy): Bacteria > Bacillati > Actinomycetota > Actinomycetes > Propionibacteriales > Nocardioidaceae > Nocardioides > Nocardioides sp. Z43_10. The sequence goes on along the minus strand of NZ_JCBAJY010000013.1, from coordinate 7,292 downwards.
GCCGCCGAGCGCAGCCGGCTGATCGCCCTGGTGGAGCTGGCCCGGCAGGGCGACAAGGACGCCTTCGGGCTGCTCTACGACCACTACCACGGCTCGGTCTACCGTTTCCTGTTCTACCGGACCCGCTCGGTGGCCCTGGCCGAGGACCTCACCTCCGAGACCTTCTTCCGCGCGCTGCGCAGCATGAGCGGCTTCCGCTGGCAGGGCCGCGACTTCGGCGCCTGGCTGATGACGATCGCCCGCAACCTCACCACCGACCACTTCAAGGCCGGGCGCACCCGTCTCGAGCTGACCACCGATGACATGGGCCAGCACGACGACGCGACCGAGGGGCCGGAGACCGCCGTGCTGGCCAGCCTCACCAACGAGGCGCTGCTCCTCGCGCTCAAGAAGCTCCCAGGCGAGCAGCAGGACTGCCTGGTGATGCGCTTCCTGCAGGGCATGAGCATCGCCGAGACGGCCGCGGTCCTCGGCCGCAGCGACGGCGCGGTGAAGCAGCTGCAGCTGCGCGGCGTGCGCAACCTCGCCAAGCTGATGCCCGAGGGGATGCGCGACTGATGGGCGCCCCGGTCGAGACCCCGCTCACAGCCCGCGCGCGCCGCGTAACCTCGCGCCGGCGCTCGTCGTTGAGGTGCACGTGGACGACCGCGGATCCCGGCACCTGTGCCGGGCCCCGGCCGGGGAGCACCACTGCAACGACAGGACTGACGGCATGACACCCGCGTGGACGACGCGCCGACGCGCCGACGAGTTCGAGGCCTCGCTCGAGGGGCGCCCGAGCGACCGCCCCGACGACGCCCGCTATGCCGAGCTGCTCGAGGTCGTCTCGGCCGTGCGCTCGCTGCCCCGCCCCGAGCCCCGCCCCGAGTTCTCGGCGTCCCTGCGCGAGCGACTGATGGCTGAGGCCGACACCGTGCTGGTGCCCCGCGACCGCTCGGTCGAGGAGCGCCTCGCCCTGCCGGTGCGCGACCGCAGCCGGCGCGACCGGCGCCTGGCCGTCGCCGCCGGGGCGTTCGTGCTGGTCGGGGCGACGAGCTCGATGGCCGTGGCGTCGCAGGACGCGCTTCCGGGCGAGACCCTCTACCCGGTGAAGCGGGCGATCGAGGAGGTGCGCACCGACATCACCCTCGACGACACGTCCCGGGCGCACGCGCTGCTCGACCGGGCCACCGACCGGCTCGCCGAGACCACGAGGCTGGCCGCGCAGAACCCGGGCGCCCTTGACTCGGCCACGCCCCTGACCGACTTCACCGACCAGGCACGCCGCGGCTCCGCCCTCCTGCTCGAGCAGTACGACGAGACCGGCGACGAGCAGCTGATCACCGACCTGCGGGACTTCACCGCCACCAGCATGTCGTCCCTGGAGCTGCTGGAGGCCAGCCTCCCGCGAGAGGCCGCCCCGGCGCTGCGCGCCGCGGCACAGGCGGTGCAACAGATCGACGCCCAGGCCCTGTCCGCGTGCCCCACCTGCGGCCAGGCCGTGGTGGTGATCCCCCAGGACCTCTACGACGCCGGCCAGGACCCGGCCGAGGACCCACGGCCGAGCGCCGAGGCCACGCCGAGCGACGCGCCGCGACCGCCCAAGGCCCCGCCCACGGTGCGGGTGCCGGACTTCGCCCCCGAGGCACTGCCTCCGGGGAGCATGACCGGCCCCTCCGGCGCCCCGGCACCCACCGGTGCTCCGGGCCCCCAGCCGGCGCCCCCGTCGGCGGGGACGACCGAGCGCCCGGGCCCGCTCACCAGCCTCCTGGGCGGTGGCGCCGACCCCTCGAAGAGTCCGCTGGGCGGTCTGCTGTCGCCGGTCACCGAGGCGGTCGACGATCTGACCGCCGGGCTGGGACTCGATCTCGGCCCGCTGCTCGGACAGCCTCCGCGGAGCCCGAAGCCCGCACCGCGGGGCCCCTCGCCCTCTCCCTAGCCGGGAGTCGGAGTCGGCGCGGTAGCCGCCGGGTCGGTTCCGCCTCAGCCGAAGACCGACGGGCGATCCATCAGCAGCCGGTAGAGGGTCTGCTGGATGGTCTCGCGCACCTGGTCGGTCACGTTGAAGACCAGCATCGGGTCGTCGGCCGCTCCGGCCTCGTAGCTGTCGGTGCCCACCGGCTCGCCGAACTCCATGATCCACTTCGACGGCAGCGGCACCAGCCCCAGCGGGCCGAGCAGCGGGAACGTCGGCGTGATCGGGATGTAGGGCAGGCCGAGCACCCGGGCCAGGGTGGGCAGCTGTCCGACCATCGGGTAGATCTCCTCGGCGCCCACCACCGACAACGGGATGATCGGCACGCCGGTGCGCAGCGCTGCCGAGACGAAGCCGCCGCGTCCGAAGCGCTGCAGCTTGTAGCGCTCGGAGTAGGGCTTGCCGATGCCCTTGAAGCCCTCGGGCCACACCCCGACCAGCTCGCCGCCGGCCAGCATCCGCTCCGCGTCGGCGTTGCAGGCCAGGGTGGCCCCGCTCTTGCGGGCCAGACTGCTCACCGCGGGCAGCCGGAAGACCAGGTCCGCCCCCAGCGGGCGCAGGAAGCGCCCGGTGTGCTCGTGAATGGTGGCCATCGTCATCAGCCCGTCGACGGGCAGGGTGCCGGAGTGGTTGGAGACCACCAGCGCGCCGCCCTCGGTGGGGATGTTCTCGACGCCGCGCACCTCGATGCGGAACCACTTCTCCGCGATCGGTCGCAGCGCGGCGAGCAGGAAGCGCTCGGTGAGCTCGGTGTCGAAGCCGTACTCGTCGACGACGTAAGCACCGCTCACCCGTCGCCGCAGGAAGGCCAGGAAGCGGGCCAGCTGCGGCTCCCACTGGTCGCCCCAGACCTCGCGGGAGGCGTGCTGGAAGGCATCGAGCCAGTCCCCGACGGGGATTCCCGTGGTCGGCTCGCTGTCCTTGGCGGTGACCGGCTCGCGCACGGTCTCCTGCTCCTCCGCCTCGGTGACCTCGGCGGGAGGCGGCGGGGCGGCTGCTGCCGGCGGGGCTGCTGCCCGGGGGCGGGCGCTCTGGCCGGCCAACCCGCGGGCGGCGCTCGATGGGCGCTTGCCCGTGCCGCGCCCGGGCTGGCCCCGGGTGCCGATCGGAATGATCTCGGCGTCACCCATGCGGGCCTCCGGGGTCGGTGTCGGCGAGCGGAGCCATCGTCCGGGACATCCCCGCGAGGAGCCGCTCGGCCGGGTTCTCGGTGGCGAAGGGGGCAGAGAAGTCGGCGAACGCCTCGGCGGTGGTGAACCGAGGATGGAAGCCCAGTCGCTCGCGCATCCGGGCGGTGTCGACGCCGCGGCCGTAGGTCAGCAGGGCGATCTGCTCGCGGGAGAGCTCCAGCAGCCGGGCCGAGCGCACCACGGAGCCCAGCCGCTCGAAAGCGAAGCCGGGGACCGGGACCGAGGGGCGACCCAGCCGGCGCACCGCCTGGGAGAGCAGCAGCACCCCGTCACCGGCCACGTTGAACGTGCCGGGGGTGCCGGCGCGTACGGCGTGACCCAGCACCTCGAGCAGGTCCTGCTCGTGCAGGAACTGCAGGCGCGGGTCGTGGCCGAGCACGGTGGGGATGACCGGGAGCCGGAAGTAGGCGGCCGTCGGACTCGTCACGTGCGGGCCGATCACGTTCGCACACCGCAGCGTGGTGACGCTGACGTCCGGGCGACGGCGCGCGAAACCGCGGACGTAGCCCTCCACCTCGAGGGCGTCCTTGGCGTAGCCCGAGCCGGGAACCCGCTTGGGCTCCATCTCCTCGGAGAACATCGCCGGATCCCGGCTGCTCGCGCCGTACACCGTCGTCGTCGACTTCACCACGAGCTGCCGCAGGCCGGGGGCCTTCTGGCAGGCGGCGAGGAGCTGCATCGTCCCGATGACGTTGAGCTCCTTCATCGAGTGCCGACCCCCGGCTGGGCCGGGGGTCGAGATCACGCTCATGTGGACGACGGTGTCGACGTCCTCTTTGGCGATGATCTTCGCGATGACGGGGTTGCGGATGTCGGCCCGGACGAACGAGACATCACCGATGTCCCCTCTCGGGGGGACGACATCCACGCCGATGACCCGGTCGATCGCCGGGTCTGCGGCCGCGGATCGCGCGAATCGCCTACCGAGGTCCCGTGAGACCCCGGTGACGAGCACGACCCTGGCCACGGACCGGCTACTTGCCGAGCTTGCGGCGCTGCACGCGCGTCTTCTTGAGCAGCTTGCGGTGCTTCTTCTTGGCCATGCGCTTGCGCCGCTTCTTGATGACAGAACCCACGGGGAAACCTTTCACGTCTGCGTCACTCCGGCCGGTGCCTGGAGAACCCCGACAGCCTAGCCGCCGGTGCCCGCCGAGCAGAATCGAGCGTGCCCGTGCTCACCATGTGGCACCGGACACGGGGCCTCAGCCGGCGTCGAAGAAGCTCTTGCGCAGGTAGTTGTGCACGTCCTCCTCGACCACGCGGAACGATCGTCCGACGCGCACCGCGGGGAGCTCCCCGTTGTGGACGAGCCGATAGACGGTCATCTTCGAGACGCGCATCATCGTCGCGACCTCGGCAACGGTCAGGAACCTCACCTCGGAAATGTCCCCGGACGAGCTGCCAGCCATGGTGCACCGCACTTTCCTGCAGCGCGCCCCGAGCTTCCCCGCTCGCGGACCGTCGCGCCGTCGTCGTGAGAATAGGGCCTGATGTGACTCCTGGGGAAGAGGACGACTCAGAATTTGTCCGCGCTACGGCGTGTCGAGTTGCTTTGCGGCCAGACGGGGACGGGGCAACGACCGGTCAGGGCAGCGGATCCAGGCCGTGCAGCGGGAAGACCTGAGTCCTGGTCGCGTTGATGGCCCGGTCCAGCCAGGTCTCCGGGTCGTAGCCCTCGGCCCAGCTGCGGTAGGCCGGCGTCCGCCCGTCGGTGAGCCGGTGGGGCGCGGTGCGGCCCAGGCTCCTGGCCACGTGGTCGCGCCAGTCCCCCGGGGTCTCGGTGCGCGGATCCAGCGGACGGCCACCGACGATGGCCAGCAGGTGGGTCCAGGCCCGCGGGACGACCTCGACGATCGCGTAGCCCCCGCCGCCGGTGGCGACCCAGCGCCCCTGCGCCACCTCGTGGGCCAGGTCGTGCAGCGCCAGGTACGTCGCGCGCTGGCCGTCGACGGTCAGCATCAGGTGGGCCAGCGGGTCCTCGATGTGGGAGTCGCAGCCGTGCTGGGTGACCAGCACCTCGGGCTTGAACTCGCGCAGCAGCGGCGGCACCACCGCGTGGAAGGCACGCAGCCAGCCGGCGTCCGAGGTGCCCGGCGGCAGCGCCACGTTGACCGCGGTGCCCTGCGCCTCGCGACCGCCGAGGTCCTGGGGGAAGCCGGTGCCGGGGAACAGCATCTGCCCGGTCTCGTGCAGCGAGATCGTCAGCACCCGCGGGTCGTCCCAGAAGATCCGCTCCACGCCGTCGCCGTGGTGCACGTCGACGTCGACGTAGGCCACCCGCTGGGCGCCGGAGTCGAGGAGGTGCTGGATGCCCACGGCGACGTCGTTGTAGAGACAGAACCCGCTGGAGCGGTCGCGCATCGCGTGGTGCAGCCCGCCGGCGATGTTGACGCTGTGCAGCGACTCCCCGCTCCAGACCTGGCGGAACGCCTCCAGGCTGGCGCCGACGACGTGGGCCCCGGCCAGGTGCATGTCGGGGAAGACCGGGTTGTCGTCGCTGCCGAGGCCGTGCTGGAAGTCGGCCCCACCGTGGCGGCCGCAACGCTCCAGCGCCTCGATCAGGGCGGGGTCGTGCACGGTCGCGATCTCGTCGGAGCTCGCCATCGGCGCCGCGACGAGCCGCAGGCCACCGGGCCCGGTGACCCCGAGCTGGTCGGCGAGGCGCATGGTGAGGTCCACCCGCACCGGCGACATCGGGTGGGTAGGACCGAAGTCGTACTCCGTGAGGCTCTGGTCGAAGACGACCGTCGCACGACCTTCACAGCCTTCCATGCCGGCGACCCTACCCCCGGATCCGCGCCGCGTGCGGGTGCCGCGGCGTACGATGCGCGGGTGCCCGACCTCGCGACGTCCCAGCCGACGTCCCCCGCCCTCACCTGGTGGCTCGCCTGACCGGCGGACCACCTGCTCGAGCACGCACCTCGACACCACGGCCGCCTGCGGGCGGCCGTTCGGCATCCTCACCGGCATCCTCACCGGCACCTCCCGCGGGCACGACTCCCAGGAGAACCACATGACCACCGCTCCCCTCACCCGCACGCGGACCCTGTCGCTGCTCAAGCCCAGCGGCGGACTGACCCTGGGCAACCTGCTCGGGGCGCTGCGCCCGATGGCGCGCGCCCAGGACGAGCAGGAGGGGTTCTACGGCGTGGCCGACCTGCACGCGCTGACGGTGCCGCACGATCCCGAGCGGCTGCGCGCCCTGACCACCGAGCTGGCCACGATGATGCTGGCGGTCGGGCTGGAGCGCAGCACGCTCTTCGTGCAGAGCCAGGTCAGCGCCCACGCCGAGCTCGCCTACCTGCTCGAGTGCACCGCGCACACCGGGGAGCTGGGCCGGATGATCCAGTTCAAGGAGAAGGGCCGCGAGCAGCCCGCGACCAGGGTCTCGCTCTACACCTACCCGGTGCTGATGGCCGCCGACATCCTGCTCTACCGCCCGGCGCGGGTCCCGGTCGGCGCCGACCAGCGCCAGCACGTGGAGCTCACCCGTGACCTCGCCCAGCGGTTCAACAACACCTACGGCCCGGTCTTCACCGTCCCGGAGATCACCACCCCACCGGCCGGGGCCAGGATCATGGACCTGCAGGACCCGACCACCAAGATGGGCAAGTCCAACGCCGACGGGGCCGGCGTGATCCGCCTGCTCGACCCGCCCGACGTCGTACGGCGCAAGGTGGCGCGCGCGGTCACCGACTCCGACACCGGCGCCGAGGCCGTGCGTCACGACCGCGAGACCAAGCCGGGTGTGACGAACCTGCTCGAGATCCTCACCGCCTGCGGGGGCAGCGCCGACGGCATCACGACGTACGGCGCCCTCAAGCAGGCCGTGACCGATGCCGTGATCGCCGAGCTCGAGCCGCTCCAGGCGCGCTACGTGGCCCTGTCCGCGGACCTCGCCCACGTCTCCAGCGTCTTCGGCGCCGGCGCCGCGCACTGCCGCACCGTCACCGCCCCCGTGCTCTCCGCCGCCAAGACCGCCATGGGCCTCGTCTAACCCACCCGCCCCGCCCCGCGCGCCGCGCCCCCGCGCACCGCGCCCCATGTAACGCGGGGTTATGCCCACTACCGCAGCGGGCTGGGTCTATCGGTGGAAGCAACGGGTCAGGCTGCTGGCGTTGTTGTCAGCAGCGCGGCCAGCGCTTGGG
>NZ_JCBAJY010000012.1:0-92313 GCF_059766615.1 Nocardioides sp. Z43_10 | reverse complement strand
GCATAGAGAGCTGCCCGCCGATCACCTGGACCGAGTCTGGCCGGACGCCGGTCCTACGGGAATCGTCTAGTAGCCGCCTATGAGCCAGCCAGCTCCGAAAGGCGCCGGGCGATCTCAGCGTCGCGGTCAGCAGCCGCATGCTGGTAGCGCATCGCCGCACCGGGGGTCGAGTGACCGAGGCGACCCATGAGCTCTGCGAGCGTGGCGCCGGTCTGCGCGGCCAGGACAGCGCCGGTGTGGCGGAGGTCGTGCCACCGGAGATCCGGACGGCCCGCCGCCTCTCGGGCCGGGTAGTAGACCTTGTAGAGCGTCGCCGGAGCCATATGGCGGTTGCTGTCGCCCGCGGCCGGGAAGAGCAGCGATTCCCTGCCGGGTGCGGTGTGGTTTGAGAGGTGGTCCTTCACCAGCGGCAGCAGGTGAGGCGGGATGGCGATGTCGCGTATGCCGGCGTCGGTCTTGGGTGGGCCGATGATGAACTCACCGTCGACCCGAACCACGCCTCGGCGTACTTTCACCCGTCCGGTGCGGAGGTCGATGTCGCCGCGGCGGAGCTCGGTCAGCTCGCCGAAGCGCATGGCGCACCACGCGGCCAGGAGCGTCATGAGCTTGTAGCGATCCGGCATCTCTTCGACGATCGTCCTGAGTTCTTCGAGACTGGCCGGCTGAACGTGGTGGGCGCGCTTCGCGCTGCCGGCTCCGCGGATCTGAGCCGGGTTGTAGGGGACCAGAGGATGGGGGTGCTCCGAAGCGGCGCTGGCGAAGATGGTGCGGAGGAGGCTGTAGGCGTGGGCGCGAATCGTTTCGCGTCCGGGCGCGAGGGCGTCGTACCACGTGTTCACGTCGTCAGCCGAGATCCGGTCGATGCGCTCGTCGCCGAACGTCGGGTAGATGAACGTGTCGAGCAGCATCCGGTACTGCTGCCTGGTCGTGGGTCGCAGCGCGCGCCCTTGGGTCTTCCTGGTCTCGAGCCAAATGTCCGCGTACGCCTGCAGGGTCGGCACCGATCGGCTCGCCGCCCCGCGAGCCGCCACCTCCGGGGCCCACACCTCCATCTCGATCTCGGCGCGACGAGCCGACAGCCAGGCCACGGCGTCGTCCCGAGAAGCGAACGTCATCGGTGCCCGGTAGAGCCGACGGTCGGGCCCGGTGTAGGCCGCACGGTAGCGCCCGTTGTCCCGTTCCTCGATCCGTCCGAAGCCGCGTCGAGCCCTCTGCTTGGACGAAATCTTTTGGCCCATCAGTATCGCCTTTCGGGGAATAACTGGGGAATAACGCCGTCATTTCGTGTCCGGAAGTGTCCGAACCTGTCCAAGGACGAAACGGCCTCTGACCTGCGAGTTTACCCCTAGAGATGGACCTAGAGAGGGGTCTCGTGGTAGCCCCATTCTCAAAGGTTCGAACCCAGTATCGCCCAGCGAGAAAGCCCAGGTCCTACGGCCTGGGCTTTCGCTGTTGGACACGCTTCTTCACGCGAGAGCCTTCAGAGCGCCAGCGTGAAGAAGCAGCTGTCGGGCTGGGCTTGTAGGCGCCGAACGGCCCGCATGGCATGAAGCCGGCGGCGGCGTACAGCGTGCGGGCGGGGGCGAAGGCGTCCATCGGCCCGGTTTCGAGGCTGATCCGAGTGGCGCCGCGCTCGCGGGCGAGGGCGAGCAGGTGGTGCAGCATCCGGCGTCCGTGGCCATGGCCGCGGTGCTCCCGGGCGGTGTGCATCGACTTCAGCTCCAGGTGTCCGTCGCCGAGGTCGCGCAGCGCGCCGATGGCGACCAGCGTGCCGCCGATCCGGGGCGAGCAGAAGGTCATCTCGGGGCCGAGTAGTCCGCCGACGTCGAGCGCGTGCACATCCTCGGGCGGACTGTGTTCGTGGCCGAAAGTGAGGTGGCGCGCCAGCAGGGCGCGCACGTCGTCGGCGCGCGGGTCGTCAGGGCCGAGCACGGGAGCGGCGGTCATGGGATGGATCCTTCCGGACCGCGAGGGGAAGCTCCCGAGATCTGCACCCGGCGGCGCTCGATTTCCGACTATGCGGCAGATGGCTGACATAGGTTGAGGGCCGCAGGTTGTGACCGTGAGATGAGGGGGATATGGACGTCTTCAAGGTCCACGACCAGATGATCGATGACTACCGCGCGTTCACCTCGGGGTTCGTCATGACGTATGGGGTTGTGAAGCAGCAGCCCACGCCGACGCCCGTCACCTTCGACGCGCCGGTTCCTTGGGCGGAGGCCCGACGCGGCCGCCACCGGAGTCCTGTTCGTCCCCGCCACCCCGGGCGCCCGACCACCGCACGCATTGAGACGTCCGTATGAGCACCATGCTCGACCCGGCACCGTCCTCGGCGGACATGCAGCCCGACGCAGAGTGGCCCCAGCGCTACCGGGCGCGGCTTCGCGCGACGCTTGAAGAGCTCGTCGGACAACCGGGACCCGTGCCTTTCCCCGAGGTGCAAAAGCTGGCTGCGGCCAGGGTTCCGCTCAACGACTATGACCAGAGCGTCACCAAGAACGACGCGGTGCGTGCGTGGACGAACTTGGGTTGGCTGCTCACCACCAGCTTCCAGCATGCGGGGTGGTTGCACGCAACCGCCGACGGTGGGTTCCGTGCGACGCGGGAAGGCGCCGTGGCGCTGACCGAGCACCCGGAGCCGCAGGCGCTCTACGAGGCCGCCAACCTGGCCTATCGCGAATGGGACACGCTTCGGAAGTCCACGCCGTCCCCCGGCCGGATCGAACCGGCCACCGAGATCATCCGCGGCGGTGCCGGCTTCTCCCACGCCAGGCTGGCCATTACGCCGGTGCTAACAGCGTGGCGGTCGGGCCAGTCGGCGCTTGCCCCCGGCGCCGACGTGTGGGGAGCAGCATCGGCGAGGGAGCTGAGGGACTTCCTCGTCGGCAACCCCGATCCCGACGGGCCCATGACGGGGCTGGAGTCGGACAGGGCGCGGTTGTTGGCGACCGAGATGTGGGTGGTGCTCATTGGGCCGTTGAGTGACATGGTCGCGTCCACCAAGCGCAGTCGCGTGCGCAACCCCCTCCTGCTGATGTCCGAGCTGCCGCCCGGACTGCCCTCGGAGATGTCGTCGCATCTGGAACAGGGGTTCGTCCACGCTGGACAGGCGCTTATCGCGACTCCGTGGGTGATGCTGTCGTCGTTCGCGCAACTGGCGGTGCACTGGCATGCGCAGTCGGCTGATGACCGCGAGGGCCTCTGGAACGACCCGTGGGCGTTCCGTGACCTCGCCGACGCCGCACCTGGCGTGGATCCACGCGTCGCGGCCCTGTTGTGCGTCGTCGTTCACCCGGAGTCGTTCACCACCGTGCTGCGGCCGGCGGACCGCGCGGCGATCGTCACCGCGCTCGGTAAGGAGGCAGATGCGCTGACCGGTGATGTCGAGAAGGACCTCAAGAGCATCACGCTGCGCCTACAGGCCGAGTCCGACGGGGCGCCGGTGCGCTACGACCAGGCGCCGCTTCTGCAGGACTGGAGCACGGCAGAAGGAGGCCGCGCCTGGCTGGTTCGGGGCGAGGTCGACCAGCAGAACCGCGTGCCGACGTGGGTGCGACAGGGGATCGTGTCGATCACCGTCGGGAAGCTCACCCAGTTGCCAAAGGACCCGTCGCAGAACTCGCTGAGCGACCTGGTCGACGAGCACTACGGTGACCTGCAGGTGGTGAAGCGGGAGTCGAAGAAGCGCGACGTGCTGTCCTTCGCGCTTGGGATGTCCGACGGCGATCTCGTTGCGACGGTCGACGGCGGTGCGCTTCGCCTTGGCGTCGTGCAGGACGAGCCTGCGCGATTGCAGTCGATCGGCGGAATGACGCTGCTGACACGGACCGTGGCGTGGTACCCGGACCTGGCACCCGAGGTGAAGTCGCTGCCCGGGACTGTGCGCAGCCGGCTGCGGTTCAAGGGTGAAGATGTTCTGGACCTCACCGAGATCGCCAGCGCTCTCGGCGACCTACGGCCGGAGGACGAGGAGCCGGTGCGGCCCGACGACCTCGAGGACGTCGACGGTGGCGATTCGCTCACGGACGGCGTCGAGTCCGAAGAGGGCCATGACGAGCAGACTCAACCCGAGGTCGCCGTCCTGGCCTGCGACGAAGAGGTGTTGGCGGCTCGGCTGCACCACGCAGACCCGTCCTGGATATCTGAGCTTCTGGTCAGCTTGAACGAGCGGCGCCAGGTGGTGCTGGAGGGCCCGCCGGGAACCGGCAAGACGTTTATGGTGCAGGCGCTTCTCGACGCGTGTGGGCTCACCGAGGCGCAGTCCGCGCTTGTGCAGTTCCACCCGACGTACTCGTATGAGGACTTTGTTGAGGGATTCAGGCCGGTAGCCATGTCCGACGCCGGTGGGGCGTCGTTGACGGTGACACCGGGGCCACTGAAGCGGATCGCGGAGGAGGCGCGCAACGCGCCCGGCAAGCCCTTCGTGCTGGTGATCGACGAGATCAACCGCGCCAACATCGCGAAGGTCTTTGGCGAGCTGTATTTCTTGCTTGAGTACCGCGGAGCCGAGGTAGAACTGCTTTACAGCGCGGGGGAGCGATTCGCGTTGCCGCCAAACCTGTTCATCATCGGCACGATGAACACCGCGGACCGGTCGATCGCGCTCCTGGACGCAGCGATGCGGCGCCGGTTCGTGTTCCTGTCGATGGGGTCGGAGGAGCCGGCGCTGGCGGGGATGTTGCACCGCTGGTGCGAGGCCACCGGTCGCCCGATCGCGTTGGGCGACCTGCGCGATCGCCTCAACGCTGAGATGGCCAAGCGGGGTCTGGACCCAGCGCTGGCGTTCGGGCCGTCGTACTTCATGCGGGACGGCGTCGAGACTCCGGCAGCCCTTGATCGGCTGTGGCGGCGCGAGCTTCGTCCGATGCTTGTCGAGCACCACTACGGCAAGCACCAACAGGTCGACGCGTGGTACCCGTTCTCCGGATGGGTGCGTGATCTTGGGCTGGACGGCCTCGCCGAGACGCCGGTTGGTGAAGCCGGTGCCGACGCGCAGTGACCTGGAGCGGCTGTCCGAGGGGCAGACGCTCTACCCGGTAGACCTGACCACGGCCGAGGCGGCCGCGCTGAACACCTCGCAGTTGGTGAAGGCAATCCCGGACGAGCTGGGCTGGCGGGTCACGGCCGAGTACTGGGTCGGGACGGTGGGTCGCGGCGACCTCGTGGTGCGTGTGGCGCCGAAGATCGGAGAAGTGCAGGTGCTGCGCCTCTTGGCAATGGCGGACGGTGCTGCGGACCTGGCGGTTGACGATGAACGTGTCGATGTCGCGGACGACGCAGACCTGTCCGCCGTCCTGGCCCGGATGTTCGTGCTGGAGGCTGAGCGCGCGCTCGCGACGGGGCCCTTGCGGGGCTACCGCACCGAGGACCAGACGCTTCCGGTGCTGCGAGGCCGGTTGCGGCTCCGGGATCAGTACCTGCGACGGTTCGGCCAGCTGAGCCCGCTGGAGGTGACGGTAGATGAGTGGACCGTCGACACCGCGGAGAACCGCCTGATCCGATCGGCCGCGCTGGCGCTGCTTGCTCTGCCCGGCCTGACATCCGGGGTGGAGACGGATCTGAGGCGGGTGGACCGGATGTTGATTGAGGCCGGTCGTCTGGTGCCGGGGGCGGCGCTGCCGGCGTGGCAGCCGACGCGGTTGAACGCCCGGCTACACGCGCTGCTGGGGTTGGCCGAGTTGACGTTGCGGCACGTGAGCGTGGAGAGCGCGGCGGGTGACACCGTCGTCCACGGGTTCCGGGTGAACATGGCGCACCTGTTCGAGCGCCTCGTGGCGCGCCTGCTGGCCGAGGTCGACCCTGCCTGGTCCGCCCAGGTGACGCTGCCCCTCGACCAACGGCAGACGCTGGTGATCCGGCCTGACCTGGTGCGCGACGCCGGCACCGGATGGAGCGGCGTCGCGGACACCAAGTACAAGGTGCTCGACGATGCGGGCAAAGTCTCGAACGCCGACATCTACCAGCTCGTTACCTACTGCGCGCGCCTCGGCCTCACCGCTGGGCACCTGATCTACGCCGACGGGGGGACCCCGCCGCCGGCCTACGAGGTGAGAGGTACCGACGCCGCCATCGCAGTCCACCGGGTCGACCTCACCGCGTCGCCGGACGCGCTGCGTGCCGAGGTGTCGGCGTTGGCAGCAAAACTCGCACTTGCACGTACCGACAGAGCACTGAGGATGGTGGACAGCGCGTGAGTCACGACCAGCCCCTGGAGGGCAATGAGATCCAGCTGGTGGCCGATGACCACGGCCTGGCTGTGTTCGGGGCGCCGAGCGCTGTCGAGCGGTTCCTCGCCTCTGAAGGGCTGATGGCTGCGCGGCCGACAGCGACGGGTCTGGGAGTGGGCCGCCTCAGCGGGCTGCTCGGGACAGGCTCGGCGGCGGCGCAGGCCGGCTCGGAGATCGCCGCGAGCTCGGGTCGCTGGGTGAAGCTCAGCAAAGAATCGGCCGAGGCCATGAAGAAGTACGGACTCAGGGAAAGCTCAAAGAGCGGCCTCAAGACCGGGGTGCTGAAAGGCGACAAGGGCCAGGTCAAAGGCTTCGTCGAGTTTGTACGCGGCCCGGGGACTGCACTCACGAACCCGGCCATGTTGGCCGGCGCTGCCGGCATGATGGCGCAGTTGGCGATGCAGCAGACGATGGACGAGATCACCGACTACCTGGTGCGCATCGACGCGAAGCTGGACGACGTCCTGCGGGCGCAGAAGGACTCGGTGGTCTCGAGGCTGACCGGTGCAGGGATGGCGATCGACGAGGCAATGACGGTCAGTCAAGCCCGAGGCAAGGTCGACGCAGTGACGTGGTCGAAGGTGCAGAACCTGTCCACCACCATCGCTGAGGTCCAGGGCTACGCGTTGGGACAGCTCGATGCACTGGCCGGCAAGCTCGAGTCTGCCGGAAAGCTGTCGGACATCGCGGACGCCACCGCGGCCGCCGCGGAATCGACGCAGGAGTGGTTGGTGGTGCTGGCCCGGACGTTCCAGCTCCAAGAAGGGCTCGACGTCCTCGAGCTCGACCGGGTGCTCGACGCGTCCCCGGCGGGGGTCGACGATCACCGGCGCGGTCTGGAAGAGGCGCGCCGCAAGCGCCTCACCGACATCGGCAGGGCCACCGAGCGGCTGCTGACGCGGATCGTCTCGGCGGCCGGCACCGCCAACGACAAGGTATTGCTGCACCCGGCTGCATCGCCCAAAGCGGTGCGCGCCAGTGACCAGGTGAGTGGCTCGATCACCGACTTCCACGGGCTGCTCGGCTTGGAGTCGACCGGTGAGGCAGTGGAGGTACGCCGTTGGTCGGCCGCGGCGGGTGAGGTTCGCGACCGGGCTGTCGAGACCGGGGCCGAGGGCATCGGCGCGGCCCGGCGCGGGGGAGGCGTTGCCCTCGGCCGCGTCCGGGAGGGTGTCGGCGGTGCGCGCAGGTCGGTGCAGGCGTTGCCGGGCCGGCTGAGATCGGGCCGTGGTCGGTCAGCCGGCGATGCCGAGGACTCTGAAGGCTGATGGCTCGCCCGAGTCGGCCTTATGGTCGCGGAGAGACGCTCACGGCCTGGCTTCTAGGTTCCTTAGCGCCGGACTAGCGGGACCGGGCATCCCTCGGGCAACGCTGCGCGGCGCTACAGATCAGGTGGCACTTATCCGTGCAGCAGTCCCGATCAAGCGGCGCCGTACCAGTCAGTGACGGCCGCGGGGGGATGTCCCTGAGGGGCACACCACCGAACGTGGGGAGGATGAAGCGCTCCAGCAGGTCCTGGTAGTGATCGCGGGTCCGGCCGGCGAGGGGGTGGCCCTTGACCTTCTGCCCGGCCAACCACTGGGGTGCATAGGCACCCCTGCCGTGCGCCTCATGAACGCGTCCGTCAAGCCCGTCACGCTGAGCCGGGAATCATTAAAACCGCAGGTCAGAAGCGGACAGCTGGGAGGCCCAGATGCTCCCGCTCGCCGACCACCGCTACCGGGTCATCGCGCACGACCGCCGAGGCCACGACGCTCCAGCCAAAGCAGGTTTGGCAACGACATGGACACCTACGCCGACCACCTCACCTGCCTCGTCGACACTCTCGACCTGAACGACCTGACCCTGGTGCCTTCTCCACCGGCGGCGGCGAGGTGGCCCGCTACATCGGCCGACACGGCACCGGACGCGTTCTGGTGCCAGGGCAGGCCGGTCACCGCAACGCCTACGAGTGCATCACTGCGTTCTCCACCACCGACTTCTACACCGACCTCGACGCCTTTGACGTCCTCACCCTGGTGGTCCACGGCGACGACGACCAGGTCGTGCCGTTCGAGGTCGGCGGCCAGAGGTCCGCCGAACGGATCGCCGAACGGATCGCCGTCGCGGAGCTGCGAGCAACGGGCTGTGCGGCAGAACTCCTCACCCACGAGGGATGACGCGCGACGGGGGAGGCGACAGGCTGAGACCAGCGGCGATCGGGAGGAGGGCCCCGATGGGCACGTCCCGCACGGACGCTGAGTTGCCGCCCGGGGCGCCGGCTCCCGGCTCGGCCGAGGCCGCGGCGTACGCGGCTCTCGAGCGCCTGCCGCAGCGGTTGCGGCGCCCGATCCTCCGGTTGCTGTCCCGCGGGCTCGGCGGGATCGTGTTCCGCAGTGTGGCGTCCTGCGTGCAGATCGAGATCTTCGACCGTTCGATGACGATCGCTGCCCAGTTCTTCACGTCGGTGTTCCCGATCCTGATCCTGCTCGCCACGTGGTTGGACGACGACCACACCGGCCGGGTCGCGGACGCGGTCCTTCTGCCCCAGGGGTCCCGCTCGGTGCTGGACGAGGCGGTCCACACCTCCGGGGGAACCGGCTTCGGCGTGGTGGGCGCCCTCATCGTGTTCGCATCGGCGACCAGCCTGTCGCGAGCGCTGACCCGTGCCTTCGCGGCGGTCTGGGAGCTGCCGCGGCCCAAGAGCAGCTTGCGGGTGGCCTGGCGATGGCTGGCGGTGGTGGTCACGATGGCGCTGTCGGCTGGTCGTGGTGCGGGCCGTGAGTGGGTTCGCCGCCGCCGTCCCCCCGGGGGAGGTCTGGCGGCGGGTGGTGGCCTTCGCCTGCGATCTGTTGCTGATGGTCTTCGTGCCCTGGCTGCTGCTCTCGGGGGCCGTCCGGTTGCGGCGCCTGGTGCCGGCGGGACTCCTCTTCGCGGCGCTGATGCTGGTGGTGCGCCCGGCATCGGCCGTCTGGCTGCCGCACGCGCTCGAGGTCAGCGCCGATCGCTACGGCTCGATCGGGGTGGCGTTCACCTATCTGGCGTGGCTGTACGTCGTGGCGTTCTGCGTCCTGGTGGCGGCGGTCGTCGGGCGGGCGATCACCGACGATCCCGGTCGGGTCGGCGCCTGGGCCCGCGGCTCCGAGGGGCAGGGGGCGAGGTCCTGACACGTGGTGGCCCCGTCGATCGCGATGCTGGCCGCCACGCTGGGGGCCGGTTCGCTCGGCTCACCTGCCGCGGATGAACCGAGCCCGACGTCCGTGGTTCCGCCCAGCGGGAAGTGCCTGTGACCCGCGTCACGTGCCGCCTAGGGTGACCCTGCCGTGGAGACCCGCGGCGCATCAGCTGACCGCGGTGCCGCCGAGCAGCCGGTCGAGTCAGGAGCCCGCCTTGTTCGGTCATGTCCTCCGCTCCCTCGTGCTCCTCCTGGCCCTGGCCGGGCTGAGCCTCGGCCCCACGGTGCCGTCCGTCGCCGGCCCGGTGGCGAGCGAACCGATCGGCTGTGCGTCCCAGCAGCAGGCCCTCACCGGCGCCGAGAAGGCGCTGGTGAAGGCCCAGAAGGCGGTCGCCAAGCGCGCCGCCACCTGGACGCGCGCCGACCGAGCCGTCGAGCGGGCCAGGAAGCGGTTCGCGGCCCACCCGACGCCGAAGAAGCGCGCGCGGCTGGCCGAGGCCAGGGGAGCGAGGAAGCGAGCCGGGACCCAGCTGCGCCAGGCGAAGGCCCGGCGCGCCGCGGCGAGGACGGCGCTGGTCGCCGCCCGCCGCGACTTCCGGGACTGCCAGGCCGCGCAACCGCGGATCACCGGCCCTGTCACCGGCGGGGAGCACGGCTTCCCCGGGACCGCGACCACGTTGGATCTGGCCTCCCACGGCTACGCGGAGACCGAGTACTTCCTCAGCGGCACCGCCACGTCGTACCAGCGCGCCGGCGCCTGGACCTCGAACGGCGAGTGGGGAGTGCGCGCGCAGGACACCGCGCCGTACCGGACCCGGCTGCTGGTGCGCGCGCCCGAGGACGCCGCGGACTTCAACGGCACCGTGCTGGTGGAGTGGCTCAACGTCTCCGGCAACTCCGACGCCGACGTCGCCTTCCCCTACATGTACGACGAGCTGCTGCGCCAGGGCTACGCCTGGGTGGGCGTCTCCGCGCAGAGCGTCGGTGTGAACAGCCTCGGCGGTGCCAGCACCGTCGGCGAGAGCGTCCGGGGCCTGCGCGACTGGGACCCGGCGCGCTACGGCGACCTGGTGCACCCCGGCGACGCCTACTCCTACGACATCTTCAGCCAGGCCGGCCGGGCGCTGCGCTCGGCCGCCGGAGTCGACCCGCTGCCCGGGATGGAGGTCGAGCACCTGATCGCCGCCGGGCAGTCGCAGTCGGCGTTCCGGATGATCACCTACGCCAACGCCATCCAGCCGGTCGCCGACGTCTACGACGGCCTGATCGTGCACGCCCGCTCCGGCGTCAACGCCCCGCTCGGCGAGCAGACCGAGGGCGCCGCCCCGCAGGGCCCGGCCGGCCCGGACGCCCCCTCCCCGGTGCGGGTGCGCACCGACCTCGACGTGCCGGTGATGCAGCTGGTCTCCGAGACCGAGCTCTTCGAGACCGGCGGCGGCGCCCCCGACACGATGTTCAGCGCCGCCCGCCAGCCCGACACCGACCTGATCCGCACCTGGGAGCTGGCCGGCACCGCGCACTCCGACCGGTACCTGGTGGCGATCATGAACGCCATGTACCAGCGCCAGTTCGAGGGCGCCCGCGACCTGTCGCCGGTGCTCGGCCTGGTCAACGACGGACCCCAGCGCTACCTCGCCTCCGCCGCGCTGCGGGCGATGCGCACCTGGATCGTGGACGGCGTCGCACCCGCCAGCGCCGAGCCGATCCGCACCGCCGACGGCGCGATCGACCGCGACGCCCACGGCAACGCCCTGGGCGGGGTCCGCAGCCCGCAGGTCGACGTGCCGGTGGCCACCCTCTCCGGCGACACCACGATGGTGCCGCTGAACGGGTTCACCATCCGCTTCGACGCCGCGCGGCTGCGCGAGCTCTACGGCAGCCACACCACGTACGTCGAGCGCTTCACGCAGGCGGCCCAGGCTGCGGTCGACGGCGGCTTCCTGCTCCCCGAGGACGCCGCGACGCTGATCGCCGAGGCGACCGCGTCCACCGTGGGGGACTGAGCCTCACGCGCAGGAGTCGCTGCCCCCGGCCGGGCGACCTCGAGCCGGGTCTAGGGTGAGGATCCGACCCGGCCCACGGGCTCATCCGGAGTCCCGCGCGGGCGACCGGGCCCTGAGGCTGGAGGATGCCGCGTGAGCGACTACGACGTGCGGATGCTGATGCTGAGCACCGAGAACCTCGACGAGTCGATCGAGTTCTACACCGAGAGCCTCGGCATGACGCTGAAGTTCCGCGACGGCGCCCACTTCGCCGCCCTCGACGGCGGATCGCTCACCCTGGCCCTGGCCACCGCCGTCGACCACCCCCTCCCCGGCCGGGTCGTCCCCGGCATCAAGACCGCGGACGTCGACGCGGCCGTCGTCGCGGTCGAGAAGGCCGGCGGCGCCGTGATCCGGGCCGCCTACAACGACGCGCACGAACGACGCGCGGTCGTCTACGACAACCAGGGCAACCCCCTCGTCTTCTACTCGCCGCTTCCGCGCTGACTGGGCTGGGTGAAGGTCGCGGCCCGGCGCTGGAGGAAGGCCGCGCGTCCCTCCGCGAAGTCGGGCCCTGCCAGGAGCTCGACCTGGATCCGCGCCTCGGCCTCGAGGAGCTCGTCGAGGGTCCCGCCACACGCCGCGAGCAGCTGCTTGGTCGCGGCGGTGGCGGGGGCTGAGAAGGACGCGAGCCTTCCGGCCAGCTCCAAGGCGCGCTCGAGCGCCGTCCCGTCCTCGACCACCTCGTCGACCAGGCCGATCCGCTCGGCCTCGTGAGCCTCGACGGTCCGCGCGGTCAGGAGCATGACGCGCGCTCGGCCGGGCCCGACCCGGCGGGGGAGAGTCCACGAGAGGCCGGTGTCGGCGGCGAGCCCGATCCTGGCGAAGGAGGCCGAGAAGCGGGCGGAGGCACCGGTCACCACCAGATCCCCGGCACAGGCCAGCGCCAGGCCGAGCCCGAAGGCTCCGCCCTCCACCGCGCTGAGGACGGGGAGGTCGGTGCCGACCAGCTCGCGGGTGACCTCGTTCACCACGTCGAGGCGCTGGCGCGAGACCTCGGGGTCCGGCGACATCGAGTTGATGTCGCCCCCGGCGGAGAAGAAGGCTCCCGCGCCGGTCAGCACCAACGCCCGGCAGCCGGGCGCGGCGCTGGCGACGCGCAGGGCAGCCAGCAGCTCTCGGCGGTCCGGGAGGTCGAGGGCGTTGCGCCGCTCCGGGCGGTCCAGGGTGAGGACCCGGACGGCGCCGTGGTCCTCGACCCGGACCGCGGGCCGGTCACCGGGCGGGGCCTGGGCCGCCCTCGCCTGGGCCGTCATCGCGCCGCCCCGCGCAGCAGCTGCTTGGCGATGATGATCTTCTGCACCTCGCTGGTGCCCTCATAGAGCCGGAAGAGCCGGGCGTCGCGGTAGAACCGCTCCACCGGGACCGAGCGCATGTAACCCATGCCGCCGTGCACCTGGACCGCGCGGTCCGCGACCCGGCCGACCATCTCGGTGCAGAAGAGCTTGCTGCTCGACGGCGCGAGCCGTTGATCGCTGCCGTCGTCGTAGGCCCGGGCCGCCTCCAGCACCATCGCGTGGCCGGCATAGGCCTCAGCCTCGGACTCGGCGAGCAGCGCCTGGACCAGCTGGAACTCCCCGATCGGGGTGCCACCCTGGCGGTTGGACGCCGCGTAGTCGACGCTCTCCTTGATCAGGCGCCGGGCCATGCCCACGCAGAGGGCGGCGATGTGCAGCCGGCCCTTGGCCAGGGAGCGCATCGCGGCCCCGAACCCCTCGCCCTCCACCCCGCCGACCAGGTCGGCGGCGGGGACCCGGACGTCGGTGAAGGAGACCTCGCTGGTGGTGGCGCCGCGCTGGCCCATCTTGGCGTCCTTGGGGCCGACCTCGATGCCCTCGGTCCTGGCGTCCACGGCGAAGACGGAGATGCCCTGGGTGCCGGAGGTGGAGTCGTCGGTGCGGGCGAAGACCATGAAGAGATCCGCGTCCGGGGCGTTGGTGATGAACCGCTTCTGGCCGTTGAGCACGTAACCGCCGTCGGCGCGCACGGCGCGGGTCCGGATCCCGCTGGGGTCGGAGCCGGCCTCGGGCTCGGTCAGGGCGAAGGAGGCAACGCTCTCGCCGGAGGCCAGTGCCGGCAGGAGCCGCTTCTTCTGCTCGTCGGTGCCGAAGTTGACCAGCACCTGGCCGGCGATGCCGTTGTTCGTGCCGAACATCGAGCGGAAGGCCGGAGTGGTCCAGCCGAGCTCGATCGCCAGCCGGACCTCCTCCGACATCGAGAAGCCCAGGCCGCCGTGCTCCTCGGGGATCGCATAGCCGAACAACCCCATGGCCGCCGCCTGCTCGCGAATCCGGTCGGGAATCCGGTCGGTCTCCTCGATCTCCTCCTCGGCCGGCACGACCTCGCGGCGCACGAACGTGCGGACCGCGTCGAGGACTGCGGCGAACTCTTCGGTCTCCATGGGGCTCCCTCTGCTGGATGGGTCGGTGCTTGGGACTCGGCTGTCGGTCGGTCAGCGATCGGTCGGTCAGCGCGCGGCGGCGGCGGGGGCAGCCACCTGCGCGGCGCCGGACTCGCGGAGCCGGGAGATGTGGGCGGCATCCAGGCCGAGCTCGCGCAGCACGTCCGCGGTGTGCTCGCCGAGGGCGGGGACCGCGCCCATGGGGAGCTCGACGTCGCGGAAGGTGGTGGGGGGGAGCAGGGCGCGCAACGGGCCGGCCGGGCTCTCGATCTCGCGCCAGCGGTCGCGGGCGGAGAGCTGCGGGTGGTCGATGAGGCCCTGCATGTCGTTGAGCTGGGCAGCCGGCACCCCGGCGGCGGCGAGCCGGCCGTCGAGCTCTGCGGTGGTCTGCCGGATCGTCAGCTCGGCGACCACCCGGTCGCACTCAGCGCGGTTGCGCACCCGCAGGACGTTCGTGGCCAGGCGGGGGTGGACCGCCAGATCGGGACGCTCGAGGACGTCGGCGAGCGCGCTCCACCCGCGGTCGTTCTGGACGCCGATCAGGATCTGGCCGTCGCTGGTGGGATAGGCGTCGTACGGCGCGATCGAGGCGTGGCTCAGCCCCATCCGGGGGATCTGGCGGCCGGCGTACATCTGCATGTACATCGGGTGGCCCAGCCACTCCGCCGTGGCGTCGAACATGGAGACGTCGACGACCGCGCCCTCGCCAGTGCGAGCCCGGCGCAGCAGCGCGGCCAGCACGGACTGGGCGGTGTAGAGGCCGGCGGCGATGTCCGAGCTCGGGACTCCCGTCTTGGTCGCGGTCTCAGGCGTGCCCGTGACCGAGATCAGCCCGGTCTCGGCCTGGATCAGCATGTCGTAGGCCTTGCGGTCCCGCCGGGGACCGTCGGTGCCGTAGCCGGAGATGTTGACCACGACGAGGCCGGGGTTGTCGATCCGTAGCTGCTCACCTTCGAGACCGAGTCGTGTGGCGGCTCCGGGGGCGGAGTTCTGCACGAAGACGTCTGCGCCGGCGATCAGCTGCTTGCCGACGGCCAGGCCCTCGGGGTCTTTGAGGTCAAGCGCGACCGACTCCTTGCCCCGGTTGAGCCAGACGAAGTGCGAGGCGAGGCCGTGGACCGCGTGGTCGTAGTTGCGGGCGAAGTCGCCCTCGCCCACCCGTTCGATCTTGATCACCCGGGCACCGAGGTCCGCGAGGTGGCGGGTGGCCAGCGGTGCAGCCACGGCCTGCTCCAGCGCCACGACGGTGATGCCGGCGAGGGGGAGCGAGGAGTCAGCGGTGTGGGGCATGTCGCAACCATGGCCCGCTTGATTGGGCGGCGTCCAATACTTAATAGTGCGCCGATTGTGTTCCCAGTGATATCAGTGGGTGGTATCACTGGGGCATGGACCTCCATCAGCTCCGTGCCTTCCTCGCCGTCGCCGAGGAGCTGCACTTCGGTCGCGCCGCCGAGCGGATGCACATGGCCCAACCGCCACTGAGCCGCACGATCAAGCAACTGGAGAAGGATCTCGGCGCCCAGCTCTTCGAGCGCACCACCCGGAGCGTTCGGCTCACCACGGCGGGGCAGGCACTGATCCGTCCTGCCTCGGACGCCCTGGAGGCGGTCCGGGTGGCCAGGTCGGCGGTGCGCGCGGCCGGGATCGGGGAGACGGGCCGGGTCCGAGTCGGGTTCGCAGGCCCCTCCTCGCACGTGCTGATCAGCCAGTTGGCCCGTCTGGTCCGCCAGAGTCACCCGGGGATCGAGCTCAGCCTGCAGTCGGTCACCTACGCCTACGAGGGCCTGCGGCTGGTCGTCGACGGGGGAATGGACCTGGCGTTCGTGCGCTTCGCGGCACAGCCGGTGGGTGTCGTCTCCCGGGTGGTGGCCGCGGAGCGCTACGTGCTCGCCGTCCCGGCCGGGCACCGGCTGGCCGGCCGGGAGGAGGTGAGCATGGCCGATTGTCGTGACGAGCCGTTCGTCTCCCTGCCGGCCGACCCTGGTTCCAGCGTGCGGGACGCCTTCATCAGGTCCTGCCACGAGGCCGGGTTCGCGCCGGACATCGTGCAGGCCGCTCCGGACTCGTGGACCGCGATCGCGCTGGTCGCCGCGGGTGTCGGGATCACCTTCACCGTCGACACCGCAGTCGCCAATGTGCCGGTCGACGGCGTCGCGGTGGTGCCGCTGGTCGAGGGGCGCGAGCCCGTCTACGCCCGATTGGCGTGGCGCGAGGGGGACGACAACCCGGCCCTGCGCGAGGTCCTGCGGGCCTCGGAGGTGGCCCTGCCTACGCCGCCAGGAGTTCCCACGGGGGTGTGACCCGGCTCAGCTGCCCAGCCTGACGAGGCCGACCTGGCCCGCGGTCACCACGTGGCGGCCGTCGCGGTCGAAGATCCTGCCCTCGCCGAGGGTGCGCCCGTGCGCGACGGCACGCACGTCGCTGTCGAACTGGTGCCACTGGCTCAGGTCGGGGTGAGCGTGCCAGGCGAGGGTGTGGGTCAGGCTCAGGATCCGGCTCCCGGGCGCGTGCCGCTGGGAGCCCAGGGCGCGGAACGCTCCCTCCAGGATGCTCATGTCGGTGACGTAGGCGACCAGCGCGGCGTGGACCACCGGGTCGTCGGGCAGGCGGCCCGTGGCGCGCACCCAGGCCGACTGATGGTCCTGGGTGGGGGTGGTCTCGACGTACGGCGGCGCCTCGGCGTGCCGGAAGTGCACCGGTCGCTCCGCGCGCCACCAGGTGGGAATCCGCTCGTCGTCGCCGAACCGCTCTGTCAGGCCCGGCAGCTCCTCGGGGTCGGGGACGTCGCGGTGCCGCGCTGGACGGTGGTCGGGGAGGTCCTCGCGGATCGTCCCCCAACGCGACAGCGCGGTGAAGCGCTCGGTGCCGTCGGGCGCGACCAGGGTGGTGCGGCGCGTGGTCAGACTGGCGGCCTCGGAGACGTGCTCCACCCGCCAGCGAAGCGGCTCATCGGTGGGGACGCCGGCGACGAAGTCGGCCTGCAGGGTGAAGGGCCGGTGGTGCACGGGGACCGAGCGCCCGGCGGCCACCACGGCTTGGGCGAGGAGCAGGCCGCCGAAGACTCGGTCCTCCGGGTGCGACTGGGGCCTCCCGACCAGGTCTCCGTCCGATGCAGTGAGCTCGAGCCGATCGAGCAGTTCGTCCAGGGTGACGGCTGGGCTGACGGCGGTGCTGGCGCTCTTCACGAGAGTGGGCGTCCTTCCGATGGGGTGATCTTCGCCACTCTATTGAGACACCAGAAACAACCGATAGAGGTTGCTTGATACCTGTCCGACATGAATCGGCGCTCCACAAAGTATTGGATATGTCAGCGATACCTAGGGAGAGTGACGCGTGACACAGGGTCCGCCGACGGGCTCACATGATGAAGGGAACTGCCATGAGGAAGCCTGTCATCGGCACCGCGCTGGCCGCGATCACCGCCCTCTCCCTGGCCGCCTGCGGTGGTACCGAGGTGACCGAGGGCATGCCGGACCAGATCGTCTGGAGCACCTACGGCACCGGGACCTCCACCTACGCCGACGTGGCCGCGGTGGCGGATGCGATCACCTCCAACGAGGGCACCGGCGTGCGGGTCATCACCTCCGACACCGCGGTGGGTCGGCTCACCCCGCTCCGTGAGGAGCAGGCATCGCTGGCGCGCACCGGTGACGAGTACATCTTCGGCTTCGAGGGCGACTACGACTTCGCCAACGAGGACTGGGGACCCCAGGACCTCCGCGTGGTCTGGGCGCCGGTCGCCCCGCACGGTCTGATGGTCAAGGACGACTCCGGCATCGAGACCTTCGAGGACCTCCGCGGTAAGAAGTTCCCGCGGATCACCGCCAACCCCTCGGTCAACAACAAGCTCGAGGCGTTCCTCGCCTACGGAGGCCTGACCTGGGACGACGTCGACGTCGTCGAGGTCGGCTACAGCGACCAGCCCGGTGCGCTGCAGAACGGCAAGATCGACGTGCTGTTCCAGCAGGTCTACGGCGCCTCGCTCTACGAGCTCGAGTCCGCCGTCGCGGTGCGCTGGCTGAGCATGGACGACACCTCCGAGGAGAAGGTCTCCACGGTGGCGGAGATCGCGCCTTCCACCGAGATCGGCGAGTTCACCGACGCCCCCGGTCTGGAGGACGGCGAGTCCGCGATGGGCCTGCTCTACACCGTGCCGGTGGTCGCCTACGCGGACGCCGATGAGGACGAGGTCCGCGCGATCGTCGAGGCACTCAACGAGAACTACGACTCCTACAAGGATGCCACCGCGACCACGGACGCCTGGAACCTGGATCAGGTCCAGGCCGGCCCGCGCGAGGTGCCGTTCCACCCGGGGCTCATCTCCTACCTGGAGGAGAACGACGCCTGGAGCGAGGAGGCGGCCGCGCAGCAGGAAGCGCTGCTGGAGCGCGCCGACCAGCTCGACGACGAGTGGGACGCCTTCCTGGAGGCCGAGGGCGGCGACGGCGACCTGCACGACGCCTGGGTCTCCTGGAAGAACGAGCACCTGGAGTCATGATGACCGAGACCAAGGTCCTCATCGAGGCGGACGAGGAGCACGGCTCCGTCGCGCGATGCCGGGGGATCTGGCGCTGGGTGGTGATCGCGCTGACGCTCGCCGGCATCGCCATCACCATCAGCCAGGTCTTCTACTGGAACCCGTTCGGCGGCGGCATGCTGCGCAGTACGTTCCTCTACTACGTGCTGGCCGCGTTCTTGCCCATCGTCTTCCTCGCGTTCCCGATGGGCAGCGGACAGCGCGGCACCGTGCCCTGGTATGACGTCGCGCTGGCCGTGGTCGCGCTGGCCGTCCCGGGGTGGTTCGGCCTGAACGCCGAGAACATCATCAACGAGGGCTGGGACTACGGCGGCCCGACCACGGCACTGGCCGCGTCGTACCTGCTGTGGGCCCTGGTGCTCGAGGCGCTGCGCCGCACCGCGGGGCTGGTGGTGACGATCATCGCCGGCGTCTTCTCGGTCTACCCGCTGTTCGCCTCACAGATGCCGATCGATTTCCTCACCGGCATCCAGTTCGACCTCGAGGGCACGGCCCGGATGCACGCGATGGGCGTCGACAGCATCCTCGGACTGCCGCTGCAGACCGCCGCCGGGATCCTGGTCGGCTTCCTGCTCTTCGGCGTCGTGCTGCAGTCGGTCGGCGGAGGAGCGTTCTTCCACGACCTCGCGCAGGCCATGCTCGGCACCCGCCGCGGCGGCTCGGCCAAGGTCGCGGTGGTCAGCTCGGCCTGCATGGGCATGATGAGCGGCAGCGCCGTCTCCAACGTGCTCACCACCGGGCCGCTGACCATCCCGGCGATGAAGCGCAGCGGCTTCACCGGCGAGTACGCCGCCGGTGTCGAGGCCACCGCCTCGTCCGGCGGCTCGATCACCCCGCCGATCATGGGCACCGCGGCGTTCCTGATGGTCTCCTTCGTGGGCGTGCCCTACAGCGAGATCGCCGTCGCGGCCGCCATCCCTGCGGTGCTCTATTACCTCGGCATCTTCACCCAGGTCGACGCGTACTCCGCCCGTCGCGGACTGCGCGGTCTCCGGCGCGCCGAGCTGCCCCGATTCCTGCCGACGCTGCTGCGGGGTTGGCCCTACGTCACGGCGTTGATCGCCCTGACGTTCCTGCTGGTGGTCTACCGCCGCGAGGCACAGGCACCCTTCCTCATCGCCGCCGCCCTGCTGGCCTACACGATGGTGCGCCCCAAGGACCGGATGGGAGCGCGCGGCCTGGCCGACGTGGTCTTCAAGGCCGGTCGCACGATCGCGGAGATCCTCGGCATCATCGCCGGCGTCGGCCTGATCATCGGCGGGCTGTCCATGTCCGGGGTCTCGCTGTCGCTGGCCCGTGAACTGGTCAGCGCCGTCGGCGGCAGCGTCGTGCTGATCCTGATCGCCGGTGCGGTCACCTCGTTCGTGCTCGGCATGGGCATGACGGTCTCCGCGGTCTACGTGCTGCTGGCGATCGTGATGGCCCCCGCCCTGGTCACCCTGGGGATCGACCCGATCGCCGCCCACCTGTTCGTCATCTACTGGGCGACCGTCTCCTACATCACCCCGCCGGTCGCCCTCGCCTCGTTCGCGGCTGCAGGCATCGCCGGGACCAGACCGATGAAGACCAGCCTGACCGCGATGCGCCTGGGCATGGTGAAGTACGTCATCCCGTTCTGCTTCGCGGCGAACCCGGCGCTCGTCGCCCAGGGGTCGGCAGGCGACATCGCCGTGACCGTGGTCCTGGCCGTCGTCGGCGTCTTCGTGATGGCCTGCGCCTTCGAGGGCTACGCCGTGGGGCTGGAGCGGCATCTGCATCCCGTCACCCGGATCATCGGCGTGCCGGCCGGCGCCCTCATCCTGGCGCCGGAGCTCATCAGCAGCCTGGTCGGTCTCGTGATCGTGGCCGCGCTGGGCGTGGCGACCTTCCTGCTGCCGGCGCGGACCGGTCCCGCCACCACCGAAGGGAAAGGGGCGGAGGCATCCGGGGACGGCGTCAAGGACGAGGTCGTGGAGCGTCCCGCCACCTTGAGCACTCCGGTGGAAGGGGGCACCTCGCCATGACCGAGGTGAAGACCCGCGGGCTCTCCGACGCGATCGCTGAGCACGTAGAGGACGGGATGACCGTGGCCCTGGAAGGCTTCGGGCACCTGATTCCCTTCGCGGCCGGTCACGAGATCATCCGCCAGGGACGCCGGGACCTGACCCTGTGCCGGATGACCCCGGACCTGATCGCGGACCAGATGATCGCCGCCGGGTGCGTCAGCAAGCTGATCGCCTCCTTCTTCGCCAGCGGCTCGGCGGGGTCCCTGCACGAGCTGCGGCGTCGCATCGAGCGTTCCGACCCTGAGCCGCTGGAGGTGGAGGAGTACAGCCACTACGGCATGTACGGCCGCTACCAAGCGGCGGCCGCGGGGCTGCCGTTCTTCCCGCTCAAGTCGTACGCGGGCAGCGACCTGCCGGTGCTGAATCCCCGGATCCGCAAGGTGGAGGACCCCTACGGCGGCCCCGACGTGCACGTCGTCCCGCCGCTGGCCCCCGACGTCACCGTGGTGCACGCCCAGCGCGCCGACCGCTTCGGCAACGTCCAGGTCTGGGGCATCGTCGGTGCGATCCAGGAGGTCGCCTACGCGGCGCGCAAGGTGATCGTCACCGTCGAGGAGATCGTCGACGACGCGGTGGTCCGCGCGGACCCGAACCGCACTCTGGTTCCGGCCCACGCGGTCGACGCGGTGGTGCACTGCCCCGGTGGCGCCCACCCGTCGTACGCACAGGGCCACTACGACCGCGACAACGCCTTCTACCGCGAGTGGACGGCGATCAGCAGGGACCCCCAGCGGCTGCGGTCGTGGCTGCAGGAGTGGGTCCACGACCTCCCCGACCGGGCCGCCTACCTGGAGCACCTCGGTGCGGGGCGGTGGCGGGGCAACGCGGTCGGCGAGCGGCTCTCCGGACAGGTCGACTACGGACGGAGGTCCTGGTGAGTACCACGCACGAGACGGGACCGGCGGGGATCACCGTCTCCAGCACCGAGTTCCTCGCCACCGTGGCGGCCCGCGAGCTCGCCGGCAAGCACCGGGTCTTCGCCGGGGTGGGGCTGCCCACTCTGGCCGTCGACCTGGCGATGCGCACGGTGAGCCCCGACATCGAGCTGGTCTACGAGTCCGGCGTCTGCGGGGCCCACCCCGAGGGGATGGCCGAGGGGATCGCGGACTCCGTACTGGTCTCGGGCGCCGAGGCGGTCGTCAACCTGCAGGCCCTTTTCGGCTACGTGCTGCAGGGCGGCCACGTGGACGTCGGATTCCTGGGAGCGGCCCAGGTGGACCGGTGGGGGAGCCTCAATACCAGCTTCATCGGCGACTGGCGGACCCCTACGGTGCGGCTTCCCGGCTCGGGTGGCGCCGTCGACATCATGCCCAATGCCAAGGAGTGCATCACGGTGCTGCGCAGGCACGACGCGGGCGCCTTTCCGGCCGAGCTCGACTTCTGCACCTCGCCGAGCCCGGTGCGAGTCCGGGACCTCGACCCGCGGGCGGTGCCGCCCGGGCACGGGGTGTCCACGGTGATCACTCCGCTGGGGGTGCTGCGCCGCCCGGACCGCTTCGGCGAGCTCGAGCTGGCCCAGGTGCACCCTGGCGTCACAGTCGAGCAGGTGCGATCGGCCACCGGCTGGGACCTCGCGGTCGCCGACGAGGTGCTCGAGACGCCCTGGCCCACGTCGGAGGACGTCCGGCTGCTACGCGAGGAGATCGACACAGTCCGGCTCTACCTGCGATGACCGACCAGCCGAACCGGGTCGCCTACGTCGTGCTGCTGGCCAGCACCACGCTGGGGACCCTGTCCAGCACGATCATCACCTCCCCGATCAACCGGATCGCCGACGGGCTGGGAGCGGACTCCCGCGAGGTCATCTTCGCGGTGGCCGCGTTCACGATCGCCATGGTGGTGTTCGCGCCCATGGCCGGCTGGCTCTGCGAGCGGCTGGGTCCTCGTCGTTTCCTCATCGCCTCCCTCGGTCTGATGGTGCTTGCGGGACTGGGGGCGGCGCTCAGCCCGAACCTCGGCGTCCTGGTCGGCATGCGGGCCCTCCAGGGGGTGGCCTGCTCCGCGATCCCTCCGGCGGTCCAGCAGACGTTGGGGCACTTCTGGGCCAGCAACCGCTCGCGGGTGATGGCCGCCTGGGCCTCCGCGATCGGGATCGGCCAAGCGCTCGGCCCACCACTCGGTGGAGTCGTGGCCGACCTGGTCGGCTGGCGTGGGGTCTTCGTGACCCACGCCCTGCTCGCGGGTCTGCTGGCCCTGCTGCTGTGGCGCAGCGTGCCGGGAGTCCCGGCCGGCCGGCCGCCGATGCACGTGACCGGAATGCTCACCCTGGTCGTCGGAGCCGGCGGCCTGGTCGGTGGCCTGACCGTCGTGGGCCAAGGGGGCCAGGTGCAGGCGAGCGTGGCGCTGGTGGCGGTGGGGGTTCTCGGCGTGCTGGGCCACCTGCTGCTCGCTCGGCGCAGCAGCCGGGCCCTGGTCGACCTGCGCCTGTTCGCGGAGCGCCGCTACTACCGGAGCACGGCCGCGGCAGGCGCGTCGATGGCGATCCTCGGCGTCTTCATCGTCGCGACGCCGTTGGAGCTGGGGCGCGACTTCGGTCTCTCGCCGAGCCGGATCGGCGCCATCACCGTCGCCCTGGCCGCCTCGATGGCCCTCTTCGCCCCGGTCTCCTCCCTGATCGGGGAGCGGATCACGCCGCGCCGGGTCCTGCATGCCGGCCTCGCGGTGCTCGTGTGCAGCCCGCTCCTGCTCTCGGTCGCGCTCACCCTGGACGGCCCGGCTCTGCCCCTCGTCGTCTCCTTCGCCGTACTGGCCATCAGCGGATGCGCGATCGGATCGGTGCAGTCGGTCTCGGCACTGGGGGTGATGCGCTCGCCGGCCGCCGGCAACGGCACCGCATTGGGCATCCACAACATGGTGCGCTTCTCGGGGCTGGCGGTGGGCTACGCCTGGGTGGCGCTCAGCTACCCCACCGGGAGCCTGTTGCTGGTCTTCGCAGGGCCCGCGGTGCTGGCCGCGGTCACCCTCGTCATCGTGCTGGTCGGGCCGCCTGCCGAGCCGCGGCACGAGCAGCTGGTGAACGCGTCGGCGGTGAGCGTGTGAGCGCCCGGGCACGCCGTCGTCACCCCCGCACGGAGCCCGCCGCGACAGCGGCCCGCACCCCCCACCACAGAACTGAGGAGCACGCATGAGCCACTCCGGACTCCACCCGGGCACCGCGCAGGAGACGGCCCAGCCGGCCGGGCCCCTCGCGGGCCTACGGGTCGTCGAGCTGTCGAGCTTCGTCGCGACGCCGCTGGCCGGCCTGACCCTGGCGCAGCTGGGTGCCGACGTGATCCGGGTGGAGCCGCTGGGAGGTGGACCGGACCGAGGCCGCTGGCCGCTGGCCCCCTCGGGCACCAGCCTGTACTGGAGTGGACTGAACCGAGGCAAGCGCGCACTCGCGGTCGACCTCGCCGAGGAGGCGGGTCGCCGTCTGGTGGCCGACCTGGTCGTCGAGGGCGATGGCATCCTGGTGACCAACTCGGAGCGTTGGCCGGACCTGGGCCACGAGGCATTGAGCGCCCGGCGCGCGGACCTGGTCCACGTGACCCTGACCGGTCGGCGCGACGGCGGCACGGCCGTCGACTACACCGTCCAGGCCGGGACAGGCTTCCCCCTGATCACCGGCCCCGAGGGGCTCGCCACTCCGGTCAACCACGTCCTGCCGGCCTGGGACGTCGCTGCCGGGCTCTACCTGGCCACCGGTCTGCTGGCAGCGGAGCGGCACCGAAGCCGGACCGGGCAGGGACACGCGGTCCGGATCGCCCTGGAGGACGTCGCGCTGGCGCTCGCCGGCAACCTCGGCTACCTCGCGGAGGCGCAGCTCGGCGGTGTGCGACAGCGCGAGGGCAATGACATCCACGGCACGTTCGGCACCGACCTGACCACCTCGGACGGCGTCCGCTTCATGTTCGTCGCCCTGACCCCTCGACAGTGGAGCGACCTGCTGGCGATGACAGGGCTCGAAGATGTCGTGGCCGGCCTGGAGCAGGTCCTCGGCGCCGACTTCGCCGACGAGGGGGCGCGCTACCGGCACCGGGCCGCCCTCTTCGGCCTGCTCGGGTCCTGGGTCTCCACCCGCACATGGGCGGAGGTCTCGGATGGCCTGTCCCGTACCCGGATCCTGTGGTCGCCGTACCGCAGCTTCGCCGACCTCGCCGCCGACGACGCCGCGCTCCTGCGCACCCACCCACTCTTCGCCACCGTCGACCAGCCGGGCGTCGGCCCGTACCTGGCGCCTGGCTCACCCATCGAGGTGCAGGGGACGTCGGCCGGCAGCGCCCACGCGCCCGGGATCGGCGAGCACAGCACCGAGGTGCTGGCCGAGCGGCTGGGTCTCGAGCGCGTACGCATCGACGAGCTCGTCCGCACCGGTGTGGTGCGCGACGGCAGCGGGGTGCCGGCATGACCGGCTCTGCCGCCACGGCGGTCACCTGGCTCTTCGTGCCCGGCGACCGGCCCGAGCGGTTCGACAAGGCCGCCGCGGCCGGGGCGGACGTGGTGGTACTCGACCTCGAGGACGCCGTGGCGCCGACGGCCAAGGGGGCCGCGCGCGCCGCCGTGACCGCCTGGCTGCCGACCGCCACCGGACCCTGTGCGGTGCGGGTCAACGCCGACACCGCGGAGCGTGAGGCCGACGTCGAGGCGCTCGCCGGCCTGCCCACCGGCGTGACCGTGATGGTCGCCAAGACCGAGGACCCCGAAGACCTCACCGCCCTGCTCGCGCGGCTCCCCGAGGGCTCCGCCATCGTCGCCCTGATCGAGACCGCACGCGGGGTGCTGGCGGCCCCGGTGCTGGCGGCCGCACCCGGTGTCGTACGGCTCGCGATCGGCACCTTCGACCTCGCCGCCGAGCTCGGCGTCGATCCCGAGGACGACGAGGCGCTGGCCGCGGCTCGTGGAGGGCTGGTCCTGGCCTCGGCGGCCGCGGGGCTGGCCGGACCGGTGGACGGCGTCACCGCTGCCGTCGACGAACCCGACCTGCTGACCTTGGACAGCACCCGCTCCCGGCGCCGGGGCTTCGCCGGGAAGCTCTGCATCCACCCCCGCCAGCTGCCCGCGGTGCGCGCCGGGTTCGCCCCCTCGGCCGACGAGGTCCGATGGGCCGAGCGGGTGCTGGCCACCGTCGCCGATGGTGCCGTCGCTGTCGTCGACGGCCGGATGGTCGACAAGCCCGTGCTCGACCGGGCCCGGCGAATCGTCACCACCTTCCCCACCTCCCAGAACCCTTCCGAGCACGAGGAGAACCGATGAGCACCACGAACGCTCTGACCCCCGACGAGCAGGACATGGTCCGTCTGGTGGCCAACTTCGTCGACCAGCGCGTGCGGCCCAACGTGCGCACCTACGAGGCGGACGACGTCTATCCCGAAGAGCTCATCGAGGAGATGAAGAAGCTCGGCTTCTTCGGGCTCCTGATCCCCGCCGAGCACGGCGGCGTGGACGTCAGCACCGCGTGCTTCGCACGGGTCACCGAGGAGCTCGCCCGGGGCTGGATGAGCCTGGCCGGGGCGATCGGCGGGCACTCGGTGATCACGTACCTGATCCGTACCTTCGGAACCGCCGAGCAGCAGCGTCACTGGCTGCCCCGGATGGCCGACGGCAGCGTGCGGGCGACCATGGCCCTCACCGAGCCCAGCGGAGGCAGCGACCTGCAAGCGATGCGCACCTACGCAGTCCGCGACGGGGACGACTTCGTGGTCCACGGCTCCAAGACCTGGATCTCCAACGCCCAGCACTCCGGGCTGATCGGCCTGCTGTGCAAGACCGACCGCGACGCCTCCCCTGCGCATGCGGGGATGAGCGTGCTGCTGGCCGAGCCCGGTGATGGCCTCACTGTCTCCGGCAAGATCCCCAAGCTCGGCTACCGCGGCGTCGAGGCCTGCGAGCTGACGTTCGAGAGCCTGCGGGTGCCCGCGTCCTGCGTGCTCGGCGGGGAGCCGGGGTCTGGCTGGCAGCAGATGATGCGCGGCCTGGAGCTCGGCCGGATCCAGGTCGCAGCCCGTGCCGTGGGCGTCGCCCGGGCCGCGCTCAACGACGCGGTCACTTACGCCCAGCAGCGCGAGTCGTTCGGCAAGCCGATCTGGAAGCACCAGTCCGTGGGCAATCTGCTGGCCGACATGGCCACCCGGACGAAGGCGGCGGCCCTGATGACCGCCGACGCCGCCGAGCGTCTCGACTCCGGTCGCCGCGCGGACATGGAGGCGGGGATGGCCAAGCTCTTCGCCTCCGAGACTGCCATGCAGGTGGCCCTCGATGCCATGCGCGTCCACGGAGGCTACGGGTTCTCCAAGGAGTACGAGGTGGAGCGCTACTTCCGCGACGCCCCCCTGATGATCCTCGGCGAGGGCACCAACGAGGTGCAGCGCAACGTCATCGCCGCCCAGCTGATCGCTCGTGACCGCAGCAACGAAGGAGCCTGACCATGTCCCTGCTCAACAGCCGCACCGCCGTCGTCACCGGAGGCGCCCAGGGCATCGGCCTGGCCATCGCCCGCCGCTACGTGGAGGAGGGGGCCCGCGTCGTGATCGGCGACCTCGACGAGGCCGCCGCTCAGAAGGCCGCCGCCGAGCTCGGCTCCGAGCGCGCCCTCGGCGTGCGCTGCGACGTGGTCGACGCCGGCGACGTCCAGGGACTGGTCGACTCTGCGGTCGCCGCCTTCGGCTCCCTCGACGTCTTCGTCAACAACGCCGGCATCACCCGCGACGCCACCATGCGCACCATGACCGAGGACGACTTCGACCTCGTCATCAGCGTCCACCTCAAGGGCACCTGGAACGGCACCCGGCTGGCAGCGGCCCGCATGCGGGAGCAGAAGGCCGGCTCGATCGTCAACATCTCCTCGCTCTCCGGCAAGGTCGGCATGGTCGGGCAGACCAATTACTCCGCCGGCAAGGCCGGCATCGTCGGCATGACCAAGGCCGCGGCCAAGGAGATGGCCCACCACGGGGTCCGGGTCAACGCCATCCAGCCCGGCCTGATCCGCTCGGCGATGACGGAGTCGATGCCCCAGAAGGCATGGGACCAGAAGATGGCCGAGATCCCGATGGGCCGCCCCGGAGAGCCCGAGGAGGTCGCCTCGGTCGCGCTCTTCTACGCCTGCGACCTCTCGTCCTACATGACCGGCACCGTCGCCGAGGTCACCGGTGGACGGTTCATGTGACAGTGCCTGCTCCCTTCGCCCCCTCACCGGGCGCGTCCTACGAGGGGCCCTCGTACGACGGGTGGGAACCGACGACCTCGGTCACCGTCGAGGTCGTCGGCCCCGTGCCCGTGCAGGCGTTGACTGCGCTGTTGGACGATGGCCGCCGAGTTGAGCTCGGCGATCCGTTGCCGCCGCTCTGGCACTGGGTGGCGCTGCCCCGCTGGAGTCCCTCGTCGGTGTTGGGCTCCGATGGCCACCCGCTGACGGGCTCCTTCCTGCCGCCCGTCGGGTTGCCCCGGCGGATGTTCGCCGGCGGCGAGGTCGCCTGGCACCGCGCTCCGGTGGTGGGGGAGCAGGTCCGCACAGAGTCCAGGGTCCTGTCGGCGTCCGACAAGACCGGTCGCTCCGGACCGCTCGTGCTCGTGGTGGTGGAGTCGAGGGTGCTCGGCGAGGACGGCCGGCTATGCCTGGTCGAGCGTCAGGACATCCTCTATCGCGAGGCAGGCGCCCGCTCCGGCTCCGCCCCGCTCCCGCCGACCGACCAGGAGCCGTCCGGCCCGCCGTTACGACGCCGTACCGGCGACGAGACCGGCGTGGCCGGCTGGGACGTGGTCACCGACCCGACGGTCCTGATGCGCTTCAGCGCGGCCTCGGCCAACGCCCACCGGATCCACTACGACTGGCCCTATGCCACCGGTGTCGAGGGCTACCCCGGGCTGGTCGTGCACGGACCGCTGATGACGCTCCTGCTGGCCGAGTCCCTCTGGCAGGCGGGAGCGCTGGACGGGCCGGTCCGCCTGCAGCACCGCAACCGGGCTCCGCTGTTCTGCGCCGAGCCCGCCCGCATCACCCACGACGAGCACTCGTCCCGGGTCACAGCGCAGCTGTCGGGCCCCGACGGCGCGCCCCGCACCACCCTCGACGCACACCCTCTGAAGGAAGGCACTCCCCATGCCCATGCGTGAAGCAGTCATCTGCGAACCGATCCGGACCCCGATCGGCCGCTACGGCGGCATGTTCGCCAACCTCACCGCCGTCGACCTGGGAGTCGCGGCGCTCCGGGGCCTGATGGAGCGGACCGGCCTGCCGGGCGAGGAGGTCGACGACCTGATCCTCGGCCACTGCAACGGCAACAGCGAGGCGCCCGCCATCGGCCGCGTCGTGGCGCTCGACGCAGGGCTCCCGGTCAGCGTGCCGGGCCAGCATCTGGACCGGCGCTGCGGCTCCGGGCTGCAAGCCGTGCTCAACGCCGCGATGCAGGTGCAGACCGGCGTTATGGACCTGGTCGTGGCCGGCGGCACCGAGAGCATGAGCAACGCCTCGTTCTACTCCACCGACATGCGCTGGGGCGGTGCTCGCTCGGGGGTCACGATGCACGACAGCCTGGCCCGGGCCCGCTCCACCGCTGGCGGGCGCCACTACCCGGTGCCGGGCGGGATGCTCGAGACCGCCGAGAACCTGCGCCGGCTGTACGCGATCCCTCGCGACGAGCAGGACGCTCTGGCCGTGCAGTCGCACCAGCGCGCCGTCGCCGCCCAGGAGTCCGGCGTGCTGGCGGAGGAGATCGTCCCCGTGACGGTGCCCGGTCGCCGTGGCGAGTCCACGGTCGTCACCGTCGACGAGCACCCCCGCCCGGAGACCAGCATGGAGTCGCTGGCGAAGCTCAAGCCGATCCTCGCAGGCGTGGATCCCGAGGCGACTGTGACGGCCGGCAACGCCAGCGGCCAGAACGACGCCGCGTCGCTGTCGATCGTCACCACCCCGGAGAATGCCGAGCGGCTCGGCCTCACCCCGCTGGTGCGCGTGGTCAGCTGGGCGGTCGCGGGTGTCGAGCCCAAGATCATGGGCATCGGTCCCGTCCCGGCGACCCAGGCCGCGCTCGACCGGGCCGACCTGTCGCTGGACGAGATCGACCTGATCGAGCTCAACGAGGCGTTCGCCGCGCAGGCGCTGGCGGTGATGCGCGAGTGGAAGTTCACCGACGCCGACCACGAGCGCACCAACGTCCACGGCTCGGGGATCTCGTTGGGCCATCCCGTCGGAGCGACGGGAGGCCGGATGCTGGCGACGCTCGCCCGCGAGCTGCAGCGCCGGGAGGGACGCTACGCGCTGGAAACCATGTGCATCGGCGGCGGCCAGGGGCTCGCGGCGGTCTTCGAGCGGGTGGTCTGAATGCGCGTCCTCTCCAGCATCGAGGAGATCGAGGCCTGCGTCGGCGAGCCGCTCGGCACCACCGACTGGGTCACCCTCGACCAGGCTGATGTCGACACCTTCGCCGACCTCACCGGCGACCACCAGTGGATACACGTCGACGCCGCGCGGGCCGCGGAGTCGCCCTTCGGCGGCACCATCGTGCACGGCCTGCTCACGCTCGGGATGCTGCCGGGATTCGGGCTGCGGCTCTTCCGGATCGAAGCGGGCAGCGCCCGGCTCAACTACGGCTCCGAGAAGGTGCGGTTCCCCGCACCACTGCGCACCGGCACCCGCATCCGGGGCTCGGCCACGTTCAGGTCGGTCACGTCGGTGTCGTCAGGGGCCCAGGTCCGCACCTCGTGGTCGGTCGAGGCCGAGGGCGGTGAGCGGCCGGTCTGCGTGGCCGAGACGATCACCCTCGTCGTCCCGTGACCCCGGCGACCCGCGGGTCCGGGGCAGCGGCCCGGGCCCGCGTGCGGGTGCGGTCCATGTGTGCGTCGTACGTCGTGTCGGCCAAGCCCGATACGATCACCGAGTCCGCACGACCCTCGTAGGAAAGGCCTCCACGTGTCCGAGATCAAGGTCACCGTCGTCAGCGCAGACGAGAGCTCTGGGCGAACGGTGACGCAGCGGACCCTCGAGGCGGGCACCAAGGCCTGGGAGCTCTTCGCCGAGGACCCGGCGATCATCGCGGCCCGCGTCGGCGGACAGCTCAAGGACCTCGCCTACGAGCTGGTCGAGGGCGACGAGGTCGAGGGCGTGGCCATCGACTCCGCCGACGGGCGCGACATCCTGCGCCACTCCACCGCGCACGTGATGGCCCAGGCCGTCCAGGAGATCTTCCCCGACGCCAAGCTCGGGATCGGCCCGCCGGTGGAGAACGGCTTCTACTACGACTTCGACGTCGAGACGCCGTTCGTGCCCGAGGACCTCGCCAAGATCGAGAGCCGGATGCGCAAGATCATCAAGGAGGGGCAGAAGTTCTCCCGCCGGGTGGTCTCCGACGCCGACGCCCTCAACGAGCTCGTCGACGAGCCGTACAAGCTCGAGCTGATCGGGCTCAAGGGCGCCGGCAACTCCGCCGACGCCGCCGAGGGCGCCTCGGTCGAGGTCGGCGGCAGCGAGCTGACGATCTACGACAACCTCAACCGCAAGGGCGAGGTCGCGTGGAAGGACCTGTGCCGCGGCCCGCACCTGCCGACCACCAAGCGGATCCCCGCCTTCAAGCTGATGCGCTCGGCCGCGGCGTACTGGCGCGGCGACGAGAAGAACAAGCAGTTGCAGCGCATCTACGGCACCGCCTGGGAGTCCAAGGAGGCGCTGGACGCGCACCTGCACCGCATCGAGGAGGCCGAGCGCCGCGATCACCGCAAGCTCGGCCGCGAGCTGGACCTGTTCAGCTTCCCCGACGAGATCGGCTCCGGCCTTCCGGTCTTCCACCCCAAGGGCGGGGTGATCAAGCGGGCGATGGAGGACTACGTCCGCGAGCGCCACATCGCGGAGGGCTTCGACTACGTGGGCACCCCGCACCTCGCCAAGGAGGGGCTGTTCTACACCTCCGGTCACCTGCCCTACTACGGCGAGGGCATGTTCCCGGCCCTCGACGTGGACGGCATGGACTACCGCCTCAAGGCGATGAACTGCCCCATGCACAACCTGATCTACCGCTCGCGCCAGCGCTCCTACCGTGAGCTGCCGCTGCGGCTCTTCGAGTTCGGCCACGTCTACCGTCACGAGAAGTCCGGCGTGATCCACGGGCTGACCCGGGTGCGCGGCTTCGCCCAGGACGACTCGCACTCCTACGTCACCCCCGAGCAGGCACCGGCCGAGGTGGAGCACCTGCTCAACTTCATGCTCAGCCTGCTGCGCGACTTCGGCATCGACGACTTCTACCTCGAGCTGTCCACGCGCGACGCCGCCAAGGACAAGTTCATCGGCTCCGACGAGGACTGGGCGGTCGCCACCCAGGTCCTCGAGGACGTCGCGGTGGCCACCGGGCTCGAGCTCGTGCCCGACCCGGGCGGCGCGGCCTACTACGGCCCGAAGATCTCGGTGCAGGCGCGCGACGCCATCGGCCGGACCTGGCAGATGGGCACCGTGCAGTACGACTTCAACCAGCCCTCGGCCGACCGCTTCAACCTCGAGTACGTCGCCGCCGACGGCTCGCGCCAGCAGCCGGTGATGATCCACTCCGCGAAGTTCGGCTCCATCGAGCGGTTCATGGGTGTCCTGGTGGAGCACTACGCCGGCGCGTTCCCGCCCTGGCTGGCGCCGGTCCAGGTCGTCGGCATCCCGATCGCGGAGCGGCACAACGACTACCTCTACGAGGTGGCGGCGCGGCTGAAGAAGGCCGGGATCCGGGTCGAGATCGACGAGTCCGACGACCGGATGCAGAAGAAGATCCGCAACGCCCAGATGCAGAAGGTCCCGTTCATGCTGATCGCCGGCGACGCCGACGTGGAGGCGGGCGCGGTGTCGTTCCGCTACCGCAACGGCGACCAGGACAACGGCGTCGACATCGACGAGGCGGTACGTCGCGTGGTCGAGGCGGTCGAGAGCCGCGTCCAGGTCTGAGCGGGTGCGGCGGTGCGGCGCGGGCCTGGTGCTCGCCGCCGCGCTGCTCGCCGGCTGCGCTCCGGCCCAGGAGACCCAGCCCGCGCTGCCCGACCCGTCCGCGCCGAGCGCCGGCCCCACCTCGGTGGTGAAGCCGGTCCAGGACGACCAGGCCGCCCGGCTGCAGGCGCTGGCCGAGCTCGCCGAGCAGGCCGCCGCCGACCTGCCGGAGCCGCGGAAGCCGAAGCCGCGGGCGTCGGGGGAGGCGGTGCTGGGCGCCGACATCAGCTGGCCGCAGTGCCCGCCCGGCCTCGGCATCCCCGAGCGGCGCACGCTCGGCATGCCGATGCCGATCGCGCAGGCCGAGTACGTGGTGATCGGGCTGACCAACGGCCCCGGCTTCACCGAGAACCCCTGCCTGCGCGACCAGGTCGCCTGGGTGCGCGAGCGGGGCCTGATGGCCGCGGCGTACGCGGTGGCGAGCTGGCCGCAGCGCGCCGCGGTCGCCGAGCACGGCGCCAGCGGCCCCTACGACGGCGCCACCCGCCTCGGCGCGCTGGCCAACACCGGTTACCACCAGGCGCTCTACGCCGTCGCGGCGATGCGCCGCGCCGGGCTGCGCTCACCGCTGGTCTGGGTCGACGTCGAGCCCGTCAAGGACTTCGAGTGGAGCGCCGACCCGGTCGCCAACGCCGCCGTGGTCGAGGGCTCGGTCAAGGGCTACCGCGCGGCCGGCTACGCGGTCGGCGTCTACTCCACGCCGTACCTGTGGGCGCAGATCGTCGACGACCTCACCCTCGGGCTGCCCGAGTGGCGCGCCGCCGGGGAGACCTCCGCCGAGGAGGCGCTGCGCCGTTGCGGGGCGGGGGAGTCGATCCAGGGCGGCGACGCCGTCCTCGGCCAGTGGGTGCAGGACCGACGCGACCAGAACCTCACCTGCCCGGGCATCGAGTCGGACCTCGGACGCTGGTTCCACCAGTACTGAGCGCCCGCCCTAGGGTGATCCCCATGAGCCAGCCTGACGAAGCGGTGCACCAGGACGGCGTCGGCGAGCCCGACGACCTCGACCGGCTGTGGACGCCGCACCGGATGGCCTACATCCGCGGCGAGAACAAGCCCGCCGGCTCGTCGGCCGAACAGTGCCCGTTCTGCCGGATCCCGACGCTCGGCGACGAGGAGGGCCTGGTCGTCGTGCGCGGCGAGCTCGCCTACGTGGTGCTCAACCTCTACCCCTACGCGCCCGGGCACCTGATGGTCTGCCCCTACCGTCACATCGCCGACTACACCGAGACCACCGACGCCGAGGCGGCCGAGATCGCCGACCTCACCCGCCAGGCGATGCGCGTGGTCCGCACCGTCTCGGGGGCGCAGGGCTTCAACATCGGGATGAACCAGGGCGCGATCGCCGGCGCCGGCATCTCCGCCCACCTGCACCAGCACGTCGTACCGCGCTGGGCAGGTGACCAGAACTTCATGCCGATCATCGGGCGCACCAAGACCCTGCCCGAGCTCCTCACCGAGACCCGGGCGCTGTTCGCCGCAGCCTGGAGGTGAGCTGCCCGGGAGCCGGGCTGAGGGCTACTTCTTGCCCTTGAGTGCCGCCTTCTCCATGGCGCTGGCGCTCTCGGCCTTGTCGCGCTTGTCGGAGCGCTTCTCCTTGAGGGACTTGCTGGACTTCTTGGACATGCCCTGACGGGGCGACTTGTCGCTCATGAGGCCTCCTGGAGAGGAAGCCTGGGTGGCTTCGTGTGTCGACCGTACGCCCCATCGCCCCACACCGCCGACGACCGGCTAGCCTGCTCCCGCCATGTTGGACAGATTCCGCGCCTTCTGGACGAAGGTCATCACGCCCATCGCCCGCCTGCTGACCAGGCTGGGTGTCAGTCCCGATGCCGTCACGCTGGTGGGCACCCTCGGTGTCTGCGCCGGCGCCCTGGCCTTCTTCCCGCGCGGCATGCTGCTCACCGGCGTGCTGGTGATCACCGCCTTCGTCTTCAGCGACCTGCTCGACGGCACGATGGCGCGGATGTCGGGACGCTCCAGCAAGTTCGGCGCGTTCCTGGACTCGACGTTGGACCGGATCGGGGACGCCTCGATCTTCGGCGGGCTGGCGCTCTACTTCGCCGGCCCCGGTGACTCGCGCCTGTACCTGTGGCTCTCGCTGATCTGCCTGGCGATGGGGTCGGTCACCTCCTACGCCCGGGCCCGGGCCGAGTCCCTGGGCTTCCAGGCCAAGGTCGGCATCGCCGAGCGCGCCGACCGGCTGGTCACGATCCTGGTGATGACCGGCCTGGGCGCGATCTTCGACCTCCCGGTGCTGATGTACGTCGCGCTGTGGGCGCTGGCCTTCGCCAGCACGATCACCGTGGCTCAGCGGATCTGGGTGGTGCGCCAGCAGTCGCTCGCCCACGACGCCGCCCCCGATGCCTGAGGGGCGCCGGTGAGCTCCCAGCAGGACCGCACCGAGCAGGAGCTGCGCGAGCACGTCCGGCTCCAGGTCCGCTCGGGCCTGCTGTCGTCCGAGGAGCTGCTGGCCGACGTGGTCGCGGTCGTCGACGCGGCGCTGCCGCACCTGGAGGCCTCGGTGCTGGCCCGGGCCTGGATCGCGGCCGAACGCCGTGCCCTGGCCGCCGACGCTGCCGGCTGGACCGCGCCGACCGGCCACGACCGGCTGAAGGCAGCGCTCGCCGAGTGCGAGCAGCACCGGGTCCGGGTGCTGGTGGGCGCCGGGGTGGCCGAGGCCCGCGCGGAGGCCGAGCGGATCGTCGCCACCGGGGCGACGCTGCGCGGGCTCCTGCGCTTCGGGGTCCTCGACGTGTGGCGCGCCGTCGACGAGCCCGTCCTGTGCGGCGAGCTGCGCCATCCCACCGGCCACCTGGCCGTCGAGGGCGACGCCCTGCTCGGCCCGGTCACCGCGTGCCTGCGCAACCACGGGCTCGCCTCGCGCCTGCGCGACGGCGTCCTGGAGATCGCGGTGCGCTGGCAGCCCCGCCCGTGAGCGGCGCCACCCCAGGTAGGATCGACGAGGCCCGACAGGGGCCGTCGACGGTGTCGCCGCGCATCCGCAGCAAGGCGCGACGTCCGCGCACGCAGTCCGAGTAGAAGAGGGACCCATGTCTGGCCACTCCAAATGGGCGACGACCAAGCACAAGAAGGCCGTCGTCGACGCCAAGCGCGGCAAGATGTTCGCCAAGCTGATCAAGAACATCGAGGTCGCGGCCCGGATGGGCGGCGGTGACCCCTCCGGCAACCCGACCCTCTACGACGCCATCCAGAAGGCCAAGAAGTCGTCGGTCCCCAACGACAACATCGACCGCGCGGTCAAGCGCGGCTCGGGCGCCGAGGCGGGTGGCGCGGACTACTCCACGATCATGTACGAGGGCTACGGGCCCAGCGGCGTCGCGATGCTCATCGAGTGCCTCACCGACAACAAGAACCGCGCCGCGATGGAGGTCCGCACCGCGATGACCCGCAACGGCGGCTCGCTGGCCGACCCGGGGTCGGTGTCGTTCCTCTTCCACCGCAAGGGCGTCGTGGTGGTGCCCGCCGAGCAGGACGGCAAGACCGTCACCGAGGACGACCTCCTCGAGGCCACCCTGGACGCCGGCGCCGACACCATCAACGACCTGGGTGACGCCTTCGAGGTGATCTCCGAGGCCACCGACCTGGTCGCGGTGCGCACCGCCCTGCAGGCCGCCGGCATCGACTACGACTCCGCCGACGCCTCGTTCGTGCCCGACCTGCAGGTCGAGCTCGACAAGGACGCGGCGGCGAAGATGTTCCGCCTGGTCGACGTCCTGGAGGACCTCGACGACGTGCAGAACCTGTTCGCCAACCACTCGGTCTCCGACGAGGTGATGGCCGAGCTCGAGGAGGACTGACGCCCCGCGTGTCCTGCGCCGTACGGCGGGGGGCCCGCGATAGCGTTCCTCCGAACAGGTGTTCGGACGGAAGGCTGGCTTGATGCGTGTCCTCGGGATCGATCCCGGACTCACCCGCTGCGGGATGGGAGTCGTCGACGGAGAGGTCGGTCGGCCGTTGACGATGATCGACGTCAACGTGCTGCGCACCTCGGCCTCGGAGCCGGTGCCCATCCGGCTGGTGACGATCCTGAACGGCGTCGACGCCTGGCTCGACGAGTTCCAGCCCGACGCGGTCGCCATCGAGCGGGTCTTCGCCCGCTCCGACGTCAGCACCGTGATGGGCACTGCCCAGGCCAGCGGCATCGCGATGGTCTGCGCGGCCCGCAGGGGCCTGCCGGTCGCGTTGCACACCCCCAGCGAGGTCAAGGCGGCGGTGT
This sequence comes from Nocardioides sp. Z43_10, assembly GCF_059766615.1. NCBI lineage: Bacteria > Bacillati > Actinomycetota > Actinomycetes > Propionibacteriales > Nocardioidaceae > Nocardioides > Nocardioides sp. Z43_10. The sequence goes on along the minus strand of NZ_JCBAJY010000012.1, from coordinate 55,738 downwards.
CCGGCAGTGGACGCGCCGACAAGGCGCAGGTCGGTGCGATGGTGACCCGGATCCTGCGGCTCTCCGCGCCACCCAAGCCCGCCGACGCCGCCGACGCGCTGGCGCTGGCGATCACCCACATCTGGCGCGGAGGCGCCCAGGCCCGCATCGACGCAGCCGTGGCTGCGGCAGGGAGGAAGAGATGATCGCGTTCGTGCGCGGCGAGGTCGCCGCCGTCACGCTGAGCAGCGCCGTGGTGGAGGTCGGCGGCGTCGGCCTCGAGCTGATGTGCACGCCCGGCACGCTGGCCACCCTGCGCCCCGGCCAGCAGGCGACGCTGCCCACCAGCATGGTGGTGCGCGAGGACTCCCTGACGCTGTTCGGTTTCCTCGACTCCGACGAGAAGGCCGTCTTCGAGCTGGTGCAGACCGCCTCCGGCGTCGGTCCCAAGCTCGCCCAGGCGATGATCGCCGTGCTCAGCCCCGACGATCTGCGCCGCGCGGTGGCCGCCGAGGACGTCAAGACGCTCACCCGGGTCCCCGGGGTGGGCCAGAAGGGCGCCCAGCGGATCATCCTCGAGCTCAAGGACCGCATCGGCCCGCCCACCGGCTCCGGAGCCCGCCCCGGCGCCGCGGCCCCGGCCGCCGCCTGGCGCGAGCAGGTCCACCAGGGCCTGGTCGGACTGGGCTGGTCGGCCAAGGAGGCCGACAAGGCCGTCGAGTCGGTCGCCCCTGACGCCGGCGACGCCCCGGACGTCGGCGCCCTGCTGCGCGCCGCGCTGCGCACGCTGAGCAAGGCCTGAGATGGACTACTCCGACGAGGACGTCGACGAGCTGGCCGCCGCCGAGCAGGCGCACCTGCGCTCGCTGACGGCCGCCGAGGCAGAGGGCGACGAGCGCGCCGTCGAGGCCGCGCTGCGCCCACGCAGCCTCGACGAGGTGGTCGGCCAGACCCGCGTGCGCGAGCAGCTCGGGCTGGTCCTGGAGGCGGCCCGCCAGCGTGGGCGCGCGCCCGACCACGTGCTGCTCTCCGGGCCGCCGGGACTGGGCAAGACCACGCTGGCGATGATCATCGCCGCCGAGATGAGCACGCCGCTGCGCCTGACCAGCGGCCCGGCGATCACCCACGCCGGCGACCTCGCCGCGATCCTGTCGGGCATGAACGAGGGCGACGTCCTCTTCGTCGACGAGATCCACCGGATGTCGCGCCCGGCCGAGGAGATGCTCTACATGGCGATGGAGGACTTCCGCGTCGACGTCGTCATCGGCAAGGGCCCCGGCGCCACCGCCATCCCGATCGAGATCCCGCCGTTCACGCTGGTCGGCGCCACCACCCGCGCCGGCCTGCTGCCCGGCCCCCTGCGCGACCGGTTCGGCTTCACCGCCCACCTGGAGTTCTACGAGCCCGCCGAGCTCGACCTGATCGTGCGCCGCTCCGCCGGCCTGCTCGGGGTGGAGCTGACCGACGAGGGCTCCGCCGAGATCGCGTCGCGTTCCCGGGGCACCCCGCGGATCGCCAACCGGCTGCTGCGCCGGGTGCGCGACTACGCGCAGGTCCGCGCCGACGGGGTGGTCAGCCTGCCGATCGCCCACGCCGCGCTGGATCTCTACGAGGTGGACCAGTGCGGCCTGGACCGGCTCGACCGGGGGGTGATCGACGTGCTGTGCCGCCGCTTCGGCGGTGGACCGGTCGGCGTCTCCACGCTGGCCGTGGCCGTCGGCGAGGAGCGCGAGACCGTCGAGGAGGTCGCCGAGCCGTTCCTGGTCCGGATGGGCTTCCTGGCCCGCACCCCGCGCGGGCGGGTGGCCACCCCGGCCGCCTGGCAGCACCTCGGGCTGACCGCGCCGCCGTCGGCGTACCCGGCCGGAGACGAGCCCCTCTTCGACGAGTGAGTCGGCCGCGGCCGCCGCCGGGAGCGGCGGCGCGGACATCGCGGGGGTGCGGCCGTGGCCGGGCTGCCGGACTAGACTGGCTCATCGGAGCGTGGCGTCGCCGCCCTCCGTGCTCACCCGTTGTACATCCGAAAGGCCCCCTGTCGTGGAGTTCCTGCCCATCATCGCCATCGCGGTGATCTTCTGGCTGCTGATGATCCGTCCCGCCTCGCGTCGTCAGAAGCAGCTCAGCCAGATGCAGAGCGGGCTCGCCGCCGGCGACCGCGTGATGCTCTCCTCCGGCATCTTCGGGACCGTGCAGAGCACCGAGGCCGCCGACCGGCTGCACATCGAGGTCGCTCCGGGCACCGTGCTCGAGGTGGCCCGCGGGGCCATCGCCAACGTGCTGAGCGAGCCCGTCGCCGACGACGCGTTCGAGGCCCCGGCCGAGGTGGAGCACCCGGACGCCTCCGCCGAGCGCCCCGACGAGGGACCCAACCTCCGCAAGGAGTCGTGAGCTCTCCGTGAGCCCCAGCGACGTGCTGCTGCGCGCCGGCGACGCCATGTCGCGCTTCGTGCCCGACGTCCCCGACTTCCCCAAGCCGGGCGTCATGTTCAAGGACATCACTCCGCTGCTCGCCGACCACACGGCGTTCGCCACCGTGATCGAGGCGCTGGCCGAGGCCGGGCGCGACGAGCAGGGCCGCCCGGTCGTCGACAAGGTGCTCGGCATGGAGGCGCGCGGCTTCATCCTCGGCGCCCCGGTCGCGCTCGCCCTCGGCGTCGGGTTCGTGCCGGTGCGCAAGGTCGGCAAGCTGCCGCGCGAGACGCACGCGGTCTCCTACGACCTCGAGTACGGCCAGGCCACCCTGGAGCTGCACCGTGACGCGATCGCCCCCGGCGAGCGCGTGCTGCTCGTCGACGACGTGCTCGCCACCGGCGGCACCCTCGCCGCCACTCAGGACCTCGTGCGGGCCTGCGGCGGCGAGGTCCACGCCATCGCGGTGCTGCTGGAGCTCACGTTCCTCTCCGGTCGTGACGCCCTGGGCGACACCGACCTGAGGGTCGTGACGGCCGTCTGAGCGAGCGCGCACCACACTTTCGACTCCCGCTGCGGCCGAGCCCTAGACTGTGCCAATGACCGAGGATCGCGACGTTCCGCCGTTGCGCGAACGTGCGCCCCAGCCGGCCGGCACGTCGACGCGCAGCATGCGAGCCCGGCTGGCCCGCATCGGCACGCGGGCCCAGAGCGGCAACCCGGTCCTGGAGCCGCTCTTCCGCTCCGTGCGCGCGAACCACCCCAAGGCCGACCTGGCGCTGCTCGAGCGCGCCTACCTGGTCGCGGAGAAGATGCACGGGACGCAGACGCGCAAGAGCGGCGACCCCTACATCACCCACCCGCTCGCGGTGACCACCATCCTCGCCGACATCGGGATGACCGAGCCGACGCTGGTGGCCGCGCTTCTGCACGACACGGTCGAGGACACGCCGTACACGCTCGACCAGCTGCGCGAGGAGTTCGGCGACGAGGTCGCCCGCCTGGTCGACGGCGTGACCAAGCTCGACAAGGTCAAGTACGGCGACTCCGCCCAGGCCGAGACGATCCGCAAGATGATCGTCGCGATGTCGCGCGACATCCGGGTGCTGGTGATCAAGCTCGCCGACCGCCTGCACAACATGCGCACGCTGCGCTACGTCAAGCAGGAGACGCAGGAGCGCAAGGCCCGCGAGACGCTCGACATCTATGCGCCGCTGGCCCACCGCCTCGGCATGAACACCCTCAAGTGGGAGCTCGAGGACCTCGCGTTCGCGACCCTGCACCCGAAGATCTACGACGAGATCGTCCGGATGGTCGCCGAGCGGGCGCCCTCGCGTGATCAGTTCCTGGCCGAGGTGATCGCCCAGGTGGAGGCCGATCTCAAGGAGGCCCGGGTCAAGGCCCGTGTCACCGGGCGGCCCAAGCACTACTACTCGATCTACCAGAAGATGATCGTCGGCGGACGCGAGTTCACCGACATCTACGACCTGGTCGGGATCCGGATCCTGGTCGAGGAGGACCGCGACTGCTACTCCGCGCTCGGCGTCCTGCACGCCCGGTGGAACCCGGTCCTCGGCCGGTTCAAGGACTACATCGCGCTGCCCAAGTTCAACATGTACCAGTCGCTGCACACGACCGTGATCGGTCCGCAGGGCAAGCCCGTCGAGCTGCAGATCCGTACCTTCGCGATGCACCGCCGCGCCGAGTACGGCGTCGCTGCGCACTGGAAGTACAAGGAGAACGGGCGCGCCGGCGTCGACACCGAGCGCCGCGGCGACGTCGACGACATGACCTGGGTGCGCCAGCTCCTGGACTGGCAGAGCGAGGTCGAGGATCCGGGCGAGTTCCTGGAGTCGCTGCGCTTCGAGATCAACCGCGCCGAGGTCTACGTCTTCACCCCGCGCGGCGACGTGATCGCGCTGCCCGTCGGCGCCACACCGGTCGACTTCGCCTACGCCGTACACACCGAGGTCGGGCACCGCACCATCGGCGCCCGGGTCAACGGCCGCCTGGTCCCGCTGGAGTCCACGCTCGAGAACGGCGACGTGGTCGAGGTCTTCACCTCCAAGTCCGACAGCGCCGCGCCCTCGCGCGACTGGCTGACGTTCGTGAAGTCGCCGCGGGCCCGCTCCAAGATCCGGCAGTGGTTCACCAAGGAGCGCCGCGACGAGGCCATCGAGCGCGGCAAGGACCAGATCGCCCGGCTGATGCGCAAGGAGGGGCTGCCCCTCAAGCGGCTGCTCTCGCACGAGACGCTCTCGGCGGCGGCGGCCCACTACAAGCTCGCCGACGTGACCGCGCTCTACGCCGCGGTGGGGGAGGGCAACCTCAGCGCCCAGGCCGTCGTACGCCACGTGCTCGAGGTGCACGGCGGGCCCGCCGGTGCCGCGGAGGACCTGGCCGAGGGCATCAACATCACCCACCGCCGGTCGCGGTCCAAGGCGACCACGCCCGGCGACACCGGCGTCATCGTCAAGGGCGTCGCCGACGTGTGGGTCAAGCTGGCTAAGTGCTGCACCCCGGTGCCGCCGGACCCGATCCTGGGCTTCGTCACCAAGGGCGGGGGAGTCTCGGTGCACCGTCGCGACTGCACCAACGCCACCGCGCTCACCAACCAGCCCGAGCGACTCCTCGACGTGGAGTGGGCACCCACCGCGCTCTCGACGTTCCTGGTCAACATCCAGGTCGAGGCGCTCGACCGGGCCCGGCTGCTCTCCGACATCACGATGGCGCTCTCGGACGTCCACGTGAACATCCTCAGTGCCCAGCTGAGCACCACCCGCGACCGCGTCGCCAAGAGCCGCTTCACCTTTGAGATGGCCGACGCCAAGCACCTCGACTCGGTGCTGCGCGCCGTGCGCACGGTGCCGGGGGTGTTCGACGCGTACCGGGTGACGCAGTAAGTGTGGCGCTCGCCGCGGGATTCACGAGTTAACTCGTGAAACCCGCACTTCCCACACGTTGCAACACGTGGGAAGTGGGGGTTTCGTGTGGTCAGTTCGGCCGGGGTGAGTCGGGCGCTTTGTGTGGGGCGCAAGTGGCTTGAGTGGTAGCGCCGGGTGTGGCGTTCACGAGTTAACTCGTGAAACCCGCACTTCCCACACGTTGCAACACGTGGGAAGTGCGGGTTTCACGTGCCCAGTACGGCGAGCGCCGGGCGCCGCGCCATCCGCCGAGCGCCGGGCGCCGCGCCATCCGCCGAGCGCCGAGCGCCGCGCGCCACCCGCCGGGCGCCGCGCGCCGCGCCGCGCCCGCCCACAAACTCAGCCGCTGAACTCCTCGGCGGCCTTGCGGGCCATGTCCAGGAAGGCCTGGCGCGAGGCGAGGTTCTCCTCGAGGTCCTTGATCTTCTTCGCGTCGCCGCCGGCGCGGGCGGAGTCGAGCTGGGTCTCGACGTCGGCGATCGCCTTCTCCAGCTTGGTGACCATGTCGTCGGCGCGGGCGGACTTCTCCGGGTTCGAGCGCTTCCACTGCTCGTCCTCGACGGTGCGGATCGCCTGCTCGACCTTGCGCATCCGGGCCTCGAGGTCCTTGATCCGGTCGCGGGGGACCTTGCCGGCGGCGTCCCAGCGGTCCGCCAGGTCGCGGAAGGAGCGCTTGGCGGCCTCGACGTCGCCCACCGGGAGCAGCGCCTCGGCCTCGATCAGGAGCTTCTCCTTGACCTCGGCGTTGGCCGCGAACTCGCGGTCCAGCTCGGCGTTGGAGGCGTCGCGGGCACCGAAGAAGGCGTCCTGGGCGCCGCGGAACCGCTTCCACAGGGCGTCGTCGATCTCGCGCTGGGCCGGCCCGGCGGCCTTCCAGTCGCGCATCAGGTCACGGAACCGGCCGGCGGTCGGACCCCACTCGGTGGACGTGGCCAGGGCCTCCGCCTCGGTCGCGAGCCGCTCCTTGATCGCCTTGGCCGCGTCGCGCTTCTCGTGCTGCTCGGCGAAGTGCGACTTGCGCCGGCGGGTGTAGGCGGTGCGGGCGGTGGAGAAGCGCCGCCACAGGGTGTCGTCGGAGGGGCGGTCGAGGCGGGGCAGCGCCTTCCACTCCTCGAGCAGCTCGCGCAGCCGGTTGGCGCCGTTGCGCCAGTCGTTGCCGGCGGCCAGCTTCTCGGCCTGCGCGACGATGCGCTCCTTCTCGACCCGCGACGCGGCGAGCTTCTCGGCCTTCTCCGCCTTCCGCGCCTCGCGCTGGGCCTCGATCACCTCCCCGAGCGCGTCCAGGCGGGTGGCGAGCCCCTCGAGGTCGCCGACGGCGTTGGCCCCGGTGACCTGGGCGCGCACCTTCGTCACCGACTCGGTGGCCTCCTCCGGCGTCATCACCCCCGAGACGATCCGCTTCTCCAGCAGCTCCACCTCGAAGGCGAGCGCGGCGTACCGCTCGGTGAAGAACTTCAGTGCTTCCTCAGGGGTGCCTTCGGGGTACTGCCCCACGGAGCGCTCGCCATCGGAGGTGCGCACGTAGACCGTGCCATCCTCGGCGACTCGACCCCACTCTTGACCCGTCACTGGTAATCCTCTTCACTCGGCCGAACGGTGGCAGGCGCCCATGCTAGCGATCGACCGCGCAACGTGCCCGCCCTCGCCCTGTCCGGTGCCCAGAACCGATGCGACGGAACGTTGTCGCGCTCGGTAGTCTGCCTGGGTGCTGATCGCTGGGTTTCCTGCCGGTCCCTGGGGGACGAACTGCTACGTCGTCGCGACCGGGGCGGGCAACGAGTGCGTCGTCATCGACCCCGGCAAGGACTCCGCCGCCGGCGTCGCGGAGGTGGTGCGCGAGCACCGGCTCAAGCCGGTCTCCGTCCTGGTCACCCACGGACACATCGACCACATGTGGTCGGTGGCCCCGGTGGCCGGCACCTACGACGCCACCGCGTGGATCCACCCCCGCGACCGGCACCTGCTCACCGACCCGATGGCCGGCATGTCGCGCGAGAGCACCCAGATGCTCCTGGGCGGCGACTACACCTGGGCCGAGCCCGACGACGTCCGCGAGCTCGGCGACGCCCAGAGCCTGGAGATCGCCGGGCTGACCTTCGTCGTGGACCACACCCCCGGCCACACCGAGGGGTCGGTCACCTTCCGCACGCCGTACGGCGCGGCGGCGGGCCAGCCGGAGATCTCCGAGCTGATGTTCTCCGGCGACCTGCTCTTCGCCGGCTCGATCGGGCGCACCGACCTGCCCGGCGGGGACCATCCCACGATGCTGCGCAGCCTGACCGACAAGGTGCTGCCGTTGTCCGACGACATCGTGGTGCTGCCCGGGCACGGCGAGCAGACGTCGATCGGTCGCGAGCGCGCCACCAACCCCTTCCTGCGTGAGCTCATCGAGTCCCCCGGCGAGACCGGGTCCGCAGGCCGAGTCACCCGAGGTCTGTGAATCACATGTTGCCCAAGCTCGCGGCACCCAAGGGCGTGCCCGAATACCTTCCCCCCGCCTCGGCGGCCTGGCTGGCGATCCAGGCGGCGCTGTCCGCGCCGGCCATCAACGCCGGCTACGGCTACATCGAGCTGCCGGTCTTCGAGGACACCGCGCTCTACGTGCGCGGGGTGGGGGAGTCCACCGACGTGGTCTCCAAGGAGATGTACACCTTCACCGACCGCGGCGGCCGCTCGCTGACCCTGCGCCCCGAGGGCACCGCCGGGGTGATGCGCAGCGTCATCGAGCACAGCCTGGACCGCGGCCAGTTGCCGGTGAAGCTCTGGTACGCCGGGCAGTTCTTCCGCGCCGAGCGCCCCCAGCACGGCCGCTACCGCCAGCTCCAGCAGCTCGGCATCGAGGCGATCGGCTCCGACGACCCGGCCCTGGACGCCGAGGTCATCGCGATCGCCGACGACGGCTACCGATCCCTGGGGCTGACCGGCTACCGCACCGAGCTGACCTCGCTGGGCTGCCGCGAGTGCCGGCCCGGCTACCGCGAGCGGCTCACCGCCTTCCTCGCTGGGCTCGACCTCGACGAGGCGACCCGGGAGCGCTCGGTGCTGAACCCGCTGCGCGTCCTCGACGACAAGCGCCCCGAGGTGCAGGCCCAGCTCGGCGAGGCGCCGCTGATGCTCGACCACCTGTGCGCGGACTGCGCCGAGCACTTCGGCGAGGTGCGCGCGCTGCTCGACGCCGCCGGCACGCCGTACACGCTGAGCCCGCGGCTGGTCCGCGGCCTCGACTACTACACCCGCACCACCTTCGAGTTCGTCCACGACGGCCTCGGCGCCCAGTCCGGGATCGGCGGCGGCGGTCGCTACGACGGCCTGATGGCCGAGCTCGGTGGCCAGGAGCTGTCCGGGATCGGCTTCGGGCTGGGCCTCGACCGCACCTTCCTCGCCTGCCAGGCCGAGGGACTCGCGGTCGGCCCGGCTCGCGCCCTCGACGCGTACGTCGTACCGCTGGGCGCCGCCCGCGGCCGGGCCGCTCTGCTCGCCACCGAGCTGCGCCGCGCCGGCGTCCGCACCGACCAGGCGTTCGGCGGGCGCGGGCTCAAGGGCGCGATGAAGGCCGCGGACAAGTCGGGGGCGGCCTACGTCGTCGTACTCGGCGAGCGCGACCTCGAGCAGGGCACCGCCCAGCTCAAGGAGATGGACACCGGCGAGCAGCGCAGCGTCGCCCTCGACGACCTCGTCGCGACCCTGCGCGACCTGGTGGCCCCCGGCTCGGCCCCCGCGCCGAGCGCAGACACCCCGGACACCCCTGACGCCGCAGTACCGACCCCCACCAAGGAGCAATTCTCGTGATCCGCACCCATGACGCCGGCGCCCTGCGCGCCGAGCACGTCGGCCAGACCGTCACCCTCGCCGGGTGGGTGGGCCGCAGGCGCGATCACGGTGGCGTCGCGTTCCTCGACCTGCGCGAGGCCAGCGGCGTGGTCCAGGTGGTGGTGCGTGACGAGGCCGTCGCGCACAGCCTGCGCAACGAGTACTGCCTGAAGATCACCGGCACGGTCTCGCTGCGCCCCGAGGGCAACGCCAACCCCAACCTGCCCAGCGGCGAGATCGAGGTCATCGCGGACGCGGACGGGGGAGTCGAGGTGCTCAGCACCTCCGCCCCGCTGCCGTTCCCGATCGACGACCACGTCGACGTGGGGGAGGAGGTGCGCCTCAAGCACCGCTACCTCGACCTGCGCCGCAGCGGGCCCAACCACGCCCTGCGCCTGCGCAGCAAGATCAACAAGGCCGCGCGCGACGTCCTCGAGGGTCACGAGTTCGTCGAGATCGAGACGCCCACGCTGACCCGCTCCACCCCCGAGGGCGCCCGCGACTTCCTGGTGCCGGCCCGACTGCACCCGGGCAGCTGGTACGCGCTGCCGCAGAGCCCGCAGCTGTTCAAGCAGCTGCTGATGGTGGCCGGCATGGAGCGCTACTACCAGATCGCGCGCTGCTACCGCGACGAGGACTTCCGCGCCGACCGGCAGCCCGAGTTCACCCAGCTCGACATCGAGATGAGCTTCATCGAGCAGGACGACGTCATCGAGCTGATGGAGGAGATCCTGGCCTCGATGTGGCGGCTCATCGACGTCGAGATCCCGCGGCCGATCCCGCGGATGACCTACGCCGACGCGATGGCGCGCTTCGGCTCCGACAAGCCCGACCTGCGGATGGGCCTGGAGCTCGTCGAGTGCACCGAGTACTTCAAGGACACCCCGTTCCGGGTGTTCTCCCCGGCCAACGCCGAGTACGTCGGCGCGGTGGTGATGCCCGGCGGCGCCAGCCAGCCGCGCAAGAAGCTCGACGCCTGGCAGGAGTGGGCCAAGCAGCGCGGCGCCAAGGGCCTGGCCTACGTGCTGGTCCAGGAGGACGGCTCGCTGACCGGCCCGGTGGCCAAGAACATCACCGACGAGGAGAAGGCTGGCCTGGCCGCGCACGTCGGCGCCGCGCCCGGCGACTGCATCTTCTTCGCCGCCGGCGCCACCAAGTCCAGCCGTGCCCTGCTCGGCGCCGCGCGCCTGGAGATCGGCCGCCGCGGCGGGCTGATCGACGAGAGCGCGTTCGCCTTCACCTGGGTCGTGGACGCGCCGCTGTTCGAGCCGAGCTCGGAGGCCGTGGCCAGCGGCGACGTGGCCGTCGGCGCAGGGTCGTGGACGGCCGTCCACCACGCGTTCACCAGCCCCAAGCCGGAGTTCCTCGACACCTTCGACCGCGACCCCGGCTCCGCGCTGGCCTACGCCTACGACATCGTCTGCAACGGCAGCGAGCTCGGGGGCGGCTCGATCCGGATCCACCGCGAGGACGTGCAGAAGCGGGTCTTCGCGGTGATGGGGATCACCGACGAGGAGGCGGACGAGAAGTTCGGGTTCCTGCTCGACGCGCTCAAGTACGGCGCCCCGCCGCACGGCGGCATCGCGATCGGGATGGACCGCATCGCCGCGATCCTCGCGGGGGCGGACTCGATCCGCGACGTGATCGCCTTCCCCAAGTCCGGAGGAGGCTACGATCCCCTGACGTCGGCTCCTGCGCCGATCACGCCCGCACAGCGCAAAGAAGCCGGTGTGGATGCCAAGCCGGCGCAGGAAAACCCGTCCGAGGGCTGATCGGCCAAACCCCGATACCCGCACCCGTGTCCGGATCGTTACGCGCGAGTGATCGATCCGGCACGCCCGGGCACATAGAGTCCGGTCCAGCGCTCGGACATCGAGCACGTGATTTGCCATCAGAAGGAGGACATACATGCGACGCGTTTCCCGCTCCATGGCTGTCGTCGCCGTCTCTGCCTTGACGCTCGTTGCGTCGGCTTGTGGATCGGGCGACGACGACGACAAGAACAATGCCGAGGGCAGCAACGGGGGCTCGGGCGGTGAGATCGTCGTTCGCGGATGCAACCCGGAGAACCCGCTCGTCCCGCAGAACACGGCCGAGACCTGCGGTGGTGACGTCCTCGACGTGACCACCTCCAAGCTCGTCCACTACAACGTGGAGAACGCCGAGCCGGAGATGGACATCGCCGAGTCCATCGAGACCGACGACAACCAGACGTTCACGGTCACCATCAAGGACGACTACAACTTCTCCGACGGGACCCCCGTCACGGCGGCCAGCTTCGTCGACGCGTGGAACTACGCCGCGTACGGCCCCAACGGCTACCAGGCCAACTACTTCTTCGAGCCCTTCGAGGGCTACGCGGACATGCAGTGCGCCGACGAGGAGTGCAAGAAGGAGCCGGCCGCCAAGGAGCTCTCGGGCCTCAAGGTCGTCGACGACAAGACCTTCACGATCAAGACCACCGAGAAGGTCTCGAACCTCCCCGTGCGTCTGGGCTACACCGCCTTCGCCCCGCTTCCGGAGTCCTTCTTCGAGGACCCCGAGGCCTTCGGTGAGGCTCCCGTCGGCGCCGGCCCCTACAAGGTCGACACCTGGGACAAGAACCAGCAGATCGTGGTGAGCAAGAACCCGGAGTACTCCGGTGACTTCGCCGGCAAGGTCGACCAGATCACGTTCCGGATCTACACCGACTCCAACGCGGCCTACAACGAGGTCGTCAGCGGCGAGCTGGACATCACCAACGAGATCCCCACCGACGTCCTCACCGGCGACCAGTGGCTGCAGGACCTCTCCGACCGCGGCACCACCCGTGAGGTCGGCGTGATCCAGCTGCTCGGCATCAACCCCGACGTGGACAAGAACCTGGCGAACCCCGAGGTCCGCAAGGCCATCTCGATGGCGATCAACCGCCAGGAGATCATCGACCAGATCTTCGCCGGCTCGCGTGAGCCCGCCACCGGCTGGGTCTCGCCCGTCGTCGACGGCTACAAGGCCGACCAGTGCGGCGACGCCTGTGTCTACGACCCGGAGAAGGCCAAGGAGACCCTCGAGGCCGCCGGTGGCTACAAGGGCGACGCGCTGACCATCACGGTCAACGGCGACGCGGACCACGGCCCCTGGGCCGAGGCTGCCTGCAACTCCATCAAGGGGGCGCTGGGCGTCGAGTGCACGGTCAAGAAGACGGTCGACTTCGCGACCTTCCTCACCGACCTGGACGAGCGCAAGACCAAGGGCATGTTCCGCTCGGGCTGGCAGATGGACTACCCGTCCATCGAGAACTTCCTCGTGCCGCTGTACGCCAAGGGCGCGGCGTCGAACTACTACGACTTCGACGACGCCGACTTCAACCGCCTGACCAAGGAGGGCGCTGCCGCCGAGTCCCTGGACGAGGCCAACGCCAAGTACCAGGAGGCCGAGCTTCGCCTGGCCGAGGACATGCGCGTCATCCCGCTGTGGTACTCCACGGCCAACGTGGGCTGGTCGGACAGCGTGAACGAGGTTGCCGTCAACTCGTTCGGTGTCCCGGACTACGCCAACGTCACCCTCAAGTGACACTGGGTCGATCCAGCAATGACACTGGGTCGATCCAGCAATGACACTGGGTTGACCCAGCATTGATACGGGGGTGTGCTGGTCGCGGTAAGCGGCCAGCACACCCCCGGTCAGTGGGACATTGTTCCGCTGATGCAACAATTCCCCCCGACCGCGCGCGGCTTGGCCGCGCGCTTTGTGACGAGATCGAAACGACGGAGGCAAGATGGGCAACTACATCGCCCGCCGGCTCTTGCAGATGATCCCGGTCGTTCTCGGTGCGACGTTCCTCATCTACGCGATGGTGTTCGCCATGCCGGGCGACCCCACGGCCGGCAAGTGCGGCGAACGACCCTGTTCGGATGCCTACGTCGCGCAGTTCCGTGAGAAGTACAACCTCGACGACCCGCTGGTCGTCCAGTACGTGAAGTACCTCGGCAACGTCGTCCAGGGCGACTTCGGCGAGAACCGCTACGGCAACCCGGTCAGCGAGGAGCTCTCCGAGCGCTTCGCGGTCACCGCCAAGCTCGGCGCCATGGCCCTCGTGATCGAGGCCGTGATCGGAGTCCTGGCCGGCGTCCTCGCAGGGTTGCGAAAAGGCGGGTTCGTGGACGGGCTGGTGCTGGTCAGCACGCTGTTCGTGATCTCGATCCCGGTGTTCGTGATCGGCCGCGTCGCCCAGCTCTACCTCGGCGTGCGCGCGGGCTGGTTCCCGGTCACCGTCTCCATGGACGCCACGTTCTACGACCTGTTCCTCCCGGCCTTCGTGCTGGCCTCGACGTCGCTGGCCTACCTGGCCCGGTTGATGCGCACGAACCTCGCGGACAACATGAAGTCCGACTACATCCGTACCGCCACCGCCAAGGGCCTGAGCCGGGGCCGGGTGGTCGGCGTCCACGCGCTGCGCAACTCGATGATCCCGGTCGTCACCTTCCTGGGCTACGACTTCGGCGCCCTGCTCGGTGGCGCGATCATCACCGAGGGCATCTTCAACATCCCCGGTGTCGGCAACTACATCTTCCAGGGCATCCACCAGCGCGACGGGATCGCCGTCGTCGGTGCGGTCACGGCGCTGGTGCTGATCTACCTGCTCGCCAACCTCATCGTGGACCTGCTGTACGGCGTACTCGACCCGAGGATCAGCCATGACTGACATCAACGAGACTCTCGCGACGGGCGGCCACGCCGGCCCGCTCGTGGGGGGCCCCGACGAGGCCCCCGCGGCCCGCAGCACCGCCGGCGGCCAGTCCCTGCGGGGACAGGCCTGGGGCGAGCTGCGTCGCAAGCCGATGTTCTGGATCTCGGCGAGCATCATCGCCGTGTTCGTGGTGATGGCCATCTGGCCCTCGCTGTTCACCAACACCGGTCCCCGCGAGTTCATCCTGTCCGAGGCCCGCGCCACCCCGAGCGGTGACGCCTGGTTCGGGCGCGACACCCAGGGCTACGACATCTACGCCCGCTGCATCTACGGCGCCCGCGCCTCGATCCTGGTCGGCCTGTTCGCGACCATCGGCACCGCGGTGCTGGGCTCGTTCTTCGGCCTCGTCGGCGGCTACAACGGCGGCTGGATCGACGCGCTGATCAGCCGGTTCGCCGAGATCTTCTTCGCGATCCCGCTGCTGCTCGGCGCGATCATCCTGCTCTCGACGCTGCGCACCGACGACGCCGGCTACTTCACCATCGTCTTCCAGGTGGTGCTGGTGCTGGTGGTCCTCGGCTGGCCGAGCCTCTTCCGGCTGATGCGCTCGTCGGTGCTGCAGGTCAAGCCCAACGACTACGTCCAGGCCGCCCGCGCCCTGGGTGCCTCGCCGCTGCGGATCATCACCTCGCACATCCTGCCCAACGCGCTGGGGCCGGTCATCGTGGTCTCGACGATCAACCTCGGGGTCTTCATCTCGGCCGAGGCCGCGCTGTCCTTCCTGGGCATCGGCCTGGAGCCGCCCACCGTCTCCTGGGGCGTGATGATCTCCGAGGCGACCAACGCGATGCGCTCCGCGCCGCACGTCCTGCTGTTCCCCGCCATGTTCCTCAGCCTCGCCGTCCTCGGGTTCATCATGCTCGGCGACGCGGTGCGAGACGCGTTCGACCCCAAGTCGCGGTGAACCGGAAAGTGATTCGATGACAGCCGAAACCATGGGACGTCCCTCCAAGTCCAACGGGTCCTACGAGGGCTCGCTGCTGGAGGTCGAGGACCTCCACGTGGAGTTCCACACCCGCGAGGGGGTGGCCCGCGCGATCAACGGCGTGGACCTGTACCTCCAGGAGGGCGAGACCCTCGCCGTGCTCGGTGAGTCGGGCTCGGGCAAGTCCGTGACGGCGCAGGCCATCATGGGCATCCTCGACATGCCCCCGGCCCACATCCCCCGCGGCAAGATCCGCTACCGCGGCCAGGACCTGCTGAAGATGAGCGACAAGGACCGGCGCCGGGTGCGCGGCCCGGAGATCTCGATGATCTTCCAGGACGCGCTCTCCGCGCTGAACCCCGTCTTCCCGGTGGGCTGGCAGATCGCGGAGATGTTCCGCGTCCACGAGGGCATGAACAAGTCCGACTCCCTGGAGCGGGCCGTCCGGCTGATGGAGCGGGTGCAGATCCCGGCCGCCAAGGAGCGGGTGAAGGCCTACCCGCACCAGTTCTCCGGCGGCATGCGCCAGCGGATCATGATCGCGATGGCGATCGCGCTCGACCCGGCGGTGCTGATCGCCGACGAGCCGACCACCGCCCTGGACGTCACCGTCCAGGCGCAGATCATGGCGCTGCTGCAGGAGCTGCGCGAGGAGCGCCGGATGGGGCTCATGCTGATCACCCACGACCTGGGCGTCGTGGCCGACGTGGCCGACCGCATCTCGGTGATGTACGCCGGGCAGATCATGGAGCGCGCCGACGTCGGGCCGCTCTACGCGAACCCCGGTCACCCCTACACCGAGGGGCTGATCGCCTCCATCCCGCGCCTGGACCAGAAGGGCAAGGAGCTCTTCGCGATCAAGGGCCTCCCGCCGAACCTGCTCGCGATGCCGAGCGGCTGCCCCTTCCACCCCCGCTGCCACCGCGCCCAGGACGTCTGCCGCGTCGAGCACCCCGCGCTGCGCGAGGTGGTGCCCGGCAGGCGCAGCCGCTGCCACTTCGCCGAGGAGGTTCTCGATGTCTGAGGTGATCCTCAGAGCCGTCGGGCTCAAGAAGCACTACCCGCTCAAGGACGGCCTGCTGCGCCGTACCGTCGGCCACGTCAAGGCCGTCGACGGCGTCGACTTCGAGCTGCGCGCGGGGGAGACCCTCGGGGTCGTCGGCGAGTCCGGCTGTGGCAAGTCCACGCTGGGGCGGCTGCTGATGCGCCTGGAGGAGCCCACCGAGGGCACCTTGGAGTTCAACGGCGTCGACATGTACTCCCAGAGCCGGCGCGAGATGCGCCGGTTGCGCCGCGACATCCAGATCGTGTTCCAGGACCCCTACACCTCGCTGAACCCGCGGATGACCGTCGGCGACATCATCGGGGAGCCGCTGGACATCCACCCGGACGTGACCCCGAAGGCCGGGCGCAAGGCCCGGGTGCAGGAGCTGATGGAGATGGTCGGGCTCAGCCCCGAGCACATCACCCGCTACCCGCACCAGTTCTCCGGCGGCCAGCGTCAGCGCATCGGCATCGCCCGCGGCATCGCCCTGAACCCCAAGGTGCTGATCTGCGACGAGCCGGTCTCCGCGCTCGACGTCTCGGTGCAGGCGCAGGTCATCAACGTGATGGAGAACCTCAAGCGCGAGCTGGGGCTCGCCTACGTGTTCATCGCCCACGACCTGTCGGTGGTGCGCCACATCTCCGACCGGGTCGCGGTGATGTACCTGGGCAAGATCGCCGAGCTGGGCACCGAGGACGAGATCTACGAGCGGCCCACGCACCCCTACACCCAGGCCCTGCTCTCGGCCGTGCCGGTGCCCGACCCGGCCCTGCGCGGGACGCGCCAGCAGATCCGGCTCTCCGGCGACGTGCCCTCGCCGGCGAACCCGCCCACGGGCTGCCGGTTCCACACCCGCTGCTGGATGGCCAAGGAGATCTGCTCCCAGGAGGAGCCGCAGCTCATCGCGCGCCCCGACCTGGGCGGGTCGCACCCGTCCGCGTGCCACTTCGCCGAAGAGGCGATGGTCGCCTCCGCGTCGCGACGCTGAGCCACGCCCCAGCTCGAGCCCGGTCCGGCGGCAACGCCGGGCCGGGCTCGAGTCGCGCTGAGCCCGGCGCACGGTGCCGGCCGGCGGGTCGCCTAGGCTGACGGCGTGGAGGGTCTGTTCGAGGTGTCGCAGGGCGGTGCCCGCACCCCGGCAGCGGGCGGGGGCGGTGCCCTTGCCGGCAACACCCACGCCTCGGCGCCGCTGGCGGTGCGGATGCGTCCGCGCACCCTCGACGAGCTCGTCGGGCAGGCGCAGCTGCGCGCGGACGGCTCCCCGCTGCGCCGGCTGATCGAAGGCGACCAGTCGATGTCGTTGCTGCTGTGGGGCCCTCCGGGGACCGGCAAGACCACGATCGCCTCGATCGTCAGCCAGCAGACCGACCGTCGCTTCGTCGAGGTCTCCGCGGTCGCGGCCGGCGTCAAGGAGGTCCGCGCCGCCATCGACGCGGCGCGCTCCGAGCTGGTGCGCGGCGGACGCGAGACCGTGCTCTTCGTCGACGAGGTGCACCGCTTCAGCAAGGCCCAGCAGGACGCGCTGCTGCCCGGGGTGGAGAACCGCTGGGTGACGCTGGTGGCGGCCACCACCGAGAACCCGTTCTTCTCGGTGATCTCGCCGCTGCTCTCGCGCAGCCTGCTGCTGCGTCTGCAGTCGCTGACCGACGACGACATCCGGGCGGTGATCGCCCAGGCGCTCGCCGACGAGCGCGGGCTGGCCGGCGCGGTGGAGCTCGACGAGGACGCCCGCGAGCACCTCGTCCGGCTGGCCGGCGGGGACGCGCGCCGCTCGCTCACCTATCTGGAGGCCGCCGCCGGCGCCGCCCGCTCGAAGGGCTCGTCGGTCGTCGACCTGGCCACCGCCGAGACGGCCGTGGACCAGGCCGCGGTGCGCTACGACCGCCAGGGCGACCAGCACTACGACGTGACCAGCGCCTTCATCAAGTCGGTGCGCGGCTCCGACGCCGACGCCGCGCTGCACTACCTGGCCCGGATGATGGAGGCCGGCGAGGACCCCCGATTCATCGCCCGGCGGCTGATCATCCTCGCCAGCGAGGACATCGGCCTGGCCGACCCCACCGCGCTCACCACCGCCGTGGCCGCCGCTCAGGCCGTGCAGCTGATCGGGATGCCCGAGGCCCGGCTCAACCTGGCCCAGGCCACCATCGCCCTCGCCGTGGCGCCCAAGTCCAACGCGGTGATCACCGCGATCGACGCCGCGAGCGCCGACGTACGGGCGGGGAAGATCGGTCCGGTGCCCAGCCACCTGCGCGACGCCCACTACTCGGGGGCCAAGAAGCTCGGCCACGGGGCCACCTACCGCTACAGCCACGACGAGCCGTTCGGCATCGCCGAGCAGCAGTACGCCCCCGACGTGATCCTCGACGCGCAGTACTACCGGCCCACCTCGCTGGGGGCAGAGGCGGGGATCAAGGAGCGCTGGGAGCGGGTTCGACGTCTGGTCCGGGGCGTGAAGTCCCGGCGCTAGCGGCGGGCGATAGGGTCTGGCACTGTGATGGAGCTATTGGCCGTGCTCGCGGTGGCGGTGCCAGCGGTCCTCGCGCTGGTGCTGGGCTGGCTCCTGCTGCGCCTGCGCAACCGGACCCGCCGCGACCTCGAGGCCGCGCGCGCCGAGACCGCGGCACTGCGTGAGTCCCTCGCCGCCATCGAGCGGCGCCTGGCCGGCCCGCCCGAGCCGGTGGCCAGCGACGACCGCGAGTACGTGATCACCCGCCTCGGCGAGCAGCGGCCCGAGGACGCGCTGCCGGCCGGCGTCAGCGTCGGCGGGCGCATCGACGGTCGGCTGTTCGCCGACCTGGTGGCGCGCGAGTCGGCGGTCAAGGCCGCCGGCCTGCTGTACGGCGTGCGCCGGGCGTTGGCGCCGGAGACCCGCAACCGGATCCGCTTCGAGATGGGCCGCGAGGTCAAGCGCGCCCGCCGCCAGCGCCGCGCCGAGATCAAGCAGGCCCGCCGCGACCTGCACGCCGAGCAGCGGAGGATCGCATGAGTCGCGCCCTGTGGTTCGCCGCCGGGGCCGGCGCCGGCGCCTACGCCCTGACCCGGGCCCGTCGGGCCGCCGAGGCGCTGAGCGTGGACGGGCTGCGCGACCGGCTCGGTGCCCTCGCCGTCGGCGCCCGGATGTTCCGCGAGGAGGTCCACACCGCCCAGGTGGAGAAGGAGGACGAGCTGCGCGATCGGTTCGGACTCGTCACCGGCGGCCCTGCGATCCTCGGCCCCTCCTCGACCACCCCGGCTGCCCCCGAGCAGCCCTCGCCCACCTCCCTGAACCCACCCCGCCACAAGAAGGAAATCCACTGATGGACACCGCGGAGATCCGCCGTCGGTTCGTTGCCCACTTCGAGCGCAACGGACACCAGGTGGTGCCCTCGGCCTCCCTGCTGCTCGACGACCCCACGCTGCTGTTCGTCAACGCCGGCATGGTGCCGTTCAAGCCCTACTTCCTGGGCCAGGAGACGGCTCCCTACCAGCGCGCGACGAGCGTGCAGAAGTGCGTGCGGACCCTCGACATCGAGGAGGTCGGCAAGACCACCCGGCACGGCACGTTCTTCCAGATGTGCGGCAACTTCTCGTTCGGCGACTACTTCAAGCAGGGCGCCATCGAGCTGGCCTGGCAGCTCATCACCGGTGCGCAGAGCGAGGGCGGCTACGGCTTCGACCCCGAGCGGATCTGGGTCACGGTGCTGGAGAACGACGACGAGAGCATCGACATCTGGCGCAACGTCGCCGGGCTGCCACTGGAGCGGATCCAGCGCCGCGGGCTGCTCGACAACTACTGGAACATGGGCGTCCCGGGACCGGGCGGGCCCTGCAGCGAGATCTACTACGACCGCGGTCCCGAGCACGGCCGCGAGGGCGGGCCGATCGTCGACGAGGACCGCTACCTGGAGATCTGGAACCTGGTCTTCATGCAGGAGTCCCTGCACACCGTGCGCGCCAAGGACGACTTCGACGTCGAGGGCCCGCTGCCGGCGAAGAACATCGACACCGGCCTCGGCCTGGAGCGGGTCGCGTACCTGCTCCAGGGCAAGGACAACATGTACGAGATCGACGAGATGTTCCCGGTGATCGAGCGGGCCGCGGAGCTGTCGGGACGCCGCTACGGCGCCGACCCGGTCGACGACGTCCGCTTCCGGGTGGTCGCCGACCACGTCCGCTCCGCGATGATGCTGATCAGCGACGGCGTCACCCCCGGCAACGAGGCCCGCGGCTACGTGCTGCGCCGGCTGCTGCGCCGCGCCGTACGCTCGATGCGGCTGCTGGGCTACGAGGACCGCGCGCTGCCCGAGCTGATGCCGGTCAGCATGGAGAGGATGAAGCTCGGCTACCCCGAGCTGGAGACCGGCTGGGACCGCATCGCGCAGGTCGCGTACGCCGAGGAGGACGCCTTCCGCAAGACGCTGCAGGCGGGCACCCAGATCTTCGACCAGGCGGCCGCCGAGGTCCGGCAGGGCGGCGGGACCAGCCTGTCCGGCGCCAAGGCGTTCGCGCTGCACGACACCTACGGCTTCCCGATCGACCTCACCCTGGAGATGGCCTCCGAGGCCGGGCTGAGCGTGGACGAGGCGGGCTTCCGCAGCCTGATGAGCGAGCAGCGCGAGCGGGCCAAGGCCGACGCGAAGTCGAAGAAGGGCCAGCACGCCGACACCTCGGTCTACCGCGGCATCCTCGACGCCAGCGGCCCCACCGACTGGCTGGCCTACGAGACCCTGGAGACCGAGTCCACCCCGCTGGCGCTGCTCAGCGGGGGACGGCCGGTGAGCAGCCTGGCGAACGGCGAGGTCGGTGAGCTGGTCCTGGACCGGACGCCGTTCTACGCCGAGTCCGGCGGCCAGGCCGCCGACGCGGGCATCATCGAGTTCGACGGCGGCCGGCTCGAGGTGCTCGACGTGCAGCGCCCCGTGCGCGGGCTGGTCGTGCACCAGGTCCGCGTCGTCGACGGCGAGCTCGCGCTCGGCTCGGCCGGCGCCGGCCAGGTCCACGCCCAGGTCGACCGCGAGTGGCGCACCGGCGCCCGGCAGGCGCACTCCGGCACGCACGTGGTGCACGCCGCCCTGCGCGAGGTGCTCGGCCCGACCGCCCTGCAGTCCGGCTCCTACAACCGTCCCGGCTACCTGCGCCTCGACTTCGGCTGGACCTCCGGGCTCAGCGCCCAGCAGATCGCGGACGTGGAGCACGTCTCCAACGCCGCGCTGCGCTCGGACCTGCCGGTGGCCGCCCAGTACATGACGCTGGCCGAGGCCCGCGAGTGGGGCGCGCTCGCCCTGTTCGGGGAGACCTACGACGACCAGAAGGTCCGCGTCGTGGAGATCGGCGGCCCCTGGTCGCGCGAGCTGTGCGGCGGCACCCACGTCGAGCACTCCTCGCAGGTCGGCACCATCGTGGTGACCTCCGAGTCGTCCGTCGGGTCGGGCAACCGGCGCGTCGAGGCGCTGACCGGGCTGGAGGGCTTCGCCTACCTGGCCAAGGAGCGGGACGTGGTCGGCCAGCTCACCGGCCTGCTCAAGACGCAGCCCGACGACGTCGTGGCCCGGGTCGCCGACATGGTCGAGCGGCTGCGCACGGCGGAGAAGGAGCTCGAGAAGGCCCGCGTCGCCCAGGTCCTGGCCGGGGCCGGCGCGCTCGCCGACGCGGCCGTCGACGTCGGGGGCGCAGCCGTGGTGGCGCAGCGCGTCGACGGCGCCGGCGGCGGCGACGTACGCACCCTGGCCCTCGACGTACGCGGGCGGCTGGCTCCGGCACGTCCCGGCGTCGTGGTGGTGCTCGGGGTCAACGACGGCAAGGTCGCCGTGGTGGCCGCGGTCAACGAGGAGGGCCGCCGGGCCGGGCTCAGCGCCAACGCGCTGGTGCGGGCCGTGGGCCCCTTCGTCGGCGGCAAGGGCGGCGGCAAGGACGACGTCGCCCAGGGCGGCGGCGCCGACACCACCCAGCTCGACCAGGCGCTGGCCGCCGTCGGCGCCGAGGTCGCCCGCACGCTCGGCACCTCGCGCGGGCAGGGCTGAGGTGCGCCACGGCGTCCGACTCGGCATCGACCCCGGCGACGCTCGGATCGGGGTCGCGCGCAGCGACCCGACCGGCTTCCTGGCCACGCCGGTGGAGACCGTGCGCCGGGGCAGGGGAGACCTGCAGCGGATCGCGGCCATCCTCGCCGAGGAGGGCGCCGTGGAGATCGTGATGGGGCTGCCCCGCTCGCTGTCCGGCGGCGAGGGGCCGGCCGCCGCGAAGGTCCGCGAGTTCGCGGCTCGCCTGGCGCGTCGGGTTGCACCGGTGCCGGTGAGGTTGTGTGATGAACGCTTGACTACTGTCTCGGCTGAGTCCATGCTCCGCGGGCAGGGGCGCTCGGGCGCCAAGCGCCGGGCGGTGGTGGACCAGGCAGCAGCGGTGCTGATCCTTCAGCACGCGCTGGACACGGAGCGCGCTACGGGGAGCGCGCCGGGCGAGATCGTCGAGGAGACCCATGAGTGACGCAGGGCCCATCCCCTTCGGGCAGTCCGACCCCGAGCCCGAGCCCGGCCACTACTCCGACCACGGGGCGGTCAGCGTGCTGCCGGTCGGCGAGCACGAGCCCGAGCAGCACCCCCGCGGTGGACAGCGGCGCAAGAAGAAGCGCGGCGGCGCCGTCGGCTGCCTGGTGTTCCTGGCGATCGTGGCGCTCCTGGTCGCCGGCCTCTTCGTCGGGGTGAGCAAGGGCATCGACGCCCTCGAGGGCAAGTTCGGCGACCCCGAGGACTATGCCGGCCCCGGGGAGGGCGCGGTCACCGTCGAGGTCCAGGAGGGCGACACCGGCGGCGACATCGGTCGCAGCCTGGAGGACGCCGGAGTGGTGGCCTCGGCCGAGGCGTTCACCGACGCCTGCTCCGCGGATCCCGAGTGCAGCACCATCCAGGTGGGCTACTACGAGCTGCGCGAGAAGATGGCGGCCAGCGAGGCGCTCGCCGGGCTGCTGAACCCCAAGAACATGGTGCGCAACTTCGTCACGGTCCCCGAGGGGCTGCGCCTCGACGACATCCTCGACCTGCTGGCCGAGAAGACCGAGTTCAAGCGCGGCGCCTACGAGAAGGTGCTGGCCAAGCCCGGTTCGATCGGGCTGCCGGACTACGCCGGCGGGGAAGCCGAGGGCTACCTGTTCCCCGCGACGTACGACTTCGGGCCGAAGGCCACCCCGCGCTCGATCCTGACCGCGATGGTCGACCGGTGGCGCCAGGCGGCCGACGAGGCCGGCCTCGAGGCCGCGGCCCAGCGTCTGGGCTACACCCCGGCGGAGCTGATGATCGTGGCCAGCCTGGTGGAGGCCGAGGGCCGCGGGGACGACATGCCCAAGATCGCCCGGGTCATCTACAACCGCCTCGAGGGCGAGGAGACCAACGGGCTGCTGCAGATCGACGCCTCGGTCAACTACGGCCTCCAGCGCGATCTCGGGGTCGGGCTGAGCTCCGACGACCTGGAGACGCCCACGCCGTACAACACCTACCTGAACCGCGGGCTGCCGCCGACGCCGATCGAGGCTCCCGGTGACGCGGCCATCGACGCGGCCGCGAACCCGGTGTCGGGGGACTGGTTCTACTACGTGACGGTCGACCTGAAGACGGGCGAGACGAAGTTCGCCGAGGACTACGACGAGTTCCTGACCTACAAGGCGGAGTTCAAGAAGTACTGCGAAACCTCCGACGCCTGCTGATGGTCACGCGCTGCGCCGTGCTGGGCGACCCGATCGCCCACTCGCTCTCACCCGCGCTGCACCGGGCCGGCTACGCCGCGCTCGGCCTCGACTGGGAGTACGACGCCTGCCGGGTCCCCGGCGGCGGGCTGCGCGCGTTCGTGGCCGGGCTCGACGCCGGCTGGCGGGGGCTGTCGCTGACGATGCCGCTCAAACGGGAGGCGCTCGGCCTGGCCGACGAGCTCACCGCGCGGGCGCAGCTGGCGGGCGCGGCCAACACGCTGGTGCTCGGCGAGCGCGTGGTCGGGGACAACACCGACATCCCGGGTGCCGCGGCGGCGGTGCGTGAGCGCTGGGCCGGCGAGGTGCACACCGCGACGGTCCTCGGCGGTGGCGCGACCGCGACCTCGACGGCGCTGGCGATGTGCGACCTGGGTGCGCGGCGGATCCGGCTGCTGGTGCGCTCTCCCGAACGGGCCGCCGAGACGGTGGCGGCGGTCTCCGCGCACCCGTCGGCGCCCGTCGTGGAGGTCGGCGACCTGGCCGGCGACCCGGTGCTCGGCGAGGTGGTGGTCTCGACCATCCCCGCCGAGGCGCAGGGCGCGGACCTCCTCGCCCGCTGCGCCGAGGTGCCGGTGGTCTTCGAGGTCCTCTACCACCCCTGGCCGACACCGCTGGCCGCCTCCGCGCATGGGCGCACCCTGGTGGGCGGGCTCGACCTGCTCGTCCATCAGGCGGCCGGGCAGTTCGAGCTGTTCACCGGCCGCCCGGCGCCGTTGGAGCAGATGCGCGCGGCGGGTCTCGCCGGATTGGCCGCACGCTGATGGACCCTGCCCTGTCCGCCGCGCTGGCAGCGGCCGTCGTCGCCGGCGCCGGCGGGTGGGCGGTGCCCCGGCTGATCGCCGCGATCCCCGAGCCCGCCCCGGCGCGCGACGTACCGGCTGGTGCGGTGGGGGTCGCGGCCGAGGTCGACTCGTCACTGGCGCCGGGACACGCCGACGAGAAGGTCGAGGCAGTGACGGGTGGCAAGGAGACCTATGCCGCGATCGGGGGACTGCCGGGGCTGGGCTGGAAGTCGGCGCTGGCGTCGGCCGTCGCCGGGGCGCTGGTCGGCGGTGCCGTGGGCTGGGCGTGGACGCTGGTGCCGCTGCTGGCCCTGGTGCCGGTCGGGGTCGCCCTCGCGGTCGTCGACTGGCGCACCCGGCTGCTGCCCACCCGGGTGATCGCCCCGTCGTACGCCGTGGTGGCCGGGCTGGTGCTGCTGGGCTGGGCGGTGACCGGCGAGCACGACGCCGTGGCCCGGGCCGCCTGGGGCTGGCTCGGCGCCGGGGGCACGTTCTTCCTGCTCTGGTTCCTCTACCCGCGCGGGATGGGCTACGGCGACGTCCGGCTCTCCGGGGTGCTGGGCATCGCGCTGGGCCAGCTCGGCTGGGGTCCGCTGGTGGTCGGCATCTACGCCGGGTTCCTGCTGGGCGGCGTCGGCGGGGGACTGCTGGCGCTGTCGGGCCGGGCGGCGCGGGGGCGCCACATCCCCTTCGGGCCGTACATGCTGGCCGGGGCGCTGCTGGGGGTGCTGGTCGGCGAGCCGCTGTGGGACGGTCTCGTCGCGGGGGCGGGCTGATCGCGCGCCCGGCCGGGCGTGACACACTGCGCGCATGCTTCGTTGGCTCACCGCGGGCGAGTCCCACGGCCCGTCCCTGGTCGCAATCCTCGAGGGTCTGCCGGCCCATGTCCGGATCACCTCCGACGACATCGCCGACTCCCTGGCCCGGCGCCGTCTCGGCTACGGCCGCGGCGCCCGGATGAAGTTCGAGCAGGACCAGGTCACCTTCACCGGCGGCGTCCGGCACGGGGAGACCCAGGGCGGCCCGGTCGCGATCATCGTCGGCAACACCGAGTGGCCCAAGTGGGAGAAGGTGATGTCGGCCGACCCGGTCGACCCCGTGGAGCTGGAGGCGCTGGCGCGCAACGCCCCGCTGACCCGGCCGCGCCCGGGCCACGCCGACCTGGTCGGCATGCAGAAGTACGACTTCGACGAGGCCCGCCCGATCCTGGAGCGCGCCTCGGCCCGCGAGACCGCCGCCCGCGTCGCCCTCGGTCGCGTCGCGAGCAACTTCCTCGAGCAGAGCGTGGGTGCGCGGATCGTCTCGCACGTGGTCGAGCTCGGCGGCGTGCCCGCACCGGCCGGCCTGATCCCGCAGCCCGACGACGTGGCCCGCCTCGACGAGGACCCGGTGCGCTGCCTGGACCCCGAGGCCAGCCGGGCGATGGTCGAGGTCATCGACCAGGCGCACAAGGACGGCGACACCCTGGGCGGCGTCGTCGAGGTCGTCGTGCACGGGCTCCCGCCGGGGCTGGGCTCGCACGTGCACTGGGACCGGCGCCTCGACGCCCGGCTGGCCGGTGCGCTGATGGGGATCCAGGCGATCAAGGGCGTCGAGGTCGGCGACGGCTTCGACCTGGCCGCCACCCCCGGCTCGCTGGCCCACGACGAGATCGTCTCCACCCCCGACGGGATCCGCCGTACCAGCGGACGCTCGGGTGGCACCGAGGGCGGCATGTCCACCGGCGAGGTGCTCCGGGTGCGCGCGGCGATGAAGCCGATCGCGACCGTCCCGCGGGCGCTGCGCACGATCGACGTGGCCACCGGCGAGGAGGCCGTCGCCCACCACCAGCGCTCGGACGTCTGCGCGGTCCCGGCCGCCGGCATCGTCGCCGAGGCGATGGTGGCCCTGGTGCTCGCCGAGGCGGTCGTGGAGAAGTTCGGCGGCGACTCGGTGGCCGAGACCCGCCGCAACGCCGAGAGCTACCTGGACACGCTGAGGTTCCGGTGACGCGCCCCCGCGTCGTCCTGGTCGGCCCGATGGGCGCCGGCAAGACCACCGTCGCCGAGCTCCTCGCCCAGCGCTGGGACGCCGAGGTGCGCGACACCGACCACGACGTCGAGCGCGTCGAGGGGCGCAGCATCTCCGACATCTTCGTCGACGAGGGCGAGGACTACTTCCGCGCCGTCGAGCGGCAGGCGGTCGCCCGCGCGCTCGCCGAGCACGAGGGCGTCCTGGCCCTGGGCGGCGGAGCCGTGCTCGACCCCGACACCCGCGAGCTGCTGGCCGGCCACACGGTCGTCTACCTGCGCGTCGGGCTCGCCGACGCCGTCAAGCGGGTCGGGCTGGGGATCGCCCGACCGATGCTGATGGGCAACGTGCGCGCCCGGGTCAAGGCGCTCCTGGAGGAGCGCGCGCCCATCTACGAGGCGGTCGCCACCCACAGTGTGGACACCGACCAGCGCAGCCCCGAGGAGGTCGCCGCCGAGGTGGCCGACCGGGTCGGGGAGGACCCGCGATGAGCGACTCGGCCACGCCCGGATCCGGCGCGGACGCGACCGTGCTGCACGTCGGCGGCGCCTCGCCGTACGACGTGGTGGTCGGCCACGGGCTGGCCGACCGGCTGCCGGCGATGCTCGGCGACTCCGTCCAGCGGGTCGCCTTCCTCTACGCCGCGGAGCTGGGCGAGCTCGCGCAGCCGATCGTGGAGCGGCTCGTCGAGCACTACGACGTGCTCGCGCTCGGGCTGCCCGACGGCGAGCAGGCCAAGACCGCGGCCGTCGCCGCCGACTGCTGGGAGGCGCTGGGGGAGCGCGGCTTCACCCGCTCCGACGCCGTGGTCACCTTCGGCGGCGGCGCGACCACCGACCTGGGCGGCTTCGTCGCGGCCACCTGGCTGCGCGGGGTGCGCGTCGTGCACGTGCCGACCACCCTGCTGGCCATGGTCGACGCCGCGGTGGGCGGCAAGACCGGCATCAACACCGCCGCCGGGAAGAACCTGGTCGGCGCCTTCCACGAGCCGGCCGGCGTGCTGTGCGACCTCGCGACGCTGGCCACGCTGCCGCGCGCCGAGCTGGTCGCCGGACTGGGCGAGGTGATCAAGTGCGGCTTCATCGCCGACCCCACCATCCTCGAGCTCGTCGAGGCCACCGACCCGGCCCTGATCACCGCGGAGTCCGCGGTGCTGCGTGAGCTCGTCGAGCGGGCGATCGCGGTGAAGATCGACGTCGTGATCGCCGACCTCAAGGAGACCGGCGGCGTCGGCGGGCACCCCGGGCGCGAGGCGCTCAACTACGGCCACACGCTCGCGCACGCCATCGAGCGCGCCGAGGACTACGGCATCCGCCACGGCGAGGCCGTCGCCATCGGCTGCGTCTACGTCGCCGAGCTGGCCCGGCTGGTCGGGCGGATCACGCCCGAGCTCGCCGAGCGGCACCGCGCCGCGTTCGCGCGCGTCGGGCTGCCGACCAGCTACCAGGGGGCCGGCTTCGAGGACCTGCTGGCGTCGATGCGGGTCGACAAGAAGTCCCGCGGCTCCCAGCTGCGGTTCGTGGTGCTCGACGACCTGGCCCGGCCGAGCGTGCTGGCGGGCCCCGACGAGGCGCTGCTGCGCGAGGCGTTCGCCGCGATCGGCGCGCCCGCGTGAGCCGGGTGCTGGTCCTCAACGGCCCCAACCTGCGGCGCCTGGGGCGTCGCCAGCCCGAGATCTACGGCACCACCACCTACGACGAGCTCGTCGAGCTGTGCCAGGGGTGGGGCCGCGAGCTGGGCCTCGAGGTGGAGGTGCGCCAGACCAACCACGAGGGGGAGCTGGTGGACTGGCTCAACCAGGCCGCCGACGACGCGACCCCGGTGGTCCTCAACGCCGCCGCCTGGACGCACTACTCCTACGCGCTCTTCGACGCCTGCGCCCAGCTGGAGGCCCCGCTGGTCGAGGTGCACATCTCCGACCCGGCCCAGCGCCCCGAGGAGTTCCGGCACACCTCGGTGGTCACCCCGCACGCCGTCGCGGTCGTCGCGGGTGAGGGCATCGACGGCTACCGCCAGGCCCTCCAGCACCTGGCCCGGTAGCCGGGCCGGTCGCCCGGGCGACCGTTCAGAAGGAAAACGCAGCGCAGAACGCGGCTCTGGGGCCGATCCGCGCCGAGTTTTCCTTCCGAAGTGTCGCTTCGCCTCGAGCGGGGTACCGCTTCGGGCGGGACGTCGGCTCCCGACGTTCACACGCACTCCCGAGGAGGAACGATGAGCGACGACGCCAAGCACAAGATCGACGAGGTCTCCGGCAAGGCCAAGGAGAAGGTCGGCGACGCCACCGGCGACGACAAGATGAAGACCGAGGGCAAGGCCGACCAGTCGAAGGCGAACCTCAAGCAGGCCGGCGACAAGGTGAAGGACGCCTTCAAGGGCTGACCCGCCCACCCACGTCCCGTCGCCCGGCGAACGGGGAGGAGCACCGCCCCCCAGTGGGGCGGTGCTCCTGTGGCGCCAGGAAGTCGCGGTGGTCCGGGGATCTCGCGTGGATCATCGCAGTGGGCTCTGGTTCGTCGCTGCCGCGCGGACGCCGCTAGACTCGTCCGCTGTCGCCCGCCGCCGCCTGGCGTGGCAGCTCGGCTGACATCCCACTCTTCGACGAAGGCAAGGTTCCTCGCGCATGGCATCGACCAACGACCTGAAGAACGGCATGGTTCTCAACATCGACGGCCAGCTCTGGACGGTGATCGAGTTCCAGCACGTCAAGCCCGGCAAGGGACCGGCCTTCGTGCGGACCAAGCTGAAGAACGTGCTGACCAACAAGACCGTCGACAAGACGTTCAACGCCGGCACCAAGGTCGAGACCGCGACGGTCGACAAGCGCACCATGCAGTACCTGTACAACGACGGCTCCGCGTACGTGTTCATGGACACCAGCTCCTACGAGCAGCTCGAGGTCCCGCCGGAGACCGTCGGGGACGCCACGAACTTCCTCCTGGAGAACCAGGAGGCGATCGTCGCCACCAACGAGGGCCGCGTGCTCTACATCGAGCTGCCGGCGTCGGTCGAGCTGGTCGTGAAGTACACCGAGCCCGGGCTGCAGGGTGACCGCTCCTCCGGTGGCACGAAGCCCGCCGAGCTGGAGACCGGCCACAACATCCAGGTGCCGCTGTTCATCACCACCGGCGAGAAGATCAAGGTCGACACCCGCGACTCCTCCTACCTGGGTCGCGTCTCTTCCTGATGGGCGCTCGTTCCAAGTCCCGCAAGCGCGCCCTCGACGTCCTCTACGCCTCCGACCTGCGCGCGGAGAGCCCCGTCGAGGCGCTCGACCGGGCGATCGCCGACGGCGAGGGGCCGACCAACGACTACACCGCCACCCTGGTGCGCGGGGTCGTCGAGCACCAGGAGCGCATCGACGAGCTGCTGCGCTCCTACGCCCACGGTTGGACGCTGGAGCGGATGCCCGCGGTGGACCGCAACGTGCTGCGTCTGGGCGTCTTCGAGGTGCTCTACGTCGACGACGTGCCGGACGCGGTCGCGGTCAGCGAGGCGATGGGCCTGGTGCGCGACCTGTCCACCGACGAGTCGCCGTCCTTCGTCAACGGCGTGCTCGGCAACATCGTGCGGGACAAGTCCACTCTGACCTGAGCTGTCCGCTGTGCCCCCGGGTGGCCCACGCCTCGTTTGTGTGGTTCCTCCCGGGGGCACAGTCGTCTCCATGGCTCAGCTGAAGACACACGCCGACGACCTGGGACGTCGCGCCGAGGACAGTGACTGGATCGACCGGGCCGTGCGCTTCGGCCTGGTGGTCTACGGCGTGGTCCACCTGGTGATCGCCTGGCTCGCCCTGCAGCTCGCGCTGGGCGACCAGGAGGGCTCGGCCAGCAGCACCGGTGCCCTGCAGCAGCTGGCCGAGCAGGACTTCGGCCGGATCCTGATCTGGCTGGTCGCCTTCGGGATGACGCTGCTGGTGCTGTCCCGGCTGCTCGAGCTGTTCGTCGGCCACCGCGAGGACGAGGGCGCCGACCTGTGGCGCCACCGCGCCGGGGACGCGTTCAAGGCGGTCGTCTACGGCGCGCTGGCGTTCTCCGCGGTCAAGATCGCCCACGGTGGCGGCTCCTCGGGCGGATCCGGGTCCAAGCAGGGCGGCGGCTCCGACGGCTACACCGCCCAGGTGATGGGCTGGCC
The DNA here is from genome assembly GCF_059766615.1 of Nocardioides sp. Z43_10. Lineage (NCBI taxonomy): Bacteria > Bacillati > Actinomycetota > Actinomycetes > Propionibacteriales > Nocardioidaceae > Nocardioides > Nocardioides sp. Z43_10. The sequence continues at coordinate 25,274 of NZ_JCBAJY010000012.1, read as the reverse complement.
CGGCGGGCAGTTCCTCGTCGGCGCGGCCGGAGTGGCGGTGATCGGGTACGGCGCGGCGCTGATCTGGAAGGGCCTCAGCGAGAAGCACGCCAAGCAGCTGGCCGGTGAGGGCAAGACCGGCGAGGCCGGACGCGCCTACCTGCTGCTCGGCAAGGTCGGCTACGCCGCGAAGGGCGTCGCGATCGGCGTGGTCGGCGCGCTGTTCGTCTACGCCGCGGCCACCCACGACCCGAAGAAGTCCGGCGGGCTCGACGCCGCCCTGCACAAGGTGCTGCAGCAGCCGTTCGGCCCGGTCCTGCTGGGCGCGATCGCCCTGGGCATCGGCTGCTACGGGCTGTTCTGCTTCGCGAGGGCGCGACACCTGTCACGCTGAGCGACCCGTGTCGAACAGGTCGCTTTGGGCACCTGTGCGCCATGGACGTCGACGTGGTGGTGATCGGTCTCGGACCGGGTGGTGAGCTGGCCGCCAACAAGCTGGCAAGTGCGGGGCTCTCGGTGGTGGGGGTGGAGCGTCGGCTGGTGGGCGGCGAGTGCCCCTTCTTCGGGTGCGTGCCCTCGGAGATGATCATCCGGGCGGCCGACTCGCTGGCCGAGGCGCGTCGCGCCGACGGCCTGGCCGGCGACGTCGAGGTCGAGCCGGAGTGGGGCCGGGTCGCGGCCCGGATCGAGAAGCAGGCCACCGCCGGGTGGAGCGACGAGAGCCACGTGGAGCGCCTGGAGCGGGCCGGGGTGAGCATCGTGCGCGGCCAGGGCCGCCTCGACGGGCCGGGCCGGGTGGTGGTCGAGACCGCCGACGGCCCCCAGGAGTACGTCGCGGCGCGCGGCGTCGTGCTCAACCCTGGTCGCGACCCCGGGGTCCCGGACATCGACGGCCTCGCGGACACGCCGTACTGGACGAACCGCGACGTGGCGCAGGCCCAGGAGCTGCCCGAGTCGATGGTGATCCTCGGCGCCGGCGCGATGGGCTGCGAGTTCGCCCAGGCGTTCGCCCGGTTCGGGGTGAAGGTGACGCTGCTCGAGACCGGCCCACGCCTGGTGCCCACCGAGGAACCGGAGGTCTGCGAGCTGCTCGCCGAGGTGCTCAGCGGCGAGGGTGTGGACATCCAGACCGGGGTCGAGGTGTCCGCGGTGGCCTACGACGGGCGGTTCCGGCTGTGCGTCGACGACCGGACGGTGGAGGCCGACCAACTGCTGCTGGCCGGGGGCCGGCGCGCGAACCTGTCCGGGCTCGGCCTGGAGAGCGTCGGCCTGGACCCGGACGCGGACGTGATCGAGACCGACGAGCGGATGCGCGCCGGCGAGCGGCTGTGGGTGGTCGGCGACGTCACCGGCAAGGGCGACTACACCCACGTCTCGCTCTACCAGGGCGACGTCGTGGTCCGCGACGTTCTGGGTCAGGACGGGCCCTGGGCCGACTACCGCTCGGTGGGGCGGGTGACCTTCACCGACCCCGAGATCGGCTCGCTGGGCCTCAACGAGGAGCAGGCGCGCGCGGCCGGGATCCGGGTGATCACCGGCAGCGCGGACATGCCGAAGTCGAGCCGGGGCTGGATCCACCAGGCCGGCAACGAGGGTCTGATCAAGCTGATCGCCGACGCCGACCGCCAGGTGCTGGTGGGCGGTACCGCGATGGGACCGGCCGGGGGAGAGGTGCTCGGCATGCTCGCCACCGCGGTGCACGCCGAGGTGGGCCTGGACACGCTGCGCACCATGCACTTCGCCTACCCGACGTTCCACCGGGCGGTGGAGGCGGCGCTGGCCGACCTGGGTCGGTGAGCCCCAGGCGCCCCGGGAACCACGAGTTAACTCGTGAAACCCGCACTTCCCACGTGAAGGAACACGTGGGAAGTGCGGGTTTCGTGTGGGGAGTACGCCGGGGGCGCCGGGCCGATCGGGTGCCCCGCGAGTGGCGTGAGGCGGGCGGGGTCCGGCCCTCCTGGACGGGCGGCGCCGGGCCCCCGGTGGACTGATAAGGTCGACGCCGATCGACATCCTTTAACGAGCCGTCCAGTGAGGCGGAGAAGGAGGTCCGGCACGCTGATGCCTGCCCTGACGCCCGACAGTCCCGACTCGGTCGGGACCCTCCCCGAGGGCCGCACCGTCCTCGACGCCCGTGACATCACCCGGGCGCTGACCCGGATCGCCCACGAGATTCTCGAGCGCAACAAGGGCGCCGGCGACCTCGTCCTGCTGGGGCTGCACACCCGCGGGGTGCCGCTGGCCAAGCGGATCGCCGAGCGCATCCACGCGGTCGAGGGCGCCCCGGTCGCGGTCGGGTCGCTGGACGTGACGATGTACCGCGACGACCTGCGCTCGCACCCGACCCGCACCCCGCACAAGACGTCGATGCCGCCCGGCGGCATCGACGGCAAGACCGTGGTGCTCGTCGACGACGTCCTCTACTCCGGGCGCACCGTGCGCGCCGCGCTGGACGCCCTCAACGACCTGGGACGCCCGGCCGTGGTGCGCCTCGCGGTGCTCGTCGACCGCGGCCACCGCGAGCTGCCGATCCGCGCCGACCACGTCGGCAAGAACCTGCCCAGCGCCCGCTCGGAGCGCGTCGGCGTGCTGGTCGAGGAGATCGACGGGATCGACGAGGTGCGGATCGCGTGAACAAGCACCTGCTCTCGATCGACGACCTCGATCTCGACGACATCGCCACCCTCTTCGACACCGCCGCGGAGATGCACGACGTGCAGCGCCGCGAGGTCAAGAAGCTGCCGGCCCTGCGTGGGCGCACGGTGATCAACCTGTTCTTCGAGGACTCCACCCGGACCCGCTCGAGCTTCGAGATCGCCGGGAAGTGGCTCTCCGCGGACACCATCAACATCACCGGCAAGGGCTCCTCGACCTCCAAGGGCGAGAGCCTGCGCGACACCGTGCAGACCGTGTGCGCGATGGGCGTGGACGCCCTGGTGATGCGCCACGGCGCCAGCGGGGCGGCCCGCCAGGTCAGTGAGTGGGTGGACGCGGTGGTGATCAACGCCGGCGACGGCACCCACGAGCACCCCACCCAGGCTTTGCTGGACGCCTACACCCTGCAGCGCCGGCTCGGCACGCTGGAGGGACGCCACGTGGTGCTGGTCGGCGACCTCACCCACAGCCGGGTCTTCCGCAGCAACGTGCTCAGCCTGACCAAGCTCGGCGCCGAGGTGACCGTGGTCGCCCCGCCGACGCTGATGCCCAGCGGCATCGACGCCTGGTCGGCCGCGGCCGGCTTCGCCACGTCGTACGACCTCGACGCGGTGCTGCCCAAGGCCGACGCGGTGATGATGCTGCGCGTCCAGCGCGAACGGATGTCGGGCGGGTTCTTCCCCAGCGCCCGCGAGTACACGGTCGGCTACGGGCTGACCCGCGACCGGCTCTCGCTGCTCGCACCCGACGTGCCCATCTGCCACCCCGGTCCGATGAACCGCGGCCTGGAGATCGCCGCCGACGCCGCCGACGCGGCCCAGTCGGCGGTCCTCGACCAGGTCTCCGCCGGAGTCGCGATCCGGATGTCCGTGCTCTACCACCTGCTCGCCGGAGAGGGGGCCCAGTCGTGACTGGTCCGATCGTCATCAAGGGGGCCTCCCTGCTCGGGGAGCGCACCGCCGACCTGCTCCTCGAGGGCGGGGTGATCCGTGAGATCGGGTCGGTCTCCGCCGCCGGCGCCCGCGTCGTCGACGCCGACGGGCTGGTGGCGCTGCCCGGCCTGGTCGATCTGCACACCCACCTGCGCGAGCCCGGCCGCGAGGACGCCGAGACGGTGCTCACCGGCTCCCGGGCCGCGGCCGCCGGCGGCTTCACCGCCGTCCTCGCGATGGCCAACACCAACCCCGTCACCGACACGGCCGAGAACGCCGAGCGGGTCCTCGACCTCGGCCGGGCCGCCGGCCTGGTCGACGTCGTCCCGGTCGGCGCGGTCACCAAGGCGCTGGCCGGCGAGGAGCTCGCCGAGCTCGGGCTGATGGCCCGCTCCCGGGCGAGGGTGCGGGTCTTCTCCGACGACGGCAGGTGCGTCGCCGACGCCCGGGTGATGCGCCGCGCGCTGGAGTACGTCAAGGCCTTCGGCGGCGTGATCAGCCAGCACTCCCAGGACCCCACCCTGGCCGGGCCCACCTCCTGCTGCCACGAGGGCGAGCTCTCCGGGCGCCTCGGCCTGCCCGGCTGGCCCGGCGTCGCCGAGGAGGTGATCGTGGCGCGCGACGTGATGCTGGCACGCCACACCGGCAGCCGGGTGCACGTCGCCCACGTCTCCACCGCCGGCAGCGTCGAGGTGCTGCGCTGGGCCAAGGCCCAGGGGATCGCGGTCACCGCGGAGGTCACCCCGCACCACCTGATGCTGACCAGCGACCTGCTCTCCGGCTACGACCCGACGTTCAAGGTGAACCCGCCGCTGCGCCCCGACGACGAGGTCGCCGTCCTGCGCGAGGCGCTGGCCGACGGCACCATCGACGCCGTGGCCACCGACCACGCCCCGCACGCGCGCCACGACAAGGAGCACGCCTTCGTCGACGCGGCGTTCGGCATGCTCGGCCTGGAGACCGCACTGTCGGTGGTCACCACGCTGATGGTCGAGACCGGCGCGATGAGCTGGGCCGACGTGGCCCGGGCGATGTCCACCACCCCCGCCCGGATCGCCGGCCTGGAGCACCAGGGCCGTCCACTGGAGGTGGGCGAGCCCGCCAACCTGACCCTGGTCGACCCGAGTGCCCAGGTCACCGTCGACCGCGACGCCTCTCTGTCCCTGTCTCGCAACAATCCCTGGCACGGCCGGTCGCTGACCGGTGCCGTGCACGCCACGCTGCTGCGCGGCGTACCCACCGTCCTGGAAGGAGCCCTCGCGTGAGTGGCCACAAGCTCGGCACCCGCCGGCCCGCACTGCTGGTCCTGGAGGACGGCCGCGCGTTCCGCGGTGAGGCCTTCGGAGCCGAGGGGGAGACCTTCGGCGAGGCCGTCTTCTCCACCGGAATGACCGGCTACCAGGAGACGCTCACCGACCCGTCCTACCACCGCCAGGTGGTGGTGATGACCGCCCCGCACGTCGGCAACACCGGCGTCAACGACGAGGACCCGGAGTCGCGCCGGATCTGGGTCGCCGGCTACGTGGTGCGCGACCCCGCCCGGGTCTCCTCCAACTGGCGCGCGCGACGCACCCTCGACGACGAGCTGCGCGAGCAGGGCGTGGTCGGCATCAGCGGCGTCGACACCCGCGCGCTGACCCGTCACCTGCGCGAGCGGGGCGCGATGCGGGTCGGCATCTCCACCACCGAGACCGACCCCGAGGCACTGCTCGCCCGGGTGCGCGCAGCGGCCGAGATGGCCGGCACCGAGCTGGCCGACGAGGTCACCACCACCGAGGCCTACGTGGTGCCCGCGCGCAACGTCGCCGAGGGCGCCAAGCCGCTTGTGGTCGCCGCGGTGGACCTCGGCATCAAGACCAACACCCCGCGGATGATGGCCGAGCGCGGCATCGAGGTGCACGTGCTGCCCGCGACCGTCTCCCTCGACGAGGTGCAGGCGCTGCGCCCGGACGGGCTGTTCTTCTCCAACGGCCCCGGCGACCCGGCGGCGACCACCCACCAGATCGAGCTGCTGCAGGGGGCGCTGGCCCAGGAGATCCCCTACTTCGGGATCTGCTTCGGCAACCAGCTCTTCGGCCGCGCGCTGGGCTTCGACACCTTCAAGCTGAAGTACGGCCACCGCGGCATCAACCAGCCGGTGCTGGACCGCACCACCGGCAAGGTCGAGGTGACCGCCCACAACCACGGGTTCGCCGTCGACGCGCCGCTGGAGGGCAGCACCCCCACGCCGTACGGCGAGGCGAGCGTCAGCCACGTCTGCCTCAACGACGACGTGGTCGAGGGCCTCGAGCTGCGTGACGCCGAGGGCCGGCTCACCTCGTTCTCGGTGCAGTACCACCCCGAGGCCGCCGCCGGCCCCCACGACGCGGCGTACCTGTTCGACCGGTTCGTCCAACTCATGTCCGAGCGCACCACCGTGAGCCGAGAGGAAGCCTGACCCATGCCGAAGCGTGACGACATCAAGTCGGTCCTGGTCATCGGCTCCGGGCCGATCATCATCGGCCAGGCCTGCGAGTTCGACTACTCCGGCACCCAGGCCTGCCGGGTGCTGCGCGACGAGGGCCTGCGGGTGATCCTGGTCAACTCCAACCCGGCCACGATCATGACCGACCCCGAGTTCGCCGACGCCACCTACGTCGAGCCGATCACCGCGGAGTACGTCGAGAAGGTGATCGCCAAGGAGCGCCCCGACGCGCTGCTGGCCACCCTCGGCGGGCAGACCGCGCTGAACTGCGCGGTCGCCCTGGACGCCGCCGGCGTGCTGGAGAAGTACGGCGTGGAGCTGATCGGCGCCTCCATCGAGGCGATCGACCGCGGCGAGAACCGGCAGGTGTTCAAGGGCATCGTCGAGGAGCTCGGCGGCGAGTGCGCCAAGTCCGTGATCTGCCACTCGATGGACGACTGCCTCGCCGCCGCCGACGAGCTCGGCTACCCGATGGTGGTGCGCCCGTCGTTCACGATGGGCGGCACCGGCTCGGGGATGGCCTACGACGAGGCCGACCTGCGCCGCATCGCCGGGTCCGGCCTGGCCGCCAGCCCGACCACCGAGGTCCTCCTGGAGGAGTCGATCATCGGCTGGAAGGAGTACGAGCTGGAGGTGATGCGCGACACCGCGGACAACGTGGTGATCATCTGCTCGATCGAGAACCTCGACCCGATGGGCGTGCACACCGGCGACTCGATCACGGTGGCGCCGGCGATGACGCTCACCGACCGCGAGTACCAGAAGATGCGCGACCTCTCGATCGGCATCATCCGCTCGGTCGGCGTGGACACCGGCGGCTGCAACATCCAGTACGCGGTGAACCCCGTCGACGGCCGGCTGATCGTGATCGAGATGAACCCCCGGGTCTCGCGCTCCAGCGCGCTGGCCTCGAAGGCGACCGGCTTCCCGATCGCCAAGATCGCCGCCAAGGTCGCGATCGGCTACACCCTCGACGAGATCCCCAACGACATCACCGTGCGCGCCGACGGCTCCAGCACCCCGGCCGCGTTCGAGCCGACCCTGGACTACGTGGTCGTCAAGGTGCCGCGCTTCGCCTTTGAGAAGTTCCCCGGCGCCGACCCGACGCTGACCACGCACATGAAGTCGGTGGGCGAGGCGATGGCGATCGGGCGCAACTTCACCGAGGCGCTGCAGAAGGCGCTGCGCAGCCTGGAGAGCAAGGGCGCGGTCTTCGACTTCGCCCCGGTCGGCCACGATGCGCTGGACCGCGAGGCGCTGCTGGACTCCGCGAAGGTCCCGCACGACGGCCGGCTGCGCGAGGTGATGGACGCGATCCGCGCCGGCGCCACCCCCGAAGAGGTCTTCGACGCCACCAAGATCGACCCGTGGTTCGTCGACCAGCTGTTCCTGATCCACGAGGTCGCCGGCGAGGTCGGCGTCGCCGAGCGGCTCGATGAGCCCACCCTGCGCCTGGCCAAGCGGCACGGCTTCTCCGACGCGCAGATCGGCCGGATCCGCGGGCTGCGCGAGGACGTGGTCCGCGGGGTGCGCCAGGCCCTGGGGGTGCGCCCGGTCTACAAGACCGTCGACACCTGCGCCGCCGAGTTCGCCGCCGCCACGCCGTACCACTACTCCTCCTACGAGGAGGAGAGCGAGGTGCGCCCCCGCGAGAAGCAGGCGGTGATCATCCTCGGCTCCGGGCCGAACCGGATCGGGCAGGGCATCGAGTTCGACTACAGCTGCGTGCACGCGTCGCTGGCCCTCGCCGAGGCCGGCTACGAGACGATCATGGTCAACTGCAACCCCGAGACCGTCTCCACCGACTACGACACCTCCGACCGGCTCTACTTCGAGCCGCTGACCCTGGAGGACGTGCTCGAGATCGTGCACGCCGAGCGGCAGGCCGGACCGCTGGCCGGCGTCATCTGCCAGCTCGGCGGGCAGACCCCGCTCGGCCTGGCCCAGGGCCTGGAGGACGCCGGGGTGCCGATCGTCGGCACCTCGCCGGCCGCGATCCACCTGGCCGAGGACCGCGGCTCGTTCGGCCGGGTGCTGCACCAGGCCGGGCTGACCGCGCCCAAGCACGGCACCGCCACGTCGTACCCCGAGGCGCAGGAGATCGCCGCCGAGATCGGCTACCCGGTCCTGGTCCGGCCCTCCTACGTGCTCGGCGGACGCGGCATGGAGATCGTCTACGACGACGCGTCGCTGGAGAGCTACCTGGAGAAGTACGTCGCCAACGGGCTGATCAGCGCCGAGCAGCCGGTGCTGGTGGACCGCTTCCTCGACGACGCGATCGAGATCGACGTGGACGCGATCTTCGACGGCGAGGGCCTCTACCTCGGCGGCGTGATGGAGCACATCGAGGAGGCCGGGATCCACTCCGGCGACTCCTCGTGCGCGCTGCCCCCGATCACCCTGGGCGCCCGCGAGATCGGCCGGATCCGCGAGGCCACCCTCGGGATCGCCCGCGGGGTGGGGGTGCGCGGCCTGCTGAACATCCAGTTCGCGCTCAGCTCCGACATCCTCTACGTGCTCGAGGCCAACCCGCGCGCCAGCCGCACCGTGCCGTTCGTCTCCAAGGCGACCGCGACGCCGCTGGCCAAGGCGGCCTCGCGGGTGATGCTCGGGGAGAGCATCGCCGCGCTGCGCGAGGCCGGCGTGCTGCCGGCCACCGGGGACGGCGGCGACCTGCCGGCGTCCGCCCCGATCGCGGTCAAGGAGGCGGTGATGCCCTTCAACCGCTTCAAGACCCCCGACGGGCAGAACGTCGACACCGTGCTCGGCCCGGAGATGAAGTCCACCGGGGAGGTGATGGGCTTCGACGCCGACTTCGGCACCGCCTTCGCCAAGGCCCAGACCGCGGCGTTCGGTCCGCTGCCGACCAGCGGGCGGATCTTCGTCTCGATGGCCAACCGCGACAAGCGCTCGATGATCTTCCCGATCAAGGTGCTCGCCGAGCAGGGCTTCGAGATCCTGGCCACCCAGGGCACCGCCGACGTGCTGCGCCGCAACGGCATCGTCACCACCGTGGTGCGCAAGCACTGGGAGGGCCCCGGCCCGAACGGCGAGCCCACCACGGTGCAGCTGATCCTGGACGGTCGGATCGACCTGATCGTGAACACGCCCTACGGCACCGGCGGCGGACACGCCCGCGTCGACGGCTACGAGATCCGCACCGCGGCGGTGATGGCCAACATCCCGTGCATCACCACCGTCTCCGGGCTCGGCGCGGCCGTGCAGGGCATCGAGGCGATGCGCCGCGGCACCATCGAGGTGCGCAGCCTGCAGGACTGGGCGCGCCTGCCCGAGGTGCCCGGGGCGGCCCGGTGACCTATCGGCTGCTCTTCGACCGGCTGCTGACCCGCACCGACCCCGAGCGCGCCCACCAGGCGGCGTTCACGGCGATCCGCGCGGCCCGGCCGGCGACCGCGCGGGTCCTGGCCCGGCGTACCGCGCAGGCGCGGCCGGTGGAGGCGATGGGGCTGCGCTTCCCGCACGTGCTCGGGCTGGCCGCCGGCTTCGACAAGAACGCCGTCGGCATCGACGCGCTGGCGGCGCTGGGCTTCGGCCACGTCGAGATCGGCACGGTCACCGGGGAGGCGCAGCCGGGCAACCCCCGCCCGCGGCTGTTCCGGCTGTCCGAGGACCGGGCGATCGTGAACCGGATGGGCTTCAACAACGACGGCGCCGAGGCGGTCGCCCGCCGGCTCGCCGAGCGGGCCGCGCGCCGGCGCGAGGCCCCGGGGCCGGTGCTCGGCGTGAACATCGGCAAGACCAAGCTGGTCGCCGAGCAGGACGCGGTCGGCGACTACGAGAAGAGCGCCCGGCTGCTGGCGCCGTTCGCCGACTACCTGGTGGTCAACGTGAGCTCGCCGAACACCCCCGGGCTGCGCGACCTGCAGGCCGTGGAGAAGCTCGAGCCGCTGCTCACCGCGGTACGCCGCCAGGCCGACCGGGTCACCGCGGACCGCGCCGCGCCGGTGCCGCTGCTGGTCAAGATCGCCCCTGATCTCAGCGACGAGGACGTGCTGGCCGTGGCCGACCTGGCGACGGCGGTCGGGCTGCACGGGATCATCGCGACCAACACCACCGTCCGCCGCGACCAGCTGGTCTCCCCGGCCGCGCAGGTGGAGGCGATCGGGGCCGGCGGCGTCTCCGGGCGGCCGGTCGCGGAGCGCTCGCTGGAGGTGCTGCGGCTGCTGCGTGGCCGGGTGGGGGAGGCGATGACGCTGGTCTCGGTCGGCGGCATCAGCACCGTCGACGACGCCCGGACCCGGCTCGCGGCCGGCGCCGATCTGCTGCAGGCCTACAGCGCCTTCGTCTACGAGGGCCCGCGCTGGCCCACCACGATCGTGCGCGGACTGGGCACCGCCCCGGCATGACCCAGACCCCCCGCCCCGGCGCCGGCCCGCTGCACGTGGTCGGCGAGGTGGTCGCGACCAGGCAGGCCGGCGCCTACCGGCACCTGACGCTGACCGCGCCCGGCATCCCCGAGCGGTTCCGCCCCGGCACCTTCGTGGCGCTGTCGCTGGGGCCCGCGGACGGCTCGGCGGCCGACGCGGTCCGGCTGGGGCGGCGCGCGATGTGGATCCACCGGGTCAAGCCGACCGGCGGGTACGGCGCCACCGTCGACCTGGTCGTGGAGCCGCGCGGCCCAGGCTCGACGCAGCTGGCCGGGCTCGCGGTGGGCGCGCGGGTGGCGGTCACCGGCCCGCTGGGGCGACCGTTCGCGCTGCCCAAGGACCCGGTCTCGTGCGTGCTGGTGGGCGAGGGCGCCAGCGCGGCCCCGCTGTTCTCCCTGGCCGAGCGGCTGCATGGCCGCGGGTGCACGGTCACCCTGCTGCTGGGGGCGACGGACGAGGCGCACCTGCTCTCCGCCCTCGAGGTGCGCCGTACCGCCCGCTCGGTCACCGTGGTCACCGGCGACGGCTCGGTCGGGCAGCGCGGTGCGCTGGCCGACGCCGTGGGCGACGTCATCGCCCGCGCCCAGGCCGACGTGGTCTACGCCGCCGGGACCGGCGCCACCCTGCACGCCAGTGCGCTGGCCGCCGAGCGGTTCGGCGCCTGGAGCCAGACCGCGCTGGAGCGCCCCCTGAGCTGCGCCACCGGCCTGTGCCAGGGCTGCACGGTGCCGGTGGTCGGCGAGGACGGCGTCGCCCGGCTGGTGCGCGCCTGCGTCGAGGGCCCGGTGCTGCGCGGCGACCGGGTCCGCTGGGCCGAGCTGCTGGAGGAGCCGCGATGAGCCAGACGACGCCCGGTGAGACGCTCGCCGGCGAGATGCTGGGCGAGACGATGCTCGGGGAGCTGCGGCTGACCAGCCCGGTGCTGACCGCGGCCGGGTGCGCGGGCAGCGGCCGCGAGCTCGCGGCGTACGACGCCCTGGACGCGGTGGGCGCCTTCGTCACGCGCACCCTCACCCTCGACCCGCGCGCCGGGGCGCCGCAGCCGCGGATCGTGGAGAGCCCGTCCGGGCTGGTGCACCAGGTCGGGCTGCAGAACCCCGGCCTGGAGCCGTTCCTGGCCAGCGAGCTGCCCTGGTTGGTGCAGCAGGGCGTGCGGGTGGTGGTGTCCATCGCCGGCGCCAGCGTGGGGGAGTACGCCGACCTGGCCCGCCGGCTGGGCCGGGCCCCGGGCCTGACCGGCATCGAGGTGAACCTCGGCGAGCCGGACCCGGTCGGCGCCGGGGTCCTCGACGTGCGCGACCCGGCCCGGGCCGCCGAGGTCGTCGCGGCGGTGTGCGGCGTCCTGCCCCGAGGCCTGCAGGTGTGGGCCAAGCTCTCGCCCGACGTCGCCGGTGTGACGGAGGCGGCCCGCCGGGTCAGCGAGGCGGGGGCCGACGCCGTGGTGATCGGCCACGCGCTGCCCGCGGCGTTCCCGGACGGGCGCCCCGGCGGGCTGAGCGGACCCGCGATCGCCCCGGTGGTCCTGCGCTGCCTGGGGCAGGCCCGCGCCGCGCTGCCCGCCGTACCGCTGATCGCCGCCGGCGGGGCCAGCACGGCCGCCGACGTGCGTCGCTACCTCGCCGCCGGCGCCGGCGCCGTCCAGGTCGGCACCGCCCTGCTCCACGACCCCACCGCCGTCACGAGGATCGTGGCCGAACTGCGAGGAGAGACCCGATGACCGCCTCCACCACCCCCTTCGGTGCGCGGCTGCACGCCGCCGTGGCGCGCCGCGGCCCGCTGTGCGCCGGCGTCGACCCGCACGCCGCGCTGCTCGACGCGTGGGGGCTGGGCGACGACGTCTCCGGGCTGGAGCGCTTCGCGCTCACCGCGACCGAGGCGATCGCCCCCGTGGTCTCGGTGCTCAAGCCGCAGTCGGCCTTCTTCGAGCGCTTCGGCAGCCGCGGCGTCGCGGTCCTCGAGCGCGTCATCGCCACCGCCCGCGAGGCCGGTGCGCTGGTGCTGCTCGACGTCAAGCGCGGCGACATCGGCTCCACCTCGCAGGCCTACGCCGACGCCTACCTGGACCCGGCCTCGCCGCTGGCGGTGGACGCGATCACCGCCAGCCCCTACCTCGGCTTCGGCTCGCTGACGCCGATGATCGAGACCGCCGCCCGGCACGGCGCCGGGCTGTTCGTGCTCGCGCTCACCTCCAACCCCGAGGGCCCGCAGTTCCAGCACGCGACGACCGACACCGGTCGCCGGGTGGGCGCGACGGTCCTCGACGAGCTGGCGGCGCTCAACGCCGACGCCGACCCGCTGGGCTCCTTCGGCGCCGTCGTCGGCGCCACCGTCGACGCGACGGGGGAGTCGTTCGCGATCAACGGCCCGCTGCTGGCACCCGGGGTGGGCGCCCAGGGCGCCACCCTCGACGACGTACGGCGGGTCTTCGGCGACGCCTCGCGGCACGTGCTGCCCAGCTCCTCGCGCGAGATCCTGCGCGCCGGGCCGGACCCGGCGGCGCTGCGCGACGCGGCGCTGCGGGTCAACGACGCCTGCGCCGTGCTCGGCCGATGAGGGGACCACGCCGGCCGCGGCCGCGCGCCGCGGCGGCGCCGGGGCTGGCCGCGCTCGCGCTGGCCGCGACCGGTCTGCTCGCCACCGGTTGCGCCGACGAGCAGGAGCGCTACTGCGACGCCGTGCGCGAGCACCAGAAGGAGCTGGCCGAGATCGCCGGGTCCGAGGACGGTGGAGCCCTGCTCGAGGCGCTGCCGCCCTACCGCGACCTGGCCGGCAAGGCGCCCAGCGACATCCGCGCCGAGTGGACCCTCGTCGTCAAGCGCCTCGCCGCCGTGGAGGCGGCCCTCGACGACGCCGAGGTGGACCCGGACGACTTCGACCCGAAGAAGCCGCCGCCGGGCGTGACCGAGGCGCAGCAGGAGGCCATCACCGCCGCCGCGACCGCGCTGGGGGACCCCGAGACGGTCCAGGCGATGAGCTCGATCGAGCAGCAGGCCCTCGACGTGTGCACGGCGTCGCTGTACGGCTGAGGGGTCCTGTGACCCGGGTCGCAGGACCATGGCGCCACCGTGGTCCGCGTTGCCAAGCAAATTCGCTTCTGACTAGATTGACGACCGACCCGCCCCGCACGAAGACGAGGAACACACGTGGCTCTGCCCCCGCTCACCCCCGAACAGCGCCAGGCCGCGCTCCAGAAGGCGGCTGCCTCGCGCCGGGAGCGTGCCGAGGTGAAGAATCGGCTGAAGAACGCCGGTGCCTCGATCGTCGACGTCCTGCACCAGGGACAGGACAACGAGGTGATCGGCAAGATGCGCGTGGTCGACCTGCTGCAGGCGATGCCCGGGGTCGGCAAGGTCCGCGCCAAGCAGCTGATGGAGCGCCTGAACATCGCCGAGAGCCGGCGCGTGCGCGGCCTGGGGGCCAAGCAGGTCGCCGCCCTCGAGCGCGAGTTCGCCGCGCGTGACTGACGCGCCCGCCCGCCCCACCCGGCTCGTGGTGCTGGCCGGCCCCACGGCCGTCGGCAAGGGCACCGTCGCCGCGCGGATCCGCGAGGAGCATCCCGAGGTCTGGATCTCGGTGTCGGCCACCACCCGGGCGCCGCGCCCCGGCGAGGTCGACGGCGTGCACTACTGGTTCGTCTCCGACGAGGAGTTCGACCGGATGATCGCCGAGGACGCCCTGCTGGAGTGGGCCGTGGTCCACAAGTCGGCCCGCTACGGCACCCCGCGCGGCCCGGTCGAGAAGGCGCTGGCGGCCGGTCGCCCGGCGATGCTCGAGATCGACCTGCAGGGCGCGCGTCAGGTGCGCACGACGATGCCGCAGGCGCTGTTCGTCTTCCTCAAGCCCCCGTCCTGGGACGAGCTGGTGCGCCGCCTGGTCGGGCGCGGCACCGAGAGCGAGGCCGAACGGGTGCGCCGGCTGGAGACCGCGCGCCTGGAACTGGCGGCCGAGCAGGAGTTCGACGTCACCATCGTGAACCGGGAAGTTCATGCTGCGGCCGACGAGTTGGTAGCCTTGATGACACTGTGACCTTTCGCGGTCGCCGCTCCACCCATGCTCTCCCCCCAAACAATCTGTGAGGCTCACGCGTGTCTGCCCCGAACATCGACGCCCAGGGCGTGACCAACCCCCCGATCGACGACCTGCTGACCAAGACCGACAGCAAGTACAAGCTGGTGCTCTACAGCGCCAAGCGCGCCCGTCAGATCAACGCCTACTACTCCCAGCTCGGTGAGGGCCTGCTCGAGTACGTCGGCCCGCTGGTGGACACCCACGTCCAGGAGAAGCCCCTCTCGATCGCGCTGCGCGAGATCAACGAGGACCTGCTGACCTGCGAGGACGTCGACCCCGCCGAGCTCGCCGCCGAGGAGGCCGCCGCGAAGGCTGCCGCCGCCGAGGCCGCGTTCGCCACCCCGGCTGAGTGATCTCATCGGTCCGGTGACCTCCCTGCATGACGACGCGGCCGTGCCCCCCAGCGGGGCACGGCCCGCTGTCGTCCTCGGCGTGTCCGGCGGCATCGCGGCGTACAAGGCCTGCGAGCTGCTGCGCCGCCTGAGCGAGTCCGGCCACGACGTGACGGTGGTGCCCACGGCGAGCGCGCTGGAGTTCGTCGGCGCGCCCACCTGGTCGGCGCTGTCGGGCAAGCCGGTGGCCGCCGACGTGTGGACGTCGGTGCACGAGGTGCCGCACGTGCGGATCGGGCAGAACGCCGACCTGGTCGTGGTCGCGCCGGCCACCGCCGACCTGCTGGCCAAGGCCGCGCACGGGCTGGCCGACGACCTGCTCACCAACACGCTGCTCACCGCGCGCTGCCCGGTCGTGTTCGTGCCCGCCATGCACACCGAGATGTGGGAGCACCCGGCCACCGCCGCCAACGTGGCGACCCTGCGCGCGCGCGGGGCGATCGTCGTCGAGCCCGCCGAGGGCCGCCTGACCGGCAAGGACACCGGCAAGGGCCGGCTGCCCGAGCCCGCCGAGATCTTCGAGCTCGTCACCGGCGTGCTCGCCAGGGGCGCCGGGGGAGCGGGCGCCGAGGCAGCGGACCTGGCGGGGCGTCGCGTCGTCGTCTCGGCCGGCGGCACCCGCGAGTACCTGGACCCGGTCCGGTTCCTGGGCAACCGCTCCTCGGGGCTGATGGGCTACGCGCTGGCCCGCGCCGCCGCGTCCCGGGGCGCCGAGGTCACCCTCGTCGCCGCCAACGTGAGCCTGGCCGACCCGGCCGGCGTGAAGGTGGTGGCGGTGGAGACCACCGCCCAGCTGCGCGAGGCGGTCGTCGGCGCCGCCGCCGGGGCAGACGCGGTGGTGATGGCGGCCGCGCCGGCGGACTTCCGCCCGGTCGACCTCAGCGAGTCCAAGATCAAGAAGCGCGAGGACGGCACCGTCGAGCCGATCGCGCTGACGCAGAACCCCGACATCCTGCGCGAGCTGGCCCAGGAGGACCCGACCCGCCGCGCCCGCGTGGTGGTGGGCTTCGCCGCCGAGACCGGGGACGCCGGTGGCACGGTGCTCGAGCACGCCCACGCCAAGCTCGCCCGCAAGGGCTGCGACCTGCTCGTGGTCAACGACGTCAGCGGCGGCGCCGTCTTCGGCCGCCCCGACAGCGAGGCGGTCATCCTCTCCGCCGACGGCACCTCGCGGGAGGTGGCGCACGGCGCGAAGTCCGCCCTGGCCCAGGTGATCTGGGACCAGGTCCGGGCCCGCCTGGACGTTTAGAACCATCCTGGCGCGGCACGACTAAGGTGTCGCACACCACCATCGAACGGGAGTGAGTACGACTGTGGCTGGACGCCTTTTCACGTCGGAGTCAGTGACCGAGGGTCACCCCGACAAGATCGCTGACCAGATCAGCGACACGGTTCTGGACTTCCTCCTCGAGCACGACCCCGACAGCCGGGTCGCCGTGGAGACGCTGCTCACGACCGGTCTCGTCGTCGTCGCCGGCGAGGTCACCACCAAGGCGTACGCGCCGGTGGCCGAGCTGGTGCGCAAGCGGATCCTGGAGATCGGCTACGACAGCTCCGAGAAGGGCTTCGACGGCCACAGCTGCGGAGTCCAGGTCGCGATCGGCGGGCAGTCGCTCGACATCGCCCAGGGCGTCGACGCCGGCCACGAGCACCGCGTGGAGTCCTCGATCGACGAGCTCGACCAGCAGGGCGCCGGCGACCAGGGCCTGATGTTCGGCTACGCCTGCGACGACACCCCCGAGCTGATGCCGCTGCCGATCATGATCGCCCAGCGGCTCTCGCAGAAGCTCACCGCGGTCCGCAAGGACGGCACGCTCGACTACCTGCGCCCCGACGGCAAGACCCAGGTCACCATCGAGTACGACGCCGAGAACCGTCCGGTGCGCGTCGACACCGTCGTGCTCTCCACCCAGCACGCCGGGCACATCGACCTCGAGACCACGCTGCTGCCCGACATCCGCAAGCACGTCATCGACCCCGTGCTGGCAACCTTCGACATCCCCTCCGAGGGCTACCGGCTGCTGGTCAACCCGACCGGGCGCTTCGTGGTCGGCGGCCCGATGGGCGACGCCGGCCTGACCGGGCGCAAGATCATCATCGACACCTACGGCGGGATGGCCCGCCACGGCGGCGGCGCCTTCTCCGGCAAGGACCCGTCGAAGGTCGACCGCTCCGCGGCGTACGCGATGCGCTGGGTCGCCAAGAACGTCGTCGCCGCCGGCCTGGCGCGCCGCTGCGAGGCCCAGGTCGCCTATGCGATCGGCAAGGCCAGCCCGGTCGGCGTCTTCGTGGAGACCTTCGGCACCGGCGTGGTCCCCGACGAGAAGATCCAGGACGCCGTGCTCGAGGTCTTCGACCTGCGCCCGGCCGCGATCATCCGCGACCTCGACCTCAAGCGCCCGATCTACGCCCAGACCGCCGCCTACGGCCACTTCGGCCGCGAGCTGCCGGACTTCACCTGGGAGCGCACCGACCGGGCTGAGGCGTTGAAGGCTGCGGTCGGGGTCTGAGCGGCCCCCCCTGCTGGATTCACGAGTTAACTCGTGAAACCCGCACTTCCCACGTGATGGAACACGTGGGAAGTGCGGGTTTCGTGTGCTCAGTACGACGGGTGACGGGCACTGTCCGCGCCGGCTGGTAGGAATGCGGCGATGAACTCCACCGGCCAGGACCCCACCCTCGACCAGCCCGAGCTGCTGCCGGGCCTGGTCCGGGACTCGGTGCGCCGCTCGCGGCAGCGCAAGGCGGTCACCGAGAAGGCGAAGGCCAAGCAGGCCGAGCCGGCCGCGGTCGATCCGGTGGCCCGCGTCCTGGTCGACGTGCCGCTGGCCCACCTGGACCGGCCGTTCGACTACACCGTGCCGGCCGCGATGGCCGAGGGCGCGGTGCCGGGGGCGCGGGTCAAGGTCCGCTTCGCCGGCCAGGACGTCGACGGGTACGTCGTGGCGCGCGCCGCCGCCAGCGAGCACCCGGGCCGGCTCTTCCCGCTGCGCCGGCTGGTCAGCCCCGAGCCGGTCCTGGCGCCCGAGGTCGCCGAGCTCACCGCCCAGGTGGCCGAGCGCTACGCCGGGACCCGCTCCGACGTGCTGCGCCTGGCGGTCCCGCCGCGCCACGCGACGGTGGAGAAGGAGCCGCCGCTCGCGGCCGCCGGCGCGGGCGACTTCGACGCCGCCGCCGCGGCGGAGGCCTGGTCGACCCACGAGCACGCGGGCGCGTTCCTCGGCCATCTCGCCGAGGGCGCCAGCCCGCGCGCGGTGTGGAACCCGCCGCCGGGCACCGACTGGCCGCTGCTGCTCGCGCACGCGGCGGCCGCGACGTACGCGTCGGGGCGCGGCGTGCTGGTGTGCGTGCCCGACGGCAAGGACGTCGACCGGGTCGACGCCGCCCTGAGCCAGGTGCTGGGGGAGGGACACCACGTCACGCTGCGCGCCGACAGCGGCCCCGCCGCGCGCTACCGCGACTTCCTCGCCGTCAGCCGCGGCGCCCGACGGATCGTGGTCGGCACCCGCGCCGCCGCGCTCGCGCCGGTCCACGACCTCGGCCTGGTGGTGGTCTGGGACGACGGCGACGACCTGCACGCCGAGCCCCGTGCGCCGTACCCGCACACCCGCGAGACGCTGTTGATGCGCGCCGAGTCCCAGCACACCGCCGCCGTCGTGGGTGGGTTCGCGCGCTCGGTGGAGGCCGGCTACCTGCTGCGCACCGGGTGGGCGCGCGAGCTCGTCGCCGCCCGCGACACGGTCCGGCGCCAGGTGACGGTGGCGATCACCGGGGCCACCGACCGCGAGCTGGAGCGCGACCCCCTGGCCCGGGCCGCCCGGCTCCCGCGACGCGCCTTCGACGCGATCCGGTCCGGGCTCGAGCGTGGCCCGGTGCTGGTGCAGACCCCGCGCAGCGGGTACGCCGCGAGCCTGGCCTGCGAGCGCTGCCGCACCCCGGCTCGCTGCCGCGCCTGCTCGGGTCCGCTGTGGCTCACCACGGCGACCGCGCCGCCGGCCTGCCGCTGGTGCGGTACGGCGCACCCGGGGTGGTCGTGCGGGCACTGCGGGCACCACGGGCTGCGCGCCCCGGTCGTCGGCGAGGCGCGCACCGCCGAGGAGCTCGGGCGCAGCTTCCCCACCGTGCGGGTGCGCACCTCCGGTGGCGAGAGCGTGCTCAGCCAGGTCCCGCAGCGTCCCGCGATCGTGGTCGCCACGCCCGGCGCCGAGCCGGTCGCCGAGGGCGGCTACGCGACGGTGGTGCTGCTCGACACCTGGCTGGTGCTGGCGCGCGCCGACCTGCGCACCGACGAGGAGGCGCTGCGCCGCTGGTGCAACGCGGCCGCCCTGGTCACACCGGGCGGCGACGTGGTCGCGGTGGGCGACCCGTCCCACCCGGCGCTGCAGGCCCTGGTGCGCTGGGACCCGGGCGGCTTCGCCGAGCGGGAGACCCGCGAGCGGGTCTCGGCGCACCTGCCTCCCGCCAGCCGGCTGGCCGCGATCACCGGGACCCCCGGGGCGGTCGACGACGCGCTCACCCTGCTCGCCGCGCCCGAGGTCGCCGAGGTCCTCGGCCCGGTGCCCAGCGGCGACGAGGAGGTGCGCGCGGTGATCCGGGTCCCGCGTGCGCAGGGCGGTGCCCTGTCCCGCGCCCTCGGCGAGCTGCAGCGGGTGCGCAGCAGTCGCAAGCTCGACGCGGTCCGCATCCAGGTCGACCCGCCCACCCTGTGACCGCCCGGGGCGTCCGGCCCCGTCCGCCCGCTCACTAGACTGTCGGGGCAGTCCACCCGCGCAAGGAGATCCGTGGCCATCCAGCCCATCCGCCTCTTCGGCGACCCGGTCCTGCGCAAGCCCGCCGTCGAGGTCGTCGACTTCGACCGCGAGCTGCGCAAGCTCGTCGCCGACCTGCACGACACCATGCTCGACGCCCCCGGCGCGGGACTGGCCGCACCCCAGATCGGCGTCGGCCTGCGGGTCTTCACCTGGTACGTCGAGGGCGAGGCCGGCCACCTGGTCAACCCGAGCCTGGACCTGTCCGAGGAGCTCCAGGACGGCCCCGAGGGCTGCCTGTCGCTGCCCGACCTGACCTTCGACTGCCGCCGGGCGCTCTCGGTGGTCGCCAAGGGGTTCAACATGCACGGCGAGCCGGTCACCATCGAGGGTTCCGAGCTGTTGGCACGCGCGATCCAGCACGAGACCGACCACCTCGACGGCGTGCTCTTCATCGACCGCCTCGACGAGCAGTCCCGCAAGCAGGCCATGAAGCAGATCCGCGAGTCGGACTGGTTCGGCGCCGAGCGGCCCACCGTCAAGCTCTCCCCCCACCGCACGAACGGATTCGGACTCTGATGCGCGTCGTCTTCGCAGGCACCCCCGAGGTCGCCCTTCCCGCCCTCGACGCGATCGCCGCGTCCGAGCACGAGCTCGTCGGCGTCGTCACCCGCCCCGACGCCCCCGCCGGGCGCGGCCGCAAGCTGGTGCCCAGCCCGGTCGCCGTGCGCGGCGAGGAGCTCGGCGTCCCGGTGCTCAAGCCCGAACACCCCCGCGACCCCGACTTCCAGGCCGCGCTCACCGAGCTGCGCCCCGACTGCTGCCCGGTCGTCGCCTACGGCGCGCTGCTGCCGCAGTCGGCCCTCGACATCCCGGTCCACGGCTGGATCAACCTGCACTTCTCCTGCCTGCCCGCCTGGCGCGGCGCCGCCCCGGTCCAGCACGCGATCTGGGCCGGCGACGAGGTGACCGGCGCGACCACCTTCCGGATCGTCAAGGCGCTCGACGCCGGCCCCACCTTCGGGGTGATGACCGAGCGGATCCGGCCCACCGACACCGCCGGCGACCTGCTCGGACGGCTCGCCGAGGGCGGCGCCGGCCTGCTGGTCGCCACCCTGGACGGCATCGCCGACGGCTCGCTGATGGCGCGCGAGCAGCCCGAGGACGGGCTGAGCTTCGCGCCCAAGATCCTGGTCGAGGACGCCCGCGTGGACTGGACCGAGCCGGCCGCCGCGATCGACCGCCGGATTCGCGCCTGCACGCCTGGGCCCGGCGCCTGGTCGCTGCACGAGGGCGAGCGGATCAAGATCGGCCCGGTCACCGAGGCCGCCGACCACGAGCCGCTCGCGCCCGGGGTCCTCGACGTCACCAAGAACGCCGTCTTCGTCGGCACCGGCACCGTCCCGGTCCGCCTCGGCGAGGTCAAGGCGTTCGGCAAGAAGCAGATGAACGCCGCCGACTGGGCGCGCGGTGTGCGGCTCGAGCCGGGCGTGCGCTTCGGCGACGAGGCCGCCGCGGCCGACGCCTGATGGCCGACCCTCGTGCGCGCGGGCGACGCGCCGGGCGTCCGCCGCAGCGGCGCCCGGCCGGGGGACAGCCCCCGCGCGTCAAGCCCACGGCCGACCCGGCCCGCTCCGCGGCGTACGACGTGCTCAAGGCGGTCCGCCTCGAGGACGCCTACGCGAACCTGGCGCTGCCGCCGATCCTGGCCGGGCACGGGTTGAGCGGGCGCGACGCCGCGTTCGCCACCGAGCTGGTCTCCGGGACCCTGCGCCGCCAGGGCACCTACGACGCGATCATCGACGCCTGCCTGGACCGGCCCAAGCTCGAGGCCAAGGTCCGCGACGCGCTGCGCCTGGGCGTGCACCAGCTGCTGTCGATGCGGGTGCCCACGCACGCCGCGATCAGCACCACCGTGGACCTGGTGCGGGCGAAGATCGGGCAGGGCCCGGCCGGGTTCTGCAACGCCGTGCTCCGCAAGGTCGCCGAGCACGACCTGGCCGGCTGGGTGCGCCGGCTGGCCCCCGACCCCGGCACCGACCCCGTCGGCTTCGGCGTGGTCGCGCACAGCCACCCGCGCTGGGTGGTCGAGGAGCTCGAGCGCGCCCTCGGCGAGCGCGGCGAGGAGCTGGATGCGCTGCTGACCGCCGACAACGAGGCGCCCCGGGTGGTGCTGGTCGCGCGGCCCGGTCGCGCGGAGGTCGCCGAGCTGCCGGGCACCCCCACCCCGCTCTCGCCGTACGGCGTGGAGCTCGCCGGCGGTGACCCGTCGGCGGTCCCGGCGGTGGCCGAGGGGCGCGCCGGTGTGCAGGACGAGGGCTCGCAACTGGTGGCGGTCGCGCTGGCCCGGGCGGACGTCGCCGGGCGCGACGAGCGCTGGCTCGACCTGTGCGCGGGCCCCGGCGGCAAGGCGGCGCTGCTGGCGGCGCTGGCGGCCGCCGCGGGCGCGTCGCTGTTGGCCAACGAGCGGGCACCGCACCGGGCCGCGCTGGTGCGCCGCTCGCTGTCCGGCGCCGACGGGGTCGTCGGCGTGGTGACCGGCGACGGCACCCGCCCGGCCTGGGCGCCGGGCTCCTTCGACCGGGTGCTGGTCGACGCGCCGTGCTCGGGACTCGGCGCCTTGCGCCGGCGCCCGGAGTCGCGCTGGCGGCGCAAGCCCGCAGACCTCGACGCGCTGGTCCCGCTGCAGCGGGCGCTGCTGGGCGGTGCCCTGGACAGCGTCCGTCCCGGCGGCGTCGTGCTCTACGCGACCTGCTCGCCGGTGCTCGCCGAGACCGCGGGCGTCGTGCAGAGCGTGCTGGCGGACCGCGACGACGTCGTGCTGGAGGACGCCTCCGGGCTGCTCGCCGGGGTCGCCGACGCCGCCGGCCCACTGCGGGGCACGCTGCAGCTGTGGCCGCACCGCCACCGCACCGACGCGATGTTCCTGGCGCTGCTGCGCCGACGCTGAGCGCTGCTGCGCCGACGCTGAGCGCTGCTGCGCCGAGGCTGAGCGCCGCCCGCGGGAGGCCGGCGGCTCAGTCGGCGAGCAGGTGGCGCAGGTAGCGCTGCGGCTCGGCCAGGTAGCGCCGCCAGTGCTGGACCAGCTCGAGCTCCTCCCAGGTGGTCTCGCGCAGGCCCCACTCGCCGACCTCGAGCAGGCGCGCGCCCGGCATCGCCGCCAGCACGGGGGAGTGGGTGGCGCAGAGCACCTGCCCCTGGCGCGCCACCACGTCGTTGAGCGCGGCGATCAGCCCCATCGTCGAGGAGAACGACAGCGCCGCCTCCGGCTCGTCGAGGCAGTAGAAGCCCGAGGAGTCGAAGCGGGTGCGCAGCACCGCGAGGAACGACTCGCCGTGGCTGAGCTCGTGGAAGACCGGGTCGCGGGGGCCGGAGTGGTCGTCCATGTAGGTGTACCAGCCGTGCATGGTCTCCGCCCGCAGGAAGAACCCCCACCGGCTCGCGGCGATGCCGCGCTGGAGCTGCAGGGCCTGGCTCAGCGGCGACTCGGTCGGCCGGGTGACGTGGCGGCCCTGGGTGGAGCCGCCCTCGGGGGACAGCCCGAAGGCCATCGCCACGGCCTCGACCAGCGTGGACTTGCCCGAGCCGTTCTCCCCGACGAGCAGCGTCACGCCCTTGGCCAGGTCGAGTCCCTCGCGCATCACCTGGGCGACGGCGGGCACGGTGAGCGGCCACTCGCGCTCGGACAGGTGGTGGTCGGGGCGGGCCGAGACCCGGACGACCGGAGGCTGGTCGAAGTCCATGCGCCGAAGGTAGCGGCACTCACCGACGTACGGCGTACCTCGTGTGCACCGCGTACGGCGAGTGGTGCACGCTGAGCACCTCCAGGTCGAGGTCGTGGGCGAAGCCCTCGAAGAGCCGCTTGCCGCCGCCGAGCACCACCGGGGCCACCGAGATCGCCAGCTCGTCGAGGACCCCGGCCGCCAGCGCTTGGCGGATCAGGTCCGCGCCCCCGCCGATGGACACGTCGCGCCCGTGCGCGGCCCGCGTCGCCTGCTCGAGTGCGGCGTCCAGCCCGTCCACGAAGGTGAACCCGGTCTCGGGCGGTGGGGCCTCGCGGGTGCGGTGCGTGACCACGAACAGCGGGCCGCCGAACGGGTTGGTGCCGCCCCAGGCGCCGGCCGCGTCGTACATCCCGCGTCCGCAGAGCGCCGCACCGGAGGAGGCGGTGAGCGCGTCGAAGAACTCCTTGTCGGCCCCGCTCATCGCGGTGGGGTCGTGCGCTCCGGCGTAGGTCCACGGGCCGCCCATCACCCAGTAGTGCAGCCGCTCCCCGCCGCGGCCCAGACCGCGCTCGGGGCCGTCGTCCGGCCCGGTGACGTACCCGTCGACCGAGGTGGTGATGCCTGCCAGGACCCGGCTCATCGCGTGCTCCTCTCGTCGTACCGGCTCGGTGCTCCTGAGCAGGAAGACCGACGCGCGGCGAGGCCCTCATCGGCGGCGCCCGGGCGCCGGCGCGGCTAGGTTGGGCCCATGGCCGCATCCAAGTCGCCGTCGACCGAGATCGAGGTGGACGACAAGGTCGTCCGCGTCAGCAACCCCGATCGCGTCTACTTCCCCGAGACCGGGGCGACCAAGCTGGACCTGGTCGAGTACTACCTCGCGGTGGGCGACGGGATCGTCAACGCGCTGCGCGAGCGGCCGTGCATGCTGCACCGCTTCCCCACGGGCCTGGCCGGCGACAAGGTGCACCAGAAGCGGCTGCCGCAGGGGGCGCCGCCGTGGGTGAAGACCGTGCGGGTGCACTTCCCGCGCTGGAACCGGACCGCCGATGAGCTGTGTGTCACCGAGCTCGCGGACGTGATCTGGGCGGTGCAGATGTCGACGGTGGAGTTCCACCCCTGGAACAGCAGGCGCGCCGACACCGAGAAGCCCGACGAGTGGCGCATCGACCTCGACCCGGGGGAGGCGTGCGACTACGCCACCGTGCGCCGGGTCGCGCACGTGGCCCATGAGCTGCTCGACGAGCTGGGCGCGGTCGGCTTCCCCAAGACCAGCGGCAGCAAGGGCCTGCACATCTACGTCCGGATCCCGCCCGCGCACGGCTTCAAGGACGTACGGCGCGCCGCGCTGGCCTTCGCCCGGGAGGTGGAGCGCCGGGCCCCCGACGACGTCACCACCACCTGGTGGCGCAAGGACCGCGACCCGGCCGCGGTGTTCCCGGACTACAACCAGAACGCCCGCGACCACACCATCGCCGCGGCGTACTCCGTGCGCGGGCTGCCCGACGCCCGCGTCTCCACCCCGATCCGCTGGGACGAGATCGACGACGCCGACCCGCGCGACTTCACCATCGCCACCGTCCCGCAGCGCTACGCCGAGCTCGGCGACCTGCACGCCGGCATCGACGACGAGGTGTTCGACCTGGCCCCGCTGCTGGAGTGGGCCGAGCGCGACGAGCACGAGGGAGCCGAGCCGCCGGTCGACCCGGAGGAGTGAGGCCCCGGGCCTGGGGGCCGGGGCAGGAGTTGTCCTCTGGTGCTGGTGGGGTGTGCGCGGGTGTCAACCACTGATGTTGTCGGGCGAAGTTTCGGCCGACAACATTAGGCTTCCCCGGTCGGCCGGGGAATCAAGGGGAGAGAAGAGAAAGAAAAAACAAAAAAAAAACAAGACAAAAACACAAACAAAACCAAACAAACCAAAAAACA
>NZ_JCBAJY010000011.1:0-102805 GCF_059766615.1 Nocardioides sp. Z43_10 | reverse complement strand
AGCCCAAGCGCTGGCCGCGCTGCTGACAACAACGCCAGCAACCTGACCCGTTGCTTCCACCGATGGACCCAGCCCGCTGTCCCAGTGGGCATAACCCCGCGTTACAGCCAGCGGGGCGGCGGAGTGTACGGCGAGCGCCGGCGCGTCAGGGCCGCAGGCGCACGGCGAGCACCGTGGTGTCGTCGTCGGTGCCGGCCTGGTCGACGAGCAGGCCGGTCACCCATTCTTCGAGGTCGCCGTCGGGGCGGGTCTGGGCGGCCAGCTCGCGGAGCCGTTCGGTACCGGCGTTGATGTCCTCGCCGCGGCGCTCGACGAGGCCGTCGGAGAAGAGCAGCAGCGTCTGCTCGGGCGCGAGCTGGAGGTGCAGCTGCCGCGCCGAGACCAGTCCGACGCCCAGCAGCGGGCGGGAGTCGACGTGCAGCTCGCGCGCCCCGGCAGCGTCGACCAGCATCGGCGCCGGGTGGCCGGCCGACGAGATCTCGGCGCGACCGGTGGCCGGGTCGACGACGACGACGATCGCGGTGGCGACCCGCTGGTCGAGCAGCCCGTCCATCAGCAGGTCGAGGTGGTCCAGGCACTGCGCCGGCGAGTGCCCCTCGTAGAGGTAGGCGCGCAGCGCGGTGCGCAGCTGCGTCATCGCCGACGCCGCGGAGACGCCGTGGCCCGCGGCGTCGCCCACCACCAGCGCGAGACGACCGTCGAGGAGCTCGAAGGCGTCCCACCAGTCGCCGCCGAGCTGGTAGGCCGACGCCGGCAGGTAGCGCGCCACCAGGTCGACGCCCGCGAAGCGCGGCGCCCGGTCGAGCACCACGCTGCGCTGCAGGGACTCGGCCATCGCGATCTGCTCGCGCGAGCCGGCCAGCAGCAGCCCGGCCATGTGCCGGCCCAGCGCCTCCCCCGCGGAGAGCTGCCACGGCTGCCACTCGGCGCTGCGGCCCCGCACCCGCTGGCGCCACTTCTCAAAGGACTTGCGCGGGCTGAGCCGCACCTCGGGCCCCTCCTGCGCGGCGATCAGCTTGTTGGTGGGGTCGCCGCCCCAGTCCACCACCTGCTGCAGCTCGGGACGCACCCAGAGCAGCCAGCGCCCCGGCGTGGTGCCCAGGCGCAGCGCCCCGGCGGCGAGCTCGGCGATCCCGGCCAGCGCCGGATCGCGCTCGCCGAGGTTGTCGGACCACGACACGTAGTGCTCGGGGCGCTCCAGGACCTCGGCGATCCGCTCGAGGAGGTGGCGCTCGGGGACCCGGCCGGCGGTGAGCAGCACACCGTCGTACATCAGCGCCACCCCGTGGGCGCCGACCAGCTCCAGCGTCGCGGGGTCGCTGACGCCTCTCTCCAGCACCGTGCCCTGCTCCGAGGACAGCCGCGAGGTGATCGCCGCGAGCACCTGCTGGGTGGCCAGTGCGGCCTCCCGCTCGTCGGCGCGCTCGCGGTCGACGATCATCTGCGAGGTGACCTGCCCGATGAACTCCGCGGCCGAGCGGGCGTCCTGGCTCGGGCGGTGCGGCCCGGAGTAGTGGTGGCAGGCCACCAGCCCCCACAGCGTTCCGTCGACGACCAGCGAGACCGACATCGAGGCGGTCACGCCCATGTTGGTCAGGTACTCCAGATGGATCGGCGAGACGCTGCGCAGCGACGCGTGCGACAGGTCCAGCGGCGCCTCGGTCGCCGGGTCGAAGACCGGTCGCAGCGGCACCGGCTGATACGAGATGTCCGCGATCAGCCGGGTCCAGTTCAGCGTGTACAGCTGGCGCGCCTGCGCGGGGATGTCGCTGGCCGGGTAGTGCAGCCCGTGGAAGGAGTTCAGGTCCGGGCGCAGCGCCTCGGCGAACACCTCGCCGTTCCAGTCCCGGTCGAAGCGGTAGACCATCACCCGGTCGAAGCCGGTCAGCTCGCGGATCTCGCGGGTCAGCCGATCCGCGAGGTCCTGGGCCGAGCCGGCGCCGGCCAGCCGGCCGATCACCGTCCGGGCCGAGCGCAGCGACATCATCGAGGTGTCGCGGCCCCGGTCCTCGATCTCGACCACGATCCGTTGCCCCGAGCGGTGCACGCGGACGTCCACCTCGCGCCCGGCCAGGCTGCCCTGGTGCACCTCGTGCAGCCGCAGGACGAGCGACTCGCCGGGGAAGTCGATCCGCGCCTGCTCGGCGACCACCTTCTCCACCTCGGCGCCGGCGATCTCGCGCAGCGGTCGGCCCAGTGCCTCATCGGCGCCGACGCCCAGCATCGCGGCGCAGTTGGCCGAGACCATCACCATCGTCATCAGCTCGACGTCGAGCGCGAGCAGCACGCCGTGCGGCTGGATGGCGCCGGGGATGTGGATCGGCTCGCGCTCGCAGGTGGTCAGGTCGGCCGGGGCGTACGCCGGAGTGTGCGCCGAGCGTGCGTCCATCGCGGTCTCCCTCCCTGAGCCCACGGCGTCGAGCAACCGGCGGTGGGTGAGCAGGCTGACCTTACCGTGTGCGGGGTCCGCACCGTTCCTCTTCAGCCACGACGACGCCCCGGCCTCCGGAGGGAAGGCGGCCGGGGCGTCGCGACTCGGGCGACCTCGGGTCAGGCGTACTTGACGCGCAGCTGCTTGATGCCGTTGATCCAGCCCGAGCGCAGCCGGACCGGCTCCTCGACCTTGGAGATGTTCGGGCAGTGCTCGGCCAGGGCCTCGAACATCACCTTCACCTCGAGCCGGGCCAGGTTGGCGCCGATGCAGTAGTGCGCGCCGTGCCCGCCGAACGCGAGGTGCGGGTTGGGATCGCGCATGATGTCGAAGGTGTCGGCGTCGTCGAAGACGTCCTCGTCGTGGTTGGCGCTGGCGTAGAACAGCCCGACGCGCTGGCCCTTGCGCACCTGCACGCCGCCGACCTCGACGTCGTCGAGCGCGGTGCGCTGGAAGACCGTCACCGGCGTCGCCCAGCGGATCACCTCGTCCACCATCGACTCGGGGCGCTCCTTCTTGTAGAGCTCCCACTGCTCGGGGTGCTCGAGGAAGGCGTTCATCCCGTGCGTGATCGCGTTGCGGGTGGTCTCGTTGCCGGCGACCGCGAGCAGGATCACGAAGAACCCGAACTCGTCGTCGTTGAGCCCCTCGCCGTCGACGTCGGCGGTGATGAGCTTGGTGACGATGTCGTCCTTGGGTTCGCGGCGACGCTCCTCGGCCATCGCCATCGCGTAGGTCAGGATCTCGATGGAGGCGGCCTGCGGGTCGCCGCCGATCGTGGGGTCGTCGTAGGACAGCATCTGGTTGGACCACTCGAAGAGCTTCTTGCGGTCCTCCTGCGGTACGCCGAGCAGGTCGGCGATGGCCTGCAGCGGCAGCTCGGCGGCGACCTCCTCGACGAAGTCGCCCTCCCCGCGGGCCAGCGCCTCCTTCACGATCAGCTCGGCGCGCTCCACCATCACGTCGTGCATGGCGTTGATCGCCCGCGGCGTGAAGCCCCGCGAGATCACCCGGCGGCTCTTGGTGTGGTCCGGCGGGTCCTGGTTGATCAGCATCACCCGCTGGAACTCGACCTGCTCGCGGGTCATGTCCGGGGCGAAGCGGATGATCGCGCCGTTCTCGTGGGTGGAGAAGTCCTTGCTGTTCTTGGACACCGCGGCCACGTCGGCGTGCTTGCTCACCGCCCAGTAGCCCTGGTCGCCGAGCATCCCGGCCGCGGCCGCCTCGTCCTGCTCGACCCAGAAGACCGGGGCCCGGCGGCGCAGAGCGAGGAACTCCTCATGGGGCACGTGGCTCTCGTAGATGGCCGGGTCGGTGGGGTCGAACCCTGCGGGCAGCACATCGCTAGCGGTCACAGCTCAGCCTCTCGATACTGGAACACGTTCTAGTGACGATGCTTACATACTCTCGGTAGGTTACGGAAGGGGAACCACACAGAATCCCGGCCCGACACCTGCTGGGCGGGACCCCTCCTTGCCGCTGCGCGGAACCTGTTCTACTTTCCGAGAGATCACCGCGGCGCCCGGGCGTCGCACCTCCACATCTGCAGTGAGGCTTGAAAAATGGGCAACCCCGTCATCGTCGAAACCCTGCGTCTGCCCCTCGGCAAGCGGCGGGGCTGGCTGGCCGGGATCCACCCCGGCGAGCTGCTCGGTCACGCGCTGACCCAGGTGCTGGCGCGCTCCGGCGTGGACGCCGCCGAGATCGAGCAGGTGATCGGCGGCGTGGTCACCCAGGCCGGCGAGCAGTCCAACGACATGGTCCGCCGCGCGTGGCTGCACGCCGGGTTGCCCCAGGGCGCCGGCGGCACCACGATCGACGCCCAGTGCGGCTCTGGCCAGCAGTCCGCGCACCTGATCAACGACCTGGTCCGGGCCGGCTCCATCAGCGCCGGGATCGCCTGCGGCGTGGAGTCGATGAGCCGGATCCCGCTGGGCGCCAGCGTGCCCGCCGGCACCGGCGACCCGCGCCCGGCGAGCTGGACCATCGACATGCCCGACCAGTTCACCGGCGCGGACCGGATCGCGCGCAACCGCGGGATCACCCGCGAGGACCTCGACGCGTTCGGCCTGGCCTCGCAGCTCAAGGCGCGCACCGCCGTCGACGAGGGCCGCTTCAAGCGCGAGATCGCGCCGATCGAGGCGCCCGTCCTCGACGACGAGGGCAAGCCGACCGGCGAGACCCGCCTGGTCGACACCGACCAAGGGCTGCGCGACACCACCGCCGAGGGCCTGGCCCGGCTCAAGCCGGTCCTCGAGGGGGGCCTGCACACCGCCGGCACGTCCTCGCAGATCTCCGACGGCGCCTCGGCGATGGTGATCATGGACGAGGACCGCGCCCGCGCGCTCGGGCTGCGCCCCAAGGCCCGGATCACCACGCACTGCCTGGTCGGCTCCGACCCGTACTACCACCTCGACGGCCCCGTCGACGCGACCCAGCGGCTGCTCGAGCGCACCGGGATGGCGATCTCGGACTTCGACCTGTTCGAGGTCAACGAGGCGTTCGCCTCGGTCGTGCTCTCCTGGGCCCAGGTGCACGGCGTCGACCTGGACAAGGTCAACGTCAACGGCGGCGCGATCGCGCTGGGCCACCCGGTCGGCTCCACCGGCGTCCGGCTGATCACCACCGCGCTGCACGAGCTCGAGCGTCGCGACCAGAGCACGGCGCTGATCTCGATGTGCGCCGGTGGCGCGATGGCCACGGGCACCATCCTCGAGCGCATCTGATGTTCGCCTGGAGCGAGGACGACCTCGCCGTGCGCGACGCCGTCCGGCAGTTCGTCGACCGCGAGATCCGCCCGCTCCAGGACGAGCTCGAGTTCGAGGGGCTCGCGCCGTACGACCTGGTCCGCAAGTACTCCGCGGCGTTCGGCGTGGGCGAGGCCTCCCTCGAGCGCTTCGAGTGGGAGCTGCGGCGCGACACCGCGGCCGCCGCCGGGACGGCGTTCGACGAGCCGGCGCCGGAGGCGGCCGACCCCGCCCAGCAGGTGATCGCGAACATCGAGCTGGTCAAGGTCGGGATGGGCATCCCGGCCGCGATGGGCGTCTCCACCGGGATGGCCGCGCTGACCATCAACGCGCTGGGCTCCCTCGAGCAGCGCAAGCGCTGGGTGCCGGACCTGCTGAGCTTCACCACGATCGGCAGCTGGGCGATCACCGAGCCCGACGCCGGCTCGGACGCCTTCGGCGGGATGCGCACGACCGTGAAGCCGGACGGCGACGGCTGGATCCTCAACGGCCAGAAGACGTTCATCACCAACGGCCCGTACGCCGACACGATCGTGGTCTACGCCAAGCTCGACGACGGCTCGGGGGTGGCTCGGCGCGAGCAGCCGGTGCTGACCTTCGTGCTCGACGCGGACATGCCCGGGCTGACCCGCTCCAAGCCGCTGAAGAAGATGGGGATGGCCTCCTCCCCCACCGGCCAGCTGTTCTTCGAGAACGTCGCGGTCGGGCGCGACCGGCTGCTCGAGGGCACGCCGGGCGCCGACGGCCGCGAGTCCGCGCGCGCCAACTTCGTCAACGAGCGCGTCGGCCTCGCGACGTTCTCGCTCGGGATCATCGAGGAGTGCCAGCGCCTCAGCATCGACTACGCCAAGCAGCGCACGCTGTGGGACAAACCGATCTCCCAGCTGCAGCTGATCCAGCTCAAGCTCGCCGAGATGGAGGTGGCCCGGGTCAACGTGCAGAACATGGTCTTCCGGGCCGTGGAGATGCGCCGCGCCGGCGTGGTGATGGACCTCGCCGAGGCCTCCGCGATCAAGCTCTACTCCTCGCGCGCCGCCTGCGACGTCGCGATGGAGGCTGTCCAGCTCTTCGGCGGCAACGGCTACATGGCCGAGTACCGCGTCGAGCAGCTGGCCCGCGACGCCAAGAGCCTGATGATCTACGCCGGCTCCAACGAGGTGCAGGTGACGCACGTGGCGAAGGGGTTGTTGCGGCGGTAGGGGCTGGGGCCCTGCCTCTCCCTGCGCCTGCGGCGTTCACGAGTTAACTCGTGAAACCCGCACTTCCCACGTGTTGCAACGTGTGGGAAGTGCGGGTTTCACGTCGTCAGTACGACGTGGGCGGGGCCACCGACTCTCCACAGAGGCGGCACGGGCCTCCGGCGTCCACAGGTGCGACGCGCCGCGGCCCGGGTCGTACCGGGCCAGCGCAGGCTCTGCGCATGGACGAGCTCTTCAACCTGCACCCCGACAGCGTCTTCCTGACCCGTGAGGCACTGGAGCGCGGGTATTCCGACCGCGACCTGGCCAACGCCCGGCGCGCCAAGCGCATCGTGCGCGTGCGTCACGGCGCCTACACGTCCCGCCCGAAGTGGGAGGCCGCCGACGAGTTCGGCCGCCACCTGCTGCGGGCATATGCGGTACTGCACTCGCACGGCAAGGCGGTGGCGCTGAGCCACACCTCCGGCGCCCTGGCCCACGGGTTGCGTGCCTGGGATCCCGAGCTGCGACGCATCCACGTCACGCGCCTCGACGGTGGGCCGGCACGCATCATCGGCGACGTCGTCTACCACGCCGGGTCGTGGACTCCCGACGACGTGCTCCTCAGCGTCGGCGGTCACCTGGCGATGACACCCCTGCGCTGCGGGTTGGACTACGCAGCTATCAGCGGCGTGGAGCAGGGAGTCGTCATGCTCGACTCGGTCGTCGATCTCGGGCACGCCACCACGGACGAGATCGTGGCCGCGCACGCCGCGCGCGTGCGCTGGCCGGGCAGCCAGCGGCTCCAGCTTTCCGTGCGCCTGGTGCGCGAGGGCGCGGAGTCGATCCTCGAGTCACGGGGCCGACACCTGTGCTGGCGTCAGCACCTGCCCGAGCCGGTGCTCCAGTTCGAAGTCCGGGACGCCCGGGGACGCCTGTTCGCGATCACCGACATGGCCTGGCCGCAGCACAGGCTGCTGGTGGAGTTCGACGGGCGGGTGAAGTATGAGCGCTTCCTGCGACCCGGGGAGAACGCCGCCGATGCCGTGGTCCGCGAGAAGATCCGCGAGGACCGGATCCGCGAGGCGACCGGGTGGCCGATGATCCGGTTGATCTGGGCCGACCTCTACCACCCCGAGGCGACTGCGGCCCGGATCCGACAGATGATGCGCCAGGCGGCCTGATCCGTCGTACTGGCCACGTGAAACCCGCACTTCCCACACGTTGCAACACGTGGGAAGTGCGGGTTTCACGAGTTAACTCGTGAAAGCCACAGCCTCACGCAGTCCCGTACACCGCCTCCGGCACCGCCCCCGCCGCGATCAGCTCCCGCAGGGCGGGGCCGACCTCGGGGGTCTCCCAGCGGCGGGCGATGTCCTTCTTGGGGCCGTGGGTCCAGCCCTGCTCGAGGCAGATCTGGCCGCCCTCGATCTCGATCACGCGGCCGGTGACGTCGGCGGCGTCCTCGGAGGCGAGCCAGGCGACGATCGGGGAGTTGTTGGCGGGGTCCATCGCGTCGAAGGCGTCGGCGGACTCGGCCATCATCTCGGGGAAGGCCCCCTCGGTCATCCGGGTGCGCGCGACCGGCGCGATCGCGTTGACGGTGACCCCGTAGCGGCCCATCTCGGAGGCGGCGACGAGCGTCATCGCGGCGATGCCCGCCTTGGCCGCGGAGTAGGTGGTCTGCCCGATCGAGCCCTGCAGGCCGGCGCCCGAGGAGGTGTTGATGACGCGAGCGGCGCGGGTGCGCCCGGCCTTGGACTCCGCGCGCCAGTAGGCGCCGGCGTGGCGCAGCGGCGCGAAGTGGCCCTTGAGGTGCACGCGGATGACGGCGTCCCACTCCTCCTCGGAGGTGTTCACCAGCATCCGGTCGCGCACGAAGCCGGCGTTGTTGACGAGGATGTCGAGCCCGCCGAAGGTGTCGATGGCCTGCTGCACCATCGCCGCGGCCTGCTCGAAGTCGGCGACGTCCGCGCCGTTGGCGACCGCCTCGCCCCCCATCTCGCGGATCGCGGCGACCACCTCGTGGGCCGGGCCGTCGGAGGCGCCCTGGCCGTCGAGTGAGGCGCCGAGGTCGTTCACCACGACCTTCGCGCCCTGGCGGGCCAGCTCCAGCGCGTGCTCGCGGCCGATGCCGCGTCCTGCGCCGGTGACGATCGCGACGCGTCCTTCGAGGATCCTGCTGCTCACTGCTGCTCCTTCGTGGGGTTCTGGGTGACCGAGAGGAAGACCGGCGGCTCTCCCCCGCCGTGGCAGGCGACGCTGGCGCCGCTGACGTAGGAGGCGAGGTCGGAGGCCAGGAAGAGCGCCACGTGGCCGACCTCCTCGGGCCGGGCCATCCGGCCCAGCGGGATGGTGCGTTCGATCGCGGCGACGGTGTCGTCGCCGCCGTAGTGCTCGCCGGTGAGCTCGGTGCGGCACAGGCCGACGTTGATCGAGTTCAGCCGAACCTTGGGCGCCCACTCCATCGCCAGCGAGGTGGTCAGCGAGTCGATGCCGGCCTTCGCCGCGCCGTACACCGCGGTGCCGGGCGAGGGCCGGATACCGCTGATCGAGGAGATGTTGACGATCGCGCCGCCGCTCTCCTGGCGCTGCATCACCGCGTTGGCGGCCTGCGCGACGAGCAGCGGGCCGAAGAAGTTCAGGTCCATCACCTTGGCGTGCAGCCGCGGCGAGGCCTCGGCCGCCGGCACGTACGGCGCGCCGCCGGCGTTGTTGACGGCCACGTCGAGGCGCCCGTGCTCGGCCACCACGGCCTCCACCAGCGCGGTCACCGAGGCCGGTTCGCGCACGTCGCACTGCAGGTGCGTGGTGCCCGGGGCCGGGGCCTCGACCGCCGAGCGCGCGCACGTGACCACGTGGGCACCGGCCTCGACGAAGACCCGGGCGATGCCTGCGCCGATCCCCTTGGTGCCGCCCGTGACGAGCACGACCCGACCGGTCATGTCCACCTGTACCGCCACTGCGCCTCCGATGATCGACGTTCGAACCAAGCAACTGTTAGGCTACCAAGCAAACGTTAGGTTTGGATACCGGAAGGCGGAACATGGGCATCTCCTCACACCTGCGCGACGACGGGATCCGCGTCGTCACGATGGACTATCCGCCGGTCAACGCGCTGCCCGTCCAGGGCTGGTTCGACGTCGCGGCGGCCCTGGACGAGGCCAGCCGGGACATGGCGACCAAGGTCGTCGTGCTGCGCGCCGAGGGCAAGGGCTTCAACGCCGGCGTCGACATCAAGGAGATGCAGAACACCGAGGGCTTCGGTGCGCTGATCGGCGCCAACAAGGGCTGCTTCGCCGCCTTCAAGGCCGTCTATGAGTGCGCGGTCCCGGTGATCGCCGCGGTCAACGGCTTCTGCGTCGGCGGCGGCGTCGGCCTGGTCGGCAACGCCGACTGCGTGGTGGCCAGCGACGACGCGTTCTTCGGCGTCCCCGAGGTCAACCAGGGCGCGCTCGGCGCCGCGACCCACATGGCCCGCCTGGTCCCCCAGCACCTGATGCGCACCCTGTACTTCACCGCGCGCACCATCAAGGCCGCCGACCTGATCCAGCACGGCTCGGTGCTCGAGGTGGTCCCCCGCGACCAGCTCGACGACGCGGCCCTCAAGGTCGCGAGCGAGATCGCCGCCAAGGACACCCGGGTGATCCGGGCCGCCAAGGAGGCCCTCAACGGCATCGACCCCATCGACGTGAACAAGAGCTACCGCTTCGAGCAGGGCTTCACCATGGAGCTCAACCTGGCCGGGGTGGCCGACGAGCTGCGCGACGAGTTCGCCGGCACCGAGAAAGCGAGCAAGAAGTGAGCCTGAAGCCGCGCGACAAGCGCATGAGCATCGACGAGGTCGTCGCCCAGCTCGAGGACGGGATGACCATCGGTATCGGCGGCTGGGGCCCGCGGCGC
The DNA here is from genome assembly GCF_059766615.1 of Nocardioides sp. Z43_10. Lineage (NCBI taxonomy): Bacteria > Bacillati > Actinomycetota > Actinomycetes > Propionibacteriales > Nocardioidaceae > Nocardioides > Nocardioides sp. Z43_10. The sequence goes on along the minus strand of NZ_JCBAJY010000011.1, from coordinate 92,546 downwards.
AAGCCGATGGCACTGGTCCGCGCGATCCTGCGCACCGACCTCAAGGACCTGACCATCGTCTCCTGGGGCGGCGCCGACGTCGGCCTGCTGGCCCGGGCCGGCAAGATCCGCAAGCTGGTCTACGCGTTCGTCTCCCTCGACAGCGTCCCGTTGGAGCCCAACTTCCAGCAGGCGCGCCAGAACCGGACGATCCCCGAGGTCGTCGAGCTCGACGAGGGCATGTTCCAGACCGGCCTCAAGGCCGCGGCCGAGCGACTGCCGTTCCTGCCGATGCGCGCCGGCCTCGGCTCCGACGTGCTGGTCAACAACCCCGACATCAAGACGGTGACGAGCCCCTACGCCGCCGAGGACGGGGAGTACGACGAGCTGGTCGCGGTCCCCGCGCTGCGCCTGGACGTCGCGCTGGTCCACCTCAACCGCGCCGACGCGCACGGCAACGCGTCGTACCTGGGCCCGGACCCGTACTTCGACGACCTGTTCTGCATGGCCGCCGACAAGGCGTTCGTCTCCGTCGAGCAGGTCATCGACACCGCCGGGCTGACCGTCGACACCCCGGTGCAGCGGCTGCTGCTCAGCCGGATGATGGTCACCGGCGTCGTGGAGACCCCCAACGGCGCGCACTTCACCACCTGCACGCCCGACTACGAGCGCGACGAGAAGTTCCAGAAGGCCTACGCCAAGGCCGCAGGCGACCCGGAGGAGTGGGCGGCCTTCGAGGCGCGGTTCCTGTCCGGCACCGAGGACGACTACCAGGCGGCCGTCCAGGCCTTCCACGCAGAGGAGAAGTGACGATGACTGACGCCACACGCGCGGAGGTCTGCGCCGCCGCCATCGCCGACGCCTTCGCCGAGGACGGCGAGATCTTCGGCAGCCCGATGGGAATGCTGCCGATGCTGGGCGTGCGCCTGGCCAAGCTCACCTCCAACCCCGACCTGGTCATCTCCGACGGCGAGTCGCTGTTCCTCGGCGGCGTGCCGCCGCTGTTCGCCAAGGCCGACGTCGTCGAGGGCTGGATCCCGTTCCGCCGCGTCTTCGACGTGGTCGCCTACGGCAAGCGCCACGTGATGATGGGCGCCACCCAGGTCGACAAGCACGGCAACCAGAACATCTCCGCGATCGGCGACTTCGCCCAGCCCAAGCGCCAGCTGCTGGGCTCGCGCGGCGCGCCGGGCAACACCGTCAACAACCGCACCTCGTACTGGGTGCCCAAGCACTCCCCGCGGGTGTTCGTGGAGAAGGTCGACATCGTCTCCGGCGTCGGGCCGAAGGCCGCCAAGCAGGCCGGCAGCGGGGCGTCGCGCTACAACGACATCCACCGCATCGTCACCAACCTGGCCGTCTTCGACGTCAAGGGCGCCGACGACACCGTCCGGCTGCTCTCGGTGCACCCGGGCGTGAGCGTCGACGACGTGCGCGCCGCCACCGGCTTCGAGCTGGCGGTCGAGGGCGACGTGCCCGAGACCCGGATGCCGACGATGGAGGAGCTGATCCTCATCCGCGAGGTGCTCGACCCCAAGAGGCTGCGCGACCGCGAGGTCCCGCCCGTCGAGGCCGGAGCCACCACGTGAGCACGCCGCAGCTGCTCTCCACCCCGCTCACCGAGCTGGTCGGGGTCCGCCACCCGGTCGTGCAGACCGGGATGGGCTGGGTCGCCGGCCCGCGCCTGGTCAGCGGTACGGCGAACGCCGGCGGGCTGGGCATCCTGGCCAGCGCCACGATGACCTACGAGGAGCTCGAGCACGCGATCGTCGAGGTCAAGGGCCGTACCGACCAGCCGTTCGGGGTCAACCTGCGCGCCGACGCCGGCGACGCCGCCGACCGCTGCGACCTGCTGATCAAGCACGGCGTCAAGGTCGCCTCCTTCGCGCTGGCTCCGAAGAAGGAGCTGATCGCCAAGCTCAAGGACCACGGCATCGTGGTGATGCCCTCGGTCGGCCTGCCGCGCCACGCGGAGAAGGTCGCCGGCTGGGGCGCCGACGCGGTGATGATCCAGGGCGGCGAGGGCGGCGGGCACACCGGCTCGGTGCCGACCACGCTGCTGCTGCCGAGCGTGCTCGACGCCGTCGACATCCCGGTCGTCGCGGCGGGTGGCTTCTTCGACGGACGCGGCCTCGCGGCTGCCCTGTCGTACGGCGCGGCCGGCATCGGCATGGGCACCCGCTTCCTGCTCACCCAGGACAGCGCGGTGCCGCAGGCGGTCAAGGAGCTCTACCTCTCCCACGACGTCAACGGCACGGTCGTCACCGCCAAGGTCGACGGCATGCCGCACCGGATGCTGCGCACCAAGCTGGTCGAGGAGATCGAGGAGACCGGCTCGCTCAAGCGCCTCGCGCCGACGGTGCGCCGCACCCTGGAGTTCAAGAAGATGAGCGGGCTGTCCTGGCTCGACCTGGCCCGCGACGGCCGCGAGATGAAGAAGAACCAGGGCCGCTCGCTGGCCCAGATGACCCTCGCCGCCAACACCCCGATGATGCTCAAGGCCGGGCTCGTCGAGGGCGACACCAACGCCGGCGTGCTCGCCTCGGGTCAGGTGGTCGGCGTACTCGACGACCTGCCGACCTGCGAGGCGCTGATCGATCGCGTGGTCACCGAGGCGGCGGCCTGCCTGGAGCGGACCCGGACCTACCTGGTCTGAGTCCGGACGGGACCGCTGCCCGCGGCCCGGTGGCTGAGCCTGCGTGGCTCAGTCACCGGGCCGCAGCGCGTCCTCAGCCTGCTCGTGCTGGGCGACGTCGAACTCGTTGCCCTGCGGGTCGGCGAGGGTGACCCACCGGAAGCTGTCGTCGCCGCGCCGCCCGATCAGGGTCGCCCCGGCCGCGACCAGCGCGTCGACGGCGGCGTCGAGGTCGTCGGCGTTGAAGTCGAGATGGATCCGGTTCTTGCCCGGGGTGGGGTCCTCGACGCGCTGGAAGGCCAGCATCACCGGCAGGCTCCCGCCCCCGAGGACCAGGAACTCGCCCTCGCTCAGGTGGGTCACCTCGGCTCCGGTCTGCTCGGCCCACCATCGTGCGAGCGAGTCGACCTCGCTGGTGTCGATCGTGATCATGCCCAGGCTCAGTGTCCGTGTCATGGACCGACACTAGGGATCCGCGGCGCACAGGTCACCAGTTGCCGGGCGCTTTTCACACCGAGCGTTGGAAGAGCGGGGTCTTCCCCAGCACCCGGTAGCCGAGCAGCTCGTTGACGCCGATCATGTGGTCGTTGGACTCCGCGTTCCAGGTGTCGACGGAGATCACCTGCGGCTGGGTCTCGTCCAGCCAGCGCAGCACCTCGAGCTTGAGCAGCAGCCCCAGCCGGTGCCCGCGGTGGGCGCGCACCACGGAGGTGTCGTGCTGCTCGGCGAGCGCGGGGCGCTCCAGGTCGACGGCCACCACACTCTGCCCGGCCAGCTCCCCGGTGTCGCGGTGCCGGGCCACCACCCGGTGCAACAGCTGGCCCTGCGCATGCTGCGCGGCCTCGTAGTTGCGGATCCGCTGCGGCGCGAACACCTCGTCCTCGATCTCGAGGTCGTCGGTGGGCGCGTCGTTGATGGCCGCGGTCATCTCGGCCACCGCGTCGATCTGGTCCTCCGGGGTGTGGCCCCGCCAGCGCACCAGCTCGTACGACGCTGCCGCCGTGCGCGCCTCGTCGTAGAGGCGCTGGGCGACGCCCGCGTCCAGGTCGGCGACCAGCTGGCGCCGGTTCACCTCGCGCCCCTTGTACTCGAGCCCGTGGCGCTCGGCGAAGCCCCGCGTCGCGTCGGACTCCCAGCCGTCGATGCCGACGGAGGTGCGGCCCAGCTCCTTGGTGCGCGCCACCACCGCGTCGAGCATGTCCGTGCCCAGGCCGGTGCGGCGCCGCTGCGGGGTGACGCTCACCGCCAGCCAGGCCAGGTGGAGGTTGTCCCACTCGCTGACGGCACACTCCCCCGTCGCCACCGGCTCGCCGGCGTCGTACCCGAGGAACCCGATCGGCGGCTCCTCGTCCCAGCCGTGGCGCAGCCACCCCACGCAGCCGCGCTCGGTCATCGGGTGCATCCACGGCGAGTCCGCGCGCCGTACCGCGTTGGTGACGGTGACGAAGTCCGCCACGGCCTCGCTGGAGTCGAGGTCGACCTGCGTGATGTCCATCCTCCGAGCATCCGCCGCGCCCGCGGTGAGGGCCACTGGTTTTCGCCTGTCGGGGCCGGGGTGTCGGACTCGGGTGCCAGGATGACGAGGTGAGCGGATGCGGCGTCTCGGACTTCTTCGACCTGACGGACCAGCTCCCGGAGGTCGCCCGGGTGGACAACGGCCGGTACTGGCGGATCTCGGTGGGTGAGGCGACCTTCGGCTACCTGTGGGAGCCGACGCTCACGGTCGGCCTGAAGCAGACCATCGCCGAGCAGCTGTCGCTGGTGGCCGAGCGCCCCGAGACCTTCGAGGTCCAGTACACCTCGGGCGGCTTCGGCTGGGTGGTGGTGCACCTGGGCGGCGTCGAGCGCGACGAGCTGGCCGAGCTCACCTTCGAGGCGTGGCGGCTGACCGCCCCCGCGGGGCTGGTCGAGCGACGCGGCGAGCGGCTTCCCCGCTGAGCGGTCGTGGCCGGGCGCCGGTGGCGCGTGTCACGCTGGGTCCTCCCGCTCCCGGAGGTGTCAGATGGCAGTGTCCTACCAGCTGGTGATCGACTGCGCGTCGCCCGGGCCGCTCGCGCGGTTCTGGGCCGAGGCGCTGCACTACGTGCCCGCGCCGCCGCCGGCCGGCTTCGCCTCATGGGAAGACTTCTATCTGTCCCTCGGTGTCTCCGCGGAGGAGCTCGGCGGCGAGGCCGACCGCATCCAGGACCCGAACGGCGAGGGCCCGCCCATCTGGTTCCAGGTCGTCCCGGAACCGAAGTCGGTCAAGAACCGGTTCCACATCGACGTCGACGCCAGCGGTGGCCGCGCCAACGAGCTACCGGTACGGCGCGAGCGGGTCGAGGCCGAGGCGGCACGCCTGGTCGCGCTCGGGGCCACCCGACTGCGCACGATCGCGGAGGAGGGCCTGGACCACTATGCGGTGGCGATGATGGATCCGGAGGGGAACGAGTTCGACGTCTTCTAGCACCGGGGCGCTTCGGCTCCCGACGCACGAAGGGCCCCGACCGCAGATGCGGTCGGGGCCCTTCGAGGTGAGATCAGGAAACGCGAACGTTCTCAGCCTGGGGACCCTTGGGGCCCTGGGCGAGGTCGAACTCGACCTTCTGGTTCTCGTCGAGCGACTTGTAGCCGCCGGACTGGATCGCGGAGTAGTGGACGAACACGTCCTCGCCGCCGCCATCCTGAGCAATGAAGCCGAAGCCCTTTTCGGCGTTGAACCACTTAACGGTGCCCTGAGCCATGATCTGTTCCTTTGTTCGGTACCGAGAGCTACGTGCCCTCGAGGTTGCTGAAGACATCCACATCGTGCTGATATCCAGCGAACCGAAAACCAGGAATACGAGATACAAGCCGCGCATCGTGTGCGGCCAGGAGGCCTTGCAGGCCATCCCTTCAACAAGATGAACCATACGCCATGGAGAGCGGAATCCCCATATCGGCGGCGCCCGGGCCACCGCGGCGGCGTACGAAAACGGCATGCGGAGGGCCACGGACTGCCTCTACCGTGCGGTGATGAGCCTGCGATTCGTAGCCGTGGCGTGCGACGCCGAGGACCCAGCCGGGCTGGCGGCGTTCTGGAGCGGGCTGCTCGGCCGGGAGGTCGTCGCGCAGGCGGACGGCGCGCTGCTGCCGGGCGACGACACCCAGGTGGGACTGCGCTTCGTCGCCGGCTCCCCGGACCGGCCGGGCACCAGTCGTCACCTGCACCTGCATGTCACCAGCGCGAGCGCCGCCGACCAGCAGCAGACGATCACCGACGCGCTCGCCCGGGGCGGGCGCCACCTCGACGTGGGCCAGCTGCCCGAGGAGGGCCACGTCGTGCTCGCCGACCCGGGCGGCAACGCGTTCTGCGTGATCGAACCGGGCAACCGCTACCTGGCCGGGTGCGGGCGCCTCGGCGAGCTCGCCTGCGACGGCCCCCGGAGTGTCGGGGTGTTCTGGGCCGAGGCACTCGGCTGGCCGATGGTGTGGGACCAGGACGAGGAGACGGCCGTCCAGTCGCCGCTCGGCGGGACCAAGATCGCGTGGGGCGGCCCGCCCGTGGTGCCCAAGCGCGGCAGGAACAGCCAGCGGTTCCAGCTGGCTGCCGTGGACCTCGACGCCGAGGTGGCGCGGGTGGTCGCGCTGGGCGCCGCGCGGCTCGGTGACCGCGAGGGCGGTGTCGAGCTGGCTGACCCGGACGGCAACGAGTTCCTGCTCGTGGCGGACGGCCCGGAGGTGCGGTAGCTCCCTGCCGGGCGCAGCCACCGCCCGCGCAAGGGGCAGTCCTCCCCCGGTCAGGCGCTCATGCGCGGCTCTGCCGCACCTTGTCCAGGCCTCGCGTCACAGCATCGGCCAGCTCGTGGGGCTTTCCGTTGAAGGCGATCACCGCCTGCGGGGCGTGGCCTCGGACCAGGTTGATGATCGACTCGAACAGCTCCAGCAGCTCCTCGGGCCGGCGGATCCCGGCGCCGATGAGGGCGCAGTCCCAGGGCCGGGACTGCAGGGCGGTGGTGATCCTGGCCTCGATGTCGTCGCTGCCGTCGAGCGCGACCAGGCATGACTCGGCGGCGTAGCCACGCTCGGCGAGCTCGGCCATGCCCGCCTCGATCACCTCGGCGATCGGCTGCGGGTCCCACGGGCCGGGCACCCGGAAGGGGTCCAGGCCGATGACGAGGACGTGGGGGTTCGCGAGCGGCTCACTCACCCCAGCCACGATACGGCGACGGAGCCGATCCGTCGCCTGGCTGACGCCGGTCGATCCGACGCGCCGAGCGCGTGCTCCTGAGGCAACCTTGGTGCGGGCCGGCGTCCAGGCCGTCACACTCGGGACATGCACTCCACCTGGAAGATCCTCGTCAACTCCCTGAACGGATGGGCGGACGCGCGCGAGGTCACCGGGGGCATCGAGGTGACCTTCAGGAGGGCATCCGGCGGCCACCGCACCGTGGAGCTGATCATCACCGCCGAAGACTGGGACGAGCTCGCCAACACCATCGGGCGTGACACCCCCGGCACCGTGCGGGAGAAGATCCTCGCCCTCGAGGAGGACCAGCCGTTCCTCGTGTGCGACCGGGGCGTCGACCTGGTGCCGTCGCCCACGCGCGAGCTGCCCGAGGACGCCGACTGGCCCTCCGGACAAGGAGGGCACTGGGTGACCCTGGAGAGGGAAGGGAACGTCGAGCGGCTCAGACGTCCGTATCCGGCATGATCTCGCGCACCTCCTGAGCGCAACGGCAGCTGACGGCGATCCTCTTGGCCCACTCGAGCGCCTCCTGGGTGCGAGGAGACGTCGACGACCGAGAACCCGCCCACCTGCCGCTCGCCAGCCCCGACCGCGCCGTCGCCACTCCTGCGTGTCCAGTGGCGTCCGCCGCCACTCACCGGTGCTGTGGACCGCCTCGGCTCGCGGAAGTCATCGCGGCCCCCGACCGCACGCGCGGGCACCGTCGTTCCGCGGCACCGGGTCAGCTGGGCGAGGGGTCGACCGCACGACGCAGCCCGGCCAGTCGGGTGGCGGTGCTGCGACCGCGCAGAATCGTGGACTCGCCCTCGCGCCAGTGCTCCTGCTCGGTGTCGGTGGCAGCGTCCAGCGACTCCCCCAGCGCCAGTACGCCGCCGGGCACCTTCTTGGCGAGCTCGGTCAGGCGGGCGGCGGCGTTCACCGTGTCGCCGATCACCGTGTACTCGAAGCGCTCCGCGTGACCGACGTTGCCGACCACCACCTCCCCGGTGGCGACGCCGAGGCCGGCACCCACCTCGGGGACCTCCTGGGCCAGCCGCTGGGCGATCCGCCGCGCGGCGGCGAGCGCCGAGGTGGCGTGATCCTCTTGGGTGACGGGTGCGCCGAAGACGGCCAGCACGGCGTCGCCCATGAACTTGTTGACCAGTCCCCCGTGCTCGTCGACCTCCTCGACGATGACGCCGAAGAACCGGTTGAGGATGGCCACCACCGCCGTGGGCCCGTGCTGCTCGGCGTACGTCGTGGAGCCGACCAGGTCGACGAACAGCACCGAGACCTCGCGAGTCTCGCCGCCCAGCTCGATCTCCCCGAGGTCGGAGGCGGCCAGCTGGGCGACCTCGTGCCCGACGTGGCGCCCGAACAGGTCGCGGATCCGCTCACGCTCGCGCAGCCCTCCGGCCATGTGGTTGAAGCCGGCCTGGAGCAGGCCGAGCTCGGTGCCGTCGTAGACCACCACCTCCGCGTCGAGCTCTCCGTCCTCGACCTTGCGCATGGCCAGGCGCACCGAGCGCACCGGCGCCTCCACGGCGCGCGCGCCGAGCACGGTGATCAGCATTCCGAAGACCAGCAGCACGCCGCCGAGGATGATCGTGATGACCGGCAGCCGAGCGCGTTCGGAGACGCCGGTGAGGGTGAGGATCCCGGCGACGACGAGGGTCACCACGGGTGCGCCGGTGCCGATGCACCAGAAGATGATCATCCGCGAGCGGATGCCCATGCCGCGGCGCCGATCGCTCGATCGCGCCTCGAGCAGGGCCCGGGCGGCGACCGGGCGCATCGCGAACTCGGTGAGCAGGTAGGCGACCCCGCACACCACGATCGCCGCAGTGCCGACCGTCAGACCGGTCGCGAGCGCGCGCTCGGGCTGCACCAGCACCGAGAGCACCGTGAACACCACGGTCGCGCCGGCCCACAGCACGAACTGGAGCACCGTCAGCCGGAACGGCACCTTGAACACCCGCGCCCGGCCCCGGGCGTCGGGCACCACGTCGTCCTGGAGTGTCCAGCGCAGCGCACGCAGGGTCGTCATCGTGCCGAAGAGCGCTCCGAGCACCACCGCGCACACGACGTAGACCGGCGCGCCGATCGCCAGCGTCAGCACCGTCGCCCGGTTGGCCTCGGGCGCCGGGATGATGACCGCGGAGATCAGTACGACGACCGCGGCCCCGACCACGTTGGTCACGACGAGCAGCCCGGTCAACAGCAGCTGCACGCGCACCCGCAGCGCCCGGGTCGACTGGTCGGGTCGCCCGAGGATGCGGGCGCCGAAGGGCTTGCGTTCGCGCTTTTCGCGCCGGGGGCTGGCCGCGGTGGTGGTCACGCGGGACAGTCTGCTGCCTCGCCGCGATCGACCGGGGCTTTCGCCGCGTCGATGGACGCGTGCTCGTCGCTCACCGCGCCGCCGACGCCGCATGTCCTGTTGTTCTGATCGCTTGCGGTCTCGGCGTCAGCCCAAGGCAGCAGGCGTCACACCGCCCGCTAAGCCGCACCCGCCTCATCCGCACCATCGGCCTGGCGCCCCTCGGCCCCCGGCGCACGCCGTACGCCCCGCATCCGCCGGTGCACCCCCGCCACGCGCGCCTACCCACGGGTAACTGGAGGATCGCACGCACCAGGTGCACGGGATCCTCCAGTTACCCGCGAGTCACCCCGCATCCGCTCACCCGCGGGTCACGCCCAGCCGCTTGCCTGCGGGCCGCGCTGAGCCGCTTGCCTGCGGGCCGCGCTGAGCCGCGCCATCGCGGACGTCGCCCCACGGGCCCCGGCGCGCGCCGTAGCCCCCGCATCCCGCCGGCGCATCCCCGCAATGCCCCGCGCCGCGCGCCTACCCTCAGGTAACTGGAGGATCGCACGCACCAGGTGCACGGGATCCTCCAGTTACCCGCGAGTCACCCCATCCGCTCACCTGCGGGTCACGCCCAGCCACTCGCGGGCCGCGCATCCGCGCCATCACGGACTGGCGCCCCTCGGGCCCCGGCGCACGCCGTACGCCCCGCATCCGCCGGTGCACCCCCGCCACGCCCCGCCCCGCGCCGGGATCCTGCGCGGAGCATGGGAAAGGTTCGACTGGGTACGGCCAGGTGCCCGGCGTTCTCGGGCCCAAGAGTTGCAGCAGCAACGAAAAGGAGCACGCCATGACGTACAGCCGCAAGATCATCGGCACCATCGGCGCCACCGCCCTCTTCGCCGCTCCCTTGATCGCCAGCCCGGCCCACGCCGACGGCCCCCGCAAGGAGAGGGAGTTCCGCGTCGCGGGTGCTGAGGTCGACTTCTCGGTGGACAAGGACGACGGCCGTTTCGAGGTCGAGGTGGACATCGACGATGCCAGGCCCGGCAGTACGTGGCGAGTCGTCCTGCGGCACGACGGCAAGCGCTTCCACAACAAGGTGCACCGCGCAAACAGGGCCGGGGACATCAACATCGACAAGAACCGTCGCAACACCAGGGGCACGGATACTTTCCAGGTGCGGGTCACGAAGGTGGGAGGCGCCGGCAAGTCGCGCACCATCCGGATGCGCTGACCCTCACCGCGCAGGCATCCCCACCAGATGGGTTGTGGACTCACCCAACGCCGGCGACAGAGCCGGTCCTCTCTCTGCCTGACAGGGCGTACCTCCAGCCGGCTGCCCCGGCTATCACCACATCTGCCTATTGCTCCCGCCGAGCCCCGGTGGAAACATGGACGCGCCTCGACGCCGTAGCGCACTCAGGTTGCGGTGTCTTCACGAGCAGACCCGATGCGCCCGCGCGGGCGCCCACGCCCCACGGGCCGTCGGCCCGGCGGGCGTACCTGCAACTCCGCCACCCGACCTCCGGGAGCGCGCATGTGCCCCATCGAATCCGCGAGCACCACGAACGAGCCCGCAACCCTCTTCCAGAACAGCGACGGCCGGCCCACCGAGGAGCTGGTCAACCAAGCCGCGTCGGCGCGCGGCTTCGGATCACCACACCGCCCGGCGCGCGGTCACGGCTACGAGCAGCGCGGCCTCGCGTACCTGCCGGTCTCACAGCTGTTCGAGGGCCGCTTCGGCCGGATGTTCCGCCTTCCGCCCTTCGTGCCGGGCAGGGACCGCATCGCCGCGATCGGCGCGGCCATGACCGAGGGCGACGCCAGCGGTGACCCCGCGCTGAACAACCCCACCATCCCCGCGGGCTACACCTATCTCGGTCAGTTCATCGACCACGATCTCACCTTCGACCCGGTCTCCAGCCTGACCCGGCAGAACGACCCGGACGCGCTGACGAACTTCCGCTCCCCACGCTTCGACCTCGACTGCATCTACGGCCGCGGCCCGGCCGACGACGCCTTCATGTACGACAAGCGCCCCGACTTCGAGGACATGCTGCTCATCGGCCGCCACGACGACGAGGACGACCTGCCCCGCAACAGCCAGAACACCGCCCTGATCGGCGACCCGCGCAACGACGAGAACACCTTCGTCAGCCAACTGCAGCTGACGATGCTGAAGTTCCACAACAAGATGGTCGAGCGGGTCCACGCCGAGCCCGGCCTCCGCCGAGGCAGCGAGAGCATCTTCGAGACCGCCCAGCGAGTGGTCCGCTGGCACTACCAGTGGGTCGTCGTCCATGACTACCTGCGTCGCACCGTCGGACAGGAGATGCTCGACGAGGTCTTCGACGAGACCGCCGCCGTCCCGAAGGTGAACCTGGAGTTCTACCAACCGCGAAGCGCCGCGCCGTACATGCCTGTCGAGTTCGCGGTCGCGGCGTATCGCTTCGGCCACTCCCAGATCCGCGGCAAGTACTCGCTCAACACCCTGGTCCAGGACCTGTCGACCTTCCTGCCCGGGGCCACCAACGACCCGGCGCTCGCCCTGCAGCAGTTCGGGGGATTCCGGGTCCTGCCCCCGTTCTGGACGATCGAGTGGCGACGGTTCTTCGAGGTGGACGGAGCCGGCGACGGCGAACTGCAGCTCACCCGACTCATCGACACCAAGCTGTCCGACCCACTGGCCCAGCTGCCGGTCGAGATCGGCGGCGACCGCCCCTCGCTCATCGACCGCAACCTGACCAGGGGCGCGCGGCTGGCCCTGCCGTCCGGACAGGACGTCGCCGCCGCGATGGGCGTCACCCCGCTCACCGATGACGAGCTCGAGCTGCCCGACGGCGGACCGGCTCCGCTGTGGTACTACGTCTTGCGCGAGGCGATGGTGCGCGCCGAGGGACACCACCTCGGGCCGGTGGGTGGCCGCATCGTGGCCGAGGTCTTCCTCGGGCTGCTCGTGAAGGATCCCTCCTCCTATCTGCGCAACGAGCCGACGTGGACGCCCTTCCTGGAGTCGAAGACCGAGAGCTTCTCGATGCCGGATCTGGTCACGGCGTCCGGACACGGCTTGGAGGTCACCAACCTGCCCGGCCGGTAGGGCTGCGACCACCGAGGCACACTGCGGGCCTACTGGCTCAGGCGCTCATCAAGAGCTCCGGGCGGCGACCCCGCCCGGAGACGAGCAACGTGAGGACGATGCCCACCACGGCGTACGCCGCCAGGACCAGGAGCGGGCGGGTCATCGCAGCGGAGTCGAAGTAGACGATCTGGCGTACCCCGTCCACGCCGGCACCGGTGGGGATCCAGTCACCGACCACCCGCCAGAAGGTCGGCATCACCCCCGCCTGGAACGCCCCACCCGCGCTCGGGTTGCCGATGATCACGATCAGCAACAGCGTCACCCCGATCCCGATCACCCCGAGGAGCGCCTCGAGCCCGATCGCCAGTGCGGCGATCGAGAACGACACCGCGGCCCCGAGCAGGCCCAACTGCCAGAGATGGCCACTCTGGGCGTCCAGCAGCGGGCCGACGATCAGCGCGCCCCCGAACCCGGAGGCCAAGGCGTACGGCACCAGCGCGGCCAGCCGGATCACCGCGAGGCGCACCGACCGGGGCCGGTCCCCGCGCGCCAGCGCGACCACCGTGGGGAACAGGTAGGCACCGACCGCCCAGCCGACCACGAGGTAGAAGCCGGTGAGTCCGCGGGCGTCGCCGCTCTGCAGCGGGACCAGGTCCTCCTTCTCCACGGTCCGCTGCTGCTCCTCGACCACCCGGGTGAGGACCCCCGAGGCGGCCTCCTCCACCGAGACACCGCCGCCGGAGGCGACCAGCAGCAGGTCGCTGCTCTGGTCCGGGCGCAGCACCAGGGCCGCGACGTCGTCCCCGTCGCGGACGTCGGCGCGGGCCGCCGACTCCGAGTCGGCGAGCGAGGCGTCCAGGGGGTCCCCGGAGAGCCCGTTGAGCTGGTCGACCAGCTGCTGGCCCTGGCTGCTCGCCCCCGGGGGCACGACCACCTGCACCTCAAGCTGGTGCGGCTTGGGGTCATGGAACGCGCCGACGTAGCTGTAGATGAACGCGAACTGCAGGAACAGCACGCCGAGGACCCAGGCCACGGCCCGGATCATCGAGCCCCGCGAGTCGATCGCCAGGGACGGCGTGGATCCCCCGCTGCTGGTGGGGCCGGACGGCTCGGTGTCCTGCGAGGCCCGTTGGGATGTCATGGCGTCTCCCTTGCCGTTGTGGCGGTTCCGCGCGACCGTGGCGCGGACGCCGTACGGCGAAAGCAGCTGCCGGGGCCCGAGCGCCCTGGCTATCCACTGTAGGGCGATTCTCCGTCGGTGGCACCCGTCCGGTGCCCGGACCTGAGCCACGCCAACGAGGGCCTGTCGTGGGTGCGGCGGGCCCCCGTCCCAGAACGGGAGCGACTGCCGAACGCCACGGCTGCCAGCAGGCACAACCCGGCGGTGGCGGTGAGGAGACCGGAGATCGCCTCCCACCACGGCTGCGCGTCGTAGGGCCCCACCGCATAGGAGAACGCCGCCACCAGCGGAGTCGCCAGCACCAGCCAGACGACGGTGGCGCGCGCCCACCCGCGGGCAACCACGGCGAGCCCCACCAGGAGGACCGGAGGGCCGACGAGCCACACGGAGACGACTGGGGCGTAGGCGAACGGCTGTACGACGCCGCCGGTGAGTCCGGAGCTCAAGGTGGCGGCGCCCACCACCGCCTGCGCCAGCACGACCACGGCCGTCGCCGCAGCCATGACGACGCCCGGGCGCCGGCCGGTCACGAGCCTGGGCAACAGCGCGAAGACGACCGAGAGGACCAATAACGAGCACCCCGCCAGCTGCGCCGATTCGCCGAGCGGCTCCCAGGGCGCAGCAGGAGCGACGATGTCGTAGCGGTGGTCCTGGCGGGCGAGGCAGCGGGAGCTCTCCGCCCCGCCCCATCCACAGGCACCCGACCAGCGCTGCCAGGAGGCGGCGAACATCAGCGCCCCGGACACAGCCAGCAGTGCTGCCACTCCGACTCTGTACCACCGCAGCACCATGGTCTCCCCCGTCCTCGTGGAAGCGGCCGCGTCTGGTCGCGGCCGGCCGGCGATCAGGTTGCTATGTTGCGCCGGTCCCCATCCACTGGTTGATGGTCATCCGGTCAGCGGGGTCAGCCTGCTTCTTCGCCCGGTAGCGCTCGAGCTTCTCCTTCTCCCGGCGTGCCCTAGCGGTGGCCTCCCGCGCCTCGGCCAGAGCCTCTGCTTTCGGGGCAGCGACGGCCCGCCGTCGGAAGAGCTTCATGGCACCAGCCTACGGCTCTCTGCGGTCATTGTTTCGTCCTTTCACCCCGCCTTTTCACCAGCGGCGTACGGATCGGAACGGCCCGGAGGCTCTCGAGGACGCCAACGACATCGAGGCGATACCCAGTTTCCGGCATCGCTCCCGTTGTTTTCCACGTCCTCTCGCGCCAGACCCCGCCGAGGGTCAGGATGGGCCCATGACCCAGCACGGCGGCTTCCAGGATGACGAGACGGCACCCATCGCCTCGACCTTTCCCGGATCGTCGCCGCCCAGCGACGACGTCGTACCGCGCCTCAACGTCACCAAGCCCCTCACCTCGCCGTCAGCGCTGCCGGCGGTCGCGCCGCATGTGGCTCCGGCGACGATGCCCCCTGCCGGCTGGTACCCGCTCTACGGCGAACTGCGGTACTGGGACGGGCTGAGGTGGACCGAGCACCGGGCGCCGGCCGCCGTCCCCGTCTATCGGCCGGTCTACCAGGCACCGCTGATCGTGACCGACGCGCGGACCAACGGCGCGGAGGTGGCCATCGCCTGGATCCTCACCTTGCTCAGCGTCGGCTACCTGCTCCCCTGGGCCATCGCCGCGACCCGTGGCAAATCGAACAGCTGGGCCGTGGGACTGGTCAACTTCCTGCTCGGCTGGACCCTCGTCGGCTGGCTCGTCTCGCTGGTGATGGCGTGCACGGCGCACCAGGTCGCCTACGTCCACCACCGCAACTGAGCGGGGCAGCCGCACGCCTGCGCTGAGTGCGAGCATCGGCTCAATCTGAGTACGTCGGCTCAGGCGGGCCGTCCGGTTCTGCAGACAGGCTGGCTCGCATGAGAACGATCAGCTGGTCATGCATCCTCGCCGCCGTCGCCGTCGTGAGCCTGTCCGCGGGGTGCGCCGACCCCAGCCACGGCTCGCAGGCCGACGAGCTCCGCGCCGACGTCGCCGACCTGCCCGATGTCACCTCGGTGAAGCTGGACTACGCCAAGCCGCTGCCGCTGGACTCCGGCAAGCTCAGGCTGGACGTCGAGATGAGCGGGGCCGCCGACACCGACCAGGTCGTCGAGGTGGCCGAGACCGCCTACCGGGCCTTCAGCTCCACCCACCACGGCGAGGAGGCGGACCTCGTGGTCCGCGCCGGGGGCACCACCGTCGCGCTGCGGTCCTTCGAGCCGGACGCCTCGACGGGCGCGGTCAGCGACGCCGTCCGGACCGGGCTCATGGCCGCCCCCGAGGGCGGGTCGGTCGCCGTCGAGCTCACCACCCAGGACGTCTCCCAAGGCGATCACGTGGCCGGCACCTACCTGGTCGCGCTCCCCGCCGGGTCGACGTTCGTCCAGGTGCCGGGGCTGTTGACCTCGCTGGCGGCGAACCACCCCGACAACCCGCGGATAGGCTGGGGCGGCGCGGCCGCCGATGGCTCGTCGCTGAGCTACGACAGCGGCTTCCCCCCGGCCGAGGTCCTCGGCCGGTGGGAGAAGCTGCAGCGCGCCGACCTTCCCCTCGCTGTGCGGGCCTTCAAGGACGGCGCGCTGATGGCCGACGGCCGGTTGAGCAGGACGTACGACGTCGAAGACCCCGCCGAACGCCGTGCGCTCGACCGGATCACCCACCCGCAGCTGCGGGCACTGGGCGACGGCGAGTGGATCTACACCCTGCGCGGGCCCCGCGGCGCCTACCTGGCCGAGATCGACCGCTACATCTGCTCGCCGGTCTCGGAAGGGCCCTACGACGACGAGCTGGAGGTCTGGGCCACCGAGCAGTTCGGCCCCTGCCCGGCCCCGTGAGCAAGCATCGACACCCGCGCCGCCAGGGCGAATGATGAGGCCCGTGACGAGGAGCTCGCACAACGGCACAGGCGCGGGGGGCGACGAGGCTGTCGCCCCGGCACAGCTGTCTGCCCAGAGCTGGCGCCAGCTGATGCGGCGCGCCGGGGCGCACGTGGTGGAGGCGCGTCTTGCCTTCCTCAGCGCCGGGGTCGCATTCTTCGCGGTCCTGTCGATCGCACCCGTGCTGGTCACCGCGCTGTCGGTCTACGGCGCCCTCAACACGCCTGCGCAGGCCCGCAGCCAGCTCTCCCGGATGGCCGAGGTGCTTCCGCCGCAGGTCCAGTCGCTCGTCACCGAGCAGCTGACCAGCATCACGACCGCCTCGACGGAGGTGCTGACCGTGCGTGGCCTCGTCGGGCTCGGACTCGCGCTGTGGACGGCCACCACTGCCATGGTGGCTCTCATCGACACGCTGACCGTGGCCTACCACGAGACGGAGACCCGGGGCTTTCTGCGCCGGACCCTCCTCGGTCTGCTGTTCGTCCTCGGCGGCGCGCTCGTGCTGGGCGCAGTGATCGCCCTCGCCGGCACGATCTCCCGGGCCATCGACGATGCTCCGGGCGACGTGCGTGCCGTGGCGGCGGTGGCCGTCTGGCCGGCGCTGGCGGTGCTGATGGGTGCGATGCTGGCCGTGCTCTACCGGTTCGCCCCCGACCGCAAGAGCCCACAGTGGCGGTGGACGACCTGGGGAGCCACCGGCGCCACCGTGCTCTGGGCCGCCACCACCGCTGCGCTGTTCGCCTACGTGCAGAACCTCGGCACCTACGGGACCACCTACGGCTCGCTCGCGGGCGTGGCGATCAGCATGCTCTGGCTCTGGCTCACCGTCCTGCTCGTCGTCGTGGGCGCAGCCGTCAACGGCGAGTCGGAGCGGCAGACCTCCTACGACTCCACGACCGGTCCGGACCGTCCGGCCGGCCAGCGGGGCGCGGTCGTCGCCGATAGCACGCCGACGCGCCTCAACCGCCCCTGAGGCGTCGCCACTCCTGCGTTCGCTCTGCTAGACATCCTCCACCGACCTACCGCCGGCTCCCTCCTGTGCAAGGACTGATGTGTCATGTGCCTGTCCTCCCTCGTCGGCATCCGGGCAGCAGCGACGGTCGCGGCGGCGGCGCTCCTCGTCGCGGCATGCGCGAGCACCCCGCCCACACCGGCCTTCACCGAGGACCTCGTCGAGCATGCGGGGGTGGCGGCCGAGCGGGTCACGCTGGAGGACGGTGTCGAGCTCGCCGTCGGAGGCGACGGCGAGAAGTTCCTCCTCCAGTGGCGCGAGGCAGACGGCTCCGGATGGACCGAGCCGAAGCGCCTGGTGGAGGGCCCTGGGCTGGAGGCCTCCACGGTCACCCTGCAGGCAGCCGGTGACACCGCCGTCGTGCACACCGCCTGGTACGCCTACGACGACGACGAGCGCGAGACGCACGCACGTCTCGACGCCGCAGTCTGCCGAGACTTCTCGTGCGAGACGGTGCGCCAAGACGTCGCCGGCCTCCCGATGGTGGACGCGGACGGCGAGTTCGCCGCGGTGCCCACCGACGAGGACTCCCTGGCCTTCGCGATCTGGCGCGACGGGGCTGACGCCTGGGAGGACGTCGTCCTCACCGGGCCGCCCATCGCACCCGAGGAGGTGCTCGGGGTGCCGGACGTGCGTCTGCTCGCCGACGGCAGCCTCGCGACGGTCGTGGGGCGAGACGACGGCGGCGTCTGTGTGTTCGACCTCTGGATCGCTGAACCGCACCGGACCGAGCTGGAGGTCGCCGCCTCCACCGCGCCGCGGGAGCAGGGTGCCTGCAGCGCGGAACTGCTGGAGACGGACGACAAGAAGGTCTCGTTCTACGACCGGCCCATCGACGCCGAGGTCACCTTCGCCCTCGAGGGCGGTCGCTGGGTCGACGACCTGCCGGACGCCGGCGGACTGCTGGCCCTCGGCACCGACGACGGGTTCCCGATGCTGCTCACCGACCTCGAGGACGGGTCCACCGTCGCGGTCGGCTCACCGGACCAGCGCCGCATCGTCGCCCAGCGACGCCCCGCCGGCGAGGAGACCTGGTCACCCCCGCGGACGGTGGCGCGAGCCGAGCCCGGACAGGCGTGCCAGTACGCCGAGCCCGACACCGTCTACGAGCACACCGACGTGATGTACCTGGTGCTGTGCTGGCCGCGTGGCTCGGCGTGGGGCACCCAGTACGACGACGCTCCCCCGCCCAGCACCGGCGTCGCGCTGGCGAGCGCCGACGGCAACACGTGGGTTGCCGAGTCCCTGACCGAGCCGGCCTACGACACACAGTCGCAGACGAGCGCGGCGCTGGTGCTGGCCAGTGGCCGCGACCGCACGCTGGTCTGGCGCGCCGGGGCCGAGGAGTTCCAGGTCGTCGACCTGCCGCTGGCCGAGCCCACGGTCGACGCGGTCGCCATCTTCGGGGACACCGCGATCCGGGTCACAGGCAATCCCGACGACCAAGCAAGGTGCCGCCCGACCTGGAGCGTCGCCCAGGTCACGGCCCGCCGTTGGGGACCCGCCTCCCCGATCACCCCGATCCCCGCCTGGGCCGCCCCTGCGAACGAGTGCTACGGCGTCATCATCGATCAAGCGGACAACTACGGATCCTCGCGCCCGGGCCAGGTCATCCGAGTCGCCGCGGTCCTCGACGGCCGCAACGGCAGCATCGACGGAGAGCTGCACCGCGTGGGCGGGCAGTGGCGCTTCCACAGCACCGGAGGCTGACTGGGAAGTGCGGCCCTCGGGCGTGACCTGGGCTCCTGGCAACATCGCTGTGCCCTAGAACGATCCGCCTCACCTTCGTACGCTGAGCGCCGCGACCGCTCGGTCTGGCATCGCATCTCGCTTCGAGTCCGGGGCAGGGCGGCACAGCGGCATCCTCGTGAACTTCAACCAAGACAAACGAACCGCAAAGGATGATTCGCCCATGGCTCGAAGTGTTGTCCTGGTCCCGCTGCTGCTCGCCAGTTCACTGTTTGTGACTCCCCCTGCCCACAGCGCGTCCGAGATGGTCCGTGACGACTACAACCGTTCAGTGCCAACCCAGAACCTGAAGAGTGCGTCGTTCTCCTATCGAGAAGACTCCGTCGTGATCCGAATCAACATGGAGCGTCTCAGCAGGAAGAAAACGGTGCTGGTCTGCAAGTACATGCGGCGCGATGGGACCACTATCCAGGTCGTGACGAAGTACGTCCGCGGAGAGAAACGGGTCATCGTCAGCAGCTCCACAGACTCGTTCAAGTCACTGCCGTCCCGGTATGCCACGGCGGAATGGGACTTCAGGAGGGACAGTGTTCGGATCTCACTCGACGACGAACTGCTCTACGGCCGTCGAGCGTCGTTCCTGGCCTGGTCTCAGGTGAAGGGCGCGGACCACGGTAACCCCCAGGGCGATTCGGCGTACGTCTCCAACCTTCGGAGAGGTTGAGATTACCGAGCATCTGGCAGGTGCTTGGGCAGCGGCTCAGGAATCACCGGCCTGACTGGTCCCGACCCCGACGACACGAGCCCGCCCGCCGCACAATGCGGCGGGCGGGCTCGTTCCACTTACGACGAGGTCCGGGCCCTTCAGAGACGCTCGATGATCGTCACGTTCGCCTGCCCGCCGCCCTCGCACATCGTCTGCAGCCCGAACCGGCCGCCGGTGCGCTCGAGCTCGTTGAGCATCGTCGTCATCAGGCGCGTCCCGGTGGCGCCGATCGGGTGGCCCAGGGCGATGCCGCCGCCGTTGACGTTGACCTTCTCGTGCGGCGCGCCGGTCTCCTTCATCCAGGCCAGCACGACCGAGGCGAAGGCCTCGTTGCACTCGAAGAGGTCGAAGTCGTCGATGGACATGCCGGTCTTCTCCAGCGCGTGCGCGGTCGCGCGGATCGGGCCGGTGAGCATCCAGATCGGGTCGTCGCCGCGCACCGAGAGGTGGTGGATCCGCGCCCGCGGGGTCAGGCCGTGGTCCTTCACCGCCTGCTCGGAGGCGATCAGCATCGCCGAGGAGGCGTCGCAGATCTGCGAGGCGACCCCCGCGGTGATCCGCCCGCCCGGAGCCAGCGGCTGCAGCCCGGCCATCTTCTCCAGCGAGGTCTCGCGCGGGCACTGGTCGGTGTCGAACACGGTGCCGTCGGCGAGGGTGACGGCCTCGATCTCGCCGGCGAAGCGGCCCTCGGCGATCGCCGTACGCGCCCGGGTGTGCGAGGCGAGCGCGAACTCCTCCATCTCCTCGCGCGAGATGTCCCACTTCTCCGCGATCATCTCCGCGGAGTTGAACTGGGACACCTCGACGTCGCCGAAGCGCGCCTGCCAGCCCGGCGACTGCGCGAACGGGGTGGTGAAGCCGTACTGGTCGGCGACCAGCATCGCCGCGGAGATCGGGATCGCGGACATGTTCTGCAGGCCGCCGGCGACGACCAGGTCCTGGGTCCCCGACATCACGCCCTGCGCGGCGAAGTGCACCGCCTGCTGCGAGGAGCCGCACTGACGGTCGATGGTCACGCCGGGCACGTGGTCGGGCAGCCCCGCGACCAGCCACGCCGTACGCGCCACGTCGCCGGCCTGGGAGCCGATCGTGTCGCAGCAGCCCATGATCACGTCGTCCACCGCACCCGGGTCGACGCCGGTACGACGCATCAGCGCGGACAGCGAGTGCGCGCCCAGGTCGGCGGAGTGCATCGCGGCGAGCGCGCCGCCCCGCTTGCCGACGGGCGTGCGGACGGCGTCGACGATGTAGGCCTCGGGCATGGGGGTCTCCTCAGGTGACAGGGAAGGTTCAGGACTTGGCGGCGATGCCGTCGAGCAGGATCGAGAGGTACTGGTCGGCGACCACGTGGTGCGAGGTCTCGCCGCCGGGGCGGTACCAGCGCACGGCGACCCAGACGGTGTCGCGCACGAAGCGGTAGGCCAGCACCAGGTCCAGGTCGTCGCGCAGCACGCCGGCCTCGACGCCCTCGGTGAGCAGCGTCATCCAGACCTGGCGCAGCTGCGCCTGTCGCTCGGCGAGGTAGGAGAAGCGCTCGAACCCGCCGAGGTAGTCGGCCTCGTTCTGGTAGATCGCGACCTCGTGGCGGTGCTGGTCGATCGCCTCGAACGAGAGCCGCACCACCCGCTCGATCTTGGTGCGCGGGTCGTCGTCGCTGCGCAGCACCTCGTCGTAGGAGCCGAACAGCTCCTCCTGGAAGCTGCGCAGGATCTCGTCGACCATCGACTCCTTGGAGTCGAAGTGGTGGTACAGGCTGCCCGACAGGATGCCGGCCGCGTCCGCGATGTCGCGCACCGTGGTGTTCTTGAAGCCCTTCTCGGCGAAGAGCCGCGCGGCGATCGCGAGCAGCTCGGCGCGCCGGGAGGGTCCGGTGGCGGCGGGGGACATGGCAGGCTCCTGTCGGGGTCTCAGGCGTGCTGGCTGCTGACGGACACGACCTCGCCGGTCATGTACGACGCGTAGTCGCTGGCGAGGAACACCATCACGTTGGCGACCTCCCACGGCTCCGCGGCCCGGCCGAACGCCTCGCGCTGCTTGAGCTCGGCGAGCAGCTCGTCGCTGGTCACCTTGGCCAGGAACGGGTGCATGGCCAGGCTCGGCGAGACCGCGTTGATCCGGATCCCGTGCGGGGCCACGTCCAGGGCGGCGCAGCGGGTCAGCGCCATCACCCCGGCCTTCGCGGCGGCGTAGTGGGCCTGGCCCTCCTGGGCGCGCCAGCCGATCACCGAGGCGTTGTTGACGATCACGCCGCGCTTGCCGGCGGCGACCATCTTGTTGCTGGCCGCGCGCACGCAGCGGAAGGTGCCGGTCAGCGTGATGTCGAGGACCCGCGACCACTGCTCGTCGGTCATCTCCATCACGTTGACGGTACCGCCCAGGCCGGCGTTGTTGATCATGATGTCGACGCCGCCGAACTCGTCCGCGGCGTCGAGCAGCGCAGCCACCTGGGCCTCGTCGGTGACGTCGCAGACCAGGCTGCGCACCCGCTCGGCCCCGAACTCCTCACCCAGCGCGGTCTCGGCCTCGGCGAGCCGGCGCGCGTGGGTGTCGGAGAAGATCACCGCCTTGGCGCCCTCCTCCAGCGCGCGTCGTACGACGGAGGCGCCGATGCCGGCGCCGGCGGCGGCGGTCACCACGACCACCTTGCCGGCCAGCAGGTCGTGGCCCGCGACGTAGGCGGGGGTGGGCTGCTCGGGACGCTGGACGCTCATGCACGTGCCTCTCGGGTGGGAGCCTTCGGCTCACGGGGAAGGCCGAGCACACGCTCGGCGAGGATGTTGCGCTGGACCTCGTCGCTGCCGCCGTAGATGGTGTCGGCGCGCGAGAACAGGAAAAGTCGTTGCCACTGGTCGAGCTCGTAGGCGCCCTCGGCCTTGGCGGTCAGCCCGGCCGGGCCGGCGACCTCCATCGCCAGCTCGCCGAGGCGGCGGTGCCAGTTGCCCCAGACCAGCTTCGCGATCGAGGCCGCTCCCCCGCCGGCGGAGGAGTCCGAGCCGCCGGTGACCGCGGAGAGCCCGCGCATCGCGTTGAGCCGCATCACCTCGAGCTCGACCTTCGCGGTCGCCAGCCGGTCGCGCAGCACCGGGTCCTCGAGCGCGCCGGTGCGCCGCGCCAGCTCGACGACGCCCTCGAACTCGCGGGCGAAGCCGACCTGCTGGCCCAGGGTGGAGACGCCGCGCTCGAAGCCGAGCAGCCCCATCGCCACGCCCCAGCCCTTGCCGGGCTCCCCGACCACCATGTCGGCGCCGGTGCGGGCGCCGGTGAAGAAGACCTCGTTGAACTCCGAGCCGCCGGTGAGCTGCTCGATCGGGCGGACCTCGACGCCGTCCTGGTCCATCGGCACCAGCAGGAACGACAGCCCGGCGTGGCGCTGCGAGCCGGGCTCGGTGCGCGCGATCACGAAGCACCAGTCGGACAGGTGGGCCAGCGAGGTCCACACCTTCTGCCCGTCGACGACCCACTCCTCGCCGTCGAGGCGGGCCCGGGTGGCCACCGCGGCCAGGTCGGAGCCGGCGCCGGGCTCGGAGTAGCCCTGGCACCACAGCTCCTCGACCGCGACGATGCCGGGCAGGAAGCGCTTCTTCTGCTCCTCGGTGCCGAACGCGATCAGGGTGGGGCCGAGCAGCTGCTCGCCCAGGTGGTTCACGGTGGCCGGCGCGTCAGCGCGGGCGTACTCCTCGTAGAAGATCACCTGCTGCATCAGGCTCAGCCCGCGCCCGCCGTACTCGGTGGGCCAGCCCAGCGCGGTCCAGCCGTGCGCGGCCAGGTGCCGGTTCCAGGCGAGTCGCTCCTCGTGGGCCTCGTGGTCGCGGCCGGGGCCGCCCAGTCCCTTCAGGGCGGCGAAGTCACCGACCAGGTGCTCGTCCAGCCACGCCCGGACCTCGGCCCGGAAGGCCTGGTCCTCGGCGGAGTAGCTCAGATCCACGGCATGGGTTCCTCTCGGCATCGGGTCGGGCTAAGGTAGCCTACCAAGCACTTGCTTGGGAACCGTGTCGTCGGTCCCCGGCCCGACCAGGGAGGACCGCGATGTCATCGGACCAGCCACTCACGCTGCCCGCCGCTCTGCGCCGAGCCGCGCAGTCCTTCGGCGCCCGCGCGGCGGTGGTCGACGCCGGCGACCGCACGTCGTACGCCGAGCTGCTCGACCAGGTCCGCGCCACCGCCGGCGGGTACGTCGCGCTCGGCGTGCGCCCCGGCGACCGGGTGGTGGTCTGGGCGCCGAACAGCCGCGAGTGGATCGTCGCCGCGCTGGCCGTCAGCTACGCCGGCGCCACGCTGGTGCCCGCCAACACCCGCTACACCGGCCACGAGGTCGTCGAGATCGCCGAGCGCACGCGCGCCTCGCTGCTGGTGCTGGCCGACGGGTTCCTCGGGCGCGGGCAGCTCCGCGAGGTCGTCCGGGCCGCCGAGGCGCTGCCGAACGCCCACCGCGCCCACGCCGACGAGGACCTCGTCCCCGGCCTGCCCCACCTGCGCGCGGTCGTGCGGATCGGCGAGGGCGCCACACCCGCCCACATCACGCCGTACGACGCGCTGGCCGGGCTCGCCGGCGACCTCGCCGCCGTAGACGAGCGCGCGGGGGCGGTCTCCCCCGACGACATCGCCGACATCCTGTTCACCTCCGGCACCACCGGCCGCTCCAAGGGCGTGCTCACCGCGCACCGCCAGACGATCAGCGCCGCCCAGGTGTGGGGCGAGACCGTCGCCGTCACCGAGGGCGACAGCTACCTGCTGGTGAACCCGTTCTTCCACTCGTTCGGCTACAAGGCCGGGATCCTGGTCTGCCTGCTCAACGGCGCGACCATGCACCCGCAGGCCACCTTCGACGTCGCCGAGACCATCCGGCTCATCGAGGAGGAGCGGATCACCGTCCTGGCCGGAGCACCGACGATCTTCCACTCGATCGGCACCTCCCCCGGCATCGGCCGGCGCGACCTGAGCTCGCTGCGGGTCGCGGTCACCGGCGCCGCGACGGTTCCGGTCTCGGTGATCGAGATGATGCAGCGCGACCTCGCCATCGAGACCGTGGTCACCGCCTTCGGGATGACCGAGTGCGTCGTGGCCACCATGTGCCGCCCCGGCGACCCCGCCGAGCTGGTCGCCGCGACCTGCGGCCTGCCGGTCGAGAGTCTCGAGCTGCGCATCGTCGACCCCGAGAGCGGTGTCCAGCGCGGCCCGGGCGAGGAGGGCGAGGTCCAGCTGCGCGGCCCGATGGTGATGCAGGGCTACCTCGACGACCCGAAGGCGACCGCCGAGGCCATCGACCCCGACGGCTGGCTGCGCACCGGCGACGTCGGCAAGGTCGACGAGCGCGGCTACCTCGCGATCACCGACCGGCTCAAGGACATGTACATCTCCGGCGGCTTCAACGTCTACCCGGCCGAGATCGAGCAGGCGCTGACCCGCGTCGAGGGCGTCCTGGACGCCGCCGTGGTCGGTGTGCCCGACGAGCGGATGGGCGAGGTGGGCCTGGCCCACGTCGTACGCCGCCCGGGCAGCACCCTCACCGCCGGGCAGGTCCTGGACGGGCTGCGCGAGCGGCTGGCCAAGTTCAAGGTGCCGCGCGAGGTCGTCTTCGTCGACGAGCTGCCGCGCAACCTGTCCGGCAAGATCCTGAAGAACGAGCTGAGGAGCGGCAGTTGAGCGCCACCCCCACGGCCCCCGAGGTCGTCACCTACGACGTCGAGGGCGCGGTCGCGCGGATCCGGCTGAACCGGCCCGAGTACCGCAACGCGCAGAACAGCGCGATGACCTACGCCCTCGACGCGGCGTTCACCCGCGCCGTCGACGACGACACGGTCAAGGTGATCGTGCTGTCCGGCAACGGCGAGCACTTCTCCGCCGGCCACGACATCGGCACCCCGGGGCGTGACGTCGACCAGAGCTTCGAGCGCCGCGCGGTGATCTGGTGGGACCACACCGACAAGGAGGGCGGCGACTCCCGCTTCGCCCGCGAGTCCGAGGTCTACCTCGGCATGTGCCGGCGCTGGCGCGAGATCCCCAAGCCGGTGATCGCGATGGTGCACGGCGCCTGTATCGCCGGCGGGCTGATGCTGGCCTGGTCGTGCGACTTCATCGTCGCCTCCGACGACGCGTTCTTCGCCGACCCGGTGGTGCGGATGGGGATCCCCGGGGTGGAGTACTTCGCGCACCCGTGGGTGATGAACCCGCGCGCCGCCAAGGAGCTGCTCTACACCGGCGACCGGTTCAGCGCCGAGCGCGCCCGCGAGCTCGGCATGGTCAACCAGGTGGTGGCCCGCGCGGAGCTCGAGGAGACCGTGCTGGCGATGGCCGAGCGGATCGCGGCGATGCCGCGGTTCGGGCTGGCGCTGACCAAGAAGGCGGTCAACCAGGCCGAGGACCTCCAGGGCCTGCGCGCCGGGATGGACTCGGTGTTCGGGCTGCACCACTTCGCCCACGCCCACAACGCCGAGGTGTCACGCGACTCCCTCGGTGGCCTCGACGCCAAGGCGATGGCCGCGCACAACAGGACGCACGCAGACGACGACACGAAGCAGGCAGGCACCCGCTGATGGATCTGACCCTCTCCCCCGCCGAGCTCGAGTTCCAGGCCGAGGCCCGCGCCTGGCTGGCCGCCAACGTGCCCAGCACGCCGCTGCCCTCGATGGACACCGAGGCCGGCTTCCGCGCCCACCAGGAGTGGGAGGCCAAGCTGGCCGAGGCCCGCTGGTCGGTGGTCTCCTGGCCGAAGGCCTACCACGGCCGTGAGGCCTCGCTGGTCGAGTGGGTGATCTTCGAGGAGGAGTACTACCGCGCCGGCGCGCCCGGCCGGGTCTCCCAGAACGGCATCTTCCTGCTCGCCCCGATCATCTTCGACCACGGCACCCCCGAGCAGCAGGACCGCTTCCTGCCCTCGATGGCCACCGGCGAGAAGGTCTGGGCGCAGGCCTGGTCCGAGCCCGAGGCGGGCTCCGACCTGGCGTCGCTGCGCTCGACCGCGCGCCGCGACGAGGCGCGCGGCGGCTGGGTGCTGAACGGGCAGAAGACCTGGTCCTCGCGGGCGTCGTACGCCGACTGGGGCTTCGGGCTGTTCCGCTCCGACCCCGAGGCGGCGCGCCACAACGGGCTCACCTACTTCCTCTTCCCGCTCGACGCGCCCGGCATCACCGTGCGCCCGATCGCCCAGCTCGACGGCGAGGCCGGGTTCGCGGAGATCTTCTTCGAGGACGTCTTCGTGCCCGACGCCGACGTGCTCGGCGCGCCCGGCGACGGCTGGCGGGTGGCGATGAGCACCGCCGGCAACGAGCGCGGGCTCTCGCTGCGCTCCCCGGGCCGCTTCTGCGCCGCCGCGGACCGGCTGGTGTCGCTGTGGCAGACGCACGGATCGTCGGTGCCGTCGGCCGCCGACGGGGTGGTGGACGCGTGGCTCAAGGCGCAGGCCTACCGCTTCTACACCTGGGGCACCGTCACCCGGCTCGCCGGCGGCGGCGAGATGGGCGCGGCCGGGTCGGTCAACAAGGTCTTCTGGTCCGAGCTCGACATCGCGCTGCACGAGACCGCGCTCGACCTGCTGGGCGCGGAGTCCGAGCTCGAGTCGGCATGGACCGACGGGTACCTGTTCTCGCTGTCCGGGCCGATCTACGCCGGGACCAACGAGATCCAACGCAACATCGTGGCGGAGCGGATCCTGGGTCTGCCCCGCGAGCCGAAGGGAAGCACCGTGAAGAGCGAGTCGAAGGGAGCGACCCGATGAGGTTCGTGCTCACGTCCGACCAGGAGGACTTCGCCTCCTCCCTCGACGCGCTGCTGAACGCGTCCGACACCGTCGCGGTGGCCCGCGCCTGGGCCGCCGACGACACCGCGCCCGGGCTCAAGCTGTGGTCGCGGCTGGCCGAGCAGGGCGTGAACGCGCTGCTGGTGCCCGAGGAGTCCGGCGGCATGGGGGCCAGCGCCGTCGAGCTGGCGATCGCCCTGGAGACGCTGGGCCGCCACGCCGTGCCCGGTCCCTGGGTGGAGTCCGCGGCGTACCTGCCGGTCGCGCTGGCTGACGAATCGGTCGTGGCCGCGCTCGCCGAGGGCGCGGTCGGGAGCGTCGCGGTCGCGCCGCACACGCCGTACGCGCTGGACGCGGACGTCGCCGAGCACCTGTACGCCGTCACCGACGGCGCGCCCGCGGGCGCGAGCGCCGGTGAGCTGCACCGCTCGGTGGACGGGACGCGGCGGCTGTTCTCGGTGACGCCGGACGCCTCGGTCGCCGGTGGCGACCTCGAGCGGGCCTTCGACCTCGCCGTGCTGGCCTGCGCCGCGCAGCTGCTCGGCGCCGGGGAGCGGCTGCTCGCCGACAGCGTCTCCTACGTCAAGCAGCGCAAGCAGTTCGGGCGCGAGATCGGGTCCTACCAGGCCATCAAGCACCAGCTCGCCGACGTCCGGATCGCGCTGGACTTCGCCCGGCCGCTGGTCTTCGGGGCCGCGCTGTCGGACGGCTCGGAGGACTTCTCGCGCGACGTGTCGGCGGCGAAGGTCGCCGCCGCGGACGCCGCCTACCGCGCCTCGCGCACCGCGCTGCAGGTGCACGGCGCGATCGGCTACACCTCTGAGTTCGACCTGAGCCTGTGGATCACCAAGGTGCGCGCGCTGGTCGCCGCCTGGGGCACCACGGCGTACCACCGGGCGCGGATCCTGGACTCGCTGGTCGCCTCGTCGGCTTCGGCCGCTTCGTCCGCCTCGTCCGCTTCGTCCGCTTCGTCCGTTGGGCAGGGGGCCTGAGATGGAGTTCGGGCTCTCCGAGGAGCAGCAGGAGCTGGCCTCGACCGTGCGGTCGCTGCTGGAGCGGCGCGCCGACAGCCAGGCCGTCCGGTCGGCGGCCGAGTCGCCGAGCGGGTACGACGAGGCGCTGTGGGCGACGCTGTGCGAGCAGATCGGCGCCGTAGCGCTGGGCATCCCCGAGGAGTACGACGGCGCCGGGTTCTCGCTGTTCGAGACGTTCGTGGTGCTCGAGGAGCTGGGCCGGGCGCTGGCGCCCTCCCCCCTGCTGGCCTCGCTGGTCGCCGCGGAGGCGCTGCTGGCCACCGGCGACGCCGACGCCTGCGCGCGGCTGCTGCCGCGGGTCGCGGCCGGCGAGCCGGCCACGCTGGCCTGGTCGGGGACCGCGAGCCTGCCCGGCGCGGAGCCGGTGCGGGCCACGGGTGACCTGCTGAGCGGGAGCGTCCCCTGCGTCCTCGACGGGGACGTCGCCACTGTGCTGGTGGTCGCGGCCCAGGCCGAGGACGGCGTCGCGCTGTTCGAGGTCGACCCGGCGGCGGTGACCCGGACCCGCACCCAGGCGATGGACACCACCGTGCGGCTGGCCACGCTGACCTTCGAGGAGACCCCGGCTGTCCGCCTGGGCGGCTCGGCCGACGCCGCGCTCGCCCGCGCGCACGTGGTCGGCGCCGCGGCGGTCTCGGTGCTCGCCGTCGGCTGCGGCCAGCGGGCGCTGGAGATGACCGTGGCCTACGCCAAGGAGCGCGAGCAGTTCGGCCGCCCGATCGGGTCCTTCCAGGCGCTCAAGCACCGGATGGCCGACATGCTGATGCTGCTGGAGATGTCCCGCTCGGCCTCGCTGGCCGCCGGGCACGCCGTCTCGCTCGGCTCGGAGGACTCCGCTCGCCTCGCGGCTGTCGCCGCGTCGTACACGGGGGATGCGGTGGGCCGCATCGCCGCCGAGACCGTGCAGCTGCACGGCGGGATCGCGATCACCTGGGAGCACGACGCGCAGCTGGTCTTCAAGCGCGCCCACGCCCTCACCCAGCTCTACGGCCGCCCCCACCAGCACCGCGCCCTCCTCCCCCTCTAACCCCACCCATCTCCACCCCCTCTCCCCTCCCCCCCGCTTGCCGACCCGTCACTCGCTCGACCAGACACGCCGTGTACGGCGGAGCCAGTGACGGGTCGGCGGGTGGGGGACGGCTCATCCCGGTTCGTACGACGCACGCCGCGGCGCGCCGTACCGGGACTCCGATGCGTCGACGCGGCTGGCACGGCGCCTGAGATTCCCTCGCTGATCGTCGTCGCCCGACAGACCTCACACGACGCCAACTCCCCCGGTATGGCGGCGCGCACGTCCCAAGTGGCAGGTAACTGGAGATCCTCACGCACCTGGTGCCTGGGATGCTCCAGTTACCTGCCGGTCACCACGAGTTTCCGCTGGCCGGACGGCGCCGGCCCTCATCCGATAGAGGCTCCGCGCCCCACGCCCGTTTCGCGGAGAGCTGGGTCCCGCCACGCAGCGACGGACGGGCGCCACCCCATCCGCCCGCATCCGCCCGCGCCGACCCGTCACTCGCTCCGCCGAGCTCGGCGTGTTTGGTCGAGGGAGTGACGGGTCGGCGTGGGGCGGGGTGGGCGGGCCCTGGGGGCTGGGGCTGAGGCTGGGGGCTGGGCTGGGGGCTGGGCTGGGGGCTGGGCTGGGGGCTGGGCTGGGGGCTGGGCTGGTTACTTGGCGAGCCAGGCGTCGGCGAAGTCAGGCATGTACTCCGCGCCCAGCTCCACGCCGTGCACGTTCTCGTTCCAGGCGTGCACGGCCGCATTGGCGCCGGTGACGACGAGCGGCACGTCCTGGTTGAAGAGGTCCTGGATCTCGTCGAGGACGGCCTGGATCTCCTCGTCGGTGTCGGCGGCCTGCAGATCCGCGAGCGCGGCGTCCATCTCCTCGGAGGCGTAGCCGGTCTCGTTGCCGTAGCTCGTCGAGCTCAGGCTGCCGACCAGACGGTGGTAGGGGTCGGACTCCGAGACGCTGAGCGCGCCGCGGGCGATGTCGAAGTCGTGGTCGACGAAGACCCGGTTTGTCTGGTCGGCGATCGAGGCGACCAGGTCGGTCTTCACGGTGAAGCCGACCCGCTCAAGCATCGCCTTCATCGCCACCGCCTGGGTGCGCGAGGTCGGGTCGGTGCCGTCGAGGTAGCTGATCACACCGTCGAAGCCGTCGGCCTTGGCCTCTTCGACCAGCTTCTTGGCCTCCTCCAGGTCACCCTCGAGCGCGGCGTCGCTGGTGTCCCACTTGGACTCCGGCGGGAACATCTCCGTGCCCGCCATGCCCTTGCCGTCGTAAGAGCGCTTGTAGTCGAGCTCGGGGTCGTAGGCCAGTGCGATCGCCTTGCGCACGCGCGGGTCGGAGCCCGGGTAGCCCTCGCGGTGATTGATCGAGAGGTTGTTGCCCAGGCTGGTCAGCGTCAGATGGCCGGCCATGTCGGCATCGACCACCTCGTGGACCACCTTCGGGTCACGGATGAACGCCACGTCCGCGCTGCCGTCCTCGAGCGCGTCCAGCTTGGCCTCGTCGGCGAGCGGCCAGAAGATCCGGATGCCGTCGAGGTGCGGGGCGCCGTCCCAGTAGTCCTTGTTAGCGACCAGGGTGAGCTCCTCGGCCGGCTTGTACTCGTCGAGCATGAACGCGCCGGCGCCGATCGGCTTGAACTCCGCGCCCGCGTACGACGCCGGGGCGACGATCATCCCCACCGCCTGGGACAGCATGGCCGGGAACCGCGCCCAGGCGTTGTTGAGGTTGAAGACGACCGTGTGCTCGTCCTTCACGTCCATCCCGGCCAGGTTCGGCGCGAGCATCGCGGTGTCCACGCCCTGGTTCTTCATGTACCAGTTGATGCTGCCGACCACGGCCTTGGCGTCCAGCGGCGTGCCGTCGGAGAACTTCACGCCCTCGCGCAGGGTCAGCGTCCAGGTCTTCAGGTCCTCGCTGCTCTCCAGCGACTCGGCCAGCTTCGGCTCGAACTGCTGCGTCTCGGTGTCGAGGGTCATCAGGGTGTCGTAGACCGCGACCATCGCGCCGCCGCCGGAGGCTCCGGTGGCGTAGCTGGCGGCGGGGCTGAGGCTGCGGATCTCGCCGTAGTCGGCGAAGTTCAGCGTCCCGCCGTCGACCGGGTCGCCGGCCTCGGGCTGCTCGCCGATCACGCCGAACGAGTAGCGCCCGCGGTCCACCGAGGCGCCCTTCTTCTCGTCGGCGTCGTCGTCCTCCGACGACGCGCATGCGGACAACAACAGGGCGCTGACGACGGCAGCGACGGCGAGACGGACGCCAGGGGTCGAGTTCACGGGGGTTCCTCCAGGTCAGGATTCAGACAGGTAGACAGTCAGACAGTCAGACAGGCAAGCGGGGGGTGATGCGTGCTCAGTCGGGTACGACGCGTGCGGTGGCCTTGATCTCCAGGCGCGGACCGGGCCGGCCGCCGCCGATCTGGGCCGCGCCGATCGCGGTCCACGCGGGCCAGGGCGCGCTGAGGCGCAGGTCGCGCACGCGCATGAACGTCTGTACCTGCGAGGCCATGTCCAGGTGGAAGGTCAACAGGTCCACCACGTCGGCCAGGCGCGCGCCACCGGCCTCGAGGACCTGGGCCAGGTTGGTGAAGGCCAGGTCGATCTCCTCGGCCAGGTCGTCGGGCACCGAGCCGTCGGCGCGGGTGCCCAGGACGCCGGAGCAGTGCAGCGTGTCCCCGGCGCGCACGGCCGGCGCCAGGTGCCAGGTGGCGTAGGTCTCCTCCTGGCCCGCGGGGATCACCGGGACGAACGCCGCGGGGGCCGAGCCCTCGTCGTACCGGCTCTCGACGGCGGGAGCCTCGGAGGTCGTCGGGGCGGCCTCGTCCCACGCCGCCGCGAAGACTTCGTGCGGGATCGAGTCGCGCCACTGCCCCGACAGAACCAGTTCGGCGCCCAGCCGGCCGATCTCGTCGGCGGCCATGGCGCCGCGCTCGCCCTCGACGAGCACCACGGTCCGGTCGTCGGCCCAGTCGATGTAGGGGCGGTCGGAGTGGGTGGCGCAGACCAGGCACGGCCGCGTCCGCATGGAGAGGATCTCCACGCCGGGCAGCAGCTCGCTCAGCAGCTCGCGCGCCTCCTCGACGTCCGCGGCCCGACCGCCGGTGCGCACCCAGGCGGCGATCTCGTCGCGGCCGGTCAGCGGGTTGGCCAGCAGGCTGCTCCCGGAGGTCTTCAGGTACCAGCGGCCGTCGGGGTACTGCACGGGCGCCATCACGATGCCGCCGTAGGCCATCGCGCCCTCGCGGACCTTCATCATCATCATCGTCGGCATCTGGACGGCGTCGGGTCCGCTGACCTCGGCCAGCACCACGGTGGCCCCGTAGGTGGTCGTCCTCAGCGATCGCTCCAGCAGCCCGGTCGCGTTCGTCGCGGCGCCGGTGGCCAGGACCACCCGGTCGGCGGTCCACGAGGCCCCGCCGCGCGAGGTCACCCGGACGCCGCCGGCGACGCGGGTGGTGGCGACCACCTCGTCGCGCACCAGCTCGGCACCGGCCGCGAGGGCCGCCGTCAGCTCCGCGCGGACCAGCGCGCGCGGGTTGAGGATGAAGGCGTCCTGCTCGCGCAGCGCGACGTGGCCGGGCGGGAAGGCCAGGCTCGGGTACGCCGCGGCGAGCTGATCGGCGTCGAGGTGGTCGACGGCGACGCCCAGGTCGGCCGCGTTGCGGGCCAGCAGCTCACGGTCGAACCAGAGCGAGGAGGTGGCGCCGTCCGGCAGCACCGTCACCGAGTGCGTGGGCGTCAGGAAGTCGACCCCCGTGCGCGCGATCAGCCCATCGAACCGGCGCCGGCTGCGCATCGTGAGCAGCGAGGTCGCCAGCGGCACCTCGAGGACGTGGCACAGCCGACCCTGGTCGTAGTAGCCCGCCCAGGTGCCCTCGTGCGACGCGGTGTCCTCCGGCTCCTCGGGTCCGATCAGCAGCACCCGCGCCCCGGACTCGGCGGCGTGGCGCGCGGTCGCCGTACCGAGCGGGCCGGCCCCGATCACGGCGAGGTCGTACGGCGTGGGGTCGGGGGCGTCAGGGGCGTCGAGGGGGTCGGGCACAGGCGTCTCCGGGAACGAGGGGAAGGCGGAGCCACAGCATCCATGGCCTGCCGGCTTAAAGCAACACTTTGTTGCTTTAAGGGTCAAGGACCGGGCGCGCGGGCGGCGGACGTCTAGACAGCACCGCGGACCGTCTGGCCTAGGCTGGCCCGACCATGAGCGTCCAGACACGTCAGCGCAGCGGCGGCCGCAGCGAGCAGGTGCGCCTCGCCGTCGGCCGCGCCGTGCTCGATCTGCTCACGGAGGGGCGCTACCCGTTCACCACCGTCGAGGTTGCCGAGCGGGCCGCGGTCAACCGGCGGACCATCTACCGGTGGTGGCCCACTCAGGACGACCTGCTCGCCGAGGCGCTGCCCCACCACGTGCGAACCGTCGCCGTCCCCGACACCGGCAGCTGGGCCGCGGACGTGCGCCAGTTCGCCCATCGGATCGCGGTGTTCGCGGCCGACCCCGTGGACCTGACGCTGTCGCGGATCATGGCCTCAGGGCTGCACCCGGCCTTCAACGCCGCCGTGGTCGAGCACTTCGATCCGGTGATGGCCGGGTGGTACGAGATGCTCGCCCGCGCCATCGCCCGTGGCGAGGCGAGCACCACCCACGACCCTCGGACGGTGATCCACACCCTGGTCTCCCCGCTGTTCCTGGCCCCCCTCACCGGCGGCGAACCCCTCTCCCCCGCCCTCGTCGACCAGCTGGTGGATCTAGTCCTCGACGCCACCCGCCCCCACCCCTGAGCCCCCTCCCCCCAAGCCCAGCCCTCCCCAGTCCAGCCCAGCCCAGCCCCCAAGCCCGCCGACCCGTCACTCCCTCGACCAGACACGCCGTACTCGTCGGCGCCATCGACGGGTCGCGCCGCGGCAGCCCGGCACCGCGAACCCGCATCCGCAGGAGACCGATGCCCTACCGTGCCCTGACACGCGTGAACCCCATGGGCCCGATCGGACCACTACCAGTGTGACTTCACTCGACGCGATCCTCACCCCGGCGGCTGTTGCGCTATCTGACGAGGCGAATCCGCGCCGCGGACGCGGAGGATCTGCTCAACGACGTGTTCGTGGTCGTCCTCGAGCGCCGGGCGACCTTCGATGCGGGCGCCGCCGCCAGCGCCCGCCCCTGGCTGTTCGGCATCGCCAGCAACCTGGTCGCGCGCCGCCACCGCGACGAGACGCGGCATCTGCGCACCCTTGAGCGAGGCGAGCGGACCGACGGGGCCCGGTTCGAGGAGGCAGCGGCCGCGCGGGTCGACGCCGGCTGCGCCGTACGACGTCTCGCCGGCGCGCTCGCCGCCCTCACGACCGGGGACCGCGACGTACTGCTGCTGACGGCGTGGGCCGGCCCAAATCAGAACGAGGTGTCCACCGCGCTGGGCATTCCGGTGGGGACGGTCAAGTCCCGCCTGCACCGAGCCCGCGGCCGATTGAGGGATGATCTCGGCGCCCGGGACAGCGACCACAACGGAGGAGACCGATGGGGCCGTCGACGAGCTGCCGCGCCGCGCGCTCGTGCACCGCAGTGGGTGACGACGGGGGCGGCTACAGCGCGCCCGCTTGGTGCGCGGACTAGGGCCCGGCTCGACCCGTCACTCGCGCCGCCGTACCCGGCGTGTCTGGTCGAGCCAGTGACGGGTCGGCGGTCAGGGGTGGCCTCTCAGATGCCTCTCCAGGGCCTGGCGTACGACGTGCGCGGTGCGTTCGCGCGGCACGCCGTACACGTCGGCGTCGGTGAGCACGCAAATGCCGAAGCCGTGCTCCTCGCGGACCCAGGCGCGCCGGCGCCGGTCGTGGGCCCGCTGGTCCTCGTTCTCGTGCCAGGCGCGCCCGTCGTACTCCACCGCGAAGCGCCTCGCCCGATCCGCCAGGTCGAGGTAGGCCCGCTCCAGCCAGCCGTCGTGGCGTCGCACCTCCAACTGCGGTTCGAGGACCAGCCCGGCGTCTCGGCATCGGATCCGCACGAACGACTCCGCCTGCGACTCCGCGCGCGGGTCCGACAGCGGCACCAGGTCGCGCGCCTGGACCACGCCACGCGCCCCCTTGAACTCCGGCAGCCGCTCCACCAGCTCCTCGAGCCGCACTCCCAGGTGGCGACGGATCTGATCGAGCGCGGCCAGCGCCGGATCGCGCGGTCTCAGGCGGGCCAGGTCGAGCGCGAGCCGCACCGGCGACAGCACCCGGATGCCGGCCACCGTCACGACGTCGTCGGGACGCAGCGTCCGCTCGCCCCCGGAGCACCCGAGCTTCCGCACGCGGGTCGAGCCCGGTGACCGGAAGACCCGAAGGGGCGCCGCCACCCAGCGTGCGCCCGGTGGGTCGAGGTCGAGGCCGTAGACCCAGCACGCCGTCTCCTCGGTCACCACCGCATCCTCGGGGAGCACCAGCGAGAGCGCCTGGACTCGCGTCAGCGTCGTGTCGGGCACGGCATTGTCGACATAGACACCGAGTAGCGGTCGCCGCAGCACGCCGTGCGCACACAGCGTGGTGAGCTCATCGCGACTGACCCCGACGTCACGCGCCTGCGCCAGGGTGAAGGGCTGCGACAGCGGCAGCCGAGGGTGCGAGTCCGGCAGCGCCAGCGGGAGCTCGTCGTACGCGTGCATCCCAGCAGCGTGCCGGACCCAAGGCGGACCTCGCCGAGCTCATCCACAGGCGCGGATCGACCCGTCACTCCCGCCGCGACACACCGCGGAAATGGTCGAGGGAGTGACGGGTCGCGAGGCTTTGGGGCTGGGCTGGGCCCTGCCCTGCCCTTGGGCCTGGGCTGTGCCCTCCCCTTGGGCCTGGGCTGTGGTCCACTGCCCTGCCCCTGTGCTGTGTCCTTGCCCCTGGGGCATGGGTTATGCCCCTGTCCCCTGCCCCTGGGGCATGGGTTGTGCCCCTGTCCCTGCCCCTGGGCTATGCCCCCTGCCCCTGGGGCAGGGTTGGGCCCCTGCCCCTGGGGCCCGGCCCGGGTCAGGTGGTGGTGCGGTACTTGCCCTGGTAGAAGAGCAGCGGGTCCTGCGCTTCGGCGACGTCGAGGTCCTGGACGCGGCCGACCACGATGTAGTGGTCGCCGGCCTCGTGGATCGCGTGCACGGTGCAGTCGACGTAGCCGACGATCCCCTCGAGCAGCGGCGACCCCGTCTGCGACGGAGCCCAGCTGACGCCGGCGAACTTGTCCTCGGCGCGGCTGGCCATCGCGTTGGAGACCTCGGCCTGGTCGGCGGCCAGGAAGTTCACGCAGAACCGGCCCGCGTTGCGGATCGCCGCGAAGGCCCGCGACGTCTTCATCGGCAGGAAGGCCACCAGCGGCGGGTCGAGGGAGACGCTGGTGAACGACTGGCACGTCATCCCCATCGGCTCGCCGCCCGACAGCGTGGTCACCACGGTGACCCCGCTCGCGTACCTGCCCAGCACGTCGCGGAACTTGCGCGCCGTCGCCTGGGCCGCCTCGTCGTCCGCGGGGACGACGACGTGCTCGCCGGCACGGAACTCGAAGTCGACGTTGCCCAGGAAGGACTCGATCAACCCCTTCGGCGGCCAGGAGTCATGCGCGTCCTCGCGCATCCCGTCCGGGATCTCGTGATCAGCCATGAGGTCCATTGTGTCCTCAGCGCCCCACGCTGAAGTCATGCCCCCAGTACGAGACGGCCGTGGACTCGCGCGCGACCCACTTGCTGTCGTCGACGGTCATCCCCTCGGTGCCGTACTCGACGTCGAAGCCACCGGGCGACTTCACGTAGAACGACACCATCTCGTCGTTCATGTGCCGGCCCAGCGTCGCCGAGAGCGGGACGTTGTGATTGCGCACCCGCTCCAGCGCGCGGCCCACGTCGTCGAGCTTCTCGAGCTCGACCATGATGTGCACGCACTTGGCCGGGTTCGGCATCGGCAGGAAGGCCAGCGAGTGGTGGCGCGGGTTGCAGCCCAGGAAGCGCAGCCACGCCGTGGAGCCGGGCTCCTTGCCGACGAACTCACCGGGCATCCGCATCGAGTCGCGCAGCCGGAAGCCGAGCACGTCCTCGTAGAAGCGCAGCGCCGCCTCGTCGTCGCCGACCGGGAGGACGATGTGCCCCAGGCCCTGGTCGCCGGTGACGAAGGTGTTGGCGTACGGCGTGACCAGGGGCCGCGACTCGTAGGTGGCGCCGTGGAAGAGCTCGAAGACGTTCTCCCACGGGTCCTCGAAGCGGATCATCCCCTCGACGCGGCGCTCCTTGAGCTCCTCGGGCGTCGCCTCGTGCACGATCACCCCGTGCTGCTTGAGCTCATCGAGCGCGACGGCGAGGGCGCGGTGATCGGCGACCTCCCAGCCCATCGCGGAGAGGCAGTCGCGGTCGCTCGGCTCGATCACGATCCGGGCGGACAGCGCGTCCATCCGGAAGTACAGGTTGGCCGGGTCCGGGCCACGCCCCTCGGCGAGGCCGAGCACCTTGCCTGCGAAGTGTCGCCACTTCTCCAGGTCGGTGCTCGCCACGCGGACGTACCCCAGTGCGCGGATGTCCATGTTCTGCCTCCTCGGCTCTTCGGCTCCTCGCGATGCCTCGCGAGGTGGTGGATGGCCGCCGCAGGTCCCGGCGGCCTCGTTGTCGGATCAGTACATGCCCGGGTCGATCTTGTGGCCGAACTCGCTGGCGCCGTACATCTGCAGCGCCCGCTCCGGGTCGTTGGCGGCGTGCACGCGCCCGGCGTGCGCGTCGCGCCAGGCCCGCTGCAGGTAGGTCCCCTCGGCCAGCGCCCGCCCGCCGGAGGCCTCGAACAGCGCATCCAGCGCCTCGATGGCGCGCTCGGTGCCGATCACCTGGTCGCGGCGCACCTTCAGCCGCAGCGCCAGCGGGATCTTCTCCCCGCGCGCGACGCAGGCCTGCTCCTCGCGGATGTTGGCGATCAGCAGCGCCCAGGCGGCGTCGATCTCGCTGGAGGCGCGCGCGATCCGCACCGCGGCGAACGGATCCAGCGAGGCCCGCTCCCCGACGTACGACGCGCGCACCCGCTTGCGCTGCATCTCGACGTGCTCGGCGTAGGCGCCGGTGGCCATCCCGATGATCGGGGTGGTGATCGTGGTGGTGAACAGCGAGTGGAACGGCAGCCGGTAGAGCTCGGAGGTGTTCTGCTCCTGGCCGGGGCCGAAGCAGCGCCCGGTGTCGCTCATCGACAGCGTCATCGCCTCGGGGACGAACGTCTCGTCGACCACGATGTCGTTGGAGCCGGTGCCGCGCAGCCCGACGGTGTTCCACACATCGACGATGCGGTACTGCGCGCGGGGCACCAGGAACGTCTTGAAGTCGATGACCTGGCCCTCGGCGTTGACCACCAGGCCGCCGAGCAGCACCCAGCCGGCGTGGTCGCAGCCCGAGGAGAAGCTCCAGGTGCCCGAGAGCGTGTAGCCGCCCTCGGTGAGCACCGCCCGGCCGGTGGGGGCGTACGACGAGGAGAGCCGCGCCGACGTGTCGGAGCCCCAGACGGCCTGCTGCGCCTCGTCGGCGAAGAGCGCGACCTGCCAGGGGTGCACCCCCAGCACGCTGGAGATCCAGCCGGTCGACCCGCAGGCCGAGGAGATGTCGCGCACGGCGGTGTAGAAGTCGACCGGGTCCGCCTCGAGGCCGTCGAAGCGGCGCGGCTGGAGCATCCGGAAGAAGCCGGTCTCCTCGAGCTCCTTCACCGACGCCTCCGGCACGACGCGCAGCCGCTCGGTCTCGTCGGCGCGGGCCCGGAAGGTGGGCAGCAGGTCGCGGATCGCGTCGAGGACTTGCTGGGACATCGGCTCTCCTGGATCGGATCAGTTCGGTACCGCCACGATAGAACAGGTTCTACGGCTTTTCCGGGGCGCCGACTCCCACTCACCGGGCGGGTCTGTGGACGACGACGACCCGCGCCGAATAGAACCGGTTTCACTCGCGGGCCCCGTGCCCGCGGACACCCCCCAGTCTTAGAGCACCAGGAGCACACGTGACGCCTGACCCCACGCAGCCGGGGCCGACGCAGCCGGGCCCCTCGGCCCACGACACCGCTGAGGCCGCGACCGTGGACGTCGTCGTGGTCGGCACCGGTGGCGCCGGCATGACCGCCGCGCTCGCCGCGCAGCACCGGGGCCTGAAGACCCTCGTCATCGAGAAGACCGACAGCTTCGGCGGCTCGACCGCACGCTCCGGCGGCGGGGTGTGGATCCCGAACAACCACGCCCTCAAGGCCGCCGGCCAGGGCAACCCCGACGCCGAGACCCGCGCCTACCTCTATGAGGTGATCGGCGACATCGTGCCCAAGGCCCGCATCGACGCCTTCGTCGACCGCGGCCCGGAGATGCTGAAGTTCGTCACCGACCACTCGGCCGCCGACTTCATGTGGGTGCCGCAGTACTCCGACTACTACCCCGAGGCCACCGGTGGTCGCGCCAGCGGGCGCAGCGTCGAGCCGAAGCCGATCGACGGCAACATCCTCGGCGACGAGCTCAAGCGGCTCACCAAGCCCTACACCAAGGCGCCGGTCGGCCTGGTCATCGGTCAGGCCGACTACCGCAAGATCAGCCTCGGGCTGCGCTCGATCCGGTTCCCGCTGACGATGCTGAAGGCGATGGTGCGCCGCTCGATCACGGTCGCCCGCGGCAAGCGGATGTACGGCATGGGCAACGCGATGATGATCGGGATGCGCAAGGGCCTGATCGATGCCGGCGTCGAGGTCTGGTACGAGACCCCGCTGACCGACCTGGTCGTCGAGGACGGCCGGGTGAGCGGCGTGAAGGTCACCCGCGACGGCCGCGAGCAGGTGATCCGGGCGCGCCACGGCGTGATCCTCGCCTCGGGCGGCTTCGAGCACAACGCCGAGATGCGCCAGCAGTACCAGCGCGCCCCGATCGGCGCCGAGTGGACCACCGGCGCGGCCGGCAACACCGGCGACGGGATCAACGCCGGCCTGCGCGCCGGCGCGGCCCTGGACCTGATGGACGACGCCTGGTGGGGGCCGTCGATCCCGCTGCCCTCCGGCCCGTGGTTCTGCCTGGCCGAGCGGAACCTGCCCGGCTCGATGATCGTCAACCAGGCCGGCCACCGCTTCTTCAACGAGGCCGCGCCGTACGTCGACGCCGTGCACGCGATGTACGACAACGCCGAGGCCACCGGGGTCGAGCACGTCCCGTCCTGGATGGTCATCGACCAGCGCTACCGCAACCGCTACCTCTTCGCCGGGCTCAGCCCGCGCCAGCCGTTCCCGGGCCGCTGGTACAAGAGCGGCGCGATCGTGAAGGCCGACACGCTGCGCGAGCTGGCCGACAAGATCGGTGTCCCGGCCGACACGCTGGTGGCCACCACCGACCGGTTCAACGAGATGGCGCGCACCGGCAAGGACCTCGACTTCCGCCGCGGCGACTCGGCCTACGACCGTTACTACGGCGACCCGAGGACGAAGCCGAACCCGTCGCTGGGCGTGATCGACCAGGGGCCGTTCTATGCGGTGAAGATGGTGCCCGGCGACCTCGGCACCAAGGGCGGCATCGTCACCGACGAGCTGGCCCGTGCGCTGCGCGAGGACGGCTCGGTCATCGAGGGCCTCTACGCCGCCGGCAACACCTCGTCCGCGGTGATGGGCCACACCTACGCCGGCGCCGGCGCCACGATCGGACCGGCGATGACGTTCGGCTACATCGCCGCACAGCACATCGCGGACTCGGCCGGCTCCGGGACCACACCGTCGCAGGGCGCAGCCGTCACGGCGTCCTGAGTCACCGGCACCATCGGCCGGCGCCTGGGTACTGACACACCGTCAGCCCACGCGCCGGCCGCGTCCGTACCGCGGCCCAGGAGGTCCACCCATGGCGATCCTCGTCCCACGCTCGGTCTCCGCCCTGCTCCGGCCGGTGATGCCGGACCAGGTCGTCCGCCGCCGGGTCTACCTCCCCTGGGTGCCGATCCCCTCCGGCGAGATGGTCGAGCTGCCGGGCCGCGGGTCGACGTACGTCACCGACACCCCGGGCCCGACCCCGCAGGCACCGACGATGGTGCTGCTGCACGCGGTCGGCTGCACCGGGCTGCTGACCTGGTTCCCCGCGATCCGGGCCCTGTCCGAGCGCTACCGCGTGGTGACCCTCGACCAGCGCTGGCACGGCCGGGGCATCCACTCCCCGGTGTTCTCCCTCTACGACTGCGCCGACGACGTGGCGGCGCTGCTGGACGCGCTCGGCATCGAGCGGGCCGTGATCGGCGGCTACTCGATGGGCTCGATCATCG
The DNA here is from genome assembly GCF_059766615.1 of Nocardioides sp. Z43_10. NCBI lineage: Bacteria > Bacillati > Actinomycetota > Actinomycetes > Propionibacteriales > Nocardioidaceae > Nocardioides > Nocardioides sp. Z43_10. Next base: position 50,861 of record NZ_JCBAJY010000011.1, on the reverse strand, counting down.
CCCAGCGAGTCTGGCGCCAGCACCCGGAGCGAACCGCCGGACTCGTGCTGTGCGCCAGCACCGCGCGCTTCCGCAGCCACCCGCACGAGCGGGCGTTCTACGCCGGAGTCGAGGCGGCGATGCTGGGCGCGCGCGGCGTCAGCGCCTCGCGTACGGCGGTGCGCGCGACCCGGGCGGCGGCCCAGGCCTTCGGCGACGTCCCCGACGACCTCTACGAGTGGGCGCTCGGGGAGTTCCGCCAGACCAGCCCGTGGGCGGTGGCCCAGGCGGTGGCCGCGCTGGGCCGGCACCACTCGCGGCCGTGGCTGGCGCGCATCGACGTGCCCACCGCGGTGGTCGCGACCCGGCGCGACCGGGTGATCCCCTTCGCCCACCAGCTCGCCCTGGCCCGTCGCATCCCCGGCGCCACCGTCCACGACATCGACGCCGGGCACGCCGCGTGCACGCTGGAGGCCGAGCTGTTCGTCCCCGCGCTGCTCGAGGCGACCGCCACCGTGGTCGCGCGCGAGCGGGACTTCAGGGCTGGTCGGCGACGGCCTTGCTGAGTCGCTCCAGCTCCTCGGGGAAGCGGCGGACCAGGTCGTCGACGTGCGGCATCGACTCGCGGCAGGCGATGATCCCGACGTGCAGGACGCCGTTGTGCGAGATCACCGTGATGTTCAGCCCGGCGCCGTGGAAGACCGGGCCCAGCGGGTAGAGGCCCAGCACCCGGGCCCCCATGAAGTACAGCGGCACCGGCGGGCCGGGCACGTTGGAGATCACCAGGTTGTGGATCACCGGGTGCCGCTCGGGGAGCCTCCACCCGGCGTAGGCCCGCATCGCCAGGCCGAACGTGCGTGGCGCCGCGAACTCCGCCCAGTCCTGGAGCGCGTCGGCGCTGATCGCGTCGTGGTGCTCCTTGGCGTGGCGGTTGTTCTCGGCCATCTCCTGGAGCCGCTCCAGCGGGTCGGCGACGTCGGTGCCCAGGGTGGCGAAGAGCGCGGAGACCTTGTTGGCGCCGCCCGAGCGGTGCGACCTGTCCCGCACCGAGACCGGGACCGTCGCCATCAGCGACGAGGCGGGCAGCTCGTCGCGCGCGGCCAGGTAGGAGCGCAGCGCGCCGCCGGCGACGGCCAGCACCACGTCGTTGACGGTGGTGCCGGTGGCGTGCTTGATCGCGCGCACCTCGTCGAGGTCCATGTCGGTGAACGCGATCGCGCGGTGGCTGGTGATGGTGCCGTTGAACGACGTGCGCGGCGCCGAGAACGGCGCGGCCATCGTCTTGCCCTCCAGCGCCCGGGCGACGGTGCGCCCGACCAGCTGCACCGAGGGCGACAGCAGGCGTACCGCGGTGAACGGCTTGGCCGCGGTGCTCAGCAGGGCCCTGCCCAGCAGCTCGACCTGGTCGGGGTCGCGGCCGGGCCGCGTCGGCTCGTCGGCGCCCTGGATCGGGGCCGCGTCGGGCTCCAGGCTGCACAGGTGGGAGATCAGGTTGGCGCCGGAGACCCCGTCCACGGTGGCGTGGTGCATCTTCATGAAGACCACGACCTTGTCGCCCTCGAAGCCCTCGATCACCCACATCTCCCACAGCGGCCGCGACCGGTCCAGCGGGAGCCCGGCGAAGTGGCCGGCGAGCTCGGTCAGCTCGCGGTAGCCACCCGGCTGCGGGACCGCGAGCCGGTGCACGTGGCGGTCGATGTCGAAGCTGCGGTCCTGCACCCAGATCGGGTGGTCGAGGCCCAGCGGCACCCGGCGCAGCTTGCGGGTGAACTCCCCCACGTCGATGACCCGGCGCTCGACCTCGTCGCGGAACGAGGCGAAGTCGTAGCCGCCCGGGATCGTGGCCGGGTCGAGCACGATGAGTCCGCACACGTGCATCAGCTGCTCGGGGGTCTCCAGGTAGAGGAAGCTCGCGTCGAGTCCGGACAGTCGCTCCATGTCACTCCCCCAGCGGATCCAATGAACTAGAACAGGTTCTCATCATGGCCCAGGGGCCGTCCCAGCGCCATCCACCCCACGGCAAAAGACACCGGCTATAGCATCGGGCACGTGGCCTTCCTTCGTCGCCAGATCGTGACCGCTGCCCTGACCGCCAACGCGCTGCGCCCGGTGCCGGGCTTCCGGCCCGGGATCCCGGCCTTCCTGGCCGGCTGGCTCACCTCCGAGCTGGCTCCGCAGCTGCTGGCGCTGACAGCCGGCGACGCCGCCGTGCACGTACGCGGACGCACGGCGCGGGATCGGGCCGGGCTGGTCCTCGCGGCCGCCAGCGCGGCCGGTCTGGGCTGGATGATCCGCCAGGGCCGGCAGACCAAGGACGACGTCGAGGAGGCCCTGGTCGAGGGCCTCGGCGTCGACTACGTGGAGCAGCTCGACGCGCCGCCTACCCCGGCCGAGCTGGCCACCCCGTGGCGCAAGCTCGTCAACCCGTTCCGGATCAAGGACGTGCGGGTGCGCGTCCAGCGCAACATCTCCTTCACCGAGGGCGGGCGCCGCGGCCGCCTCGACATCTACAGCGCCGCCGAGGGCGACATCGCCAACGCACCCGTCCTGCTGCAGGTGCACGGCGGCGGCTGGGCCGTCGGCACCAAGGACCAGCAGGGCATCCCGCTGATGCAGCACATGGCCGCCAAGGGCTGGGTCTGCGTCTCGATCAACTACCGCCTGGCGCCCAAGCACCCGTTCCCCGCGCAGATCGTCGACGTCAAGCGGGCGATCGCGTGGGTCCGCGAGAACATCGAGCACTACGGCGGCAACCCCGACTACCTGGCGATCACCGGAGGCTCTGCCGGCGGCCACCTCACCGCGCTCGCGGCGCTGACCCCGGGCGACCCCGCCTACCAGCCGGGCTTCGAGGAGGTGGACACCTCCGTCCAGGCCGCGATCCCGCACTACGGCGTCTACGACCTGGCCGGCTCCACCGGCCTGCGCAGCGCGGTGCTGATGCGCGACAAGTTCCTCGCGCCGTACGTCGTGCGCAAGCGGTGGAGCGAGGACCCGGAGGTCTTCGAGGCCGGCTCCCCCATCCTGCGGGTGACGCCGGACGCGCCCGACTTCTTCGTCATCCACGGCGCTCAGGACACGCTGGTCGGGGTGGACCAGGCGCGGCTGTTCGTGCAGGAGCTGCGCGCCAAGAGCCGGGCCAGCGTGGTGTACGCCGAGCTGCCCGGCGCCCAGCACGCCTTCGACATCTTCCCCTCGATCCGCTCGGCCCACGTGGTCCGCGCGATCGAGCGGTACCTGAACTGGCACTGGAACAGCTACCGCCACTCGCGCAGCGACGCCGAGCCGACGTCGGCCTGACGTCGGCTGGGCGAGGACGCGGCTAGTCCGGGCTGTCGCCGGAGGGCTCGGTCTCCGGCTCCGGGGGCAGCCCGCCGGGGTCCTCGCCCGGCATCGGCTCGGGAGTCGGGATCCCGCCGGGGTCTCCGCTGGGCACGACCTCGGGGTCCGGGCCGGGTTCGATCGGTGTCGTGGTCATGGCCGTGCGGTACCCCGATAGCGTGGAGCCATGACCGCCCACGCACGCTTCGTCTCCCCCGCCTGGCTCCACGACCACCTGCACGACGAGGGCCTGCGCATCGTCGACGCCACGGTGCACCTGTCCTTCAGCGAGGCGGGCCCCCGCATCGAGTCCGGGCGCGCCACCTACCAGGAGGCGCACGTCCCGGGTGCGACCTTCGCCGACCTGATCGTGGACCTGGCCGACCCGCACGGCGAGGCGCCGTTCGCCGCGGCGCCCTCGGAGCGGTTCGCCGCCGCGGTCGGCGCGCTGGGCATCTCCAACGACAGCACCGTCGTGGTCTACGACCACGCCAACGGCATCTGGGCCACCCGGCTCTGGTGGCAGTTCGCCCTGGAGGGCTACGACGACGTCGTCGTGCTCGACGGGGGCCTGGACGCCTGGGGGGCCGCCGGGTTCGAGACCGCCGGCGGCGCCGCGTCGTACCCGCCGGCGAGCTTCACCGCCCGGCGGCGCCCCGAGCTGCTCCGCTCGACCGCCGACGTGCAGGCCGCGATCGGCGACCCCGGCGTGCTGCTGATCAACGCCCTGGACGCCGACACCTTCGCGCGCGGGCACATCCCCGGCAGCGTCAACGTCCCGTTCGGGGACCTCGTCGACGAGACCGGGTCGCTGCGCCCGCGCGAGGAGCTGCGCGCGGTCTTCGAGCGGGCCGGCGCGCTCGACCCGAGCCGCACCCCGGTGGCCTACTGCGGTGGCGGCATCGCGGCCACCGCGGCCGCGATCGCGCTGGCCGAGGCGGGCCGCGGCGACGTCGCGATCTACGACGGCTCGATGAACGCCTGGACCGCCGACCCCGCCCGTCCGCTCGAGCAGGGCGCCTGAGCCCCGGCCGGCCCGGTCGGCGTGGCTCGGCCACCCTCCGGGTTGGCTAGGGTGTGCGCCGTGACCACCCCCGCCCCGGCGCCCACGCCGACCCCCGCTGGCCTGCCTGCCGACCTGCTGCCCCACGCGCTGGGCGCCAAGGGGTTCATGCCCGAGGAGGAGGGGCTGCTGCTGCACCGCCTCGCCCGGCGCCAGCTCCCGCTCGGGCCCGCTCTGGAGGTCGGCACCTACTGCGGCAAGTCCGCGATCTACCTCGGTGCGGCGGCGCGCGAGGTCGGCGGGACCGTCTTCACCGTCGACCACCACCGCGGCTCCGAGGAGAACCAGGCCGGCTGGGAGCACCACGACGCGACGCTCGTCGACAACGAGTCCGGGCGGATGGACACGCTGCCGACCTTCCGCCGCACGATCGAGCGGGCCGGTCTGGAGGACCACGTGGTCGCGGTGATCGGCCGCTCCACGACCGTCTCGGCGCACTGGCGCACCCCGCTGTCGATGCTGTTCATCGACGGCGGGCACGCCGAGGAGCACGCCCACAACGACTACGCCGGCTGGGCGCCGTGGGTGCAGCACGACGGGCTGCTGGTGATCCACGATGTGTTCCCCGACCCCGCCGACGGCGGGCGCCCGCCGTACGACGTGTATCTGCGGGCGCTGGCCGGCGGCGCCTTCACCGAGGCCGAGGCGCTCGGCTCGATGCGGGTGCTACGCCGAACCGGCGGAGACGCCGGGGACCGGGTCGGCTGAGGGGCAGCCGCACTCCAGCGCGATGTCGGCGAAGTCCGGTGCCAGGCTGTCGCCGCGCATGATCCCCGAGCCGGGCGTGCCGCGGCCCTCCCGCTCGGCGAGCGCGTCCACGGCCAGCACCACCGCGGCCGCCGTGTAGGTGGTGTACTCCACCGGCCACCGCACGTCGTCGGGCCACACGTAGCCGGTCCAGTAGCGTCCGTCCTCGGCGCGCAGGTGCTGCATGTCCACGAGCAACTGGCGGGCCCGGTCGTGGTCCCCGATCGTGTCCAGCGCCATCACCAGCTCGCAGGTCTCCGCGCCGGTCACCCAGGGGTTGGTGTCCACGCAGCGGATCCCCAGCCCGGGCACGACGAAGTCGTCCCAGCGGGCCGCCAGCATCGCGAACGCGTCCTCGCCGCGCACCGCGCCGCCGAGCACCGGGTAGTACCAGTCCATCGAGTACGTCGACTTGTCCAGGAACTGGTCGCGGTGCGCGCGCAGGGCGTGGCCGAGCCGGCCGCCGGCGAGCTCCCAGGCGGGCTGCGGGTCGCCGACCAGGTCGGCGAGCGCGACGCCGGCGCGCAGCGACTGGTAGATGCTGGAGGACCCGGCGAGCAGCGCCTCGGCGTTGAGCTCGCCGAGGCGGCCGTTCGCCTCGTCCCACTCGTGCGACCAGCCGAGCCCGCCGAACGGCAGCTGCCGGTCGGTGACCCAGTCCAGGCCGCGACGCACCGCGGGCCACATCAGGTCCACGAAGGCCCGGTCGCGGCGCACCAGCCAGTGGTGCCACACCCCGACCGCGAGGTAGGAGCACATGTTGGCCTCCCCGCGCGGGTCCTCGACCACCCCGGCGACGTACTTCATCGCCCAGGAGCCGTCCTCGCGCTGCGCCTCGAGGCACCACTGGTAGGCGCGCTCGGCCGCCTCGACCTCGCCGCCGACCAGCATCGCCATCGCTGCCTCGACGTGGTTCCACACGTCGGTGTGCTCCCCCTCGGCCCAGGGGATCGAGCCGTCCGGGTGCTGCAGGGCGGCGATGGAGGCCGCGGTCGCCCGCACGTCGGCGGCGCTCAGCACGCCCTCGACCGAGGGGATCCCACGCAGGTCGTCGCTCGTCATCGCCGGGTCAGGCCGCTTCCGGCTTGCGGAAGTAGAGCACCATGCTCTTGCCGATCAGCGGGTCGAGCACCTTGCCGGCCAGCTGCAGGGCCCGGGGCTGCTTCATGATCTCCCAGACCAGCAGCTTGTGGTACGCCTTGGCGGCGGGGTGGTCGTCGTTGCGGACGCCGACCGCGCACTTGATCCACCAGTACGGCGTGTGCAGGCCGTGGGCGTAGTCCTTGCTCTCGAACTCCATCCCGGCCTTGACCACCTTGTCGGTGAGCTCCTTGTCGGTGTAGATCCGGATATGCCCGCCGGGGACGTTGTGGTAGTCCTCGGAGAGCTTCCAGTTGACGACCTCGGGGAACCAGCGCGGCACCGAGACCGCGAGCGTGCCGCCGGGGCGCAGGACGCGGACGAGCTCCTCGATGGCCTGGATGTCGGCCGGGATGTGCTCGAGCACCTCGGCGGCGACGATCCGGTCGAACTCGCCGTCGGCGAACGGCAGCGCCAGGGCGTCGCCCTCCTTGATGTCCGCCTCCGCGCCGGCCGGCACCTCGCCGGCCTCCTTCATCGCCCCGAACAGCTCGCGGACCCCCGCCAGCTCGTCGGCGTCCTGGTCGAACGCGATGACGTCGGCGCCGCGCCGGTACATCTCGAAGGCGTGGCGACCGGCGCCGCAGCCCATGTCGAGAACCCGCTCGCCGGGGCGCAGTCCCAGCCGGTCGAAATCAACGGTCAGCACTGATCTTCACTCCTTGGTTGTTCCCGGCGCCGGCGGCGCGGCTGGTGTCGATGACTTCCTGGTAGGCGGCGGCGGTGGCCGTGGCCACGGCACGCCAGCTGAACCGCTCCAGCACCCGGCGGCGACCGGCGGCTCCCATCCGCGCCCGGCGCTCGGGATCGTCGAGCAGGGCGGCGATGGCGGCCTCGAGCTCGCCGACGTCGCCGGGGGTGACCAGGTCGGCGCAGACGCCGTCCTCACCGACCACCTCGGGGATGGCGCCGGCACGCGAGACGACCAGCGGCGTCTCGCAGGCCATCAGCTCGGCCGTCGGCAGCGAGAAGCCCTCGTAGAGCGACGGGACGCAGGCGAGCTCCGCGGAGCCCATCACCTCGACGAGCTCGGCGTCGGAGATGCCGTGCACGAACCGGACGTGGCCGGCGATCGAGAGCCGCTCGATGAGCTTCTCGGTGCGACCGCCGGGCACCGGCTTGGTGACCAGCAGCAGCTCGAGGTCACGCTCGGTGCGCAGCTTGGCGAAGGCCTCGAGCAGGGTGGCGATGCCCTTCATCGGCGCGTCGGCGCTCGCCATCGCCACGATCCGGCCCGGGACGCGGGGCTTGGTCGGGGGGACGAACACGTCGTCGACGCCCAGCGGGATCACCTGGAGTCGGTCGATGTCGACGCCGAAGTCCTTGGCGATGTCGCGGCGCGAGGACTCCGAGACGGTGAGGATCTTGGTCAGCCCGCGGGCGACCTTGCCCTGCATCCTCAGGAAGCCGTACCAGCGCCGCAGCGTGAACCTGCGCCAGGCGCTGGGCGCCGAGGCGAGGTCGATGCGCCGGTCGAAGGTGATCGGGTGGTGGATGGTGGTGATCAGCGGGAGCCCCATCTTCTCCACCTCCGCGATCCCGTGTCCGAGCACCTGGTTGTCGTGGGCGATGTCGAAGTCGTCGCGGCGCTCGCGCAGCAGCCGCGCCACGCGCTTGCTGAACGTGCGGGGCTCGGGGAACCCGGCCAGGCACATGATCGCGAACTCCTGGACGTCGATCAGGTCGCGGAACTCGCGCAGCTTCGGCACCCGGAAGGGGTCGGGCTCGCGGTACAGGTCCAGGCTGGGGACCTTGGTCAGCGCCACGCCGGGGTCCAGCTCGGGGTAGGGCTGGCCGGAGAAGACCTCCACCTGGTGCCCCAGGGCCACCAGCTCCCTGCTCAGGTGCCGAACGTAGACGCCCTGCCCGCCACAGTGGGGCTTGCTGCGGTACGAAAGCAGCGCGATGCGCATGGCCACGACCTCTCTGTTGTCGTCCGATGCGGGCGTCCCGCCCGGGACTCGCCGGCTCGAACTGAGGTGAAACGTGTTCCAGTTCCGTCTCACCGGTTGATAGCCTAGTCATGAACGTCAACACACGGAGCGGGGGCTGTCTGTTGCGGGCAACTCCCGCACCGGACGGCCGAGGCCCGATATCTACCAACAGGTAACAGGAGGCTTCGTGAGCAGCGTCAGCTCGCTGTCCGTCGAGGAGCTCGGGTCCGCCGCACAGCGAGACCGCCGCAAGCGCATCCTCGACGCGACCATCGCCCTCGCCTCGAAGGGCGGCTTCGATGCGGTGCAGATGCGTGCCGTCGCCGAGCAGGCGGACGTCGCCCTCGGCACGCTGTACCGCTACTTCCCCTCCAAGGTGCACCTGCTGGTCTCCGCTCTCGCCCGGCAGTTCGAGCGAGCGGAGAAGGCGGGACGCTCGGGGCCCATCCCCGGCGAGACCCCGCACGAGCGGGTGATGTTCGTCATCGGACGGACCACCAAGTCCCTGCAGCGCGACCCCAACCTGACCGAGGCGCTGACCCGGGCGTTCATGTTCGCCGACGCGTCGGTGAAGAACGAGATCCACGTCGTCGGCATGCTGCTGACCCGGATGCTGACCCAGGCGATGGGCAAGAGCCCCGACGACGAGCCCACCGACGAGGAGATCGCCATCGCCAAGGTGATCGGCGACGTGTGGCTGTCCACCCTGGTCGGCTGGGTCACCGGGCGGGTCCCGGCCAGCGACGTACAGAGCTCGATGGACGTCGCCGTGCGCCTGCTGCTGCGCTGAGCCCCGGGCGGGCGGCCCGGGCGTCGGCCGACCGGCTCAGCCGCCGAAGGCGTGCGTGGCGGTGACCCCACCGTCGATGGCGATCTCGGCGCCGTTGACGTAGCCGCTCTCGTCGGAGGCCAGGTAGACGTAGAGCGGCGCGACGTCGCCGGGCTGGCCGACCCGGCGCAGCGGGACCTTGCTGGCCCCGAACTCCATCGCCAGGTCCCCGCCGTGCACCCGGGTCATGCCGGTGTCGATCATCCCGGGGTGCACCGAGTTGACCCGGATGCCCTTCGGCCCCAGCTCGAGGGCGGCCACCTTGGTCATCCCGCGGATCGCGAACTTGGTGGCGGAGTAGGCCACCAGCGAGCCCATCCCGGCCAGGCCCTCCACGGAGGAGGCGTTGACGATGGAGCCCCCACCGGCGGCCTCCATCCCCGGGATCACCGCCTTCATCCCGAGGAAGCAGCCGAGCTGGTTGACCCGGAAGACGGTCTCGTACTCCTCCACGGTGGTGTTCACGATGTCGTTGAAGCGCAGGATGCCCGCGTTGTTGACCAGCACCGTGACCGGCCCGAACCGCTCCTGCGCGGTGGCGACCAGCGCCTGCCAGGAGCCCTCGTCGCCGACGTCGTGACGCACGAAGCAGGCCTCGTCGCCGAGCTCCTTGGCGAGCAGCTCGCCGGGCTCGACGGCGACGTCGGCGACGATCACCTTCGCGCCCTCGGCGACGAACGCCCGGGCGATCTCGGCGCCCTGCCCCTGGGCGCCTCCGGTGACGATGGCGACCTTGCCGGCCAGACGAGCCATCTGCAGCTTCCTCTCGAGACGGGCCGCGCGCACGGCACGGTCCGGTGGGTGGGGTGCCTGCCCGGACGGGATCGTCGAGGCAGTGGGAGGTCCCAGGCGCGGCGCGCTCAGTCCTCCAGGGAGATCGCGGCACGCGGGCAGGCCGCGGCCGCACGCCGTACGGCGTCGTGCTGGTCGGCGGCGACCTCCTCGGCCTTGACCACCAGGTAGTCGTCGTCGTCGAGCTCGAAGACCGCCGGGGCCAGTCCCTCGCACAGGGCGTTGGACTCGCAGAGGTCGAAGTCGACCTTCACTCGCATGGCGTGCTCACTTCCCCTCGCCGCTGCCGGCGAGCATCTTGCGGTGGTCCCAGGTGGCGACCCGGTCGGGGTGGACGACGACGGCGACGCGCTTGGCCACCTGGCGCTCGACCTCGCTGCTGCCGAGCTCGCCGAGGTCGGCCAGGTCGCCCACCCCGGCCATCCGGCAGGCGACGGCCGAGCCGATCCGGCGCAGCCGGTCGGCGTCACGGACGATCTCGGCGGTGCCGGTGATGCTGGCTCCGCGCAACGCGAAGTAGTCGTCGCCGTCCTCCACCAGGCAGCTCACCCGCGGGTCCCGTTCCAGGTTGCGGATCTTCTGGGACCGGGCATAGGTCCAGAACGCGACCCGCCCGGCCTCGTCGAGCACGTAGAAGAGGGTGGACAGGTGGGGGGCGCCGTCCTTGCCGACGGTGGCCACCTGGACCTTGATCTGCTCGGCCAGGAAGCTCGCCACCTCCCCGGGCGACATCCGCACGGCGTCGCGCACCCCCATCTCAGGCGCCCTCGCTGGAGTGGCCCGGGAAGACGTGCGCCGCCGGGTCGATGACGACGGCCGCGTTGTTGACCGCGGTGGCCGCCTCGCCGAAGCCGACCGCGATCAGCCGCACCTTGCCGGGGAACTCGGTGATGTCACCGGCGGCGAAGACCCGTGGCAGGTTCGTGCGCATGGCGGAGTCGACCACCAGGTGCCGCTTCTCGACCGTCAGGCCCCAGTCCTGGAGCGGGCCGAGGTCCGCCACGAACCCGAGGGCGGCCACGACCGCCTGCGCCGGGCGCTCGAGGGTCTCGCCGTCGACGGTGATCTCGACGCACTCGAGGTGGGCCTCGCCGCTCAGCCGGGTGACCTGCGCCTTGGTGAGGATCTCGACCGAGGACTCCCGCACCGCCTCGACCGCGCGCTGGTGGGCGCGGAACGCATCGCGCCGGTGCACGAGGGTGACCGACGCGGCCACCGGCTCCAGGTGGAGCGCCCAGTCGAAGGCGCTGTCCCCGCCTCCCACGATCACCACGTCCTTCCCGGCGTACGGCGCGAAGCTGGGCACGAAGAACTCGACTCCGCGCCCCACCCAGCCCTCGGCGGCCGGCAGCGGGCGGGGACTGAACTTGCCGATGCCGGCGGTGACCAGCAGGGCGCGGGCGGTGATCTCGGTGCCGTCGTCGAGCCCGATGGTGACCGAGTCCTCCCCGTGGCGCAGGGTCGTCGCGGTCCGGTCGAGGTGGTACGTCGGGTGCGCGGTCGCCGCCTGGGTCACCAGCCCCTCCACCAGGTCCCTGCCCTTGATGGAGGGGAAGCCGGCGACGTCGAGGATCTGCTTCTCGGGGTACATCGCGGTGATCTGGCCGCCCAACTCGGGCAGCGAGTCCACGACGTCGACCTGCAGGCCACGGAAGCCGGCGTAGTAGGTGGCGAACAGCCCGGTCGGGCCGGCGCCCAGGACCACGAGGTCCGTGTCCGTGGCGGTCACGTGAGCGTCCCCTCCCCTTCGGGGCCGCCCCACGGACGACCAGAACTGAAACGTGTTCTCGTTATATCAGAGGGCGTCGACGTCTGTGACCAACCAGACACCGCCGTCTCGCCGCAGCGTCACCACCACCCGGTTGAGGTCGGTGCGCGGCGCCTGCAGGTGCTTCCCACTGGTGGTCTGGTTGACGAACAGCAGCGCCTTGGCCGTCTCCTCGTTGGCCGACACGATCGAGGATGCCACCACCGCGGCCTCCACGACAGCCTCGTTCTTGACGGTGTCCTCGCGGATCGTCTTCATGGTCGTGGCGTACTCGTCGAGCATCTTCTCGCCGAGTCGCTTCTCGGCCTTGGCGACGTCCTCGTCGAGGGTCTTGGCGTCGTAGGAGAGCACCTCCTCGACGGCCTCCGTGGCCGCGGCCATGGCCGCCTGCTTGGCGCCGTCGCCCGAGATCTCGGCCCCGGACGCCATCGGGGTGTTCCCCTTGGGCGCCGCGGTCGCCTCGTCACCGGTGAGCATCGTCGCCCAGACGCCGGCCAGGGCGACCACGATCGCCAGCAACACCCCGGCCGTCGCCGGCAACCGCCAGTCCCGGGCCGCAGAGACCTGGGCCTCGGAGGTCTCGGCGGCTTCGCTCCCGGAGGCCTCGGTCTTGGCGAGGTCGACCGGCGCAGTCTCGGCCAAGTCCTCCGCCGGCAGCCCGGCGGTGGACGCGGGCACCACGTGGTCGGGCAACGGCGCCGCCTCGGCCTCGGACCCCAGGTCGGACTGGCAGTAGCGACACTTGATGGCCGCTGCGCGAATCGTCTCGGCGCAGTAGGGACAGGTCTTCTCGTCGGTCATCTGCTCATCCCACGAACTGAACGTCGGAGGCCAGCCACTTGCCGTCCTCCAGGGTCATGTCGAGCTGCAGCCGGTAGTAGCGCGGCTGCTTGGTGCCCTCGGTGGTGGTGTTCGAGACCTCGCTGTTGGCGGCCACGTAGACCAGCGCCGAGTCCTCGTCCAGCTCGCCGACGCCCAGCGCGACCACCGTGCCGGTGGAGAGGGACTCGTTGCGGGTGGCGGCCTCGATGATGTCCTTGCGGCGTGCCGCGTAGTCCTTCTTGAAGTCGCCGGTCGCCCCGGCCAGGACCTTGTCGATCCCGGCGTCCATGTCGCGGTGGTCCACGGTCAGGAAGGCCACGGTCTGCGCCTGCGCCGCGCGGGCCACCTCCCGGTGCTGCTCGGTGAGCCCGCCCTCGTCGCGGCCCTGCCACAGCCCGATCCCCACTGCCGAGGCCAGCGCCACCGCCAGCACGCCGAGGACGCCGACGATCCGGCGCCAGGCTCGCTGCGAGGGGCCGCGCCGCCGGGACCTCTCGCCCGGCGCGGCGCCGGCGTCCTGGTCCGCGGCGTCTGACTCGCGCGCACCCGCCGCGTCCTGCTCGGCCGCATTCGGGGCCGCCTCGTCGGTCGTCAGGCTCTTCACTGGGCTCCTCACTGGGCTCCTCACTGGGGCTCCATGGGTCCGATGAGCATCCATCGCCACGAGTCGTCTCCGAACACGGTCTGCAGTCCTCCCTGGTGGCCGATCATCACGTCGTCGGCGCTCGTGGCTCCTTGGACGATGCCGGTGGCCGGGTCGTAGGGGGCGACCCGGCTGGCCGTCCCGTCGTCGAAGCGCGGCGCGTACTTCGATCCGCGCATGTTGTACGGCGGACCCTGCAGGCAGCGCGCGGGATAGGGGTCGGTGTCCTCCAGCTCGGTCCCGTCGCGCCACTGAGAGCTCGGCATGTACCCGTCGCGGCACGGCCCGGGGCTCTGCGCGAACTGCAGGTTGATGTGGCCGTAGCCGTCCCCGGGAGTGCCGGTGAAGCCCGCGGCGACCATCTTCGGGAACGTCACCAGCAGCTGCTCCAGCGCCGGCAGCCGGGCGGTGACCACCTGGTTGAGCGTCACCAGGTTGCTGATAAAGATCGGCAAGGTGGGCTCGAGGCCCTGCATCAGCGCGTCGACCTCGCGCACCGCGGAGCCACCCCCCTCCAGCACCTTGCGCAGCTCGGGGTCGCGCTGCTTGAAGGTCCCGGTCAGGTCGGCCAGGTCCCGGGCGAAGGAGCGGATGTTCTCGCTGTTGCGCTGCTGGGTGGCCAGCACCGTCCGGCCGTTCTCGAGCAGCGAGAACGTCGCGTCCTCGTTCTCGATGGCGGCGCCGAGGAACTGGTCGCCGCCGTCGAGCATCCGCTGCAGCGGGTCCGCGGTGTCGCGGAACGCGGTGCCCAGCTCGCGCAGGACGGTGTTGAGGTGCTGGGTGTTCACCGACCCGACGAGCTCGTCGAGCTCGATCAGCAGGTCCTCCTCGGCCACCGGCAGGCTGCGGGCGCTGCCCGCGATGGTGTCGCCGTTCTCGGCGTAGGGCCCCTTGTCGTCGGCGGGCTCGAGGTCGAGGTACTGCTCCCCCACCGCCGAGAGGTTGTGCACGAAGACCTCCGCGTCCAGCGGGATCTTGGTGCCGTGCTCCAGGGACAGGTCCGCGCGCAGCCCCTCGGGGGTCACGTGCATCGCGGACACCTTGCCGACCTTGACGCCCCGATAGGTCACCTCGCTGCCTTCGTAGAGGCCACCCGAGGCGGGCAGGGTCGCGTGGATCTGGAGACCGCGGCCCAGCACCCGGTCCACCAGCCCCAGGTAGGTGCCGGCGATGTAGACGATGCCGACCGCGGCGAGCACCGCGAACGCCGCCAGCCTGATCCGGACGCCCTTGCTCATCCCAGTCCTCCTTCGAACAGGCCGCCGCCGGTGCCGACCGCCTTGTCGATCCCGGTGGTGGCCGCCCGTCCCGAAGTCCCGCGGGACGCCGAGGACTGCTTGAGCCCCAGGTCCAGCCCCAGGGAGTCGAGCAGGCCACCCAGGTCGGGCAGCGGGATCGTCGGCAGCCCCGGGATCTTGATGCCCTCCTCGTCGAGGGTGACGCCGGCCCCCTGGAGGATCCCCTCCAGCGACACGTCGAGCGCGAAGAGCGCGTTCGCGTAGTCGCCCTTGACGTTCTCCATGGCCTCCTGGGGGAACGGGAAGCTGAGCAGCAGGGACAGTCCGCGGGGCAGCGAGTCCCCCGTCTCGTTGAGCCGGCGCAGGATCGGCTGCAGGTGCTCCAGGTCGGCGAGCAGGTTGTCCTTGGTGCCGTTGACGACCCGGGTGCCCACCCGGCCGAGCCGGTTGAGGCCGCCGAGCATCTTCACCAGGTCGCGGTGCTGGCCGTTCAGCACCTTCAGCGCCGGCCCGGTCGCGTCCAGCGCGGAGCGGATGGTCCGCTTCTCGCGGTTGAGCGTCTTGGTGAGCGAGCTCAACGACTCCATCGCCGCGATGATCTCGGTCTTCTGGTCGTCGAGGGTCCCGACCAGCGAGCTCAGCTCGCGCAGGAGGTGCTTGATGCGTCCGGTCCGGCCCGTCATCACCTCGTTGATCTCGGTGCTGATCTCCTTGATCTGCCCGACCCCGCCGCCGTTGAGCAGGAACGAGAGCGCCCCCAGCACCTCCTCGACCTCGGGGTTGCGGCTGGTGTCGCGCAGGGCCAGGTGGTCGCCCTCGCCCAGGGCGCCGACCTGCTCGCCCTCGGGGGCGCTGACCTCGATGAACTTCTCGCCCAGCAGGCTGGTCTGCCTGATCTCGGCCACCGCGTTGTCGGGCAGCTCGATGTCGGCGCGGATGCGCAGGGTGACCTCGGCGGCCCAGCCCTTCCGCTCGACCTCGGTCACCTCCCCCACCGTCACGTCGCTGACCATCACCGGGGAGCGCGGCACGACGTTGAGCACGTCGGCGAAGTCGGCGGTGATCGTGAAGGCCTCCTCCCCCGAGATGGGGCTGCCCGGCAGCGGCAGGTCGTAGGCCCCGTCGAAGTCGCAGCCGCTGAGCACCGAGGCGCCCAGGGCCAGGCTCACCCCGAGCGCGGCGAGGCGCGGCGTACGACGGATCGCGGCGCGGCTCATCGTCCGCCTCCCAGCAGGCTGGAGAACGAGTCGGCCGGGACCGACTCCCCGGGCACCCGGGTGCTCTCGGCCCCGGCACGGGCGCCGAGGTCCGGCAGCCGCAGGCCGAGCGGCTCGAGCAGCCCCTCGAACAGGCGGCACACGCCACCGGCGCCCGGGACCTGCGCGTTCTTGACGATCGCGCACAGGAACCCGTCGAGGTCCTCGATGTTGGGTCCGATCTGGATCCGGGCGTTCTGCGAGCCGGTCTTGGTGTCGAAGCCCAGCGCCAGGTTGCCGGCGCCGAGCGGCCCCTTCTCCAGCGAGGTCGCCAGCGACTCCTTCTCCTGCACGAGCGTGTCCAGCACGACGCCCAGGGTCTCCACCTCGCCGGTGACCGCCTTGCGGTTGTCGCGCACGAAGCTGCGCACCTTGCCGACGGCGCTGGCCAGCGCGCTCAGCACGGCACCGATCTCCTGGCGCTCGCCGGCGAGCTGCTTGGAGGCACGGCCGAGGTCGCCGACGAAGTCGTCGACCAGGCGGTCGTTCCTGGCCAGCGTCCGGGTGAACGAGTCGAGCTGGCGCACGGTCGCGAAGAGGTCGCCGCTGTTCTCGCCGAACGTCTCGGCGGCCAAGGAGAGGTCGCGGATCATCTGGTTCGCCACCACGCCCTGGCCGTCGAGCGTCTCCGACCCGGCCTTGAGCAACGTGTTGAGCGAGCCGTTGCGGTTCGCGCCGTTGGGTCCCAGCGCGTCGGAGACCATGGCCAGGCTGGCGTAGATCCGGTCCAGCTCGACCGGGGTCCCGGTCTCCTTCAGCGGGATCTCGGCACCGTCGGCCATCACCTTGCCCTCGGTGTAGACCGGGGTCAGCTGCACGAACCTGTCGGCGACCAGGGTGGGCGTCACGATGACGGCCTGCGCCTGCGCCGGGAGGTCGTACTCGGCGTCGTAGGTCATCTCCACCCGGACCGAGTTGCCCTCCGGGACGACTGCCGAGACCTCGCCGATGGTGACCCCGAGGATCCTGACCTCCGTGCCGCGGAAGACGCTCACCGCTCGCGAGAAGTGGGCGGTCACGGTCTTGGTCTCGGGGCCGTCGAAGACCACCACGAGCCCGGTCACGACCAGCGCCACCACGGCCGCCGCGGCCAGCGTCCGCAGGGGGTAGCGCCTGCTCGTCCAGCCGGCCATCAGCTGCCCCCTCGCGGTCCCGGCAGGAACTCGCCGGCCAACCCGCCCAGGTTCACCAGGTAGGCGTCGAACCAGGGCCCGGTGCCGACGATGTTGCCGAGGATGTCGGCGTACGGGCCGACCGCGGCGGCGGTGGCGCGCAGCTCCTTCTTCTTCCGCTTGAGCATGCTGGTCACGGTCCGGAGCTCCTTCAGGGCGGGGCCGATCTCGTCCTCGTTGTCCTCCACGACGCCCTGCAGCGTCACGGACAGCTTGCGCGCGTTCACGAGCAGCGAGTGGATGGCCTTGCGGCGACGGTCCAGCTCGTCGAAGACCAGGCTGCTGTCGCCCATCAGCTCGACCAGGTCGCCGCGACGCTCCGCCAGCAGCCCGCTGACGGAGTCGGCGCGGCCGAGCAGCTTCTCGAGCTCGTCGTCGCGCTTGGCGATCGAGCGCGCCAGCCGGGACAGGCCGGTGAAGCTGGAGCGGATCTCGTCGCTGGAGCCCTCGAGCGTGCCGGCGAGGGTGTCCAGCGCGGTGCCGAGCTGCTTGTCGTCGATCTGCTCGGTGGTGGTGGTCAGGTCGCTGAGCACGTCGACGATGTCGTAGGCCGAGCTGGTGCGCTCCAGCGCGATGGTGCTGCCGGGGTCGAGCTCGCCGCCGCCCTCCGGAGTGATCTCGAGGTACTTCTCGCCGAGCAGGTTGAGCACCTCGACCGAGGCCCGGGTCTCCTTGCCCAGCTCGATGCCGGCATCCAGCTCGAAGTCGACCAGCACCCGGTCCTTCTCGACGCTGAGCTGCTGGACCCGCCCGACCCGCTTGCCCGCGATCTGCACCATGTGCCCCTTGCGCAGTCCGCCGGCGTCGGCGAACTCGGCGTGGAAGCCCTCACCGCGGAACCCGGGGAACTTCTGCAGGTTGAAGGCGGCCGCCATCACCACCAGCAGGATCACCAGGGTGATCGAGCCCAGCCGGAGGACCGCTGCGTCACTGCGTCCGCGTGCCATCACTGACACCTCGGAGCGGTGCTGTGGAAGGACAGGTCGTTGAGCCGGTCCTGGATCCCGCTCAGGTCGATGCCCAGGTCGGGCAGCTTGATGCTGCCCTCGAAGTCGCAGAGGTAGTAGTTGTACCAGGACCCGTAGGTGCCGATCCGGGTCTGGTCGGTCATCGCCTCCGGCAGCCGGTCGAGCAGCTCGGTGAGCACCTTCTGGCTCTCGGGCTTGGCCAGCAGCGTCGCCAGCTTGCGCAGCTGCGCGACGTCCTCCTTGAGCAGCGGTCGGGCCCGGGTCAGCAGGTCGGCGACCGTGTCGGTCAGCGCGTCCATGTTCTCGATCGAGTCCCCGATCGAGGTGCGGTCCCGGGCGAGGTTCCTCATCCAGCCCTTGAGCTGGACGACGAGCTGGTTGAGCTGGGTACGCCGGCTGTCGACGGTCTCCAGCATCGTGGAGAGGTTGGTGACGACGTCGCCGATGAGCTCGTCGCGGTCGGCGATCGAGTTGGTCAGCGAGGCGGTCTCCGCGAGCAGGCTCTGCACCGTGCCGCCCTCGCCCTGCAGCACCTGGATGATGTTCAGCGACAGCTTGTTGACGTCCTCGGGCTGCAGCGCGGAGAAGAGCGGCTGGAACCCGTTGTAGAGCTCGGTGAGGTTCAGCGCCGGCTGGGTGCGCTCGACCGGGATCACCGCCTCCTCCTCGAGCGCCGGCGAGTCCGGGACCCCCTGCTCCAGGGCCAGGTAGCGGTCGCCGACGATGTTGAGGTAGCGGATCTCGGCGCGGCTCGCCTCGGTCAGCTCGACCTCGCTCTCGACGCGGAAGGTCACCAGCGCCTGGTTGCGGTTCTCCAGCTCGACCTCGCGCACCTCGCCCACCGGGATGCCCGCGATCCGGACGTCGTCGCCCTTCTGCAGCATGCTCGCGCTGGTGAAGAGCGCGCGGTAGGTGGTCTGGCTCCCGAAGCTGAAGTTGCCCATGATCGTGGCCAGCAGCCCGGTCACCAGCAGCGAGCTGAGGGTGAAGATCGCCAGCTTGACCGCCGCGAGCGACGTCACCGTGTTGCGCGAGCTCATCGGCTCACCGTCGTTCCCCGGACCTGCGGCCCGTAGAGCAGCGTGGCCAGGCCGCCGTAGCTGGTCGTGGAGGAGCCGTCGCGCGAGGCCAGCAGCGTGTTGACCATCCGCTGCTCGGCCGGGGTCCCTGAGTAGCCGCTGGTCGGGTTGACGAACGACTTGCTGGCGAACGGCAGCTGGGGGCCGGTGAGCTCGTCCTGGTCGCTGCCGTCCTTGAGCGGGATCTGCGGGATCGGCACCTGCGGGTTGGGCAGCCCGACACACCACGGGCCGTGGCCGACCTCGCCGTAGACCGGTCGGTCCCCCGCGTCGTAGGCCGGCTTCTGCACCGAGCCGAGCTCGAGGATCTGGTTGACCCGCCCGTTCTTGAAGATCTCCTGGAGCCGCGAGGTGTAGCGGTCCAGGCCGCGCAGCAGGCACGGGTACTCGGGGGCGTAGGTGTCCATCAGCCGCAGCAGCGGCCGCGACAGCTGACCCAGCCGGATCAGGCCGGCCTCGTTCTCGGCGAGCACCCGCGTGGTGCTGGCCGCCATCCCGGTCAGGTCGCCCAGGAACGCCGAGAAGGTGTCCTCCTTCTGGGCCAGCGTCCGCGCCGTCACCGTGGCGTTGCGCATCAGCCGGACCAGGTCGGGTGCGGCGATCTCGTAGCTCTTCGCCACGTCGGCCAGCAGCACCAGGTCCTCGCGCAGGGTGGGCAGCCGGGTGTTGAGGCGGGTGACGTAGCCGTCCAGGTCGTCCATCATCTCGCCGATCTGGCCGCCGCGACCGGTCAGCGCCGAGGAGAGCGCGTACAGCGTGGCGTTCAGGTCGGCGGGGGCGATCGCCCGCAGCAGCGGGAACAGGTCGCCCAGGATGCGGCTCAGCTCGACGTTGGTCTCCACCCGCTCCGAGGGGATCACGTCGCCGTCGCCGATGCTCTCCGCGGACGGCTTGAGGGGGTCCACCAGCGCGACGTACTTCTGCCCGAACAGCGTGGTGGGCAGGATCTGGGCGCTGACGTTGGCCGGGATCGACTCGGCCGCCTCGGGCTTCAGCCCGAGCTTGATCACCGCCTCCTCCCCGTCCTGGGAGATCTCCCGGATCTGGCCGACCAGCACCCCGTGCACGCGGATGTCGCCGCCGCGCGCGAGCTGGAGCCCGGCCCGCTCGGCCTTCATCGTGACCATCGTGACCGGCTCGAACTTCTTCTGGTAGAAGGCGATGGTCACCCAGATGAAGGTCGCCAGGATGGTCACGAAGACCACGCCGAAGAGCAGCAGCCGCCGGTGCTCGGCAGGGCTGTCGTGGTGGACGTTCACCAGCATCGCGTCACCCCGTGATCCTGACCGTGGTCGTCGAGCCCCAGATCGCGAAGCTGAGGAAGAAGTCGGCGACCACGACGGTGACGATCGAGGTGCGGATGGCCCGTCCCACCGCCATGCCCACCCCGGCCGGGCCACCGGAGGCGGTGTAGCCGTAGTAGCAGTGGATCAGGATGATCGCGACGGCGAGGAAGATCAGCTTGCCGAAGGACCACAGCATGTCGACCGGTGGCAGGAACTGCAGGAAGTAGTGGTCGTAGGTGCCGGCCGACTGCCCGTAGATCACCGTCGTGATCAGCCGCGGCGAGAGGTACGACGAGAACAGGGCCACCACGTAGAGCGGGATCACCGCGATGAACGCCGCGATCATCCGGGTGGTCACCAGGAACGGCAGCGACGGGATCCCCATCACCTCGAGGGCGTCGATCTCCTCGGAGATCCGCATCGCGCCGAGCCGGGCGGTGTAGCCGCAGCCGACCGTGGCGGCCAGCGCGATCGAGGAGACCAGCGGCGCCACCTCGCGGGTGTTGAAGTAGGCCGAGATGAAGGCCGTGAACTTGGCGACGCCGAGCTGGCTGAGCGAGGCGTAGCCCTGGATGCCCACCTCGGTGCCGGCGAAGAAGGCCAGGAACGCGATCACCCCGACCGTGCCGGCGATCACCGAGAGCCCCCCGACGCCGAAGGCGACCTCGGCGAGGGTGTTCCAGATCTCGCGGCGGTACCGGGTCAGCGCCCGCGGGGTCCAGGCGAGCGCCTTGACGTAGAAGAGGAGCTGGTCGCCGCGCTGCTCGAGGCCGGCGCGTCGCTCCCGGTAGAAGGCGGAGCCGAATTCGCTGAAGGCGGACATCACAACCCCGGCTGTGGGACGACTTGGAAGTAGATCGCGGTGATGATGGCGTTGAGGAAGAACAGCAGCATGAACGCGACGATCACCGACTCGTTGACCGCGCGGCCGACGCCGCTGGGCCCGCCCCCGGCGTTGAGCCCCTTGTAGGCGCCGACGATGGCGGCCAGCCACCCGAAGACGGCCGCCTTCACCATCGCGATCCAGAGGTCGGGAAGGCTGGCCAGGGCGGTGAAGGAGGAGAGGAACGCGCCCGCCGAGCCGCCCTGGATGATCACCGTGAAGAAGTAGCCGCCGCCGATGCCGGCGCCGATCACCAGCCCGTTGATCATCAGCGCGACGAAGACGGTGGCGACCACGCGCGGCACGACCAAGCGCTCCAGCGGGTTGATCCCGAGCACCTCCATCGCGTCGATCTCCTCGCGGATCTTGCGCGCCCCCATGTCGGAGCAGATGGCCGAGCCCGCGGCGCCGGCGATCAGCAGCGCCGCCGCGATCGGGGCGGCCTCGCGGACCACCGCGAGCACCGCCGAGGCGCCGGCGAAGGACTGCGCGCCGAGCTGCCCGGTGAGGCTGCCCACCTGCAGGGAGATGACGGCGCCGAACGGGATCGACACCAGGATCGTGGGGAACAGGCACACGCTGGTGATGAACCAGGCCTGCTCGATGAACTCCCGGGTCTGGAACTTCGTGGTGAAGATCAGCTTGGTCACGTCGACGACCATCGCTGCGAGCTCACCGGGCCCTCGCAGCACGGAAACGGCGGAGAATCCCATCGCTCACCTCCCGTGTTCGCCGACGGCCGTGCCGAGAATAGAACCTGTTCTCGTTTTGCACAACGCCTGTATGAACTCTGAGTTACGCCTTCCGGTGCGCCCAACGAGCGCGGCCCGATGTGGTCACGCTCACACTCCAGGCGATCGAGATCGGGCGCCAGGGGCGTCTAGACGACCGAGGTCAGGGTGCGACGACGCCCTCGGGCAGCGCCCGGGCCCGGGCGCGTGCCAGCCGGCGGTAGCGCCAGACCTGGAGCAGGCCGATCGCCCACAGCGGGTACTGGGCGCTCATCGCCCAGCGGAACGCCTCCGGCGTGTACGCCGTGCCGTCGCCGGGCGTGCGCCAGTCGAGGATCAGGCCGATCGCCACGACCAGGACCAGGCTGGCGTAGAAGCCGCCCTGGTTGACGATGCCGCTGGCGCTGGCCATCCGGTCCGGCGGGTTCGCCGTGCGGGCGACGTCGAAGCCGATCATCG
This sequence comes from Nocardioides sp. Z43_10, assembly GCF_059766615.1. Classification (NCBI taxonomy): domain Bacteria; kingdom Bacillati; phylum Actinomycetota; class Actinomycetes; order Propionibacteriales; family Nocardioidaceae; genus Nocardioides; species Nocardioides sp. Z43_10. Next base: position 28,751 of record NZ_JCBAJY010000011.1, on the reverse strand, counting down.
AGGCGGGACCGCCGACGCCCACCACCACCGCCAGCAGCACCAGCAGCCACGCCGGCGCGGCCCCCGGCCAGGCGAGCACCGCGGTCCACACCACGACGATCGAGGAGACGATGCCGAGCACCATCGTGGAGCGGTGCCAGGGGAAGGCGCTCACCAGCCAGCCCAGGATCGGCCCCGCGGTCATCACCGCGACCACGATCAGGGTCAGCAGCAGTCCCGCCTCCCCCGGGCTGCGACCCTCGCCGCGCACGAAGAACGGGTAGCCCCACAGCAGGCTGAGCACGGTCGCGCTGAACTGGGTGGAGAAGTGCATCCAGAAGCCCAGCCGGGTGCCGGGATGCGACCACGAGGTGGCCAGGCTGCGACGGATCGCGGCGAACGAGAAGGCCGGTCCGCGCAGGTTGCGCGCCCGCGGGGAGTCGTGCACCACCACCGCCAGCGCCACCGCGAGCACCAACCCGAGCAGGGCCGTGGCGAGGTAGGAGCGCGACCACCCGAAGCTGCCCAGCGCCCAGGTCATCGGCACCGCGGCTCCCACCGCTCCCAACTGGCCGAGGGTGCCGGTCAGCTGGGAGACCAGCGGGATCTGCCGAGTGGGGAACCAGGTGTTGACCAGCCGGAGCACGCAGATGAACGTCATCGCGTCGCCGATCCCCACGAACACCCGGGCGAGCAAGGCGAGCGCGTAGGAGTCGGAGAAGGCGAACCCGGTCTGCGCCGCCGACAGCAGCAGCACCCCGCCCAGCAGCACGCTGCGCGACCCGAAGCGGTCGACCGCGAGACCGACCGGGATCTGCATCAGCGCGTAGACCAGCAGCTGCAGCATGGTGAACGTGGCGAGCTGGGAGGCGGAGATCCCGAACCGGTCGGTCGCGGCCAGCCCCGCCACCGCCAGCGAGGAGCGGTGGAACACCGCGAGCAAGTAGACCGACATGGCCACCCCCCAGACGACGAGGGCGCCGCGGGGGCGGACGTCGACGGCGTGGCTCACCGCCCCATCCTAGGAACGGCCGCACCCCGCCCGGATCCGGCCCGCCCCGGGCGTCGTCGGGCCTAGGATCGCGCCATGCCCCCCACCGACCCCTGGTCCGCGTTCGACCACGATCCGCGCCTGCCCCAGAACGCGGCCCTGCGGGCGGGACACCGGGACCGCGACGTGGTCCGCCAGGTCCTCACCGAGGCCTACGGCGACGGGCGGCTCGACCGTGACGAGCTGGAGCACCGCACGTCCGCCCTCGAGGCGCCGATCCCCCTGAGCGCACTCGCGCACCTGGTCGCGGACCTCGTCCCGTCCACGACGCCCGGGTGGTCCCCGCCGCCGCCGACTCCGCTGCCGCCCAGCGGCCGGGGGCTCGCGGCGTACGAGTCGGCCCGGCGGCACGCGCTGCTGGGATTCCTCGTGCCGTCGGTGATCTGCACCATGGTCTACCTGGCGACGTCGTTCGGCGGGGGCTTCTACTTCCCGTGGCCGCTGATCGTCATGGCGGTCACCGGGATGAACCTCGTGCGCACCCTGGTGCGGCGCCCCGACATCATCGCCGAGGCGAGCTGAGCCGGCTCAGCGCGTCGCCTCCATCATCTGACGCAGCTCCTTCTTGAGCTCGGAGATCTCGTCGCGCAGCCGGGCAGCGACCTCGAACTGGAGCTCGGCGGCGGCGTTCTTCATCTGGTCGGTGAGGTCCTGCACCAGCTGGGCGAGCTCGGCGCTGGGCATCCCGGCCAGCCCCTCGGTGCGCCGCCCGGCGGCGTCGCGGGTCAGCGCGGGCACCGGCTGCTTCTTCTTCGCCGAGGCGCCGTCGCCGTGCTGCCAGGTCTCCAGGAGCTCGCGGGTGCTCTCGTCCTCGCGGGCCAGCATCTCGGTGATGTCGGCGATCTTCTTGCGCAGCGGCTGCGGGTCGACCCCGTGCGCGGTGTTGTAGGCGACCTGCTTGGCGCGCCGGCGGTTCGTCTCGTCGATGGCGGACTCCATCGACGCGGTGATCTTGTCGGCGTACATGTGCACCTGGCCCGAGACGTTGCGCGCCGCCCGGCCGATGGTCTGGATCAGCGACTTGTCCGAGCGCAGGAAGCCCTCCTTGTCGGCGTCGAGGATCGCGACCAGCGAGACCTCCGGCAGGTCGAGGCCCTCGCGGAGCAGGTTGATGCCGACCAGCACGTCGTACTGCCCCAGCCGGAGGTCGCGCAGCAGCTCGATCCGCTTGAGGGTGTCGACCTCGGAGTGCAGGTAGCGGGTGCGGATGCCGGCGTCGAGGAGGTAGTCGGTGAGGTCCTCGGACATCTTCTTGGTCAGCGTGGTGACCAGCACCCGCTCGTGGCGCTCGGCGCGGGCCCGGATCTCGTGGATCAGGTCGTCGATCTGTCCCTTGGTGGGCTTGATGATGACCTCGGGGTCGATCAGGCCGGTGGGGCGGATGATCTGCTCGACGGTGTTGGCGACGCCGCCCACCTTGTCGAGCTCGTAGTTGCCGGGGGTGGCCGAGAGATAGATCGTCTGGCCGATCCGCTCGAGGAACTCCTCCCACTTGAGCGGTCGGTTGTCCATCGCGCTGGGCAGCCGGAACCCGTGGTCGACCAGGTTGCGCTTGCGGGACATGTCGCCCTCGTACATCCCGCCGATCTGCGGGACGGCGACGTGCGACTCGTCGATGACGGTGATGAAGTCCTCGGGGAAGTAGTCGAGCAGACAGTTGGGCGCCGAGCCGCGGGCGCGGCCGTCCATGTGCATCGAGTAGTTCTCGATGCCCGAGCAGGACCCGACCTGGCGCATCATCTCGATGTCGTAGGTGGTCCGCATCCGCAGCCGCTGCGCCTCCAGCAGCTTGCCCTGGCGCTCGAAGGTCTCGAGCTGGTCGGCGAGCTCGAGCTCGATGCCGCGGATGGCGCGCTCCATCCGCTCGGGTCCGGCGACGTAGTGGGTGGCCGGGAAGAGGTAGAGCTCCTGGTCCTCGGTGACGACCTCGCCGGTGAGCGGGTGCAGCGTCATCAGCCGCTCGATCTCGTCGCCGAAGAACTCGATGCGCACGGCGTGCTCCTCGTAGACCGGGAACACCTCCAGGGTGTCGCCGCGGACCCGGAACGTGCCGCGGGTGAACGCCATGTCGTTGCGGGTGTACTGGATCTCCACCAGCCGGCGCAGGATCGAGTCGCGGTCGTGCTCCTCGCCGACCTTGAGCCGGATCATCCGGTCGACGTACTCCTGCGGGGTGCCCAGGCCGTAGATGCAGGACACGGTCGAGACCACGATCACGTCGCGGCGGGTCAGCAGCGAGTTGGTCGCCGAGTGCCGCAGCCGCTCGACCTCCTCGTTGATCGAGGAGTCCTTCTCGATGTAGGTGTCGGTCTGCGGGACGTAGGCCTCGGGCTGGTAGTAGTCGTAGTAGCTGACGAAGTACTCCACCGCGTTGTCCGGGAAGAGCTGGCGCAGCTCGTTGGCGAACTGCGCGGCCAGCGTCTTGTTGGGCTGCAGCACGAGCAGGGGGCGCTGCACCTGCTCGGCGACCCAGGCGACAGTGGCGGTCTTGCCGGTGCCGGTGGCGCCGAGCAGGACCACATCCTCGACCCCGGCGTTGATCCGCTTGGTGATCTCCGCGATCGCGGCCGGCTGGTCGCCCGAGGGCTGGTAGTCGGAGACCACGTGGAACGGCGCCACGCGGCGCTCGAGATCCGTGACTGGACGCATGCTCCGAGCCTACGGGTTGGCGCCGACACCGGCCCGGTCGGCAACCGGACCGGGCTCGCGGCCCCCCGGCACGCCGCGCCCCGATAGATTGACCTCGTGCCCAGCCTCCCCCGCGTGTCCACCGACGTCTGCCTCAAAGTGCTGCAGCGCACGCTGCTCGCCCTGTTCGGGGTCCAGTTCGCGTTGGCCGTCGGGATGAGTCTGGTCGACTCCTACCGCCGCCGGGGCAAGCGCCCCAAGCCCTTCCCGACCACCGAGCCGAAGCCGGTGCGCATCGGCGAGGGCGAGGTCACGCCGTACACCTTCGGCCAGAACCTGTACGACGACATGCTCGCCGCCATCGAGTCCGCCCAGAAGCGGATCCTCTTCGAGACCTACATCTGGAAGGGCGACGAGGTCGGCGAGCGGTTCAAGAGCGCCCTCGCCGCCGCGGCCGACCGCGGCGTGGAGGTCTACTGCATCTACGACGCCTTCGCGAACCTGGTGGTCTCCCCGCGCTTCAAGCACTTCCCGAGCAACATGCTGGTGCTGCCCTACCCCGTGTACTCGGCCGGCCTGCGCTTCTTCAACCTGCGCCACTACGGCCGTGACCACCGCAAGATCCTCGTCGTCGACGGCGAGGTCGGCTTCGTCGGCGGTTACAACATCGGCTCGGCCTACGCCACCGAGTGGCGGGACACGCACGTGCGGATCACCGGCCCCGGGGTGTGGGACCTGGAGCGGGCCTTCGCGGACTTCTGGAACCTGCACCGGCGCAAGCGCTTCCGCAGCAGCGAGCGCCCGCTGCTGCTCGAGACCGCCTCGCACTGGGAGCCGCAGATCCGCTTCCACCGCAACGTGCCGCGGCTGTGGATGTTCCCGATCCGCTCGATGTACCTCGAGGCCATCCACCGGGCCACCCGCAACATCTGGATGACGCACGCCTACTTCATCCCCGACCAGGACTTCGTCGACGCACTCAAGGACGCCGCCCGTCGCGGCGTCGACGTCCGCCTGCTGATCCCGCACAAGTCGAACCACATCGTCGCCGACTGGATCTCGCGCGGGTACTTCTCCCAGCTGCTGGGGGCGGGGGTGCGCATCTTCCGGTTCCGCGACGCGATGGTGCACGCCAAGACCTCGACCATCGACGGCAACTGGTCGACGGTCGGCACCGCCAACGTGGACCGGCTGAGCCTGCAGGGCAACTACGAGATCAACGTGGAGATCATCCACGAGGGCATGGCCCGGGCGATGGAGGACATCTTCCACACCGACCTGAGCAACTGCCTGGAGCTGCGCGCCGACGAGTGGGAGGCCCGCGACTTCCATCGCAAGTTCACCGAGCACGTGCTGCAGCCCTTGCGCCCGCTGCTCTGAGGCAGCGGGCGCAGCGGGCCGCAGGCGACGCAGCTCACCAGCGGCGCAGGCGCCAGACCTGTCCGCTCCACTCCGGGTTCCCGCCGATGCCGGCGGCCGGGGAGACGGAGAACGCGCTGACGAAGGGGATGCCTCCGCGCAGCGCCAGTCCAGCGGGGAAGGGCACCTCGCGCGCGGCCCTGGCCCCACCGGGCCGGACCCGGACGACCTGACCGGGGAAGCACGTCGGGATCTGGTCGAAGCCGCAGTCGCCGCCGAAGAGCTCGGAGACGTACATCGTGCCGTTGGCCGCGACGTCCACGCCCGTCACGGTGGTGAAGCCTCCCCAGGAGCGCAGCAGGCGGCCGTCGCGGCTGAACCGGTGCACCTTGGCCTTCCCGGGCTGCTCGGAGTGCAGCTCGCCGACGTAGACCCGCCCGTCGGCGCCCAGGGTCAGCACCGTGGGCACGGCGTCGACCCGGCGCCCGTACTCCGGCATCAGCGCCCACAGCGACAGCCGGCCGTTGCGCAGCTGCAGGATCGAGTCGCCGGCGGCGTCGGCCACCAGCACCCGGTCCCGCAGGGCCAGCACGGCATAGGGGTTGCTCTCCACGCCCTCGCCGTCGGGGTCGCGGCGCCGCTCGAACCGGGCGATGTCGGCGATCGCCCGGCTGCCGCCGCCCGCGAGGCCGGCCAGCAGCTTGCCCGACTGCCAGCCCGGCAGCGAGGCCGGCAGCTCGGGCGGGGCCTGGGCGATCACGGCGAGGAACCGCCCGCCGGGACGCTTCCCGGCGCCGTCGGAGCCGGCCGCGAAGCTGCCGTCCGGGCCGGCCATCGAGAGCAGCCGCCGCATCACGTCACGCCGCGGGCCGCCGGGGGTGAACACGGTGACCTTGCCGGTGCGTCCTACGCAGGTGGTCTCCTCACCCTCCCCGGTGCAGCCGGCGGGGCCCGCCGACCCGCGCCCGGCCTGCGCCAGCACGAGACGGCGGCCGTCGGCGGTGACGCTGAGCTGGCGCGGGTTGTCCAGCCCGTCGAGCACCACCCGGTGGGCGGCCGGCCGAGGCGAGACGGGCGAGGGCGCCGCCGCGACCGGGCCGGGCGTCGTGGCGCCGACGGCGACGAGCGGGCCCACCGTCGCCAGGGCCAGGGTGGCGAGGGCGAGTGGGGTTCGACGACGAGCACCCATGGGATCACCTCGTGCTGCGAGTGCGGCAGATCCCTGCACGCTAGCGACGAGCGGGCACCGTGCCATCGTTCAACCTGGGTAATGGCTGGTGGTCTTCCGCGGGTGCCTCAGCCGCGCGGCGGCAGGTGGGTGCGGGGGGCCAGCCGCGGGCCGCGCCGGGGACGGTGCAGGCCGGCCAGCACGACCAGCGCCTGGACCCGCCCGCGATGCGGGCGCCACGGCTCCAGCAGCTCGGCGAGCATGTCGTCGTCGACGGGCGCACCGGTCAGCGCCCAGCCGATGTCCTTGGCGACGTGGTAGTCGCCGAAGCTGACCGCGTCGGCGTCGCCGAGCGCCCGCGAGCGGGTCTCCGCGCTGGTCCACACGCCGATGCCCGGCAGCGAGCGCAGCCTGCGGTCGGCCTCCTCCACCGACACCTCGGTGACGCGCTCCAGGGAGTCCGCCACCCGGGCTGCGGTGACCACGGCACGGGAGCGGGCCGGGTCGACGTGCATGCGCAGCCACTCCCACGACGCGATGCCGCGCAGCACCTGTGCCGTCGGCTGCAGGCGCAGCCGCAGATCGGCGGCAGGGCCGGGCGCCGGCTCGCCGAAGCGCTGGACCAGCATCCGGAACCCGGCGTAGGCCTCCTGCCCGGTGACCTTCTGCTCCAGGATGGCCGGTACCAGCGCCTCCATCACCAGCCCGGTGCGGCCCAGCCGCCAGTCCCCGTGCCGGCGCCAGGCCTCGACGAGGACCGGGTGCCGCGGCTCGAAGCCGGACGGGTCGTCGGAGTCGCCGAGCAGGTCGGGCACCGACGCGAGCGCCCACTGCGCCCCCGGGCCCCAGGCGCCGGCGTGGACCTCCCCCTCGGCCGCCCGCTCGGCGAGCACCAGCGTCGCCGGCCCCTCCGGCGTGCGCAGCGCCCGCCAGTGCCGGCCCGCCGCGTCGATGCGGTACGTCGGGTCCCCGGGCCCGCGGCGGTGCGGGCGCAGGATCCGCGCCACCGGACAGGGCCGGCCCGGGCGCCACACTCGGGTGTGCGGCGCGGCAGCGACAGGTCCACCCACTTCCACGTCCCCGACGCTAGTCGACGCCTGCCTTGCGCATGGACCGGGCATGATGGGCCGATGCTGCTGCACGACCTGGTCCGCGCCTCGGCGGAGGTCGCGTCCACCCGCTCCCGCAAGGCGAAGGTCGCCGCGATGGCCGAGGTGCTGCGCGCGGCCGCCCCCGACGAGATCGAGACGGTCACCGCCTACCTCTCCGGGACGCTGCGCCAACGGCGTACCGGGCTGGGCTGGCGCAGCCTGACCCGGCTGCCCGAGCCGGCAGCGGAACCGGCGTTGAGCGTGAGCGAGGTCCACGACGACTTCGAGACGATCGCCGCACTGGCCGGGCCCGGCTCCCAGGCGCTGCGGGCCGACGCGGTGACCCGGCTCTTCGCCCGCGCCACCGCGGCGGAGCAGACCTGGCTGCGCGGCCTGGTCACCGGCGAGGTCCGCCAGGGCGCGCTCGACGCGCTCGTCCAGGACGCCGTCGCCGCGGCCGCGGGCGTGCCCGTCGCCCGGGTGCGCCGCGCGGTGATGCTGGCCGGCGCGACCACCCCGGTGGCGGTCGCCGCGCTGAGCGCCGGGGAGCCGGCGCTGGCCGCGTTCACCTTGGAGGTCGGCCGACCCGTGCACCCGATGCTCGCCTCCAGCGCTCCCGACGTGGCCGCGGCGATGACCAAGGCCGGCGGCGGGGACGCCGAGGTCGCGGTGGAGACCAAGCTCGACGGCATCCGGATCCAGGTGCACCGCAACGCCGACGAGATCCGCATTGCCACCCGCACGCTGGAGGACATCACCGCCCGGCTGCCGGAGGTGGTCGCGGTGGTGCGGGGGCTGCCGGCCAGCCGGGTGGTGCTCGACGGCGAGGTGCTGGCCATCGGCCCGGACGGGCGACCCCGGCCCTTCCAGGAGACAGCCTCGCGCACCGCCAGCAGCAGCGGCGTGCACGTCACGCCGTACTTCTTCGACGTGCTGCACCTCGACGGGCGCGACCTGCTCGACGCACCCGGCCGTGAGCGCGCGGCGGCACTGGAGGCCCTGGTCCCACCCGAGCACCGGGCGCCGCGGCTGGTCAGCGCCGACCCGGTCGAGGCCGAGCGCTTCCTGAAGGCGGCCCTGGCCGCCGGTCACGAGGGCGTGGTGGTGAAGAGCCTCGACGCGCCGTACGACGCGGGTCGCCGCGGCGCGGCCTGGGTCAAGGTCAAGCCCGTGCACACCCTCGACCTGGTGGTGCTCGCGGTCGAGCGCGGCAGCGGGCGCCGCTCCGGGTGGCTCTCCAACATCCACCTCGGCGCCCGCGACCCCGACACCGGCGAGCTGGTGATGGTCGGCAAGACGTTCAAGGGGATGAGCGACGAGATGCTCGCCTGGCAGACCCAGCGGTTCCGGGAGCTGCAGCTCTCCGACGACGGCTACACCGTGCAGGTGCGCCCCGAGCAGGTCGTCGAGATCGCGCTGGACGGGGTGCAGCGCTCGCCGCGCTACCCCGGCGGCGTCGCGCTGCGCTTCGCGCGCGTGGTGCGCTACCGCGACGACAAACCGGCCGCGCAGGCGGACACCATCGACGTGGTCCGTGCGCTGGGCGGCGGCTGACCCTAGGCTCGGCGGATGGACATCGACACCGTGACCGTCGGCCTGCCGGTGCGCGACCTGGCCGAGGCCGTGCAGTGGTATGGCCCGGTCCTCGGGCTGGCCGGCCCCGACCTGGAGCCGGCCGACGGCGTGGTCGAGTTCCAGCTCGGCCCGATCTGGCTCCAGCTGGGCCAGGAGCCGGTCGAGCGCACCGGCGCCGAGGTCGTCGTCCGGTTCGGTGTCGCGGACGCCGCGGCCGAGCACGCGCGTCTGGAACGGCTCGGGATCGACGTCGGTCCCCTCGAGCACGTCCCCGGCGCCGTGCGCTACTTCGACTTCCGCGACCCCTTCGGAAACGTGCTGTCGTGCTACTCGGCAGGCGACTGAGCGACGCGATCTGCGCCACTGTCCGCGCACAGCCGTGACACGTCGGGTTGCATCGCCTCTTAGGATTCCTCCATGAGCAGTACGCCCACCCCTCCCGAGGCGGACACCGATCGTCGTCGCTCCGCCGCCGCGACTCGCCGCAAGGCACGCGAGAAGGAGATCCTCGACGCGACCCGCGCGCTGTTCGACGAGCGCGGGGTGCGCGACGCGCAGATCGAGGACATCGCCCGCTCGGTGGGCGTCAACCGGGCGATCATCTACCGCCACTTCACCGGCAAGGAGGAGCTGTTCGCGCTCACCCTGGTCGGCTACCTCGACGAGCTGCGTGCGGCTCTGGCGGCTGCCAGCGGCGCCCACCAGGCTCCCGCCGACCAGCTCAGGGCCATCGTCGAGGCGTTCGTCGACTACGGCGTGGAGCACCCGGCTTTCGTGGACTGCGCACAGACCCTGATGCGCCGCACCGGCCCCGAGCTCCTCGACGAGATCAGCGAGAGCGCCCTGTTCCGCCTCGGCCGCGCCATCTCCGGCTGCCTCGCCGAGCTGACGGCCGTCCTCGAGGCCGGCGTCGCCCGCGGAGACTTCCAGGTCGCCGACCCCACGCTGCTCGCCAACACTCTCTACGCCAGCGGTCTGGGCTCGCTGCAGCTGGCTCGCGTCGGCATCCTGGTCAAGGAGGCAGCGCCGGGCATCCCCACGGTCGGGTCGATCTCCCCCGAGCAGGTGCGCGACTACCTGGTAGCCACCGCGCTGGCCCTGGCCACCCGACCCGGCTGAGCAAGCCGCACGTCACTGCGCCGCGACGTCTCGCCCCGATCGCGTCCGGCCCGCCCCTCGGAGGCCACCGTCAGCGTGACGGTCGAGCCCACCGGCAGGTGACCGGACGGCTCCACCGCGAGCACCTCCCCCGCGTCGGCCACCGACGGCGACTCGTCCCGGACCGCGATCAGACCGGCTCGCTCCAGTCGCGCCACCGCCTGCGGATAGGGCGTGCCGACGACCTCGCTGGCCCGGAGCTGGACCCTGCCCGAGGCCACGGTCAGCCGGACCGGCGTGCTCTCGTCGATCTCCTCTCCCGGCTCCGGACTCTGGCTCAGCACCATCCCCGCGGCGACGCGCGGGTGGTCGACCACCGTGCGCGTCATCTCCAGCTCGCTGTCGGCCAGCTCCCGGGCGGCGTCCTGGACGGTCATGGCGACCACGTCGGGCACGACCCGGTCTGCGGAGGCGGCGCCCAGCACCACGACGCCGACCATGGCGACCAGCCCGATGACCACCCCGGAGGCCAGCAGGGTTCTGCGCCTGCCGCGCGGCCGCTCCCCGCTCGCCGGGTCCGGGTCGGGGTCCGGGTCGGGGTCCGGGGAGGCGGCCCGGGGCGACGGTGACGCGGCGTCCGGACCGGGCGGAGGATCCTCGGGGCCCTCGAGGGAGGCCCCGGCTCCGGCCGGCTCGGTCAGCTCGCGTCCCAGCAGTCCCGCCGCGAGCTCCGCGACCACCACCGCACCGCGCGGACGCTCGGCGGGGTCCTTGGCGAGCAGCGCCATCACCAGCCCACGCAGCGACGCCGGCACCTCCGCCCCGAGCGGAGGCACGTCGTCGTTGATGTGGGCCAGCGCCGTGGCGACCTGGGAGTCACGACGGAAGGGGCGCAGGCCGGTCAGGGACTCATAGGCCACCACGCCCAGGGAGTACAGGTCCGAGCGGGTGGTCGCCATCCTCCCCGAGATCTGCTCGGGACTGATGTAGTCGACGGTGCCGACGATCGTCCCGGTCAGGGTGAGGGGGTCCGTCGACTCCGAGCGGGCGATCCCGAAGTCGACCAGCACCACCCGGTGGTCGCGGGTCACGAGCATGTTGGCCGGCTTGAGGTCGCGATGGACGATCCCCGACGCGTGGGCCGCGGCGAGTGCCGCAGCGACCTGCTCGATGACCTCCAGCACCTCGTGCGGCGTCAGCGTGCGACGTTCGCGCAGGATGTCCGAGAGCGCCACCCCCTCGACGTACTGCATCACGATGTAGGGCGTGGACGGCGTCGTCGAGGTGTCCTCGCCCAGGTCGTGGATCTCGGCGATACCGGGATGGTGCAGGGCCCCGGCGAGCTGCGCCTCGGCGCGCAGCCGGGCCCGCTGCATCTCCTCGTCGCCCCGGGCGGCGGCACGCAGCAGCTTCACCGCCACCGTGCGCCCCAGGACGGTATCTCGCGCGCGATGCACCGACCCGGTTCCCCCCGAGCCCACCTCGGCCTCCAGGACGTACCGCCCGTCGAAAAGCTCGCCCACACGGCTCATACACCTCTCGGTACCCCGCCCGGCGAGGGGTGATGCCGCGAATCAGCGCTCCAGGATCGCGACGACTCCCTGACCGCCGGCCGCGCAGACCGAGATCACGCCACGACCCGATCCCCGCTGCGCCAGCAGCTTCGCCAGGTTGGTGACGATCCGGCCGCCGGTGGCCGCGAACGGGTGACCGGCCGCCAGCGAGGAGCCGTTGACGTTGAGCTTGTCCCGGTCGATGCTGCCCAGCGGCGCGTCCAGGCCGAGGCGTTCCTTGCAGAAGACCGGGTCCTCCCAGGCCTTGAGCGTGGAGAGCACCTGCGAGGCGAAGGCCTCGTGGATCTCGTAGTAGTCGAAGTCCTGCAGCGAGAGGCCCTCGCGCTGCAGCATCCGCGCCATCGCGTAGGCCGGCGCCATCAGCAGGCCCTCCCCGCCGTGCACGTAGTCGACCGCGGCCGTCTCGTAGGCGGTCAGGTAGGCCAGCACCGGCAGCCCCCGCTCCTCGGCCCACTCCTCGGAGGCCAGCAGCACCGCGGAGGCTCCGTCGGTCAGCGGCGTGGAGTTGCCGGCCGTCATCGTCGCGGCCTCGCCCTTGCCGAAGACCGGCTTGAGCTTGGCCAGCTTCTCGGCCGTGGAGTCCGGACGCAGGTTCTGGTCGCGCTCCAGGCCGCGGAACGGGGTCAGCTGGTCGTCGAGGAAGCCACTGTCGTACGCCGCGGCGAGTCGCTGGTGGGAGGTGGCGGCCAGCTCGTCCTGCTCCTCGCGGCCGATCTGCCACTCCAGCGCGGTCAGCGCCGCGTGGTCGCCCATCGAGAGCCCGGTGCGCGGCTCCCCGTTCTGCGGGATGGACGGGACGATGTCGCCGGGACGGACCTTGGCGAGAGCGGCGAGACGGCCCTTGAGGTCCTTGGCCCGGTTCAGCTCCAGGAGGATCTTGCGCAGGTTCTCCCCCACCGCGATCGGCGCGTCGGAGGTGGTGTCGGAGCCCCCGGCGATGCCGGCGTCGATCTGGCCCAGGGCGATCTTGTTCGCGACCTGGATCGCGGCCTGCAGGCCGGTGCCGCAGGCCTGCTGGATGTCGGTCGCGGGCGTCTCGGCGGAGAGCTTGGAGCCCAGCACCGACTCGCGCGCCAGGTTGAAGTCGCGCGAGTGCTTGAGCACCGCGCCCGCCACGACCTCGCCGAGCCGTTCGCCCTCGAGGCCGTAGCGCTCCACGAGCCCGTCGATGGCCGCGGTCAGCATGTCCTGGTTGGACGCCGTGGCGTAGACGGTGTTGGAGCGGGCGAACGGGATCCGGTTGCCGCCGATGACGGCGACGCGGCGGGTCTGGGCCTGCATGGTCACTCCTGGGGTTCGGGTCGCTGCTGGGTGCTGACTGGTTCCCTATCCTTGCTTCTCGACACGGCGCAGGGAATGCGGTGAGTGCCACGTCACGATAAGTGGACTCAGAGTTACACCTTTAGTTACATATCATCCACCGCCAGACCCAGGCAGAACCCAACGCAGGAGGACCCCGCTGATGAGCGACCGCTACCAGGGCTTCGTCCAGACCCCGATCGGCAAGCTGCTGGTCAAGAACCTCGGCCTGCCCAGCCCGGTCGCGCTCGACCGCTGGAGCGAGGGCTCCCCTCTGGTCGAGGGCACCGTGGTGGTCGGCGGGTCGGGCCGCCTGGCCGGGGACCTGCCCGCGATGCTGGGCGCGCTGGACATCGACACGGTCACCGAGGCGGACCCGAGCAGCCGCTACAAGGGCCTGGTCTTCGACGCCACCGGGATCACCAGCTCCGAGGAGCTGGTCGCGCTGCGCGACTTCTTCGCGCCGCTGATGCGCAGCCTCGAGAGCAGCGCCCGACTGGTGGTCATCGGCACCGACCCGGCCTCGACCGGGAGCAGCGAGGAGCGGGTCGCGCAGCGGGCGCTGGAGGGCTTCACCCGCTCGCTGGGCAAGGAGGTCGGCCGCGGCGGCACCTCGCAACTGGTCTACGTCGCGCCGGGCGCCGAGGGGGCGGTCACCTCGACGCTGGCCTTCCTGCTCTCCCCCAAGTCGGCCTATGTGTCGGGTCAGGTGATCCGGATCGGCACCCAGGGCGCCACCGCGCCGGCCGAGGAGGTGGCCGACTGGGACCACCCGCTGGCCGGCAAGGTCGCGATCGTCACCGGCGCCAGCCGGGGCATCGGCGAGCAGATCGCGCGGGTCCTGCACCGCGACGGCGCCACGGTCCTCGGCATCGACGTACCGCAGGCGGCCAGCGAGCTCCAGGCGCTGATGCGCGAGCTCGACGGGGACCACCTGGTCCTCGACATCACCGCCAAGGACGCCCCCCAGCGCATCGCCCAGCACGTGCGGACCAAGCACGGCGCGGTCGACGTGGTCGTGCACAACGCCGGCATCACCCGCGACCGCCGGCTGGCCAACATGATGCCCGACAGCAAGGGCGACCGGTGGACGTCGGTGATCGCGGTCAACCTCACCGCCCCCGAGCGGATCACCCGCGAGCTCCTCGACCAGGGGCTGGTCAACGCCAACGGCCGGATCATCGGGGTCGCCTCGATCGCCGGCATCGCCGGCAACAACGGCCAGACCAACTACGCCGCCTCCAAGGCCGGCGTGATCGGCCTGGTCGACGCGCTGGCTCCGGACCTGAGCGACGGCATCACCGTGAACGCCGTGGCCCCGGGCTTCATCGTCACCAAGATGACCGCGGCCGTGCCCTTCGCCACCCGCGAGGTGGGCCAGCGGCTCAACGCGATGAGCCAGGGCGGGCTGCCGATCGATGTCGCCGAGACGATCGCCTGGTACGCCAACCCCGCCTCGACGGCCGTCAACGGCAACGTCGTGCGGGTCTGCGGCCAGATGATGCTGGGGGCGTGATGGCCGCCGAGTCGCGCGGGGCCGCCCCCACCGCGCCGCGCGTCGTACACGGCGACCCGGGCGGGCTCGCGATGCTGCTCAAGGCCGCCCTGCCCACGCTGCCGCTGGTGGGGCAGCTGCCGGGCATCCGCAAGGGCGGCGCGGGTGACGCCGAGGGGCTGGCCTTCACCCGACCCGAGGTGAGCGTGACCCGCGAGCATGCCGACGCCTACGCCCGGGTGTGCGGCTTCCCGGTCAAGGACGTCGTGCCGCTGACCTACCCGCACCTGCTGGCCTTCGGCCTGCACATGGCGATCATGACCGACCCGGCGTTCCCCTACCCGGCGATCGGCACGGTGCACCTGGAGAACACGATCGTCTCGCACCGTCGCGTCGCCGTCGGCGAGACCGTGTCGGTCACCACCCGCCTCGGTGCCCCGCGCACCCACCCCAAGGGCACCCTGCTGGACTTCGGCACCGAGGTCCGCGGGCCCGGCGACGAGCTGATCTGGGAGAGCACCTCGACCTATCTGCGCCGTGGCCCGGGCGACCCGGATGCCCCCGGAGGGCTGGCCCTCGACCAGGTGCCCCCCACCGGTGCTCGCTGGGCGCTGCCCGGCGACCTCGGGCGTCAGTACGCGGGGGTCTCGGGCGACCACAACCCGATCCACCTCTACCCGCTCAGCGCGAAGGCCCTCGGCTTCCCCCGCCAGATCGCCCACGGCATGTGGAGCAAGGCCCGCTGCGTGGCCGCGCTGGAGAACCGACTGCCCGACGCGGTCCGGATCGAGGTCGCCTTCAAGAAGCCGATCCTGCTCCCCGGCACCGTCGCCTTCGGCTCCCGGGCCACCTCGGACGGCTTCGCATTCTCCCTGTCCAGCCCGAAGTCCGGCGCACCACACCTGCTGGGCCGGACCACGCCGGTCTGAGTGCCGCGGCGGGGGCCACTCCTGCGCGCGGGGGTCGCGTGCGCCGCGACGCGCCCCGGCGCGCCCACAGGAACACGACCCTGCCGGGCGCCGGTCGCGCACGAAGGCTCGACGCCGGCGCGCTGCGTCGTACGGCGGAGGCCGACGCCGCCCGAGCGGGGGCGTACGGCGGCCAGCAGCGGCGCCGCTTGGGGCCGCTGATGCGGAGACGGCCTTATGTGGCTGCTGAGGTAGTGCCCCCCGTCAACTACTGATGTTGTCGGGCGAAGTTTCGGCCGACAAGTTCAGGGTTCCCCGGCCGACCGGGGAAACCGGCGCCCCAGGCACGCCACGACAGCCGCCCCAGCCCGCACCGGCAAGCGCCCCCGTCAGCGCTGGCGGATCAGACCCTCCTGGGCGACGGTGGCGACCAGGGTCCCGTCACCGGTGAAGACCCGGGCCAGGGCGAGCCCGCGTCCCCCGGAGGCGGAGGGGGACGTCTGGTCGTAGAGCCACCACTCGTCGGCTCGGAAGGGGCGGTGGAACCAGATGGTGTGGTCCAGAGACGCCACCTGCATGCCCGGGCTGCCGACCTGTACGCCGTGCGGGACCATCGTGGCGCCGATCAACGTCATGTCGCTGGCGTAGGTGAACGCGGCCAGGTGCAGGAGCGGGTCGTCGGAGAGCCTGCCTCCGGTCTTGATCCACAGCTGCGCCCGGGCGGGGTGCATCGGGTCCTCGGCGAGGCCACGCACGGATGTGCCGAGGTGGCGCACGTCGAGGGCCGACCATTCCCGGTCCCACTCCGCCGCGGCCGCGTCTGAGCGCGAGGCGAAGATCGCGCTGAGCCCGATCGCCTCCTCCGGCGGCGGCACCTGCGGCATCACGTCCTGGTGCTCGAAGCCCTCCTCGGGCCGCTGGAAGTTGGCGGTCAGGAAGAAGATCGGGCGCCCGTGCTGGCGGGCGACGACGCGGCGGGTAGCGAAGGTGCGCCCGTCCCGGATCGCGTCGACGTCGTAGATGATCGGCACCGCGGTGTCGCCGGGCAGCAGGAAGTAGGAGTGCAGCGAATGCGGCAGGTAGGCCGGGTCGGTGGTGCGCGCCGCCGCGATCAGCGCCTGCGCCGCCACCTGCCCTCCGAAGACCCGCTGCAGCTGGGTGTCCGGCTGGCGCCCCCGGAACAGGTTCGTGTCGATGTCCTCGATGTCGAACAGGTCGACGAGCTCCTCGATGTTGCCGGGCACGGCGTTCCTCTCAGTGGCGGGGCGACTCAATGACGGGGCGACTCAGTGGCAGGGCGGACGAGGCGGGCCTCACGCAACGAGAGAGCTCAGCGCGCTTCGCCGTCCGGGCCGTCGAGCCCGGCCAGGAACTGCTCGAACTGCTGGCCGATCTCGTCGCCGGTGGGCAGCGGCTGGTCCCCCGCGAGCAGGCTGCTGCCGTTCTCCTCGGCGCGCTGGAACGCGTCGTACTGCCGTTCGAGCCCCAGGACCACCTCGTTGACGTCGTCGTGGGTGGCCAGGTAGGCGGCGATCTCCACCTCGCGCGCCTCCGCCTCGGTGCGCAGCTCGGTCAGGTCGACGGTGAGCCGGGCGCCGCGCTCGACCTGCTCCAGCAGCGCCACCGCGGCGCGCGGGTAGTCGAGCTGGGCGAGGTAGTGCGGCACGTGGGCGACGTAGCCCAGCGCGTCGTGTCCCCACTCGCCGAGGCGCACCTCGAGCACCGCCTGCGCACTGGCGGGGACGCGCAGCTCGCCGCGCCACGGGCTCTCGCCGGTGAGCAGCGCGGCGCGGTTGGCGTGGTGGGTGATCGCGATCGGCCGGGTGTGCGGCACGGCCATCGGCACCGCGCCCATCCCGACCACGCGCTTGACCTCGAAGCGCTCGACGACCTCGCGCACGGCCCGGTTGAACGCCTCCCAGCGGATGTCGGGCTCGGGGCCGCGCAGCAGCAGGAACGGCGTGCCGGCACTGTCGCGCAGCAGCCGCACGGTCAGCCGGGGAGCCTGGTAGTCGGTGTAGTGGTCGCGCGCGAACGTCATCGGCGGACGCCGGGCGCGGTAGTCGTAGAGCGCGTCCACGTCGAACGTGGCGACCACCGGACCGTCGCTCAGCTCCTCGAGGTACGTCGCGGCTCTCGCCGCGGCGGAGCCGGCGTCGAGGAAGCCCTCGAGCGCGTGCACCATCACCAGGTCCGCGCCTGCTGGGCCGTTCTCTCGCGCCTGCGCCAGCGCCGCGTTGAGCTCCGGCACATCGTCGACGATGTGGACCAGCCTGGATCCCTCGGTCACGGCTCCTCCTTGACTGCAGCGGGTGGCGCCTCGACGGCGCCGTCGCGAAACACCTCGGTCCGCGCTGTGCCAGCGCATCTCACAACCACGATATTCCCGGTGTGCCCGCCACCCGGACCGGCCACCCGTGACCACCCCCACACAGGCTGGCGACGACGCGGAGGGCCCAGCATTGTTACTGAGAGGTAACCTACCTCACGGGAGCGCGGCGGCGACGTCTGCGCGCCCATCCCAGCCACATATCCCTCGAGGAGACTTCGTGCCCCGACAGTTGCGAGAGGTCGTCTTCGTCGACGGCGTGCGCACCCCCTTCGGCAAGGCCAAGGGCCAGTACGCCGAGACCCGCGCCGACGACCTGGTGATCAAGTGCATCCGCGACCTCATGCGTCGCAACCCCTCGCTGCCCGCGGAGCGGGTCGACGAGGTCGCGATCGCCGCCACCACCCAGATCGGCGACCAGGGCCTGACCATCGGCCGCACCGCAGCGCTGCTCGCGGGCCTGCCGCAGTCGGTGCCCGGCTACGCGATCGACCGGATGTGCGCCGGCGCGATGACCGCCGTCACCACGCTCGCGGGCGGCATCGCGTTCGGCTCCTACGACGTCGCGATCGCCGGCGGAGTCGAGCACATGGGCCGTCACCCGATGGGCGAGGGCGTCGACCCCAACCCGCGGATCATGTCCGAGGGCGTCGTGAACCCCGACGCGCTGGTCATGGGCATCACCGCCGAGAACCTGCACGACCGCTACCCCACCATCACCAAGCAGCGCGTGGACGCCTACGCCGTGCGCTCGCAGGAGAAGACGGCCGCCGCCTACGCCGACCACAAGATCCAGCCCGACCTGGTCCCCGTGGCGACCCGCTCGGCGGAGCTCGGCTGGGGCCTGGCCACCACCGACGAGCCGATGCGTCCCGGCACCACCATGGAGACGCTCGGCGCGCTCAAGACGCCGTTCCGCTCGCACGGCAACGTCACCGCCGGCAACGCCGCGGGGATCAACGACGGCGCCACCGCGTGCCTGCTCGCCGAGGAGGAGACCGCCCGCGAGATGGGTCTGCCGATCCGGATGCGACTGGTCTCCTACTCGTTCGTGGGCGTCGAGCCCGAGGTGATGGGCGCCGGCCCGATCCCCTCCACCGAGAAGGCCCTCAAGCAGGCCGGGCTGAGCATCGACGACATCGAGGCCTTCGAGGTCAACGAGGCGTTCGCCGTCCAGGTGCTGGCCTTCCTCGAGCACTTCGGCATCGCCGACGACGACGCGCGGGTGAACCCCTACGGCGGTGCCATCGCGATGGGCCACCCGCTGGCCTCCTCGGGCGTGCGGCTGATGACCCAGCTGGCCCGCCAGTTCGAGGAGCGCCCGGAGGTCCGCTACGGCCTGACCACCATGTGCATCGGCATCGGCATGGGCGGCACCGTGATCTGGGAGAACCCGCACTGGACCGGTGCGGCCACGACTGAAGGAGAGGTCGCCTGATGACCGAACTGACCACTCTGCTCGAGCGCGCCGCCGCGATCTCCTCCGACGACGAGGTCGTCACCCAGGCCCGCCTGCGCCCGGTGACGCTGCCCGGCGGCGCCGGCGTGCTGGGCCTGATCACGCTCGACAACGGGCACGACCACACCCGCCCCAACACCTTCGGCCCGCGCTCGCTGATGGCGCTCAACGACGCGATCGAGGCGGCGCTCTCCGAGCCGGCCATCACCGCGATCGCGGTCACCGGCAAGCCGTTCATCCTGGCGGCGGGCGCCGACCTGACCTCGATCGCCGGTCAGGGCCCCGAGGCCGTGCGCGTCGTCGCCGAGCTCGGCCACGCCGTCTTCCGCCGGCTGGGCGAGGGCGGCAAGCCGTCCTTCGGCCTGATCAACGGGCTGGCGCTGGGCGGCGGCCTCGAGGTCGCGCTGCACTGCGACTACCGCACGGTGGTCAAGACCGCGCCCGCGCTCGGTCTGCCCGAGGTCATGCTCGGCCTGGTCCCCGGCTGGGGCGGCGCCTACCTGGTGCCCAACCTGGTCGGCCCGGAGAAGGCCGTGAAGCTGGTCATCGAGAACCCGCTGAACAACGGCAAGACGCTCAACGGCCAGCAGGCCTACGACCTCGGCCTGGCCGACGCGATGTTCGAGGGCGCCGACTTCCTGGAGCAGTCCCTGCTCTGGGCCGCCGACGTGCTCACCGGTGCCGTCGTCGTCGAGCGCCCCGAGCTCGACCGGGGCGAGGCCTGGGACGCCGCCGTCGCGAAGGGCCGCTCGATCGCCGACGCCAAGACCGGCGGCGCCTCCCCCGCGGCGTACCGCGCGCTCGACCTGATCGCCGCGGCCCGCACCGCCACCCGCGAGGAGGGCTTCGCGGCCGAGGACGAGGCCCTCGAGGCGATGTCGCGCACCCCCGAGACCGCCGCCAGCCTCTACTCCTTCGACCTGGTGCAGAAGCGCGCCAAGCGACCCGCCGGCGCACCGGACCGGTCCCTGGCCCGCAAGGTCACCAAGGTCGGCATCGTCGGCGCCGGCCTGATGGCCAGCCAGCTCGCGCTGCTGTTCGTACGACGCCTGCAGGTGCCGGTCGTGCTGACCGACCTCGACCAGGAGCGCGCCGACAAGGGCGTGGGCTACGTGCACGCCGAGATCGACAAGCTGCTCGCCAAGGGCCGGCTCAACCAGGACAAGGCCAACCGCTTCAAGGCCCTGGTCACCGGGGTCGCGGACGAGGACGCCAAGGCCGCGGCCCTGGCGGACGCCGACTTCGTGATCGAGGCGGTCTTCGAGGAGATGGGCATCAAGAAGTCGGTCTTCGCCGACGTCGAGAAGCTTGTCTCCGCCGAGTGCGTGCTGGCCACCAACACCTCCTCGCTGTCGATCACCGAGATGGCCGCCGACCTGGCGCACCCCGAGCGGGTGGTGGGCTTCCACTTCTTCAACCCGGTCGCGGTGATGCCGCTGCTGGAGATCGTCAAGGGCGAGCAGACCGACGACGCGACGCTGGCCACGGCGTTCGCCACCGGCAAGTCGCTGAAGAAGACCACGATCCTGGTCAAGGACAGCCCGTCGTTCATCGTCAACCGGCTGCTCGGGCGCTTCCTCGGCGAGGTCGCCAAGGTCGTCGACGCGGGCACGCCGCTGCAGGTGGCCGACCGGGCGTTCGCGGGCGTGGCGCCGATGCCGCCGTTCGTGCTGCTCTCGCTGGTCGGCCCGGCCATCGCGCTGCACAACAACGAGACGCTGGCCGGCGCGTTCCCCGACCGGTTCTACGTCTCCCCCGCCCTCAAGCGGGTCGTCGAGGCGCGCAAGACCTCGTTCTACGGGCCCGACGGCAACGTCGACCCCGAGGTCGAGGCGCTGCTGGAGAAGCCGGAGAGCCCGGTCGTGCTGAGCGCGGAGGAGGTCCGCGTCCGCGCGCTGAGCGGCCTGGCCGAGGAGGCCCGGCTGATGCTCGAGGAGGGTGTGGTCGCGGCGCCGCAGGACCTGGACCTGGCGATGATCACCGGCGCCGGCTTCAGCTTCTGGAACGGCGGCCTCACCAAGCTCCTGGACCGCACAGGAGTCAGCACCTACAAGTTCCACTGACGCGAGTCGTCACGAGCTCGCACGCGTACGCCGTCGAGTCGGCGTGAGCTCGTGGCGTAGAGTCACCGAGTCGGCGCATCCTCTCGCCAGGGTGCGCCGACTCGGCATTTCCCGGCATGGCCGTGCGCGGCGCGCATGTAGGTTTGGCTCATGACCGAGTCAGCCGACGAAGCCCGTATCGACAGCCGCTCCGACCTGCTTCCCGAGGAGGTCGCCGCAGGCAGCGACGACGCCACCGAGCAGGCTCGGGTGATCCTCGAGGAGTCCGACGCCCGCACGGAGAACCCGCAGGAGACCCGGCACGAGTCGAGCCAGACCCCCGACTGAGCGAACCTTCCTCCCCCCTCGTCGCGTCTGGGTGGGTGAGCCGGTCCACGACGGACCGGCCCCACGGAAGAGGTGACCCATGGCGCGCAGGGACCCTGCGGCGTTCGCCGAGTTCGTAGCCGCCCGTTCGGCCGCCCTGAACCGGGCGGCCTACCTGTTGGTCGGCGACGTGCAGCTCGCCCAGGACCTGGTCCAGGAGGCGCTGACCAAGACGTACGTCGCCTGGCCGCGGCTGCGCGACCCCGGTGCGGTGGAGGCGTACACCCGCAAGGCGATCACCACGACCGCCATCGGCTGGTTCCGCCGCAAGAGCTGGTACGGCGAGCGGCCGACCGCGCAGCTCCCGGAGCGCCTCACGCCCGGCCACGCCGAGGCGGTCACCCGCCACGACTGGCTGTGGACGGCGCTGCAGGAGCTCCCCGTGCGTCAGCGCGCCGCCATCGTGCTGCGCTACTACGAGGACCTCACCGAGGCCCAGACCGCGGCGGCCATGGGCTGCGCGGTCGGCACCGTCAAGAGCCAGGTCTCGGCCGGGCTCGCCAAGCTCCGTGACCGGCTCGGCGACGACGCCGGGACCTCCCTCGACGACCTGGTGGTGACCCGATGACCGGACTTCTCGATGACGTGATGCACGAGCGTGCCGAGGCGATGGACAGTGTCCCGCCCGACGTCGACGCCATCGTCCGCACCGCGCAACGTCGGGTGGCGCGGCGCCGTGCCGCCTGGGCCGGGGGTGGCCTCGCCGCCGGGATCGCGCTGGCCGCGATCAGCCCCCTGGCGCTGGGCGGTGACGGGCCGACCCAGCGCGGCATCGCTCCCGCGGCCCCCTTCGCCGAGGGCCAGGTCGTCTACTCGCTCGGCTCCACGATCCACGCCGGAGCGAGGACCATCGAGGCCGAGGGCGACGTCGTCGCCCTGGCCACCACCGACCGCGGGGTGGTGTTCGCCGACGAGCCAGGCGAGGTCTGGGCCAGCACCGGCGGCGACCCCGTCCGGGTGGGCCGGATCGGGCTCGAGGACGTCGAGACGCCCGAGCTGATCGCCGACGGCGACCTCGCTGCATGGCTCGCCGCCGGCGCGGACGGACCCGTCTTCACCGTCCTCGACCAGCGCACCGGTGATACCCACGAGCTTCGCGCCGAAGGCGTTCAGGGCACCGACGGCGACCTGGGGCCGACCATCGGGGTCGACGCGGTCGACGGCGACACCGTCTACGTCCACGACGACCGCGGCCCGGTCGCGTGGGAGCCGGCCGCCGGGCGGACCACGGTCCTCGAGACCGCCCCCGGGGAGCGGGTCCGGATCCTGGACGTGAAGGGTGGCGTGTTCGCCTACGAGGTCAGCCGCGCCACACCGGGGGGCGACAACGCGACCGAGGTCGTGCAGCGGATGGGGCGCAGCCTCCTCGACGGCGTGGAGGCCGACCTCACGAACGTCTCGGTCTCGCCCGAGGGCACGCACCTGATCTCGGAGACCAACGACGAGAACGTGATCCTGGAGACGGCCACCGGCCGGCGGGTGCCGTTCGACAACGGGTCCTACTCGTTCCTGGTGGGCTACCACTGGCTCGACGAGGACACCTACGCCGCGATCGCCTTCCGCCGCAACACCGATCCGGCGCCCGAGCTCCTGCGCTGCGACCTGGGCGGCGGCTGCGACCCGGTGCTGCAGGACGTGCCTGCCGACGTCCGGCTGGCGTTCCCGACCGACTCCTGAGCCTCAGCCGAAGGTCTCCACGATCCGTTCCCCGGCCCGACGGGCCAGGTCGTCTCCCTGCACCCCGAGCAAGTCGGGCAGGACGTCGGCCTGCTCGTCGGGCTCGGTGTCGGCGTAGGCCTCGAGCAGGGTCCAGAGCATCTCCTGGCCGTAGGTGTCGACGAGCTGCTGGCACACCCACCAGGCGACGCCGTAGTTCGCCCCGGACCGGATCCCGTTGAAGGTGTCGTCGTCGGGCAGACTGCGGATCCCCCGCCGGGCGGCGTCCAGCGCGGCCCGGGAGATCGTCCGGTCCCGCTCGGGCAGCGGCTGCGCGGAGACGTACTCCGCCAGCCCCTCCGCCAGCCAGGTCGGCACGTCGTCGTCGCGCTCCCCCAGTACGACGTGGGTGAGCTCGTGGCGGATCAGTCGGTCCCGCGCCGTCCCGGGCTGCTGCAGCATCCGCGGGTGCAGCATGAACCGGTACGCCGCGGTGCGCCCGGTACGCCCGCCATGGACGGGGAACGCGACCGCGTCGAGCCGCTCCGGGTCGCCGCCGGGCAGTCCGCGCAGCCTGGCCAGCACCCGGGTGGTCGACAGGGCGTAGACCACCACCTTCCCCGACCAATCGTGCGGCAGGACGTGGGAGACCTCCGCGCGTGCGGCGTCCACGGCGGCGAGGATGGCCGTGGCGCTGCCCGCACTGTTCCGGTCGAAGACGCCGAGCACCCCGCTGCGCTCGCGGATCACCGTCCGGGTCAGGTCCCAGGGGTGCCCGCCGACGTGGTGCTCACGCTCCCAGGCCCGGTCCCGCTCGGAGTCCAGCAGCCACTGGCCGGTGGCGTCGGGGTCCGGGCGGAAGCGCAGGAGGCGGATCTCCTCGACCGGCACCTCGTCGTACCCGCGCAGCTGCATGGTCAGGCGCACCTGCGCCCGCAGCCCACCGCTCTCGTCCGAGGCGAGCGTGTCCGGGAGCAGGGTGTGCCGGTAGGCCTTCAGCGGCAGCTGCTCCAGGTTGGTGAAGTAGCGGCGCTGACGGCGGACCAGCGCCCGGTCACCCCGGTGCACGCCCGCGAGGAACGCCTGCTGGTCGCCACCGTGGACCGCACGGTCGCGGCGCGCCAGCACCTGCTGCAACGCACCGACCGTCTCGGCGTCCGGGCCCCCACCGGCCGTCGTCGGCGCGTCCTCGCGCAGCGAGCAGCCTGCCCCGGCGAGCACGAGCAGCGGCACGAGGAGCCCGACGAGGATGGACCGCCACCGTCTCCCCGCCCACCACTGCATGCCTCAATGAACGAGCGAACCGGTCGCCGGTCACGTGCAGGTGACCGGCGACTCGCGGCGCTACAGGCTGCGGTCGGCGTCGACCAGAGCGCCACCGTCGGACAGCGCGGTCATGTCCTCGACGATGTCCAGGGCGATGGCCTGTGCGGTGAGACCGATCCGCTCGAGGATCGCACCCCGCTTCGCGTGGTCGAGGAACTCCTGCGGGATGCCGTGCAGGCGGAAGGGCGTGTGGACCCCGGCGTCGTTGAGCGTCTGCAGGAGCACCGCGCCGCAGCCGCCGATCCGGCCGTTGTCCTCGACGCTGACCACCAGCCGGTGCTCGCGGGCAAGCTCGACGATCGCCGGGTCGACGGGCTTGACCCACCGCGGGTCGATCACGGTGACGCCGATGCCCTGGGCGATCAGCCGCTCGGCGACCTCGACGGCGGCGGTGCACATCGAGCCCACCGCGACCACCAGCACGTCCTTGGTGCCGTTGCGCACGAGCACGTCCGCACCACCGGCGCGGCCCACGGCCTCGATGTCGTCGGGCGGGGGCCCCTTGGGGAAGCGGACCACGGTGGGCGCGTCGTCCACCTCGACGGCCTCGTTGAGCAGCTCGCGCAGCCGGGTGGCGTCGCGCGGGGCGGCCAGACGCAGCCCGGGCACCACCTGCAGCATCGACATGTCCCACATGCCGTTGTGGCTGGCGCCGTCGTCGCCGGTGACGCCGGAGCGGTCGAGCACGAAGGTCACGCCGCACTTGTGCAGCGCGACGTCCATCAGCACCTGGTCGAAGGCCCGGTTCAGGAACGTCGCGTAGACCGCCACGACCGGGTGCAGGCCGCCCATCGCCAGGCCGGCGGCGGAGGTGGCGGCGTGCTGCTCGGCGATGCCGACGTCGAAGGTCCGCTCGGGGAAGTGCGCCTCGAAGTGGTGCAGGCCGACCGGGTGCATCATCGCCGCGGTCACGGCGACCACGTCGTTGCGACGCTGTCCGATGTGCACGATCTCGTCGGCGAACACGTCGGTCCAGATCCGGCCCTTGGGGGTCTCCTCGCCGGTGTCGACGTCGAAGGGCCCCGGCGCGTGGAACTGGTCCGCGACGTGCCGCTCGGCGGCGTCGTAGCCGAAGCCCTTGCGGGTCAGCGCGTGCACGATCACGGGGCCGCCGTAGCGCTTGGCCTGGGCGAGGACCTGCTCCATCGCGTCGCGGTCGTGGCCGTCGACCGGGCCGACGTACTTCAGGCCGAGGTCCTCGAAGAGGCCCTGGGGCGCGATCGCGTCCTTGAGGCCCTTCTTCATCGCGTGCAGCGCGTCGTACGCCGCGGGGCCGACGCCGGGGACCGCGTTGAGGCGCTTCTTCACCTGGTCGAGGACCTGCTCGTAGCGCGGGTTGGTGCGCAGGGACGTCAGTGCGGTGGCCAGGCCACCGATAGTGGGCGTGTAGGAGCGCCCGTTGTCGTTGACGACGATCACCAGGCGGCTGCTCTGCGCGATCGCGATGTTGTTCAGCGCCTCCCAGGCCATCCCACCGGTGAGCGCGCCGTCGCCGATCACGGCGACCACGTGGCGGTCCTCGCCACGGATCGCGTAGGCCTTGGCCAGACCGTCGGCATAGCTCAGCGCGGTCGAGGCGTGGGAGTTCTCCACGATGTCGTGGTCGGACTCGCTCTGGCTGGGGTAGCCGCTGATGCCGCCCTCCTGGCGCAGTCGGTCGAAGCCGGCGGCGCGTCCGGTCAGCAGCTTGTGCACGTAGGCCTGGTGACCGGTGTCGAAGACGACCCGGTCGTGCGGCGAGTCGAAGACCCGGTGGATGGCCATCGTCAGTTCGACGACGCCGAGGTTCGGTCCGAGGTGCCCCCCGGTGCGCGAGCAGGTCGCGACCAGGAAGTCGCGGATCTCGCTCGCCAGCGCATCCAGCTGGGAGTCGTCGAGACCACGCAGGTCTCGTGGGGTCGAGATCGACTCCAGGTAGCCCATCAGTGCGCGTCCTCCCAGTTTGCGGTGCTGTGCCGTGTCGGCCCACCAGCGGTGAGCCGTCGGCCGAGTCTATCCGGGAGGGGCAACGAGGGCTCAGTCGTCGTCGGATGGCGCGGCGGCAGCGGCCAGCTCGCGGTGCAGATCGGTGTCCACCAGCATGGGCAGCACCAGGGCGGCCGCCGCCGTCAGGTCGAGCGTCAGCGCCTCGGCGGGGTCGACGAACACGATCCGCCGGCCCTCACCGCACTCGATGTCGTCGTCGGTGAGCGACGTGGCGCCGACGAAGATGTGACACACGTCCTGGGTGCCGTAGGCCTCGTGGAACACCTCGACGTCGCGCCACCATCCCAGACCGGACTCCAGCCGGACGCCCGTCTCCTCCTCCAGCTCGCGATAGGCGCCGGCCTCGGGGTCCTCCCCCTCGTCGAGGTGGCCGCCGGGGAGGCCCCACCGGTCGGGATCGATCACCGGGTGGGAGTCGCGCTCCTGGAGCAGCAGCCAGCCGCGGGGGTCCACCAGCAGGACACTCGAGAACTCATGCACTCCTGCACGCTACAACCGGGCGACGAAGCGCCGCCCGCGCAGGGCCTCCTCGACCAGCCCGACTCCGCGTCGCACGCCGAGCAGCCGCGCCTCCTCGGCCTGCCAGGTCTGCACGGCCGCCTCCACGACGTCGGCGTCGGCCACGTCGCGCAGCGAGGACCGGGCCTCGCTCAACCCGCGGCGAACGGCAGCCTGGCTCGCCTCGACGTGCAGCGTCGCGAACCGGGCGAGGACGACCACGTGCCGGCGCAGCGTGCGATGGCCGCGGTACTCCGGCGGGCAGATGTCGAGCAGCCAGTCGGCCGCGGTCCGCTCCCAGTCGGGTGCGTCCGGCGGGCGGACCTGGGCCGGCCATCCGGGAGGGGCGACGTAGCGGGGCATGCGACCCAGTCTACTCCGACATCGAACACGTGTTCGATGGCGGAGGGCTTCCGGCAGTCCCCGCGATGTGACACTCTCGAGTGGCGAGCGATCCACCCTGGCGCACCACCGACCTGCCCGGAAGGCGATGTCGCGATGACACAAGCGATGCCCCGTCAAGGCCCGCCGCCCCGTCCCGCGCCCTGGCACTACGGCTGGTGGCTGCTCGTCGGCGGGCTACTCGGGATGGGGATCGCGGGCATCTTGACCATCGGCGTGTTCGTGCTTCCGGTGGCGATCGTCCTCGCGGTCACCGGGGCGCTCCGCCCGGCCCTGCGCAACAGCTCGGTGGCCGCCACCGCGGCGGGTCTCGCACTACCGGCCCTGTACCTCGCGTGGCTCAACCGCGCCGGTCCCGGGCGGGTCTGCGAGAGCACGGGGACGAGCACCGCCTGCAGCGAGACCTGGAGCCCCTGGCCGTTCGTCGTGGTGGCCGTCGTGCTCGTGGTGGCGTCGATCGCTCTGGCGCGCGTCACGCTGCGGGTGAGCGAACCGCGCTAGCCCTACCGCCCTCGTCCACGGGAGCTCACCCCGCCAGGAACGACAGCCGGATCTCTCGGGTCGCGTTGTCGACGTTGAGATCCACCAGACAGATGCTCTGCCACGTGCCGAGCGCCGGCTCGCCGTCCAGGACCGGCACGCTGGCGTAGGGCGCCACCAGCGCCGGCATCACGTGGGAGCGGCCATGGCCGGTGGAGCCGTGCCGGTGTCGCCACCGGTCGTCGGCCGGCAGCAGGTCGCCCAGGGCGGTCAGCAGGTCGTCGTCGCTGCCCGAGCCGGTCTCCAGGATCGCGAGTCCCGCGGTGGCGTGCGGCACGAAGACGTGCAGGAGCCCGTCGCCGCGACCCCGGACGAACGCCGCGCACTGGCGGGTGATGTCCACGACCCGCTCCCGGTCGCCGGTGGTGCAGGTGAACGTCTCCGAGATCACGACCGCGCTCCGGGCTCGGCCTGCGGGTCGGGTGCGGAAGCCAGGAGACTCTCGACGCGCTCCACCTTCGCGGTGAGCTGGCCCTCGAAGCCGGCACGGATGTCCGCCTTCAGCACCAGCGACACCCGCGGGGAGACGGCGGAGACGACCTCGACGGCACGCTTCACCACGGCCATCACCTCGTCCCACTCCCCCTCGAGGTTCGTGAACATCGCGTTCGTCTCGTGCGGAAGCCCGGACTCTCGTACGACGCGCACGGCGGCGGCGACCGCCTCGCTGACACCGCCGGTCTCGTCGGCGGTCCCCGGGGAGATGCTGAAGGCAACGATCATGGGTCCACGCTAGTCCACGGACCGGCGATGAACAGGCCCAGCAATGAGGCGAGGGGGCCGTGAATGCACATAAATGCACGTAGAGGCCATCACTGACCCGGGGGTCTGTGATGGCCTCTACGTTGAAGTGTTGTCCGGCGGCGTCCTACTCTCCCACAACCTCTCGATTGCAGTACCA
>NZ_JCBAJY010000010.1:0-119048 GCF_059766615.1 Nocardioides sp. Z43_10 | reverse complement strand
GCATAGAGAGCTGCCCGCCGATCACCTGGACCGAGTCTGGCCGGACGCCGGTCCTACGGGAATCGTCTAGTAGCCGCGTTAGACGCCCGGGTCTGCCGATGAGCGACCGTTGCGAGTGTCGACGCGATGGGGTCCGTGGGCGCGGAGGGCCGCGCCCACGGACGCTCGATCTCCCGGGCATGCTGGTGCGGTGAATATCCACGCCCTCGCTGCGGGGCCGCGCCATTCGCTGGGACTGCGGATCGATGGGGCCGTCGCCTCAGCCGGGGCAGGGGCAGCCAGCGAGTCTCGCACCGCCGATTGGGCAGAGGTGGTGGCGGTGGCGGCTGGGAATGTACATGCGGCGTCCAACACCGGGCGGTCACACAGCGTGGGTTTGATCGCGGACGGCACCGTGACCGCGGTGGGCTGGAACGGGCACGGCCAGTGCGACGTGGCCCAATGGCGCGAGATCACCGCTATCGCCGCAGGCTGGCGCCGCACGCTCGCTCTGCGGGCGGACGGCACCGTCGTCGCTGCGGGACGTCGCGACGAAGGAGCATGCGACGTCGGTTCATGGCGCCAGATCGTCGCACTCGCCTGCGGGGACTGGCACTCGGTAGGCCTGGGCAGGGACGGGACCGTCGTGGCCAGCGGAAACGAGATACGCGGGCAGTGCAGACTCGAAGCTTGGCGTGACGTCGTCGCTGTCGCGGCGGGTTCGGTCCACACCGTCGCGCTCACCACGACCGGAACCGTCCTCGCGGCAGGATCGAAGTCGGCAGGTGCTTGCGAGGTGGACCAGTGGTCGGACGTCATGGCCGTGGCCGCCGGCAGCCACCACACGGTGGCCGTGACCTCGTCCGGCCGGGCGATGGCCGTGGGCAAGAACGACGCGGGTCAGTGCGATGTCTCGACCTGGCGGGAGATCGTCGAGGTCGCTGCTGGCGCCAACCACACACTCGGGCTTCGGGCGGATGGATGCGTCCTCGCCGCCGGCGGCAATGAGTACGGCCAGAGCGACGTTGGCGGATGGGCCGCCATCGGGCGTCCAGTCTGACGGGGGCCACCTGCTGTCCATCCGGGCAACAGGGTCTCCGCATCTGCTGCTGCGATTGCGTCCGCAGGCTGCGTGTTACCGGCGCGATCGCGACGCTCTTACCTGGCGTGGAGGCCTGAGGTCCCAGAGTCGCACCCTGGCGCCCGCACGGTCCCGAAGGGGGTTCATACTACGAACGTGTCAGCCTCGTCAGAGGCTGCCTCGCGGACGTGGTGTAGTTGCAGCACGCTTCCCTTCCAGGGAAGGAGTCGAGGTTCAAATCCTCGCGTCCGCTCCATATGCCAGAGCTGGGCTAGAACGGCAGCGGCTGGTGATCGGCGGCGACGATCAGCAGCCCGACCACGCGTAGCTCGTTGTCGACGGCGACTCGCCCCATGACTTCGCCGGCCTCGCAGTTCAACGTCGTGACCCCGACGACCGTTCTGAGGATCTCCTCGTCCTCCTCGATCCTCTCCCCGCCCGGAAGCGCGACGTGGATGTCGGACTGCCTCTCCAGTGCCCCGATCTCGGCCAGCACGCTGGACCAGGTGTCCATCACCAGGCTCTCTGGCAGTTGGCTGCGGACGTCGGGGTGGAGAAGCTCTTCGAGGCTCGCGTAGTCGCCGGCGCTGATGAGTTGGAGCACGCACTCGGTCAGCGCGCGGACCTGATCGATGGACATGCGTCCTCCCGTGTCATGCCGAGTGCCTCGCCGATCTCGGCTTGGGCTGCGACGATCGGATCCACGCCCGCAGCCAACGTTGACGCGGACTGTCAACCAATGGATTACAACTCGTGGTGCCAGGCGTCACGGAACCGATGCCGCCACCTCCCCGTCTGCTCCACATGAAGCAAACGCCCCTGCTCGTCCTCGCCATGATGCTGGGCGTCGCCTTCGCCCCCTTCCCGCAGGCGCCGGCGGTCGCCTCCTGCGTGAGTCCGTACCTCGAGGTCACCGAGCCGCTCCTGCTCGAGCGTGGCGCGTACACAGTGATCGAGGGCCGTGCGTTCGTCGATGGCTGCCGCGACACCATGACCTGCTCCGGTGTCTGGGGCTGTGACGACTGTGAGTACGACGACCCGCCTCCGCAGCCGTTCGAGGACGTGACCCTGCGACTCGTGCAGGGCGACGACTCGTGGCTCCTCGACAGCACCGACGCCGAGGTCGAGGACGACCATCTGGGCTGGGCGACCTGGAGCTTCGACGTACCCCTCGACGCAGAGCCGGGCCCGGCCAGGTTGGTCTCCGAGCACACGGAGCCCGTGCGCGTCCGGATCCGATAAAAGAGCCGTGCCCTCCCCGCCGGCCGGCCCTACGCTGGTGAGATCCGCCTAGCCGGAGGGTGCCCGCCATGCCGATCGACAACGACATCTACGACCGCGAGGGCGCTGGCTGGTGGGACGAGGGCAACCCGCTGAACATGCTGCACGGGAGCATGACGCCGGCGCGGGCCGCCTACTTCCACCAGGTGCTGATCGAGCGCCTGCGGCTCGACCCGGCGGGACTGCGCGCGCTCGACGTGGGCTGCGGCGGCGGGTTCCTCGCCGAGCAGTTCGCGCGGATGGGCTGTCGGGTCGTCGGCATCGACCCCTCCGCGGTCTCCATCGACACCGCACGCCGCCACGCGGGTGAGGCCGGGCTGGAGATCGACTACCGGGTCGGCCGCGGGGAGGACCTGCCGGTCACCGACGGCGAGTTCGACCTCGTCTACTCCTGCGACGTCCTCGAGCACGTGTCCGACCTCCAGCTGGTGCTCGGCGAGATCGCCCGCGCCGCGAAGCCCGAGGGCGTGTTCCTCTTCGACACCGTCAACCGGACCCGGACCAGCAAGCTGCTCGCGATCAAGGTGATGCAGGAGTGGCCGCTGACCCGGATCGACGAGGCGAGCATCCACGACTGGGACATGTTCATCACCCCCGCCGAGCTGACGGCCGGCCTGCGCGCCGAGGGCCTGCACGTGCGCGACATCGTGGGCCTCGCCCCCCGCGCGAACCCGCTCTCGGTGCTGCGGAACACCTTCCGCGCCAAGCGAGGCAGCATCAGCTACGGGGAGCTGAGCCGCCGCCTCGAGTTCGGCGCGGTCAAGAACGACCGGATGTCGTACATGGGCTTCGCCCTCAAGTCGAGCTGACCGTCGCGTGCCCCGCCGAGCGCCTAGACGACGTCGGGGGTGGCCTCCGGAGCGGGCTGGGCCTTCCCGAGGCGGGAGTGGCGGTAGCCGTACACGGCGTACACGACCAGCCCGATGGCCATCCACACCAGGAACCGGACCCAGGTGCCGCCGGTGAGGTTCAGCATCAGGTAGGAGCACAGCAGCACCGAGGCGGTCGCGACCACGTAGACCGCCGGGGTGCGGAACGACCGGGGCAGGTCCGGGCGGCTGCGCCGCAGGATGACCACGCCGATGCTGACCAGCACGAACGCGAAGAGCGTGCCGATGCTGACCAGGTTGACCAGCGTGGCCAGGTCGACGAAGCCGCCGATGATCGCCACCGCGACGCCGGTGATCAACGTGATCACGTACGGCGTGCCGAACCGCGGGTGCACCTTGGCGAGGACGGGGGGGAGCAGCCCGTCGCGGGCCATCGCGAACGCGACCCGGGTCTGGCCGAGCATCAGGATCATCACCACCACGATCAGGCCGATGCAGGCCCCGATCGAGATCAGCCGGCCCATGAACTCCAAGCCGACGGAGTCGAAGGCGGTCGCCAGCGGGGCGGGGTCGCCGGCCTCGATCTCGGTGTAGCTCCGCATGCCGGTGACGACCAGGCTGACCGCCATGTAGAGCAGGGTGACGATGACCAGCGACCCGAGGATGCCGCGGGGGATGTCGCGCTGCGGGTTCTTGGTCTCCTCGGCGGTGGTGGCGACCACGTCGAAGCCGATGAAGGCGAAGAACACGATCGAGGCGCCGGCGATCACGCCGGCGAGGCCGTAGACGGCCGGCTCGATGCCCAGCAGCCAGCTGATCAGGGTGACGTCCATGAAGCTGCCGCTCGCCTCGGGCGCGGGCTTCGAGGGCGGGATGAACGGCGTGTAGTTGTCGGCCTTGATGTGGCCGATGCCGAAGATGATGACCGCGGCGATCACCAGCAGCTTGATCGCCACGATCACCTGGTTGATCTGGCTCGACAGCTTGATGCCGCCGATCAGGATGCCCATCACGAGCAGCGAGATCACCACCGCCGGCAGGTCGACCGTGCCGTTCGCCGCCGATCCCAGCGAGGTCGGCACCTCGAGGAACGTGCCCGCGAAGACCTCCTGGAAGTACCCGGAGAAGCTCGTGCTCAGGGCCGCGGCGCCGATGGTGAACTCGAGGGCGAGGTCCCACCCGATGATCCAGGCGATGAGCTCGCCGAAGGAGGCGTAGCTGAACGTGTAGGCGCTCCCGGCGACCGGCAGCGTGGACGCGAACTCCGCGTAGCACAGCGCGGCCAGCCCGCAGGCCAGCCCCGCGATCGCAAAGGAGATCGTGATCGCCGGACCGGAGTTCGTCTTGGCCACGGTCCCGGTCACCACGAAGATCCCGGCGCCGATGATGACGCCGACCCCGAAGATCAGAAGGTCCAGGACACCCAGGTCCTTCTTCAGCCGGTGCTCCGGCTCGTCGGTCTCGGCGATGGACTGCTCGACCGACTTCGTCCGAAAGAGTTGCATGTCAGCACCGTAATGACGCCACCGGCCGCATGTCATCAGTCAGCGTGAGCCGCGTCGCTCGGCGGCCGGTGGATCCTCGGCCCTCCGGACCACCCGCCACGCGAGCGCCACGACCAGCAGCACGAGCAGCGCGGCACCGACGGCCGCCTCCGGATCCCGCAGCGCGATCCCGACCCCCAGCACGGTCGCGGGGACCGGAACCAGCCAGAGCCCGCTGCCCTCCGCCGCCGGCGGGCGCGGCACGACCGGTCGCCGGTTCAGGCGGAGCAAGCCGTACGCCGCCACCGCCGCGGCGCCGAGGACCGTCGAGGCGTGCTGGAGCCAGCGGTACAGCGGGACGGGGCCGTGCTCCTCGCGCAGGAACGCCAGGTCCCGCACCAGGAACCCCCAGTCGTGGGTGGCGGAGTCCCACAGCACGTGTGTCCCCGCCCCGATCGCCACCGTCAGTGGGGCCAGCAGCCACGCCCGTCGTCCGAGTCGCCCCTGCGCCGGCACACGGTCCCGCAGGTACGGCGTCAGGTCGACCACGGCGTCACGCACCACGGCGAACCACAGTCCCAGCAGGACCAACCCGATCACCGCGTCCACGGCGACCCCCCAGCCGCTGTGCGTCGTCTGGTAGCTCACCCCCACCGGCAGGTACACCGGCGTGTCCGGCGCGACCGCGCCCACCACCAGCGCGCTCAGCGGCAGGCCGAGCCCCTGCAGCGGCAGCACTACCGCGGGGTGGGCCGGGGCCAGAGGCATCACCCGAGGATAGGGCGGTAGGGCGTGCCCTCAACCTTTCGAGGACCTTCCCCGTCAATATCGGGAATGAGGTTCGTGAGCGGCTCGGAGGCGACATGACTGCACGGCCCAGGTCCGCGTTGCCTGAGGAGTTCGCCGACTTCGTCGCGACGTCGTCCCGTCCGCTCCTCGGGCTCGCCTATGCGCTGACTGCCAACACCCACGACGCCTGGGATCTGACTCAGGAGACTCTGGCTCGCGTGGGGGAGCGGTGGGACCGGGCCGAGATCGGACAGCCGATGGCCTACGCCCGCACTGTGATGGTGCGGCTGAACATCGACCGGTTGCGTCGCCTGCGACGCGAGCTGCCGCTGCACATTTCCTCCACCGAGGATGCGGTCCTGGACGTCACCAACGAGATCGACCCGTGGTTGGTCGACGCACTGGCGACGCTCTCCCCGAAGCAGCGGACCGCGGTGGCATTGCGGTTCGTCGA
Source organism: Nocardioides sp. Z43_10 (assembly GCF_059766615.1). Classification (NCBI taxonomy): domain Bacteria; kingdom Bacillati; phylum Actinomycetota; class Actinomycetes; order Propionibacteriales; family Nocardioidaceae; genus Nocardioides; species Nocardioides sp. Z43_10. The sequence continues at coordinate 113,150 of NZ_JCBAJY010000010.1, read as the reverse complement.
GGACCTGGACGTCCGGACGATCGCGGAACGCATGGACTGCTCGGAGGGCACCGCGAAGAGTCATCTTTCGCGCGCCCTGGAGCGGCTCCGCGCCCAAGCACGTGACAACGACGTTCGACTCCGCCCACGGTCGACAGCACAGGAGTGAGCGATGACCGACGCAGACGAGCAGATCAAGGCTGACTTCGAGCGGCTGGCATCCGCGTTGATCCCGCCGTACGACGCGACCGAACGCGTCGCGCAGCGGATCGCCGAGCGTCGCCGCCTGCGACGTACAGCCCTCCTGGGAGGTGCCGCTGCGCTGATCGTGGCGACGGCACTCACCTGGTCGATCCGGTTCGGCGACGGCGACGGGTCGGCCATCGTGGCGATCGACCCGGCGGTTCCGACGGATTCGGTGGTGCTGACACGTCCCGATGGGTCGACCTACACCTTCGGCGACGCCACGCTCGTCTGCCGGCCTGATGAGGAGGGACGACTGACCATCGTGGCCGAGACGAAGTTCCAGGCGGTGGGCCAGCGGCTCCTGCGGCCGTTCCTCAGCTTCGAGGCCAGGGTGCGTGAGCTGGAGCTGGGACGCACCTACGAGCTGCCGATCGAGGGTTTCACACGAGTACTGGCCCCGGGGGTGGTTGCCAACGACCGGCCGCTGAGCGTGTTCGCCGCAGACATGGACCCGGAGGGCCGGGAGGGCGACGGCAACGAGGTCGCCAGCGGCGAGGCCGGCTCGGCCGGCACGGTGCGGGTCCTCGAGGCGTCGTGCGGCCCCACCCCCACCCTCCGGGTCGAGCTCGACGTGACCCTCGGCAGCGAGATGGAGATGGGGACCCTGGACGTCACGGGTCTCCTACGGTGACCCACGGGGCGAGGAACGCCCGTCAGGACGCGCCCGCGGACTCCTCGGTCGAGCCGGCGTGCGCCAGCGCCCAGTCGAGCGCCCGGTCGGCGACGCTCTCCCAGCCGGGCTCGGCGCAGGTCCAGTGCGACCGGCCCTCCAGTAGCACGTAGTCGGTCGTCGCCGCGGACCGGCGGTACTTGCGCGCGTTCGAGGCGTTCACCGACGCCGGCATGATGTGGTCCGCGCCGCCGGCGATGAACAGCAGCGGCGCGCGGTCGTCGTTGGCGTAGTCGACCCAGGTCTCCTGATGGCCGGGCTTGAAGTTGGCGATCAGGCCGTAGTCCCAGACCCAGCGGCCGGGGGCGGCGATCGCGTACCGCTCGTAGTCGGCCTTCGCGCTCGCCTCGTCGAGGGTGTTGGTGAAGGCGTAGTGGAACTGCTTCTCGCTGAACCCGACCGCCCGGTGCCGCTTGGCGGGGTTGTTGAGGGCCGGGAACAGCGCCTTGATCTGCGAGGGCGGGTTGCGACGGACGCCCTCGGTGGGTGCCGAGTTGATGGCCACCCCCGCCGCCCCGAGGCCGCGGGCCAGGAGCAGCTGGGTGAGCGCGCCGCCGAAGGAGTGGCCGATGATGATCGGCGGCCGCTCGACGGACTCGACCACGCTGCTCAGGTGCGCGATGGTGTCGGTGATCGAGCAGTCGGCGATGACGCTCTCATCGGCGCGCAGCGCCTCGACCTCGATCTCGAAGCCCGGGTACGCCGGGGTGAGGACCCGGAACCCGCGGGCCTCGTAGTGGGGCACCCAGTGCTCCCAGCTGCGTGGGGTGACCCACAGCCCGTGCACGAGCACGACGGTGTCGGGGGTGGTGCCGGTCGGGGCGGGGGTGGTCTCGTCGGTGCTCATGCTTCCTCCAGGTCGGCGACGGGGAGGCGGGAGAGGAGCTCGAGCGCGTCGGCGTCGATGAGCCCGACCCGGCTCCTTCCCTCCCCACGAGGAGGCTCACACGGCACGGGGCACGTCGGAACGGCCCTGCGTGCCACCCTGTCGGCTCTGCGCGACGAATCCCCGCCCCGGCAGGGCGATCGAGCCGGCGAGGGCGCCGAGGAGACAGACCACCGCAACGGTGAGGCAACCGATGCTCAGCCCGGAGAGGAACGAGTCCTGCACCGCGCCGAGCAGGGTCGGGTCACTGCCGGCGATCACGCGGGCGACGTGGACGGATTCGCCCGCCTCGTCCGCGCGGCCGGTGGCCGCGAACGCGCTCTCGGCCAGGCGCGCCCCGAAGACCGAGGAGAAGACGGCGCCGACGACGGCGACGCCGAGCGTCGCCCCCAGCTCACGCGTCGCGTCGTTGACCGCCGATCCGACACCGGCGCGCGCCGGTGGCAGCACCTGCATGATTGACTCCGTCGCCGGTGTCTGGATCAGACCGATCCCGAGGCCCATCAGCACCATCTGTGCGACGATCACCGTCGCGTACGGCGTATCGACCTCCACGACCCCGGCGATCCACAGCATCGCCGCTCCGAAGGAGACCAGCCCGGTGACCACGAGGATCTTCGTGCCGACCCGCGGCGCGAGCACCCCTCCGATGATCGAGGCGACCGCGATCGCCCCCGCGACGGGAAGGATGCGCGCCCCCGTCGAGAGCGGCCCGTAGTCGCGGATCACCTGGAAGTACTGGGTGATCAGGAAGATGAAGCCGGACAGCGCGAAGAACACGATGGTCACGGCGCCGGCCGCAGCGCTGAACCGGCGGTCGGCGAAGAGCGTGACGTCGAGCATCGGGTGCTCCACGGAACGCTCCACGGCGACGAAGGTGGCGACGAGGACCGCCGCACCGGCGAACCCGAGCAGCGTCGCGGTGCTTCCCCATCCCCGCTCGGGCGCCTCGATCACCGTGTGCACCAACAGGGCGAGCATCGCGACGGAGACCGTCAGCCCCCGCAGATCCAGCCCGGGCACGGCGGGATCGCGCGACTCCGGGACCAGCAGGTAGGCGAGCGCGGCGGCGAACAGCGCGAGCGGCACGAGCGCCCAGAAGATGCTGCCCCAGTAGAAGTGCTCTAGGAACGCGCCACCGGTCACCGGCCCGGCCGCGACACCGACGCCGACGACGGCACCCCACCCGCCCAGCGCCGCGGAGCGCTGCCTGCGGTCGGTGAAGGTGTTGGAGATGATCGACAGCGTCGTCGGGAAGATCAGCGCCGCGAAGGCACCCATCCCGAACCGCGCGGCGATCAGCGCCCCCGTGGTGTCGACCATGGCGCCGATCGCGTTCATGGCGGCGAAGCCGAGCAGCCCGATGATCAGCGCCGGACGCCGCCCGAACCGGTCCGACAGGCTTCCGGCGGCGAGGACCAACGCCGCGAACGTGAGGTTGTAGGCGTCGACGACCCATTGCAGTCCACGCGTGCTGGCGTCGAGCTCGGCCGCGATGCTGGGCAGTCCGACGTTGACGATGGTGATGTCGAGGTTGATCGCGAGCGCGGCGACGTACACCGCGATCAACGTCCCGATCTTGCGGCCCATGGACATGCCTCCAGCTGGTGTGGACAGTGTCAACATCGCCCAAGACTCGGAGACGATGTGGACGCTGTCAACACCCTTGCGGCTAGCGTGCGGCCATGAGCAGCTACCACCACGGCAATCTGCGAGCTGCCCTCGTCGAGACCGCGGTGGACCTGGCACGCAGCCGAGGCCCCGACGGGATCGCGCTGCGCGAGGTCGCCCGCCGTGCGGGGGTGTCCCACAACGCGGCGTACCGCCACTTCGCCGACCGCGACGAGCTGCTGCGCGAGGTCGCGGACGTCGGCATGGCCGAGCTCAGCGTGCGGATGGCCGAACAGATGCGACGGGTGCGCGAGGCCGACCCGCGGCAGCGCGCCGTACGCCGGCTGCGCGCGGTGGGCACGGGGTACGTCGAGTACGCGCTGGCCGAGCCGGGGCTGTTCTCGGTGAGCTTCGCGCGCGCCTCCCTCGACCGGCTGCTGGCACCCTACGAGCTGCTGTCCGGGGCTCTCGACGAGTGCGAGGCGACCGGCTTCCTCGGTGCGGCGAAGCGCGAGGGCGCCGAGCTGGTGTGCTGGTCGGCCGTGCACGGGTTCGCGATGCTGCACAGCTCGGGCCCCCTCGCCGAGAGCGCGCCCCAGGACCGCGATGCGGAGCTCACGCGGCTCCTCGACCGGCTCGAGGACGCCCTGCGCACCTGAGCCGGCCGGCGTCTCAGCACGGCAGCCAAGAACGACCTGCCCGGTTAGACTCGCCAGACGCGCCCTGTCCCTGGTGAAGGAGAGGCGCATGGCCGTCCTCCTCGACACCGCCGGCCTCGATCGACGGGACCGTCACGAGGTCTTCCGCGTCGCCATGGCCGAGGCGTCCGGCGCCACCAGCGTCGAGCTCGAGCCCGGCCCGGACGGCGTCGTGGGTCGGATGGAGCTCGCCGAGCTGGGCGAGACCCGCGTCTTCACCGCCCGCAGCACCGGCATCGCGATGCGCCGCGACCGGCGTACCGCCGAGGCCGCCTCGCCCGACGCGGTCGCCGTCGCCGTCCACGGTGACGGGGTCGGCCGCCACCAGCTGGGGGAGCGTCAGCGCCTGGTCCGCACCGGTGACCTGATGGTGGTCGACGTGACCCGGCCCTTCGAGTTCGCCTGGTCGGGCTGGGGGTCCTCGGTCTCCCTGCAGGTGCCGATCGCCCGCCTGGGGCTGCCACTGGACCTGGTCCAGCGCGCCGCGTCGCGGTTGCCGAGCAGCCCGCTGCACGGCGTCGTCAGCCGCTACCTCGTCGAGCTCACCCGCGACGCCGAGCGGCTCAGCGCCTCCGCCGCCGCGCCGCAGCTGGGGGAGGCGAGCATCCAGCTGCTCCGGGCGATGCTCAGCGGCGCCGCCGACGACGGACGCGGCGACCCGGACGTCCTCGACCAGACCCTGGCCACCCAGGTCCGCGCCTACGTCCACCAGCACCTGCGCGACCCCGGGCTCAACCCCGACCAGGTCGCCGCGGCGTTGGCGGTGTCTCGGCGTCAGCTGTTCCGGGCCTGCACCGCCCAGGGGTTCAGCCTGGAGCAGTACATCATCGCGCAGCGGCTCTCCGGGGCAAGGGCCGAGCTGGCCAGCGCGCCCGCGCAGCGGCCGATCGCGGCGGTGGCTCACGCCTGGGGCTTCAAGGACCCCACGCACTTCGTGCGCAGGTTCCGCGCGGCGTACGGCGTGCTGCCGCGCGACTGGCGGGTGGAGGCCGCCGCCGAGCGCGCGGTCCGGTGAGCCACGCCCGGGTCATCCGTGCTCGGCGAGGCGCGCGAAGGTCTGCGCCTCGACCTCGACCATGCCCTGGGACTTGCGCCCGAGGAGCCGCTCGATGACCGGGGCCAGGCGCCCGGTCCACTCCAGCGACAGGTCCAGCCTCGCTCCGTCGGCTTCCGCGCGCACCGTGTGCACGGCCGTGCTGCGGATCCCCGGGCTGCTCGACGCCCAGGTGAACGAGCGCCCCTCCTGCCAGTCGGTCACCTCCCAGATCGCCTTGGGCAGGCCGGGCTGGCGGACCTCGAAGCGTGACCCGACCCCGGTCGCGCCGGTGCCCAGCGGCCGCACCGCATCCACCGTCGGCAGGCGCTCGGCCCAGCGCTCCACGTCGCTGGCCAGCGACCACAGCCGGGCGGGGTTGCCCGCGGACCGGGCCGACGCACGGATCATCTGGCCATGATGCTCGCCTCGTGCGGGTCTGGCCAGGCCTCGCCTAGGGTCGCGTCATGGAGACCGAGACGCCGGACGAAACCCCCGCCCTTAGGGCGCTGGCCGAGTCCGGGATCGCGCACACCGTCACCCGGCACGGCCGGGTCCGGTCCCTGGCGGAGGCGGCCGAGATCCGAGGCGTGCCCGCCCGGGCGATCGTCAAGACGATGGTGGTACGCCGCGGAGCCGGCGACCACCTGTTCGTGCTGGTGCCCGGCGACCGGGAGATCTCCTGGCCCAAGCTCCGGGCGCTGCTGGGGGTGAACCGCATCTCGATGCCCGATGCGGAGGTCGCGCGCGAGGTGACCGGCTACGAGCGCGGCACGATCACGCCGTTCGGCTCGGCGACCAGGCTGCCGGTGATCGCCGACGAGCGGGTCCGCGGCACGATCTCGATCGGAGCCGGCGCCCACGGCGTCGCGGCGACGCTGGCCGCCGAGGACGTGATCGCGCACCTCGCCGCGCAGGTGGCGGACGTGACCGACCCGGCTTGAGCCGGCCTCAGTACTCGCTGATCCCCGGGCGCTGCTCCTCGTTGCGCTCACACCCGGGCGGCCCGTGCTCGTCCCACTGCGCCACGGTGCAGTCGGCCGGGAGCGCCTCGATCACGCCGCGCAGCAGCCAGGGCGCGACGAGCGAGGCGAGCAGCAGGGGGAGCAGCGCGGCCAGGCGCCGGGCCCGGACCCAGCTGACCAGCGCGGCGAGCGCGAGCACCACCGGGACCGCGAACGGCCCGAACAGCACCAGCCCGCTCTCGGTGATCTCTCCGCTCGCCGAGACCCGGCACAGCAGCATGCCCTGGTAGGACCTCGGGGCCACGATGGTGTCCTCGCTGTAGTCCGCCTGGCAGGCCGGGGAGGGCATCGTCGTGACGTAGATGACCATGGCGAGACCGCCCAACGCGGTGAGGGTCACGAGCAGGCCGGCGAGCACGTGCGCGCCGCGGGTACGCCGCGGCTTGCGCTTCGTGCGGGGCCGGGTGGTGCTCACAGGCTGATCCAATAGCGGCGCTTCCCGGTCACGCTGCTCTCGAACGCCCCGCCCTGGCTCTCGATGGTGCGGGCCGAGGCGGCGTTGGCCTCATCGCAGGTGAGCAGGACCCGGTTCAGGCCGAGCTGGCGCGCCCGGTCGAGGGCCAGGCCGAGCGCACGCGAGGCGTGGCCGCGCCGTCGCTGCGAGGGGCAGATGCTGTAGCCGATGTGGCCACCCTGGGTGCGCAGGAACTCGGTGTCGATCGAGTGGCGCAGCGCCAGGAACCCGATCATCTCCTCGTCCTGCGTCACCCAGTAGTAGTCGCCGTGCACGTGGCCCGCGGGCAGCACCCAGGTCGGGTCGGACTCCCGTGCGATCACCTCGAGCAGGGCCGCGAACGACGCCGCGTCCGGGCCGAGACCCGGCACCTGCCAGTCCCCCGAGCCGTCGCGGGGGCCGTCGGCGAAGTCGCGGACGCAGTCCAGCCACGCGTCGTACAGGTCGGGCGAGGGGAGGGTCAGCGTGGTCATGGGCCCTATGGGATCACCCGAGCGCGGATACCGGGATTTCCCTACCGCCGACGCGCCGTCGCTCCTAGATTGAGCCGACGAGAATCGAGGAGCCCCATGACGATGAACCCGAGCGCGGCACACACCGGTGGCTGGCGCGGCATCCTGGCCCGGTTGGCGCCTCTGGCGCTGGTGGCCGGCGGCCTGGCCGGGCTGCCGGCGGGAGCGGCCCAGGCCGCCGAGCCGGTGGACGGCGCGCAGACCTCCGGGGACGCGATCTTCCCCGGCGTCGGCAACGGCGGCTACGACGCCCAGCACTACGACCTCGATCTGCGCTGGTCGCCGACCGGCGGAGTCGCGGGGACCGACGGCGGCGTCTTCGACGAGGCCAGCCTCCGGATGGTCGCGCGGACCACCGGCGAGGACCTGCGCTCCTTCTCCCTGGACTTCGAGGGGCTCGACGTCGACTCCGTGCTGGTCGACGGGAAGTCGGCCGCGTTCACCCGCGTCAGCGACCCGTCCCCGACGACGCCCAAGCACAAGCTGGTGGTCACCCCCGCGTCGCCGGTGAGCGGCGAGTTCACCGTCGAGGTCGACTACCACGGCCGCCCGGTCACCCACGTCGACGCCGACGACGCCTGGGAGGGATGGGTCGGCACCGCGGACGGCGCGACGTTCCTCGGCCAGCCGATCGGCGCGATGGCCGGGTACCCGCACAACAACACCCCCGGGGACAAGGCCACCTACACCATCGACGTCAACATCCCGAGCACCCTCACCAACGCCGCCGGCGAGGGTGCGGCGGCCGCCGCCAGCAACGGTGAGCTGGTCGCCCGGGTGCCCGACGCCTCCGGCGCCCGGACCACGTGGCGCTGGCGCCAGCGCGAGCAGATGGCCAGCGAGCTCGTGGTCATCTCGATCGGCAAGTACGACGTGCAGACCGGCGAGGTCCAGCTCAGCGACGGGCGCACCATCCCCGAGTGGTCCTTCGTGGACTCCGCGCTGAGCGAGGCCCAGAAGACCACGTTCACCAACCGACGCGCGGCGATCCCCACCATCACCCGCAACCTCGAGTCGATCTTCGGTCCCTACCCGGGCAACAGCACCGGCGCGATCGTGGACGTCGTCCCCGCCGGCATCAACTACGCCCTGGAGACCCAGGACCGGTCCTTCTTCCCGTCGGTGAACTCCTTCAACGGCAACACCCTGATCCACGAGTTGGCCCACCAGTGGTACGGCGACCACGTCGCGCCCGCGGTGTGGACCGACATCTGGATCAACGAGGGCATGGCCTCGTGGTCCCCGACCTGGCACAACCAGGTGCTGGCCCCGGCCACGCCCAACCCGGCGGCCGTCGAGACGACCTACTTCAACTCCTGGAACAACAAGGCGGCCAGCAGCGCCGACTGGGCGACCCCGCCGGGCGCCCAGACCGACTCGGCGAACCTCTACGGCTACCAGACCTACACCCGCGGCGCCCAGTTCTGGGAGGCGCTGCGCACGGCCCTGCGCGACGAGGACTTCTTCGAGGTCGTCGAGCAGTGGCAGGTCCGCTACGGCGGGACGAGCGTGCGCGGGGACCGGCTGCGCGAGCTCGCCGAGGAGATCTCCGGGCGCGACCTGGCCGGCTTCTGGCAGGACTGGATCTACGACGCCGACAAGCCGGCCTGGCCCGAGAAGCTCGACCTGACGCTGTCCGCCGTGCCCGCCTCGGGCGACGTCGAGCCGGGTGACACGGTGACCTACCGGCTCTCCGCGGCCAACGTGGGCAAGGTCGAGCTGACCGGCGGGCGCGCGGAGGTCGACCTCGCCGACGTGCTGGGCGACGCCAGCCTGGGGGCCCTGCCCGCCGGGCTCACCCTCGACGGGACCACGCTGACCTGGACGGTGCCACAGACGCCCCTCGCGGCGACGGCGACCACCTCGTTCGACGTGGTCCTCGACGACGACGCCGAGAGCGGCGCCCTGCGCGCCACGGCCGCAGCGACGTCGCTGGGTGGCCTGTGCGTCGAGTGCGACACCGAGGTGCCGGTGGCCGCCCAGACGCTGACCCCGACCCCGACCATCGCGGGGCCGGCCCGGTACGGCGCGACGCTGAAGGTCGTCACCGGCACCTGGGACGAGGACGTCGTGCTCACCACCCAGTGGCTGCGCGACGGGACCCCGGTCGCGGGTGCCACCGGCCCGACGTACGAGCTGGGGCGCCGCGACGTCGGACGCGCCATCTCGGTGCGGGTGACCGGCACCCGGCCGGGCTACACGCCGGTCGAGCGGGTCAGCCGTCCCACCGCGCCGGTGACCTGGCGGGCGTTCCCAGCGAAGGCCCGGGTCACCGTGCGCGGCGCCGCGGTCGTCGGCCGCAGCCTCGTCGCCGACCTGCGCGGATGGGGCCCGGGGGTCCGGGTCACCCACACCTGGCGCGCCGGCGGTGAGCAGGTGGGCCGCAAGGCGCGGCTGCGGCTGACCCGCGCCATGGTGGGGGAGCGGGTCACGCTCACCGTGACCGTCACCAAGCCGGGCTTCGCGAAGCGCACGGTGACGACCAGGCCCACGGCGAAGGTGCGTCCGCGGGGGTAGCGGCGCCGGCGGCCTAGCCGTTGCCTGGCCGTTCCCGCGCGGGGCCCTCAAGAAGCCGCCGGGGCCCGCCGAAGGTGCTGGTGATCCGCCCGTGGTCGCTCTGGAGACCGGCCGCGGGGGGATCGCTCACACTGGGGTGGGCGGGCCCTGACCAGAGCCCGACAGGACGGAGACGCGTGGCGGGTGTGACGATCGGCGAGGACGGCGTCGCGCGGTGCCCCTGGGCAGGCGGCGCGGGACCGATGCGCGCCTACCACGACGAGGAGTGGGGCCGTCGGGTCGCCGGAGAGGCGGCCCATCTCGAGCGGCTCACCCTCGAGGCGTTCCAGTCCGGGCTGTCCTGGTCGACGATCCTCGCCAAGCGCCCGGCCTTCCGTGAGGCCTTCGCCGGCTTCGACGCCGACGTCGTCGCGACGTACGACGAGCACGACGTCGCCCGTCTCCTCGGCGAACCCCGCATCGTGCGCAACCGCCGCAAGATCGAGGCCGCCATCGCCAACGCCCGCGCCACCGTCGCCCTGCGCGAGGACGGGGGGCTCCAGGCGCTGATCGAGTCGTTCGCCCCCGACTTCGCGCCGGCCCCGGCCACCACCGAGGAGCTCGCCACCACCTCCCCGGAGTCGCTCGCCTTGTCCAAGGAGCTGAAGCGCCGCGGGTTCGCGTTCGTCGGGCCGACCACCATGTACGCGCTGATGGAGGCGATCGGGATCTTCGACCCGCACCTGGTCGGCTGCCACCGCCGGGGACAGGCGCCCACCGTCGCCGGGCGCGGATGAAGACCCAGCTCGCGGCCGTCGGCGTCGCCGTCCTGCTCGCCCTGTTCGGCAACTGGACCACGTCCGAGGACAACCCCGGCGCCGCCCGCCCCGGTGCCCGGGAGCCGCGCGCGCAGGGACCTGCCCCCGCGACGATGCCTACCCCGATGCCGCTGGCCGGGAGTGACAGCGCCGACGGTGACCACGCTCAGGGCGGCCCGGTCGGTGCGCTCCCCGGACGCAGCGGCGCCACCCTGGGGGCGGGCGACGCGGTGCTGGCCGTCGACCCGGTGCCGCCGGCCGGCACGCACCCCGCCTGGGACGGCGAGACGCCGCTGAGCGCGGCTCCGCCCGGGAGCTGGGACGTCGCACCGCCGCCCGAGGCGCCGACCGAGACGCCGACCGAGACGCCATCGGAGACGCCGCCGGTCGAGCCGGCCCTGCCCTGCGAGACGCTGCCCGACCCGCTGGTCCCCGGGCCCGAGCTCATCCCCGCCCCGGTCCCGGAGGCGGCTCCCACCGACGCGACCGGCACGCCGGTCGAGCTCGACCCCGTCACCGGCGAGCCGCTGCCCTCCGGCTGCCCGACCGCCGTACCGGCCGACGCGAGCGCGGCCACCTCCTGATGTAGTTGGGGCCCCACCCCGCTTCCCACGGAGGACACGCATGCGCACGACCCTGACCGCCCTGGCGCTCGCTGCCGGGCTGGCCCTGACCGGCTGCTCCGAGAGCGACGACTCCGCAGCCGAGGGAGGCGATCCCGCCGCCGAGGCGTCGCAGAGTGACGAGCGAGAGCCGGTCGAGGTGGTCCACGACGCGGTCGACGCCTCGCTCGCCGCGTCGTCGTTCAGCATCGACAACCGCGCCGACCTCGAGGTCGGCTCCGACCGCCTGATGCTCGACATCGACGGGGCGGTGGACTACGAGGAGCTGATCACCGACGTCACGATCGGCATCGACCAGTCCGGCACCACCGGCGAGATGGAGATGCTCTCCGACGGCGAGCTGCTCTGGGTGCGCAGTGAGGGACAGGGCGTCTCCGGGTTCCCCGAGGGCGCGACCTGGATCGAGGGCGACGCCGAGCGACTGCCCGAGAGTGGGAGCTTCGAGCAGGCCGGGCTGATGGGCGTGGTGATCGTGCTGCGCGGTGCCGAGGACGTCGAGGAGGGTGACACCAAGGAGCTGGACGGCGTCACCGTGCGCCAGTTCACCACGACCATCCCCTACCAGGACGCGGTCGACGCCGCCGGCGCCGACGCCGACGCGCTGGCCAGCTCCTTCAGCCTCACCGGGGGAGCCACCGTCGCCGACCTGGACGTCGAGGTGTGGATCGGCGAGGACGACGTGGTCCGCAGCTTCGACATGGAGATCGACGGCGGCGACCTGCCCGTCGGCGGGACCTACGCCTTCACCCTGGAGAACGTCGGCGGCGACGTCACGCCGCCCGAGGCCCCGGCCGACGAGGACGTCCTGCGGGGCCCGGAGGCCGACACGTTGCTCGACCAGCTGATGCCGCAGGCCTGACCGGTCAGGCTCAGTGGGCCGTCTCGGCGACCACCACGCGGGCGCCGGTGCGCTCGGTGATCTCCTCGACGCTGACCCCGGGCGCCCGCTCCACGAGCCGGAACGCACCGGCGTCGACGTCGAGGACGCCCAGGTCGGTGATCACGCGCTGCACGACCGCCTTGCCGGTCAGCGGCAGGTCGCAGTGCGCCAGCAGCTTGTGGCCGCCGGTCTTGGTGGTGTGGTCCATCAGCACCACCACCTTGCGGGCGCCGTGCACCAGGTCCATCGCACCGCCCATCCCCTTGACCATCTTGCCGGGGATCATCCAGTTGGCCAGGTCGCCGGTCGCCGAGACCTGCATCCCGCCGAGCACCGCGACGTCGAGGTGCGCGCCGCGGATCATCGCGAAGCTGGTCGGGGAGTCGAAGTACGACGCGCCCGGCAGCACCGTGACGGTCTCCTTGCCGGCGTTGATCAGGTCCGGGTCGACCTCGTCGTCGTAGGGGTAGGGCCCCACACCGAGGATGCCGTTCTCGGCGTGCAGGACCACCGAGTGGCCCTCGGGCAGGAAGCCGGGGATCAGCGTGGGCAGGCCGATGCCGAGGTTGACGTACTGGCCGTCGCGGAGCTCCGCGGCCGCGCGGGCCGCCGTCTCCTCATGGGTCCAGGCCATGTCAGCTCCCTTCCGGGGAGGAGTCGGGGCGCGGGCGGGTGGTGCGCTTCTCGATGCTCTTCTCCGCGACCTGCTCGGGGGTGAGCGCGACCACGCGCTGCACGAAGACCCCGGGCAGATGCACGTCCTCAGGAGCGATCTCGCCGGCCTCGACGACCCGCTCGGCCTCGACGATCGTCAGCCGGCCGGCCATCGCGGCCGCCGGGTTGAAGTTGCGCGTGGAGGCGCCGAAGACGCAGTTGCCGTGCGTGTCGGCGACGCTCGCGCGGACCAGGGCGACGTCGGTGACGATCGACTCCTCCAGGACCATCTCGCGGCCGTGGAAGGTGCGGACCTCCTTGGGCTGGGAGGCGACCAGCACCGTGCCGCTCTCGTCGTAGCGCCAGGGCAGCCCGCCCTCGGCGACCATCGTGCCCACGCCGGTCGGGGTGAAGAAGGCGCCGATGCCGGCGCCGCCGGCGCGCAGCCGCTCGGCGAGGGTGCCCTGCGGGGTGAGCTCGACCTGCAACTCGCCGGCGAGGTACTGGCGGGCGAACTCCTTGTTCTCCCCGACGTAGGAGGCGATGACCCGCGAGATCCGGCGCTGCTCCAGCAGCAGGCCCAGGCCGGCGCCGTCCACGCCGCAGTTGTTCGACACCACCGTCAGGTCGTCGGCGCCCTGCTCGAGCAGGGCGGCGATCAGCGTCCAGGGGATGCCGACCAGCCCGAAGCCGCCGACGGCGATGCTGGCCCCGGACCTGATGTCGGCGACCGCCTCGGCGGCGGAGGCGACGCGCTTGTCCAGCCCGGCGCTCATCGGACGGCCTCGAACACCGCGGCCAGGCCCTGGCCGCCGCCGATGCACATCGTCTCCAGGGCGTAACGGCCCTCGCGGCGCGCCAGCTCGTGCGCCATCGTGGCGAGGATCCGGGCGCCGGTGGCGCCGACCGGGTGGCCCAGCGAGATGCCGGAGCCGTTGGGGTTGAGCCGCTCGTCGGCTGCGTCGAGCTTCCACTCCTGCAGGCAGGCCAGCACCTGCGAGGCGAACGCCTCGTTGAGCTCGATCAGGTCCAGGTCGGCCAGGCTCAGGCCGGCCCGCTCCAGCGCGGCGGCGGTGGCCGGGACCGGGCCGATGCCCATCACCTCCGGGCCGACGCCGGCGAGCGCCCAGGAGCGCAGCGCGAGCAGCGGGCGCAGGCCGCGGCGCTCGGCCTCGGCGCGGGTGGTCACCACGCACATCGCCGCACCGTCGTTCTGGCCGCTGGCGTTGCCCGCGGTGACGGTGGACTCGGGGTCCAGCTTGGCCCGGATCGGGCGCAGCGCGGCGAGGCTCTCCGCGGTGGTGCCGGGGCGGGGGTGCTCGTCGCGGTCGACGACCAGGTCGGGCTTGCCGCGGCGCCCGGGCACGGTGACCGCGACCAGCTCGGCGGCGAAGCGGCCCTCCTCATGGGCCGCCACGGCGCGCTGCTGGGAGCGGGCGGCGAGCTCGTCCTGCTCCTCGCGGCCGATGCCGTAGTCGCGGCGCAGGTTCTCGGCGGTCTCGAGCATCCCGCCCGGCACCGGGTGGAACCGGCCGCCGGCGGTCTCGCGGGCCCGGTCGAGGCGGTCCATCAGCTGCACGCCGCCGCCGCGCACGCCGGTGCGCAGCGTGGCGTAGTGCTCGACCTGCGACATCGACTCCGCGCCTCCGGCGACGACGAGACGGGCGGCACCGGTGGAGATCATCCCCGCGGCGTAGAGCACCGCCTGCAGGCCGGAGCCGCAGCGGCGGTCGATCTGGAGACCGGGGACACCGGTGCCCAGGCCGGCGTCGAGCGCCGCGATCCGACCGAGGGCGGGGTTCTCGCCGCTGGGGTAGCAGTTGCCGAGGATGACGTCGTCGACGTCCCCCTCGCCGAGCCCGGTGCGGCGGACCAGCTCGGCCAGCAGGCCCGAGGCCAGGTCGACGGAGGTCAGCGACGCGAGCGCGCCGCCCTGGCGGCCGACCGGGGTGCGGATCGGCTCGCAGACCACGATGTCGGAGGAGTTGTCGCTCATGGCTCCACGGTAGGTGCGCCCGGTGATATCGGGAAGTATCCATTCGGCGCCCTGTTCAGACGTGGGAGATATCAATCCCCGTGTCACCATGACGGCATGGAGCTTCGTCACCTGCGCTACTTCGTCGCGGTCGCCGAGGAGCGGCACTTCGGTCGCGCCGCCGAGCGGCTGCACATGGCCCAGCCGCCGCTCTCGCAGCAGATCCGCCAGCTCGAGGGTGAGCTGGGGGTCACCCTGCTGCGCCGTACGACGCGGCGCGTGGACCTCACCGACGCCGGGCAGGCCTACCTGACCCGGGCGCGCGAGATCCTGGCCGGCGTCGAGGAGGCGGGCCTGGAGGCCCAGCGGGTGGCCGCGGGGCTCACCGGCCGGCTCGCCATCGGCTGCGTCGGCTCCGCGACGTACAGCCTGCTGCCGGCGCTGGCCCGGCGCCTGCGCGAGGAGCTGCCCGGCATCGACTTCGCGTTCCGCGGGGAGATGCTGGTGCCCGACCAGGTGCGCGCGCTGCTCGACGGCGAGATCGACCTCGCGCTGCTGCGCCCGCCGGTGGAGGACCCCCTGCTCCGGGTGGCCACGCTGCGCCGCGAGCGCCTGGTGGCCGTGCTGCCCGACGGGCACCGGCTGGCGGCCCGCAAGCGGCTGCGGGTGCGCGACCTGCGCGACGAGGACTTCATCGTGCACACCGCGCGACGTCGCTCGGTGATGCACGCCACCGTGCTCGAGGTGTGCCGCGAGGCCGGCTTCGAGGCGCGGGTGCGCCACGAGGTCGCGGAGACCTCGACGATGGTGACGCTGGTCGCCGGCGGCCTCGGGGTGGCGCTGGTCCCGGAGCCGGTGGCGCGGCTGGGCATCGCCGGCGCGACGTACCGCCCGCTGACGGGGCTTGCCGCGCGCGTGGAGCTCGCGGTGGCCACCCGCGCCGACGACGACGCGCCGCACCTGGCCCGCGCCCTCGACGTGGTCGCGCGGCTCGCCCGAGCCCGCGAGGTCCCCACCGGGCGCTGAGCGGGAGCGATGGCATCGTTCTCCCGGGCACGCGAGGTGCCCGCGGACGCAAGGAGGGGCGCGTGCTGGTCGGACTGACCTGGTTGCTGGCGTGCCAGCTGGCCGGCGAGCTCGTGGTCCGGCTCACCGGGCTCCCGGTCCCGGGGTCGGTGCTGGGCATGGTGCTGCTGTTCGTGGTCCTGCAGGTCCACGCGCCGCGCCCCGAGCACCCGGTCTTCGCCGCTTCCGACCGGCTGCTGCGCCACCTGCAGCTGCTGTTCGTGCCCGCCGGCGTCGGCGTCGTCACCGTGCTGTCGGTGCTCGCCGAGGACGCGCTGCCGATCACCGCCGGGCTCGTCGGCTCGTGGCTGCTCGGCCTGGTCGTCGTCGGCGGCACCGTGCAGCTGTTGCTGCGCCTGCGCTCCGGACGCGACCCCGGCGCCGACCCGGCCGGCGCCGAGGGCGGGGGAGCGGTGTGAGCGAGACCCTCGACTGGCTGCGCTCCTCCCCGCTGGCCTTCCTGGTGCTGACCCTGCTCGCCTACCGGGTGGGCCTGTGGGCGCGCGAGCGGACCGGGGGCCACGCCCTGGCGCAGCCCTCGCTGATCGCGATCGCGCTCGTCGCCGCCGTGCTCCTGGCCGTCGACGTGGACTACGCCGACTACTTCTCCGGCACCGCGCTGATCACGTTCCTGCTGGGCCCCGCCACGGTCGCGCTCGCCGTACCCCTGCATCGCCACGCGGGCCGCCTGCGCGGCCTGCTCGGCCCGATGCTCGTCGCGATCCCGCTCGGCGCCGTGGTGTCGGTCAGCAGCGCCCTGCTGCTGGTGCGGGCCCTCGGCGGCGACGAGACCCTGGCGCTGACGATGTCGCCGCGCGCGGCGACCACCCCGGTGGCGATCGCGCTGGCCGAGGAGGCCGGTGGCGTCGCCTCGCTGACCGCGGTCCTGGTCATCGTCAGCGGCGTGCTCGGCGCCATCGCCGGCCCGGCGCTGCTCAGCCTGCTGCGGGTCCGCGACCCGCGCGCCCGCGGGCTGGCGATGGGCGCCTCGGCGCACGGCATCGGCACCTCCCGCTCGCTCGCCGACGACGAGACCGAGGGCGCCTTCGCCGGCCTCTCGATGGGGCTCACCGCGCTCGCGCTCAGCGCCCTGCTCCCCGTCATCGTGCTCGTCCTCACCTGAGGCGCCCGGCGAGTCGGTAGCGTGCCGACATGTCCCACTCCCGCCGCGTCCACGCCTTCACCGACGACGCCCTCGGCAAGCTCGACGCGGTCGGTGTCGCCGACGCGCTGCGCGCGCGCCAGGTCTCACCGCGTGAGGTCGTCGACGCCGCCATCGCCCGCGCCCGCCGCGTCGAGCCCGAGCTCAACGCGCTCGCCTTCACCGACTTCGAGCGCGCCCGGGCCCGGGCGGCCCTGGGGTTGGCCGAGAACGCCCCCTTCCTCACCGGGGTGCCGAGCTTCGTCAAGGACAACGTCGACGTGGCCGGGATGCCCTCGCTGCACGGCACCGACGCCTTCGTGGGCACGCCGCGGCGCCGCGACGGCGACCTCGCGCGGATGTGGCGCGGCACCGGCCTGAGCGTGCTGGGCAAGACCCAGCTCAGCGAGTTCGGGTTCAGCGCCGCCGCCGAGCACCCCCGGCTCGGTGCCGTGCGCAACCCCTGGGACACCGACCGTACGGCGGGAGCGTCGTCGGCGGGCTCCGCGGCGATGGTGGCCGCGGGCGTCGTCCCGATCGCCCACGCCAACGACGGCGGCGGCTCGATCCGCATCCCCGCCTCCGCCACCGGGCTGGTCGGGCTCAAGCCGACCCGGGGGCGGCTGGCCCAGGACGCGATGATGCGCCAGATGCCGATCCGGATCGTCTCCGACGGTGCGCTGACCCGCTCGGTGCGCGACACCGCCACGTTCCTGCGCGAGGCCGAGCTCGTCTACCGGGCGCTGGAGCTGCCGCCGATCGGGGACGTGACCCGGCCCGGGCGCCAGCGGCTGCGCGTCGCGGTCGCCGTACACGCCCCGAACCGGCCGGCGAGCCCGGAGGTGGAGCGGCTCACCCGAGCCACCGCCGAGCTCCTCGCGGGCCTGGGGCACCACGTCGAGGAGGTGCAGCTGCCGATCGCGGACGGGTTCGCCGCCGACTTCGTCCGGTACTGGGCGCTGCTGGCCACCGCCAGCATGCGCACCGGCCGGCTGTCCTTCGGGCGCACCTGGGACCGCAGCCGGCTCGACGAGCTGACCCTGGGACTGGACCGGCACAGCCTGCGCAGCCTGCACCGGCTGCCGGGCACCCTGCGCCGGCTGCGCGCGGCCCAGGCCCGCAGCGAGGAGCTCTACCGCCACCACGACGTGCTGCTGACCCCGACGGTCGCCCACGAGACGCCGCTGGTCGGGCACTTCGCGCCCGCCCAGGGCTACGACGAGCTGATCGAGCTGCTGCAGGACTGGGTCGCCTTCACCCCGGTGCAGAACGTCACCGGGGAGCCGGCCGTCTCCCTGCCGCTGGCGCACACCGCGCAGGGCCTGCCGCAGGGGATGATGTTCGCGGCCGGAGCCGGCCGCGAGGCGCTGCTGCTGGGACTGGCCTACGAGCTCGAGCAGGCCCACCCGTGGCCGCTGCTGTCCGCGCCCGACGAGCTCGCGCCGACGCGGTCTGGCGAGGGTGCGAAGTAGCGCCGACCCGGCGTGGCAGGGGGATGTGGGGGACCCGATTTCTCTTTCTCGGGGAGGGCTGTGTAGCCTTCCTTCGTCGCTGGCCCCTTTAGCTCAGTCGGCAGAGCGTCTCCATGGTAAGGAGAAGGTCTACGGTTCGATTCCGTAAAGGGGCTCTGGGTTGGGGTTTCGTCGGCCGGTATTCTGGTCGGCGAAGCACCTCGTCCCGGTGGCGGGGTAGCTCAGGTGGTTAGAGCACACGACTCATAATCGTGGTGTCGCGGGTTCAAGTCCCGCTCCCGCTACTACTCAGACCTGACGCACACAGCATCACCAATCATCGAAGGACATCCCGTGGCCAGCAAGAGCTCTGACGTTCGCCCGAAGATCACGCTCGCGTGCGTCGAATGCAAGGAGCGCAACTACATCACCAAGAAGAACCGGCGCAACGACCCCGACCGGCTCGAGCTGGCGAAGTTCTGCCCCCGCTGCCGCAAGCACACCACTCACCGCGAGACCCGCTGAGCGCAGCGCACACGCCTCACGAGGGCGGCCTCCCGTCATAGGGAGGCCGCCCTCGTTGCGTTCGTGGCCCCCGGCGAGCCCGGCGGGCGCACCCGTTAGTTTGGACGCCATGCCAGTCGATGCCTCCTTGCTCGGGCGGACCTATCCGCCGACCAGGCCGTACGCCGTCTCCGAGGAGAAGGTCCGCGAGTTCGTCGCCGCGACCGGCGACACCTACGACGGGGGCCCCGCCCCGGCCACCTTCCCGATCGTGCTGGCCTTCGAGGCGATGAACGCCTTCCTCGCCAGCGAGCAGATCGACCTCTCGCGCATCGTGCACGGCGAGCAGCGCTTCGCCTACCGCCGCCCGGTGCTGCCCGGGGACGTGCTGAGTACCAGCCTGACGATCGCGTCCCTGCGCCAGATCGGGGGCAACGACATCATCGGCACCCGCAGCGACATCACCGACGCCGCCGGCGAGGTCGTCTGCTCCACCTCCGCCACCCTGGTCCACCGGGGCGCGCCGGAGCACGAGACGACCGAGCAGAGCGAGGAGGCGCGCGGATGAACGTCGGAGACGCCCTCGAGCCGCAGCGCTACGTCGTACGCCGCGCGGACCTGGTCCGCTATGCCGGCGCCAGCGGAGACTTCAACCCGATCCACTGGTCCGACCGGGTGGCGAGCGCGGTCGGCCTGCCCGGGGTGATCGCGCACGGCATGTACACGATGGCGCTGACCGCGCGCGCGGTGCGCACCTGGACCGACGGCGCCGAGGTCGTCGAGCTCGGCTGCAAGTTCTCCAAGCCGGTGATCGTCCCCGACGACGACGAGGGCGTCGAGATCGTGGTCGCGGGCACGGTCAAGGCCAGTGCGGACGGGCTCACCACGCTCGCCCTCGAGGTGACCAGCGGCGCCCAGAAGGTCCTCGCGATGCCCAAGGCCGTCGTCCGTGCCTGAGCTCCCCGACCAGCTGCTGAGCGCACACACCACCCTGCGCCTGGGCGGCCCGGCCGGCCGCTTCGTCCAGGCCGAGACCGAGGACGAGCTGCTCGACGCGATCCGGGAGGCCGACGGCGCCGGGACCCCGCTGCTGCTGCTCTCCGGAGGCAGCAACCTCGTGGTCGCCGACGACGGGTTCGCCGGCACGGTCGTGCACGTGGCGACCCGCGGCGTGCTGCCCGACGTCGAGGACGGCGTCTCGTGCGGCGGTGTCGTGGTCCGGGTCGCGGCGGGCGAGGACTGGGACCGGTTCGTCGCGCGCGCGGTGGCCTCGGGCTGGGTCGGTGTGGAGGCGCTCTCCGGCATCCCCGGCGCGGTCGGTGCCACCCCGGTGCAGAACGTCGGCGCCTACGGCCAGGAGGTCGCCGACACGATCGCCTCGGTGCGGACCTGGGACCGCGTCGAGCAGCGCGTGCGGACCTTCGCCGCCGGCGACTGCGGCTTCGGCTACCGCAGCAGCCGCTTCAAGGCCGAGCCCGGCCGCTACGTCGTGCTCGAGGTGTCCTTCCAGCTGCGCCAGGGCGACCTCGGCGCGCCCGTGGCCTACGCCGAGCTGGCCCGCCGCCTCGGCGTCGAGCAGGGCGCTCGCGCGCCGTTGAGCCAGGTGCGCGAGACCGTGCTCGCGCTGCGCGCCGGCAAGGGGATGGTGCTCGACCCCGGCGACCACGACACCTGGAGCGCCGGCTCGTTCTTCACCAACCCGCTGCTCAGCGCCGAGGAGTCCGCGGCACTGCCCGCCGAGGCGCCGCGCTGGCCGCAGCCCGACGGCCGGGTGAAGACCAGCGCGGCCTGGCTGATCGAGCGCGCCGGCTTCACCAAGGGCTACGGCGCGGGCCGGGTGAGTCTGTCCACCAAGCACACGCTGGCCCTGACCAACCGTGGCGGTGCGGCCACCGAGGAGCTGCTTGCGCTCGCCCGTGAGGTCCGCGACGGCGTGCAGCGCGCGTTCGGGGTGCGCCTGGTCAACGAGCCGGTGCTGGTCGGCTGCGCGCTGTGAGCCCACGCGCGCAGCCGACGGCCCGAGGTCAGTAGCCGGCGGCGTTGGTGCTGGTGTCCACGCTGAGGCCGATGACGAGAGCCACGATCAGCAGCAGGACCATGAGCACCAGCAGCACGGTGCCGACGATGCCCAGGATCATCCCGACCTTGGCCTGGTCACGCCCGCCGAGCTGGCCGCCACTGGCGTCGATCGAGCGGACGGTGCGCGCACCCAGCACCCAGGCCACCGGGCTGGCCAGGATCGGCAGGCCGCAGAACAGCCCGCCGACCAGACCGACGATCCCCAGCACCATCGCGAGGGTGGCGTTGGGGGCGTTGGGGGCCGGCGCGCCGTAGCCGTAACCCGGCGCCTGCCCGTAGCCGGGCTGGCCGTAGCCCGGCGCCTGCCCGTAGCCGGGCTGGCCGTAGCCCGGCGCCTGCCCGTAGCCGGGCTGCCCGTAACCCGGCGCCTGTCCGTAGCCGGGCTGGTCGTAGCCGGGGGCCTGTCCGTAGCCGGGCTGGCCGTAGCCCGGCTGGTCCCCGGACTGCGGCGGGGAGGGCTGGTCGCCGCCCTTGCGCAGGTAGTCGTCGGGAAGTCGGTTCGGGTCCTCGTCGCTCATGGCTCCATCCTCTCAGGCGCCCTCACCTCAGTGGCTGGACCACTCGGTCGGGGCCGGCTCGGCCAGCCAGGCGTCGATGTCGCGCAGCGCGGCGTCGCGCAGGTCGGTGGGGGCACGCGAGGCGCGCAGCGACATCCGCGCCAGCTCCGCGAGCGTGGCGTCGTCGAGGTCGTGTGCGGCGCGCATCGTGGCGTACTGCGCGGCCAGGCGCGAGCCGAACAGCAGCGGGTCGTCGGCTCCGAGCGCGACGGTCGCGCCGGCGTCGAGGAGCTGGGGGAGGGGGACCGAGGTGAGGTCGGAGTAGACGCCCAGCGCCACGTTCGAGACCGGGCAGACCTCCAGCGCGATCCCGGCGTCGACCACCCGCGCCAGCAGGTCCGGGTGCTCGACGCTGCGCACGCCGTGGCCGAGCCGGCCCGGGTGCAGGTGGTCCAGGCAGGTGCGCACGTGCTCGGGCCCGCGCAGCTCCCCGCCGTGCGGCACGAGCAGCAGCCCGGCGCGCTCGGCGATCGCGAAGGCCGGCGCGAACTCCGCGGTGCTGCCGCGGCGCTCGTCGTTGGACAGCCCGAACCCGACGACGCCGCGGTCGACGTACTGCGCGGCGAGGCGGGCCAGGGTGCGCGCGTCCAGCGGGTGGCGGGTGCGGTTCGCGGCGATCACCACCGCGATGCCCAGGCCGGTCTCCGCCGACGCGACCCGCGTCGCGTCCAGGACGAGGTCGGTGAACGCGGTGATCCCGCCGAAGCGTGCGCCGTAGCCGCTGGGGTCCACCTGGATCTCCAGCCAGCGCCCACCGTCGCGCACGTCGTCCTCGGCGGCCTCGAGCACCAGGCGCCGTACGTCGTCCTCGGTGCGCAGGACCGAGCGCGCCACGTCGTAGAGCCGCTGGAAGCGGAACCAGCCCTTCTCGTCGGCGGCCGAGAGCCGCGGCGGCCAGTCCTCGACCAGCGAGTCGGGCAGCACGATGCCGTCACGCGCGGCGAGCTCCTGCAGCGTCCGGTGGCGCATCGACCCCGTGAAGTGCAGGTGCAGGTGCGCCTTCGGCAGCAGGCGCAGGTCCCGCGCCGCCCCCGCCTGCCCGGACACCGCAGCGTCCGTGCTCAGCCGAAGAGCCTCTGCAGGCGGCTGACGCCCTCGACGAGGTCGTCGTCACCCAGGGCGTAGGACAGTCGCAGGTAGCCCGGCGAGCCGAACGCCTCGCCGGGGACCACGGCCACCTCGGCGCGCTCGAGGATCAGCTCCGCCAGCTCGGCGGAGGTGTGGGCCACCGGGCCGTCCGGCCCGCCGATCGGCTTGCCCAGCAGGCCCTTCACCGACGGGTAGGCGTAGAAGGCGCCGTAGGGCATCGGGCAGAGCACCCCGGGGATTTCGTTGAGCATCGAGACGATCAGCCGGCGCCGGCGGTCGAAGGCGACCTTCATCTCGTCGACCGCGGCGAGGTCTCCCGAGACCGCCGCGAGCGCGGCGCGCTGGGCGACGTTCGAGACGTTCGACGTCGCGTGCGACTGCAGGTTGGTGGCGGCCTTGACGATGTCGGTGGGGCCGATCACCCAGCCGACCCGCCAGCCGGTCATCGCGTAGGTCTTGGCCACGCCGTTGACCACGACGCAGCGGTCGGCCAGACCCGGGCAGAGCACCGGGAGGGAGCCGGTCTCCACGCCGTCGTAGACCAGGTGCTCGTAGATCTCGTCGGTGAGCACCCACAGCCCGTGATCCTGGGCCCAGGCGCCGATCGCGCGGATCTCGTCGGCGGTGTAAACCGCGCCGGTGGGGTTGGACGGGGACACGAACAGCAGCACCTTGGTCTGCTCGGTCAGCGCGCCCTCGAGCTGGGAGACGGTGACCTTGTAGTCCTGGGTCTCGTCGGCGAGGACCTCGACGGGTACGCCGCCGGCCAGCTTGATCGACTCCGGGTAGGTCGTCCAGTAGGGCGCCGGGACGATGACCTCGTCGCCCGGGTCGATCATCGCGGCGAAGGCCTCGTAGATCGCCTGCTTGCCGCCGTTGGTGACCAGTACCTGGCTCGGCTCGACCGACCAGCCGCTGTCGCGCAGCGTCTTCTCGGCGATGGCCTGCTTCAGCTCGGGGAGCCCGCCTGCGGGGGTGTAGCGGTGGTTCGCGGGCTGGCTGCACGCCTCGATCGCGGCCTGCACGATGTAGTCGGGGGTGGGGAAGTCCGGCTCGCCGGCGCCGAAGCCGATGACCGAGTGGCCCTGCGCCTTGAGCGCCTTGGCCTTGGCGTCGACCTTGAGCGTCGCGGACTCGGCGATGGAGCCGACCCGCAGCGACACGCGCCGCTCACGCGGGCGGACGGGGCGAGGGGACGAGCTGTCGGGCGTCGTAGCGGTCATAGGGCCATCGTAGGCGCGGCCGGCCGACGACCTCGTGCCCGTTCCACGTCCAGCCCACCGGGGCGCGTTTGGACGCGGCATCGGTTCTCCCCGTACACTTCCCCGATGTGGTTCTCCACCTGCTGAGGCGTGCCCTCGGCGCCCGGTCAGACCGGGTGGTGGGAAGCGACTGAAGGGCACTAGCTCAACTGGCAGAGCATCGGTCTCCAAAACCGAAGGTTGGGGGTTCAAGTCCCTCGTGCCCTGCAAGGACAACTGGTCGATCGACGACGACAAGGTGGAAGAACGTGTCGGACAGCAGCGCGGTTCGCAACCAGCGCGGCAGTACGCCCGGCGATGAGGGCGGCAAGCGCACCAGCCCCCTCACGTTCTACCGCCAGGTCGTCGCCGAGCTTCGCAAGGTCGTCTGGCCGACACGGCCCCAGCTGGTCACGTACTTCATCGTGGTGCTGGTGTTCGTGCTGGTGATGATCGCGATCGTCTCGCTGCTCGACCTCGGGTTCGGAAAACTCGCCTTCGAGGTCTTCGGCGGCAGCGGCACCCAGTGACCGCCGGCCGGCGATCACGAGTCGCTCGGCCCTCAGTCCTGACCGTCCGGCACAAGCCGGGCGCGTAACGCACATCGAAGTGACGGAGCATCACGTGTCGGAGCAGTACGAGCCGGTCGAGGCCGAGGAGACGCAGGCCGTCGCCGGCGACTCCCTCGAGGAGACCGCCGCGTCCGCAGAGGACGCCGTCGAGGACGCCACCGAGCCCGTTGAGGCCGAGTCCGCGTCCCCCGAAGAGGACGACGACGCCGAGGACGACGACGCCGCCAGCGACGAGACCGAGGGCGACGACCCGCTCGAGGACTTCCGCCGCGAGCTCTGGGCCAAGCCCGGTGACTGGTTCGTCATCCACACCTACTCCGGCATGGAGAACAGGGTGAAGGCGAACCTCGAGAACCGCATCATCTCGTTGAACATGGAGGACTACATCCACGAGATCGTGGTCCCCACCGAGGAGGTCGCGGAAATCAAGAACGGCCAGCGCAAGCTGGTGCGCCGCACCGTGCTCCCCGGCTACGTCCTGGTCCGGATGGACCTGACCGACGAGTCCTGGGCGGCCGTGCGCCACACCCCCTCGGTCACCGGCTTCGTCGGCCACAGCCACCAGCCGGTGCCGCTGAGCATGACGGAGGTCGAGAACATGCTGGCCCCGGCCATCGTCGCCAAGGCGGCGGCCGACGCGCAGGCGTCCGGCCAGCCGGCCCCCGCGGGCGCTCCGGCCAAGAAGCAGATCGAGGTCGCCGACTTCGACGTCACCGACTCGGTGATGGTCGTCGACGGGCCGTTCGCGACGCTGCACGCCACGATCACCGAGATCAACGCGGAGTCCCAGAGGGTCAAGGCCCTCGTCGAGATCTTCGGCCGGGAGACCCCGGTCGAGCTGAGCTTCAGCCAGATCCAGAAGGTCTAGCTCAGCACGGTGGCCGGGGAGGTCGGCTGACGCCCTCCCCGCCATCACGCAACAACCAGGTGGCAGAGCCCCACCGGTCCGCACCGGCACCGGGCTCGTCGAGACCACGACGCACAAGCAAAAGGACCCGAAGTCATGCCTCCCAAGAAGAAGAAGATCGCTGCCCTGGTCAAGGTGCAGCTCCAGGCCGGGGCGGCTACTCCTGCTCCGCCGGTCGGTACCGCTCTCGGTCCGCACGGCGTGAACATCATGGAGTTCTGCAAGGCGTACAACGCGCAGACCGAGTCGATGCGCGGCAACGTCATCCCGGTCGAGATCACGGTCTACGAGGACCGCTCGTTCACCTTCGTCACCAAGACCCCGCCGGCCTCCGAGCTGATCAAGAAGGCTGCCGGCCTGCAGAAGGGCTCGGGCGTCCCGCACAAGGAGAAGGTCGGCAAGCTGACCAAGGACCAGGTGCGCGAGATCGCCACGACGAAGCTCCCCGACCTCAACGCCAACGACGTCGAGGCCGCCATGAAGATCGTCGAGGGCACCGCCCGCTCGATGGGCGTCACGACCGACTGATCTGAGTCCGGGGCCTCGCGCCCCTGACCGCCAGCACACTGAATCTGTGGCAGGGCCGCGCTGGCCCACCAGACCACGACTGGAAGAGAAGAGAACCAGACATGCAGCGCAGCAAGACCTACCGCGCGGCGGCGGAGCAGTTCGACCAGGACGAGCTCTACGCCCCGCTGACGGCGATCAAGATCGCCAAGAGCGCCAGCAAGAAGAAGTTCGACGAGACCCTGGACGTGGTGATGCGTCTCGGCGTCGACCCCCGCAAGGCCGACCAGATGGTCCGCGGCACCGTCAACCTCCCGCACGGCACCGGCAAGACCGCTCGGGTCCTGGTCTTCGCCAACGCCGAGAAGGCTGACGCCGCCCGTGAGGCCGGCGCCGACGTCGTCGGTGGCGACGAGCTCATCGAGAAGGTGGCCGGCGGCTGGCTCGACTTCGACGCCGTCGTCGCGACCCCCGACATGATGGGCAAGGTCGGTCGCCTCGGTCGCGTGCTCGGCCCCCGTGGCCTGATGCCGAACCCGAAGACCGGCACCGTCACCCCCGACGTGGCCAAGGCCGTCTCGGACATCAAGGGCGGCAAGATCGAGTTCCGCGTGGACCGTCACGCGAACCTGCACTTCATCATCGGCAAGGCCTCGTTCTCCGAGGAGCAGCTGGTGGAGAACTACGCCGCCGCCCTCGAGGAGGTGCTGCGCCTCAAGCCCAACAGCTCCAAGGGCCGCTACATCAAGAAGGTGACCGTCTCGACGACCATGGGCCCCGGCATCCAGGTCGACCCGAACCGCACCAAGAACGTCACCGTGGAGGACGAGGGTCAGGCCTGAGCCGACACTCGCCGTACCCCGGCAGCCACCGGCTCGTCGTCCTCGGACGACGGGCCGGTGTCGTCTTCGGCGGCGATTTGGTCCGGGCGCCGGATGCGCCTACAGTTCACGACTGAAGCCAGAGACCGCCGGTTGTCGCCCCCCTGGGGTGACCGAAGGTTCGCAGACGCGGATGCCAGCGCAGGTGACACAGAGCAAGAGTTCCGCCTCGTGCGGCCTCCCACGCCCCGTGCGCCTCGCGCCGGGGCGTTCGTCGTCTCCGCGCCAGGACCGGCATCTCGACAAGAGAAGTCCGGAAGGAGACCCATGGCGCGGCCAGAGAAGACAGCAGCCGTGGCGGAGATCGTTGAGTCCTTCAACGGTGCCGCTGGCGCTGTGCTGACCGAGTACCGCGGTCTCACCGTGAAGCAGCTGCAGGACCTGCGGCGCTCCCTCGGCGAGAACGCCAACTACGCCGTGGTCAAGAACACGCTGGCCAAGATCGCCGCCACCGAGGTGGGGATCGACGGCTTTGAGGACCTGCTGACCGGCCCGACCGCCATCGCCTTCATCAGCGGTGACGTCGTCGAGGCGGCCAAGGGTCTGCGTGACTTTGCCAAGGCCAACCCCGCCCTTGTCATCAAGGGTGGCGTGCTCGACGGCAAGCCCCTCGACGCCTCGGAGATCGCCAAGCTGGCGGACCTCGAGTCGCGCGAGGTGCTCCTGGGCAAGATGGCGGGCGCGATGCTCGCCTCGCTGAGCCAGGCCGTCTACCTCCTCAACGCCCCGCTCGCTCAGGCTGCCCGGCTCGCCGGCGCCCTGCAGGCGAAGGCGGAGGAGGACCCCTCGATCCTCGCAGGTGGTGCCGGCGTGCCGGCCGCTGCCGAGGAAGCCCCGGCCTCGGCCGAGGGCGCCCCGGAGGCCGACGAGGCCGCCGAAGCCGCCGACGCCTGATCCAAGGCTGACGCACACACCACCTGAAACCCCGGTCCGCCCGCGAAGCGGCGCGGACCACGAATGGAAGGAACCGCCACCATGGCGAAGCTCACCACCGACGAGCTGCTCGACGCGTTCAAGGAAATGACCCTCATCGAGCTCTCCGAGTTCGTGAAGCAGTTCGAGGACACCTTCGGCGTGACCGCTGCCGCTCCGGTCGCCGTCGCCGCTGCCCCCGCCGCCGGCGGTGGCGCTGCCGAGGCCGCTGCCGAGCAGGACGAGTTCGACGTCGTCCTCGAGTCGGCCGGCGAAAAGAAGATCAACGTCATCAAGGAGGTGCGCGCCCTCACCTCGCTCGGCCTCAAGGAGGCCAAGGAGCTGGTGGAGTCCGCCCCCAAGGCGATCCTGGAGAAGGTTGCCAAGGACGCCGCGGAGAAGGCCAAGGAGGCCCTCGAGGGCGCCGGGGCCACCGTCACCCTCAAGTGATCCCCGGCGCGGACACTCTCCGCGCCTGATCGCTGCACGACCCGCAAGGAGGCATCGCCTCCTCGCCGCCCAGGGCGGCCACCGATACCGGTGGCCGCCCTTCGTCGTTTGTCCACGACCAGGATGCGGCTCTTGTCACAGTAGGTGTACCTATGAGTAACATTCCGTGTCCGGTTTGGACGGATCGTCGGCGGGGGAGTGTCGAGGGCCGATCCGGCGTAACCTCCCGCATCGCTCGCCGTTGAATGTGGCAGCGATCACGTCGGGGGGCCGGGTCGAACAACACGAGGGTGGTCGAGGCGTGCCACGACCCAAGAGGGAGAGTGCCAGATGGGTGTCGAGATCCAGGTCGATGGTCTGACCAAGTCGTTCGGCAAGCAGCTCATCTGGGGCGACGTGACCCTGACCATCCCCGCGGGCGAGATCTGCGTGATGCTCGGCCCCTCCGGCACCGGCAAGTCGGTCTTCCTGAAGACCCTGATCGGGCTGCTCAAGCCCGACAAGGGCTCGATCATGA
The DNA here is from genome assembly GCF_059766615.1 of Nocardioides sp. Z43_10. NCBI lineage: Bacteria > Bacillati > Actinomycetota > Actinomycetes > Propionibacteriales > Nocardioidaceae > Nocardioides > Nocardioides sp. Z43_10. The sequence goes on along the minus strand of NZ_JCBAJY010000010.1, from coordinate 84,717 downwards.
TCGAGGGCACCGACATCGCCTCCTGCTCGGAGAAGGAGCTCTACGAGATCCGCAAGCTCTTCGGGGTGCTCTTCCAGGACGGCGCGATGTTCGGTTCGATGACCCTCTACGACAACGTCGCCTTCCCGCTGCGCGAGCACACCAAGAAGTCGGAGTCGGAGATCCGTCAGATCGTGATGGAGAAGATGGACCTCGTCGGCCTGGTCGGCACCGAGGACAAGCTCCCCGGCGAGATCTCCGGCGGTATGCGCAAGCGCGCGGGCATCGCGCGCGGGCTGGTCCTGGACCCCGAGATCATCCTCTTCGACGAGCCCGACTCCGGTCTCGACCCGGTGCGCACGGCCTTCCTCAACCAGCTCATCGTCGACCTGAACGCGCAGATCGACGCGACGTTCCTGATCGTCACCCACGACGTCAACACCGCGCGCACCGTGCCCGACAACATCGGTCTGCTCTACCACAAGCACCTGGCCATGTTCGGTCCCCGGGAGATGCTGCTCAGCTCCGAGGAGCCGGTGGTGCGCCAGTTCCTGAACGCCCAGCGGGTCGGCCCGATCGGCATGTCCGAGGAGAAGGACGCCGACGAGCTGGCCGCCGAGGAGGACCAGGAGCTGCCCCCGCTGCCGCCGATCCCGCTGCAGCAGGAGCCCTCGAACGGCGTCCCGCGGCGCAGCCAGCGCGCGCCGGGGGAGTGGTGCCGCCTCAACGGCGTGACGCCGCCGCCTGGGTCGTTCCAGGACCAGTACGCCGGCATCGTCACGGGGGCCTGATCCTCGGTGGCAGGCATCACCGCATCGCGAGCACTGGCTCCGATCGGGACCGCTGGAAAGCTCTTCGCGTTCGGTCTCGACGTCGGCCGCGGACTGTTCCGCCGGCCGTTCCAGTTCCGCGAGTTCATCCAGCAGGCCTGGTTCGTCGCCTCGGTCACGATCATCCCCACCGCGCTGGTGGCCATCCCCTTCGGCGCGGTCATCGCGCTGCAGGTCGGCGGCCTGGTCAAGCAGCTCGGCGCACAGTCCTTCACCGGCTCGGCCGCGGTGCTGGCCGTCGTGCGTGAGGCGGGACCGATCGCCACGTCGTTGCTGATCGCGGGCGCCGGCGGGTCGGCCATCGCGGCCGACCTGGGCGCGCGGAAGATCCGCGAGGAGCTCGACGCGATGATGGTGCTGGGCATCGACCCCATCCAGCGCCTGGTGGTTCCCCGGGTCCTGGCCTGCATGCTGGTCGCCGTCTTCCTCAACGGCCTGGTCAGCGTGGTGGGGGTGAGCGGCGGCTACGTCTTCAACGTCATCCTCCAAGAGGGCACACCAGGGGCCTATTTAGCGAGCTTCACCGCGTTGGCACAGCTACCGGACCTCTGGCAGGGGATGGCCAAGGCCCTGATCTTCGGCCTGATCGCCGCGATCGTCGCCTGCTACAAGGGCATGAACGCCGGCGGTGGCCCCAAGGGCGTCGGGGACGCGGTGAACGAGTCCGTGGTGATCACCTTCATGTTGCTGTTCATCGTCAACTTCGTGATGAGCGCGATCTACCTGCAGCTCGTCCCGCCGAAGACAGGCTGACGCCCATGTCCTCCATCAAGGCCGTCTACGAGCGGCCCATGAAGATGCTCGACAAGCTCGGTGAGGAGCTTGCCTTCTACGTGCGCGCCCTCTCCTGGGCCCCGCGCACCGTGCGCCGCTACAAGAAGGAGATCCTGCGCATCCTGGCCGAGATCACCCTCGGCTCCGGAGCGCTCGCCGTGATCGGCGGCACCGTCGGGGTGATCGCCGCGATGTCCTTCTTCACCGGCACCGAGGTGGGGCTCCAGGGCTACGCGGCGCTCAACCAGATCGGCACCGCGGCCCTGTCCGGGTTCGTCTCCGCCTACTTCAACACCCGCGAGATCGCGCCCCTGGTGGCCGGCATCGCGCTCGCCGCGACGGTCGGCTGCGGCTTCACCGCGCAGCTCGGCGCGATGAGGATCTCCGAGGAGATCGACGCCCTGGAGGTGATGGCGATCCCGTCGCTGCCCTTCCTGGTGACGACCCGGATCATCGCCGGGCTGATCGCGATCGTGCCGCTCTACGTCGTGGGCCTGTTCTCGTCGTACTTCGCGACCCGGCTGACCGTGACCGCGTTCTACGGGCAGAGCACCGGCACCTACGACCACTACTTCAACCTGTTCCTGCCACCGGGAGACGTGCTGTGGTCCTTCGGCAAGGTGCTGGTCTTCGCGGTCGTGGTGATCCTGATCCACTGCTACCACGGCTACAACGCCTCGGGCGGTCCGGCCGGGGTGGGCGTGGCCGTGGGGCGTGCGGTGCGTACCAGCATCGTGGCGATCAACGTCATCGACCTCTTCCTCTCGATGGCCATCTGGGGCGCCTCGACGACCGTGAGATTGGCGGGGTGAGGCGGCGATGAAGACGCTGAAGCTCAAGACCCTCGGCGTGGTCTTCCTGTGCCTGCTGCTCACCGGCGTCTGGCTGACCTACGCGGTGTTCACCAAGAAGTTCACCGACTACGACAAGGTCACCCTGCAGACCAGCAGCATCGGCCTGCAGCTGCCCACCCGCGCGGACGTGAAGATCCGCGGCGTCATCGTCGGCGAGGTGCTGGCGTTCGAGTCGGTGAGCGACGGCGCCGAGATCACCCTGGGCCTCTACCCCGACCAGGTCGAGACCATCCCGGCCAACGTGACCGGCTCGATCGTCCCCAAGACCCTGTTCGGGGAGAAGTACGTCTCGCTCGAGGTGCCGCCGGAGCCGGCCGCGAAGGCGATCAGCGCCGGCGACACGATCACCCGCACCGAGGTGTCGATCGAGGTCGAGAAGGTGCTCTCCGACCTGAACCCGCTGCTGCGCACCGTGCAGCCGGCGGACCTGAACAAGACCCTCAACGCGCTGGCCACCGCGCTCGGCGGCCGCGGCGAGCAGATCGGCGAGAGCCTCGAGACCCTCGACGGCTACCTCACCAAGATCAACCCGGAGATCCCGGCCCTGGTCGAGGACCTGCGGCTCACCGCCCAGGTCTCCGACCTCTACGCCGGCGTGGTGCCGGAGATCGCCGAGATCCTGCGCAACACGATCAAGACCACCGGGACGCTGGAGGACCGTGAGAAGGAGGTGCAGACGCTGTTCGCCGACGTCTCCTCCTTCGCCGACACCGCCGACGCGTTCCTCGAGGAGAACGGCGACAACCTGATCCGCCTCGGCGAGGTGGGTGCGCCGGTGACCCGGGTGCTGGCCAAGTACGCGCCGCAGTACCCGTGCCTCACCGAGGGCATCGTCGGCGCCGGCAAGCGCCAGGCGGAGGCGTTCCGCGGCTTCACCCTGCACATCAACCTCGAGCTGCTCCCCAACCAGCCCCGGGGGTACAACATGAACGACAAGCCTCGCTTCGGCGCCAAGAACGGGCCCTACTGCGGCCAGCTGCCCGAGCCGTCGTACTCGCAGGCGAACCCCTTCAACGACATCCCCAACTTCGACGATGGGGTCGACGAGCCCACCGGCAAGGGCACGATGCGCACCCAGCCCGGCTTCGGGAGCCAGGGCACGCCGGGCGTGTACGCCGGCAGCCCGGCCGAGGCGGGCCTGCTCAAGTCGCTGCTCGCACCGGCGCTCGGCACCGGGGTGCGCGACGTCCCGGACCTCGGTGTGCTGCTGCTCGGCCCGATGGCCCGCGGGAAGCAGGTGAGTCTGCGATGAAGATGCTCGACCGGACCACCGCCTCGGCCGGCGCCAAGCTGCTGGTGTTCATGGTGATCACCACGCTCGCCACCGGCCTGTTGGCCATCGTGATCGGCAACATCAGCTTCGGGGACAAGCGTGAGTACAAGGCCGTCTTCGTCGACGCCACCGGCGTCGTCAAGGGCGACGACGTGCGGGTCGCCGGCGTGAAGGTCGGCACCGTCGACGACATCGACATCGTCGACCGCACCCGGGCCCGGGTCACCTTCAGCGTGGACGCGGGCAGCCCGGTCACCGACGCCACCAACGTCGCCATCCGCTACCGCAACCTGGTCGGCCAGCGCTACCTCGCCCTGACCACCGAGGTCGGCGACACCGAGCCGCTCGAGGAGGGCGCGACCATCCCGGCCGCCAAGACCACCCCGGCGCTCGATCTCACCGTCCTCTTCAACGGCTTCAAGCCGCTGTTCCAGGCGCTCTCGCCCTCGGACATCAACAAGCTCTCCTACGAGATCGTCCAGGTCTTCCAGGGCGAGGGCGGCACGCTCGAGAGCCTGCTGGGGCACACCGCCTCGGTCACCTCGACCATCGCCGGACGCGACGAGCTGATCGGGGACCTCATCGACAACCTCAACACGGTGCTGGTCACGGTCGGCGACCGCGACGACCAGCTCTCCAAGCTGATCGTCAACTTCCGCCAGCTCGTGCGCGGGCTCAAGAACGACAGGAAGGCGATCCTCGGGTCGCTGGAGGGCATCTCGGACCTGTCGGTGGAGACCGCCGACCTGGTGTCGGGGATCCGCAAGCCCTTCGTCGACGACGTCCGCGGCCTGCGCCGCCTGGCCGGCAACCTCGACCGGGGCAAGGGCGAGATCGACCGGGCCCTGCAGGTCCTGCCGCTCAAGCTCGAGAAGGTGGGGCGCACCGCGACGTACGGCTCCTGGTTCAACTTCTACCTGTGCTCCTTCAAGGCGCGAGTGAACCTCCCGCTGAACGTGAGCCTTCCGGTCAACTACGACGTCGGGTCCTCAAGGTGTGATCTCGGATGATCCCGTTTCGCGAGCGCAACCCCGTCATCGTCGGCGCGATCAGCCTGGCGATGCTGGTGGCCATCCTGGTCGCGGCCTTCCGGGCCGGTGACCTGCCGATCGTGGGCGGCGGCGACATCTACCACGCGTCCTTCGCCGAGTCCGGCGGGCTCAAGGCCGACGACGAGGTCCGCATCGCCGGGGTCCGGGTCGGCAAGGTCGAGAAGGTCGAGCTGGTCGACGACCGCGTGCGGGTGCGGTTCCGCGTCGAGAAGGGCGCCGACTTCGGCACCGAGACCCGGGCGGCGATCAAGGTCAAGACCCTGCTCGGGGCGATGTACCTGTCCCTCGAGCCGGCCGGTGGCGGCCAGCTCGACACCGACCACGAGATCCCGTTGGCGCGCACCAGCTCGCCCTACGACGTGATCGACGCGTTCGAGGGGCTCGGCGAGACCACGGGCGACATCGACACCGGCCAGCTGGCCGCGTCGCTGACCACGCTCTCGGAGCTGACCCGCAACACCCCGCAGGAGTTCCAGGCCGCGCTCAAGGGCGTCTCCGCGCTGTCGTCGAACATCGCGGCGCGCGACCGGCAGATCAACACGCTGCTGAAGAACCTGGAGAAGGTCAGCACCACCCTCGACGAGCGCGACCAGGACATCGTCTCGCTGATGCGCGACTCCGAGGTGCTCTTCCGTGCCGTGGTGCGCCGACGTGCCGCGGTGCACCGGCTGCTGGTCTCCACCAGCACCCTCTCGCGCGAGCTGACCGCGATCGTCCGGGAGAGCCGGGCCGACCTGAAGCCCGCCCTGACCAGTCTCGAGAGCGTCGTGAAGGTGCTGAACAAGAACGAGGACAACCTCGACAACAGCCTGCGGCTGATGGCGCCGTTCTACCGCGTCTTCGCGAACACGCTGGGCTCCGGCCCGTGGTTCGACACCTACATCCAGAACATCCCGCCGCTCCCGGAGGTGGGCTGAGATGAACCAGGTCAAGAAGCTGCTCGTCCCGGGGATCGTGCTGATCCTGGTCGTCGCCGCCGGCATCGCCATGTTCGGCGGCAAGGAGCGCAAGTACCTCACCGCGCACTTCCCGCGCACGGTGTCGGTCTACGAGGGCAGCGACGTGCGGGTGCTCGGCGTGCCGGTCGGCGAGGTGGAGTCGGTGACGCCCTCGGGCACCGACGTCGAGGTGCGGATCGCCTACGACGCCGACGTCAAGGTGCCGGTGGACGCCAAGGCCCTGATCGTGGCGCCGGCGATCGTGGGGGACCGCTACATCCAGCTGGCCCCGGTCTACAAGAAGGGCGAGGTGCTCGCCGACGACGCGGAGCTGAGCACCGAGCAGACGAGCATGCCGCTCGAGCTCGACCAGATCTACCAGAGCATCGACGACCTGACCGTCGCCCTGGGGCCGACCGGAGCCAACAAGGACGGCGCCCTCTCGGACCTGCTCACCACGACCGCGGCGAACTTCGGGGGCCAGGGCGCTGCGCTCAACCAGACGATCAAGGACTTCGGGAAGTTCAGCGGCACGCTGGACGACAACAAGGAGGAGCTCTTCGGCGCCGCCGAGAAGCTCGAGTCGTTCCTCAAGACCCTGGCCGACAACGACGAGACGGTCCGCGACTTCAACACCTCGGTCGCCGACGTCTCCGAGCTGCTCTCCGGCGAGCGACGCGAGCTCTCCTCCGCCCTGCGCAACCTCTCGGTGGCGATGGAGACGGTCTCCACGTTCGTCAAGGACAACCGCCAGCTGCTGGGGCGCAACATCAAGGGGCTGAACCGGGTCTCCAAGGTGCTGGTCAAGCAGCGCGGCGCGCTGGAGCAGATCCTCGACGTCGCCCCGCTCGCGCTCAACAACCTCGCGCTGACCTACAACCCGCAGTCGGGCACGCTCGACACCCGGGCCAACCTGGGCGAGATCCTCAACCAGGTGCGCAACGACCCCGGTGTCCTGCTGTGCGGGCTGGTCAACCAGATCGACACGAAGGGCCGCATCTGCGACCTGATCAGCACGATCCTGCCGCGCTCCGCGGCGTTCGGACAGGGCGGTGTGGCGAGCTCCGCGGAGCGCTTCGACGCCACGCTCGCAGGCTTGGTGGAGGGACGCCGATGACCCGCACGACTCTCCCACGACGCGCACGCCTCTCCGCGCTGCGCTCGGCGGTGCTGGTGCTGTTCACCACCCTGCTGCTCTCCGCCTGCGACTTCAGCATCTACCAGATGCCGCTGCCCGGTGGCGCCGACACCGGCGACGACCCGATGACGCTGAGCGTGGAGTTCCACGACGTGCTCGACCTGGTGCCGCAGTCGACGGTGAAGGTCAACGACGTCAACGTCGGCATGGTGAAGCAGATCGACCTCGACGGCCAGACCGCCGTGGTGGAGCTCGAGATCCGTGGCGACACCGAGCTGCCCGCCAACGCGGTGGCCGAGATCCGCCAGACCAGCCTGCTGGGCGAGAAGTTCGTCCAGCTGGCCGCGCCCGAGGAGGGGGGCAGCGACGAGCCCCTCGCGGAGGGGGCCCGGATCCCGCTGGAGCGCTCCGGTCGCAACCCGGAGGTCGAGGAGGTGCTCTCCGCGCTCAGCCTCGTCCTCAACGGTGGCGGCATCGCCCAGGTGAAGACCATCGCGAACGAGCTGAACCTCGCGCTGGAGGGCCGGGAGGGCACGGCCCGGTCGGTGCTGCGCCAGGCCAACACCCTGGTCACCACCCTGGACGAGAACCGCGACGACATCGTCGACGCGATCGACTCCCTCAACGACCTCTCCAAGTCGGTGAACGCCCAGGAGCGCACGATCGAGCGGACGCTCGACGAGCTGCCCTCGGCCGTGGCCTCACTGGACACCCAGCGCGACGACCTGATCAAGGCGCTGCGTGCGCTGAACCGCCTCAGCAGCACCGGCGTCCGGGTGATCAAGGCGTCCAAGAACGCCACGATCACCACGCTGCGCCAGCTCACCCCGGTGATCAACAAGCTCGCCGAGAGCGGCGACCACCTGGTCAACTCCGTCCAGGTCATCCTGACCTACCCGTTCGTGGACGAGGTCATCGGCCGTGACCCGCAGGTGGCCCGCAACCTGCACATGGGCGACTACACCAACCTCTCGCTCCAGCTGGACCTCAACCTCGACGGCTCGCCCGTCACGGTCCCCGGTCTGCCCGAGGAGGTCTGCGTGCCGTTCCACCTGATCGACGACAACCTGGCCGACCTCGACCTCACCGAGCTCTGCAACGGTGCGCGCGAGCGGCTCAGCGCCTGCCTCAACGACCTCGTCGACGGCACGCCCGACCTAGCCGGCTGCGGCCGGTTCCTGACCGGCACGCTCAAGGACCTCACGAACGTCGTGTGCGCCACCCCGCTGGGGCTGCTGGCCGGCGCGCTGTGCCCCAAGCGCCCCCGTGGCGGCGCTGCCGGCGCCGGCGGTGGAAGCAGCGGGGAGGGCGGCAGCGGCAGCGGCCTGCTCGGCGGCCTCGGCGCGCTGCTCGGCCTCAACCGGGCGCCGCTGGGGCAGAGCCCCCAGCCGCCCACCAGCGGAACTGGAGCCACGATGGGTGAGCTGATGCAGACCTACGACCCGGACCTCGTCTCGCTGATGGTGCGCGGGACGGTGATCCGATGATCACCCGTCGCACCAAGGTGCAGCTGGTCATCTTCGTGGTGATCACGCTCGTCGGGGTGAGCTTCGTCGGAGCGCGCTACGCCCGCCTGGACCGGCTGCTCTTCGACGACGCCTACACGGTCGTCGCGCACTTCGGCGAGTCCGGCGGCATCTTCGCCGGCGCCGAGGTCTCCTACCGCGGTGTGCGCATCGGCGAGGTCGAGAAGATGGTGCTCACCGAGGACGGCGTCGACGTCCACCTGGGCATCGACAACGACCACGACGAGATCCCGGCCGAGACGCTGGCCGTGGTCGGCAACCGCTCCGCGGTCGGTGAGCAGTACGTCGAGCTCCAGCCGGAGGTCGACGACGGGCCGTTCCTCGAGAACGACTCCGAGATCCCGGCCGAGATGACGCGCACCCCGATCGCCACGCAGACCCTGCTGACCGACCTGTCCAACACGGTCAACTCCGTGGACCGCGACGACCTGCAGACCGTGGTGCGCGAGCTCGGCGTCGCCTTCGACGGCACCGGCGAGGACCTGCAGCAGATCATCGACACCAGCACCTCCTTCATCGACACCGCCGACGCCAACTTCGAGCTCACCACGGACCTGATCCGCGACAGCAACACGGTGCTGAGCACCCAGCTCGACTCCGCCGACTCGATCCGCTCGTTCGCCCGGGACCTGAGCCTGTTCACCGGCGCGCTGGCCGGCTCCGACGAGGACCTGCGCTCGGTGATCGACAACGGCAGCGCCACGGCCAACCAGCTGCGCCGGTTCCTCGAGGACAACGAGGTCGACCTGGCGTCGCTGATCAACAACCTGGTCACCACCGGCGACATCGTCCTCCAGCGCCTCGACGGCATCGAGCAGCTCCTGGCGATCTACCCCTACGTGGTGGAGGGCGGCTTCACGGTCGTCGCCAAGGACCCGCGCACCCAGCTCTACGACGCCCACTTCGGGCTGGTGCTGACGACCACGCCCGAGGTCTGCCACGAGGGCTACGAGGTCACCGACACCCGGCCTCCGCAGAACCTCGAGAACCGGCCGATGGTGATGAACGCCCAGTGCACCGAGCCCCCCTCGAAGACCAACGCCCGCGGCGCCTCGCAGGTCCCGCGCGCGGGGGCCGACTACGGCGCACCGATCGTGGCCGAGGTCGACGCCGCGACGGGTCGGGTCCGCTGGCAGGACGCTGCCGAGACGGCGGAGGAGGGCACTGCCACCAGCCCCGGTACGTTGGCCCCCCGAAGTCTTGGAGAGGAGTCGTGGAAGTGGTTGCTGCTTCGCCCGCTGACGCAGACGCGGAAGTGACCGACACCCGACCCGACCCCGATCCCGCGGGTGAGGAGGCGTCCCCCGAGACGCCGCTCGCGCCCCGGCCCGGCCGACTGCGGCGGGCCCTGCTCCCGGTCCTCGCGCTGGCCGTGCTGCTCGCCGGTGCGGCGCTGGCGTGGACGCTGGTGCGCGCCGACGGCGAGGGCGGCGTGCAGCGCACCCGCGACGAGGTGATGGCCCAAGCCGAGCAGTTCGTGCTCCGCGTCAACAATTTCGGCCCCGAGGACCTCGACGAGCAGGGCAAGCTGAGCGAGTACCAGGCGCTGGTCGAGGAGGTGATCACGCCGAAGCTCCAGGAGTCCTTCGCCGAGGGCGTCCCGATGAACGAGACGCGCGTGGCCCAGCTCGGCGAGACCAACATCGGCGACGTCTACGCGACGGGCGTCTCCAAGCTCGACGACGACTCCGCGACCGTGCTGGTCGCCGGGGGAGTGCGGGTCACCTACGACCCGCCGGCCGGCACCAAGCGCAAGGGGGTGCCGACGTCCTTCCAGTTCCGGATCCAGGCCGAGCTGGTCAAGGTCGACGGCACGTGGCTCGTCGACGAGTACACCCCCCTGGCCCAGGAGTCGTGATGCGAGCCAACTGGTACGACCTCCTCGACGTCGACCCGGGCGCGTCCCCGGCCGAGGTCAAGGCGGCCTGGAAGGCCGCGATCGCCGACCTCGACCCCACCGACCGCCGGTTCCGGGTGTTCAACCAGGCCGCCGAGGTGCTGCTCGACGACGAGCGTCGCGCGACGTACGACGCCGAGCTGGCCGCCGAGGCGGCCGAGGCTGAGGAGCCCGAGACCACGCCGGAGCAGGACGAGGCCGAGCCGGGGGAGGACTCCGAGAAGGTCTCCCTGGACAAGCCGGTCAGCGACGACGCGAGCGCCGCCACGGACCCGTCGACCCGCCGTCCCGCACCCGTGCTGCTGCTGGTCGCGCTCGGCGTGCTTGCCGTCGCGCTGGCCGCCGGCGCGGTCGCCGTGCACCTGTTCCGCCCGTCCACCGACGCGGTGGAGAAGGCGGCCGAGGAGGCCGAGCGGGCTGCTCAGCAGGCTGCCACCATCGTCTTCGCCTACGACCACACCCGGATGGCCGCGGACCGGGAGGCGGCCTCGGCGCTGCTGACCGGGGACTACCGCAAGGACTACCAGGAGCTGTTCTCGCTGCTCGAGGAGAACGCTCCGCGGCTGGGGATCAAGGTCGATGTGGAGTTCATCTCATCGGGCGTGGTGCGCAACGGCTCCGGGGACGAGGCCGACGACCGGGTGCAGGTCTTCGTCGCCTTCGACCAGCTGACCACCGACAAGCAGCGCACCGAGCCGGCCCGCACCGCGGCGTACGCCACGTTGACGATGGAGAAGGTCGACGGCGACTGGCTCGTCGCCGACGTCCAGGGCCCGCCGGTCGAGGAGGCGCCCGAGGCGGACTCCCCGGCGGCGCCGAGCGACGCTGGCGGCGACACGCCCGAGCAGGACTAGGCGCGAGCGGGCGCGACTGACCCGGCCTGTCCCCAACACGGGACGGTTGCGCTTGACCTTGGCCGCTGCGACGTCCAAGATGATCGCCATGGTCGCGACGCTCGTCGTCGCTTGACCCCCGCGATGGGTTGTCGCGCGCCCGCGGCTGCGCTAGTCTTCTTCTTTGCGCCCGCTCTCAAATACTCTTCGGCCTGCCCGGTGGCCGGTTTGTGGTGGGCCGGCGCCACACAACCTTCAGCGATCCCTTCGAAGGAAATCTCTTGGCCGCGCGCACCAACGCTGGTAACTCCCGTCGAATCTCTTTCGCAAAGATCAGCGAGCCTCTCGAGGTTCCACAGCTCCTCTCCCTGCAGACCGACAGCTTCGACTGGCTGGTCGGCAACGACAAGTGGCAGGCCGTCGTCGAGCGTCGCCTCGCCGCCGGGGAGGACGTGTCCCGCAAGTCGGGGCTGACCGAGATCTTCGAGGAGATCTCGCCGATCGAGGACTTCTCCGAGACGATGTCCCTGTCGTTCGAGAACCCGGTCTTCTATGACCCGAAGTACACCGTCGACGAGTGCAAGGAGAAGGACTTCACCTACTCCGCTCCGCTGTACGTCTCGGCGGAGTTCACCAACAACGACACCGGTGAGATCAAGGGCCAGACGGTCTTCATGGGCGACTTCCCCCTGATGACCGACAAGGGCACCTTCGTCATCAACGGCACCGAGCGCGTCGTGGTCTCCCAGCTGGTGCGCTCCCCGGGCGTCTACTTCGAGCGCTCGGCCGACAAGACGTCCGACAAGGACATCTACACCGCCAAGCTGATCCCCTCGCGTGGCGCGTGGCTGGAGTTCGAGATCGACAAGCGCGACCTCGTCGGCGTCCGTCTCGACCGCAAGCGCAAGCAGAACGTCACGGTGCTGCTCAAGGCCCTCGGCTGGACCAACGAGCAGATCCGCGAGGAGTTCGGCGAGTACGAGTCGATGATGCTGACCCTGGAGAAGGACCACACCCAGGGCCAGGACGACGCGCTGCTCGACATCTACCGCAAGCTGCGCCCGGGCGAACCGCCCACGCGTGAGGCGGCGCAGACGCTGCTGAACAACTACTACTTCAACCCCAAGCGCTACGACCTCGCCAAGGTCGGTCGCTACAAGATCAACAAGAAGCTCGGGCTGACCGAGGCCTTCGACCAGCAGACGCTGACCGTCGACGACATCGTCGCCGCGATCAAGTACATCGTCGCGCTGCACGACGGCCGCGAGCAGATGGACTCGCCCCAGGGCGAGCTCAGCGTCTCCTCCGACGACATCGACCACTTCGGCAACCGTCGCATGCGCACGGTCGGCGAGCTGATCCAGAACCAGCTCCGCACCGGCCTGGCCCGGATGGAGCGGGTGGTCCGCGAGCGGATGACGACCCAGGACGTCGAGGCGATCACGCCGCAGTCGCTGATCAACATCCGACCCGTGGTGGCGGCGCTGAAGGAGTTCTTCGGCACCTCCCAGCTGTCGCAGTTCATGGACCAGACCAACCCCATCGCGGGCCTGACGCACAAGCGTCGCCTCTCCGCGCTGGGTCCGGGTGGTCTCTCCCGTGACCGCGCCGGCATGGAGGTCCGCGACGTCCACCCGTCGCACTACGGCCGGATGTGCCCGATCGAGACGCCGGAAGGCCCGAACATCGGCCTGATCGGCTCGCTGGCCTCCTACGGCCGGATCAACCCGTTCGGCTTCGTGGAGACGCCGTACCGCAAGGTCGTCGACGGTCAGGTCACCGACCAGATCGACTACCTCACCGCCGACGACGAGGACCGCTACGTCATCGCGCAGGCCAACGCCGTCCTCGACGACGACCTGCGCTTCGTCGAGGAGCGGGTGCTGGTGCGCCAGCGCGACGGCGAGGTCTCGGAGATCCTGGCCGGCGAGGTCGACTACATGGACGTCTCGCCGCGCCAGATGGTGTCGGTCGCGACCGCGCTGATCCCCTTCCTCGAGCACGACGACGCGAACCGCGCGCTGATGGGCGCCAACATGCAGCGTCAGGCCGTGCCGCTGGTGGTCAGCGACTCGCCGATCGTCGGCACCGGCATGGAGTTCCGTGCCGCCGTCGACGCCGGTGACGTGGTCACCGCGGAGAAGGCCGGCGTCGTCAAGGACGTCTCGGCCGACGCGGTCGAGACCATGAACGACGACGGGACCTACCAGACCTACCGGCTGGCCAAGTTCCGCCGCTCCAACCAGGGCACCTGCATCAACCAGCGTCCGCTGGTCAGCGAGGGCGACCGGCTCGAGGTCGGTACGCCGATCGCCGACGGTCCCTGCACCGACCAGGGCGAGATGGCGCTGGGCACCAACCTGCTGGTCGCCTTCATGCCGTGGAACGGTCACAACTACGAGGACGCGATCATCCTCAGCCAGCGCCTGGTGCAGGAGGACGTCCTCACCTCGATCCACATCGAGGAGCACGAGGTCGACGCCCGCGACACCAAGCTCGGCCCCGAGGAGATCACCCGGGACATCCCGAACGTCTCCGAGGAGATGCTGGCCGACCTCGACGAGCGCGGCATCATCCGCATCGGCGCCGAGGTCACCACCGGTGACATCCTGGTCGGCAAGGTGACGCCCAAGGGCGAGACCGAGCTGACGCCGGAGGAGCGGCTGCTGCGCGCGATCTTCGGTGAGAAGGCGCGCGAGGTGCGCGACACCTCGATGAAGGTGCCGCACGGTGAGTCCGGCACGGTCATCGGCGTGCGGGTCTTCGACCGCGAGGACGGCGACGAGCTGCCCCCGGGCGTCAACCAGCTGGTCCGCGTCTACGTCGCGCAGAAGCGCAAGATCTCGGTGGGCGACAAGCTCGCCGGTCGCCACGGCAACAAGGGCGTCATCGCCAAGATCCTGCCGATCGAGGACATGCCGTTCATGGAGGACGGCACCCCGGTCGACGTGATCCTGAACCCGCTGGGCGTCCCGCGACGGATGAACATCGGCCAGATCCTCGAGCTGCACCTCGGCTGGCTGGCCAAGCAGGGCTGGGACCTCAACCTGCACGCCGACCCGGCCGACGCCGAGTGGAAGCAGCGCCTGATCAAGATCCACGCCGAGTCCGCGGAGCCCAACTCCAAGGTCGCGACGCCGGTCTTCGACGGTGCCCGCGAGGACGAGATCACCGGCCTGCTCGGCTCCACGCTGCCCAACCGTGACGGCGTGCGGATGATCGGCGAGAAGGGCAAGGCCGACCTGTTCGACGGCCGGTCCGGCGAGCCGTTCCCCGAGCCCGTCTCGGTCGGCTACATGTACATCCTGAAGCTGCACCACCTGGTGGACGACAAGATCCACGCCCGCAGCACCGGCCCCTACTCGATGATCACGCAGCAGCCCCTGGGCGGTAAGGCCCAGTTCGGTGGCCAGCGGTTCGGCGAGATGGAGGTCTGGGCGATGGAGGCGTACGGCGCCGCCTACGCCCTGCAGGAGCTGCTGACGATCAAGTCCGACGACGTCCCCGGACGCGTCAAGGTGTACGAGGCGATCGTCAAGGGCGAGAACATCCCCGACTCGGGCATCCCCGAGTCGTTCAAGGTGCTCGTCAAGGAGATGCAGTCGCTGTGCCTCAACGTGGAGGTGCTGTCCCAGGACGGCACCGCCATCGAGATGCGCGACGCGGAGGAAGACGTCTTCCGCGCCGCCGAGGAGCTCGGGATCGACCTGTCGCGTCGCGAGCCCAGCTCGGTTGAAGAAGTCTGAGTGACGCGGGAGGCGCACCCACCGGTGCGCCTCCCGGCCCTCGGTCCACACATTTTTCAAGAATCAAACGAAGGACAGCAGCCACCGTGCTCGATGTGAACTTCTTCGACCAGCTTCAGATCGGCCTGGCCACCGCGGACGACATCCGCACGTGGAGCCACGGCGAGGTCAAGAAGCCGGAAACCATCAACTACCGCACGCTGAAGCCCGAGCGTGACGGCCTCTTCTGCGAGAAGATCTTCGGTCCCACCCGGGACTGGGAGTGCTACTGCGGCAAGTACAAGCGCGTGCGCTTCAAGGGCATCATCTGCGAGCGCTGCGGCGTCGAGGTGACCCGCTCCAAGGTGCGCCGTGAGCGGATGGGCCACATCGAGCTCGCCGCCCCGGTCACCCACATCTGGTACTTCAAGGGTGTCCCGAGCCGGCTGGGCTACCTGCTCGACCTGGCGCCGAAGGACCTCGAGAAGGTCATCTACTTCGCGGCCTACATGATCACCTCGGTCGACGAGGACGCGCGTCACCGCGACCTGTCCTCGCTCGAGGGCAAGGTGCAGCTGGAGCGCGAGCGTCTCGAGAAGCGTCGCGACACCTCCATCGAGGACCGCGCCCGCAAGCTCGAGGAGGACCTCGCCACCCTCGAGGCCGAGGGTGCCAAGGCCGACGCGCGCCGCAAGGTCAAGGACGGCGCCGAGCGGGAGATGAAGCAGCTGCGCGACCGCGCCCAGCGCGAGATCGACCGCCTCGACGAGGTGTGGAGCCAGTTCAAGTCGCTCAAGGTCCAGGACCTGATGGGCGACGAGATGCTCTACCGCGAGATGAAGACCTGGTTCGGCAAGTACTTCGAGGGCCACATGGGCGCGATGGCGATCCAGAAGCGCCTGCAGGACTTCGACGTCGAGGCCGAGGTCGAGTCGCTGCGCGAGACCATCGCCACCGGCAAGGGCCAGAAGAAGGTCCGCGCCCTCAAGCGCCTCAAGGTCGTAGACGCGTTCCGCAAGACCGGCAACCAGCCGCAGGGCATGGTCCTCGACGCCGTCCCGGTGATCCCGCCGGACCTGCGCCCGATGGTCCAGCTCGACGGTGGCCGCTTCGCCACCTCGGACCTCAACGACCTCTACCGTCGCGTGATCAACCGGAACAACCGCCTCAAGCGGCTGCTCGACCTGGGCGCTCCGGAGATCATCGTCAACAACGAGAAGCGGATGCTGCAGGAGGCCGTCGACTCGCTGTTCGACAACGGCCGCCGTGGCCGTCCCGTCACCGGCCCGGGCAACCGGCCGCTGAAGTCGCTGTCCGACATGCTCAAGGGCAAGCAGGGTCGCTTCCGCCAGAACCTGCTCGGCAAGCGCGTGGACTACTCCGGTCGCTCGGTGATCGTGTCGGGTCCGCAGCTGAAGCTGCACCAGTGCGGTCTGCCCAAGCAGATGGCGCTGGAGCTCTTCAAGCCGTTCGTGATGAAGCGGCTCGTCGACCTGTCGCACGCGCAGAACATCAAGTCCGCCAAGCGGATGGTCGAGCGCGCCCGCCCGGTCGTGTGGGACGTCCTCGAAGAGGTCATCACCGAGCACCCGGTGCTGCTCAACCGTGCGCCCACCCTGCACCGTCTCGGCATCCAGGCCTTCGAGCCCCAGCTGATCGAGGGCAAGGCCATCCAGATCCACCCGCTCGTCTGCTCGGCGTTCAACGCCGACTTCGACGGCGACCAGATGGCGGTGCACCTGCCGCTGTCCGCCGAGGCCCAGGCCGAGGCGCGGATCCTGATGCTGTCGACGAACAACATCCTCAAGCCGTCCGACGGCCGCCCCGTGACCATGCCCACCCAGGACATGATCATCGGCCTGTTCTTCCTCACCACCGACCGGACCGGCGAGCCGGGCGAGGGCCGCGGCTTCTCGACCCCCGCCGAGGCGATCATGGCCTTCGACCGCGGCGAGATCTCGCTGCAGAGCAAGGTCAAGATCCGCCTCGACGACGTCGTCCCGCCGCTGGGCCAGGGCGGCGACTGGGAGACCGGTCGCTCGTTCACCCTGGAGACCACGCTGGGCCGGGTCATCTTCAACGACACCCTGCCGGCCGACTACCCCTTCGTGAACTACGAGGTGGGCAAGAAGGCCCTGGGCGCGATCGTGAACGACCTCGCCGAGCGCTACACCAAGGTCGAGGTCGCGGCCTCGCTGGACGCGCTCAAGGACACCGGCTTCACCTGGGCCACCCGCTCCGGTGTGACGGTCTCGATCGACGACGTCACCACGCCCGACGACAAGAAGGCGATCCTGTCGGGCTACGAGGCGCAGGCCGCCAAGGTGCAGAAGCAGTTCGAGCGCGGTCTGGTCACCGACGAGGAGCGCCGCCAGGAGCTCATCGAGATCTGGACCCAGGCCTCGGCCGAGGTCGGTAAGGCGATGGAGGCGAACTTCGACCGCGCCAACCCGATCTACATGATGGTCGACTCGGGTGCCTCCGGAAACATGAACCAGATCCGGCAGGTCGCGGCCATGCGTGGTCTGGTGGCCAACCCGAAGGGCGAGATCATCCCGCGCCCGATCAAGTCGAACTTCCGTGAGGGCCTGACCGTCCTCGAGTACTTCATCGCCACCCACGGTGCCCGTAAGGGCCTCGCCGACACCGCGCTGCGCACCGCCGACTCGGGCTACCTGACCCGTCGTCTGGTGGACGTCTCGCAGGACGTCATCATCCGTGAGGACGACTGTGGCACCGAGCGCGGTCTGCCCAAGCGGATCGGCGAGCGCACCGCGGACGGCAACGTGGTCAAGGCGGAGAACGCCGAGACCGCTGCCTACGCACGCTCGGCGGCCGTGGAGGTCGTCCACCCGGTGACCGGCGACGTGCTCGCCGCCGCCGGCGAGGACCTCGGCGACGTCAAGATCGGCGAGCTGATCGCCGCCGGCATCGAGATCGTCAAGGTCCGCTCGGTGCTGACCTGCTCGGCTCGCACCGGCACCTGCGCGAAGTGCTACGGCCGCTCGCTGGCCACCGGCAAGCTGGTCGACATCGGCGAGGCCGTCGGCATCATCGCGGCCCAGTCGATCGGTGAGCCCGGCACGCAGCTGACGATGCGTACCTTCCACACCGGTGGTGTGGCCTCGGCCGACGACATCACGCAGGGTCTGCCCCGCGTGGTCGAGCTCTTCGAGGCCCGCTCGCCCAAGGGTCGCTCGCCGATCGCCGAGGCCGCCGGCCGCGTGGAGATCGAGGAGACCGACAAGGCCCGCAAGGTCCTGGTCACCCCCGACGACGGCTCCGAGGTCCAGG
This sequence comes from Nocardioides sp. Z43_10, assembly GCF_059766615.1. NCBI lineage: Bacteria > Bacillati > Actinomycetota > Actinomycetes > Propionibacteriales > Nocardioidaceae > Nocardioides > Nocardioides sp. Z43_10. The sequence goes on along the minus strand of NZ_JCBAJY010000010.1, from coordinate 66,604 downwards.
AGTACCCGGTCTCGAAGCGCTCGCGCCTGATGGTCGAGGACGGCCAGCACATCGAGGTCGGCCAGATGCTCACGAACGGCACGCCCGACCCGCAGGACGTCCTGCGGATCCTCGGTGTGCGCCGTGCGCAGGAGCACCTGGTGGACGAGGTGCAGACCGTGTACCGCAGCCAGGGCGTGGCGATCCACGACAAGCACATCGAGATCATCGTGCGCCAGATGCTGCGTCGGGTCACGGTCATCGAGTCGGGCGACACGAACCTGCTGCCCTCCGACCTCGTCGACCGGGTGCGCTTCGAGGAGGAGAACCGCCGCGTGGTCTCCGAGGGCGGTCAGCCCGCCTCGGGTCGTCCGGTGCTGATGGGCATCACCAAGGCCTCGCTGGCGACCGAGTCGTGGCTGTCCGCGGCCTCCTTCCAGGAGACCACCCGCGTCCTCACCGACGCGGCGATCCACGGCCGCTCCGACTCGCTGCTGGGTCTGAAGGAGAACGTGATCATCGGAAAGCTGATCCCGGCGGGTACCGGTCTCGAGCGGTACAAGAACATCCGGGTGGAGCCCACCGAGGAGGCCCGCGCCGCGGCGTACTCCGTCACCGGCTACGACTCCTACGACTACGAGTTCGGCAACACCGCAGGCGGTGCTGCTGTCGCTCTGGACGACTTCGACTTCGGGTCCTACCAGAACTGACGCTCGTCGTCGGCACAGACGGCCTCGTCTCCCACGGGAGGCGGGGCCGTCTCGCATTTGCCGCGCTGAGCGGCTCACGGGCGGTCCTCGGCCGGGCCGGATTGCGGGGCTGATGGTGGCGCCTGTCAGAATTGGCCGGTGAGCACACTCCCCGCCCAGACTGATCTGCTGGTCGTCGGCGCCGGCCCGGCGGGCTCGGCGGCGGCCGCCTGGGCCGCCCGCAGCGGCCTCGACGTCCTGCTGGTGGACGCCGCGGTCTTCCCCCGTGACAAGACCTGCGGAGACGGGCTCACCCCCCGCGCGATCAGCGAGCTGGTCAAGCTCGGCCTGGAGGACTGGCTGCGCGCGCACACCGTGAACCAGGGCCTGCGCGCACACGGCTTCGGCCAGACGCTGCACCTGCCCTGGCCCGGCGGCACGCTGCCGGACTGGGGCTCCGCGGTGGCGCGCACCGAGCTCGACGACCACCTGCGCACGACCGCCATCAAGTCCGGCGCCGCAGCCGTCGACGGCGCCCGCGCGGTGGACGTGCGGATGGACGGCGACCGGGTGGCCGCGGTCGTGCTCGAGCACGAGGGCGAGCGCGTCGAGGTGGCCTGCCGGCGCCTGGTCGTGGCCGACGGCGTGCGCTCGCCGCTGGGCAAGATGCTGGGCCGGGTGTGGCACCGCGACACCGTGTACGGCGTGGCCGGGCGCTCCTACATCGCCTCGGCGCGCTCCGACGACCCGTGGATCAGCAGCCACCTCGAGTTGCGTGGCGAGGAGGGCGAGATCCTCTCCGGCTACGGCTGGATCTTCCCGCTCGGCACCGGTGAGGTGAACCTCGGCGTCGGCACGCTGGCGACCTCCAAGCGCCCGGCCAACGTGGCGCTGCGCCCGCTGATGAAGCACTACGCCGAGCAGCGCCGTGAGGAGTTCGAGCTCTCCGGCGACCTGCGCGCCCCGACCTCGGCGCTGCTGCCGATGGGCGGCGCCGTCTCGCACGTGGCCGGTCGCAACTGGGCGCTGATCGGCGACGCGGCGGGCTGCGTGAACCCGCTCAACGGCGAGGGCATCGACTACGGCCTGGAGAGCGGCCGGCTCCTGGTGGAGCTGCTCGACGGCGGCGTGGAGGACCTCTCCGTCGCCTGGCCTGCCCTCCTGCGCGAGCACTACGGTGAGGCGTTCTCGATCGCCCGCCGGCTTGCCGGCCTGGTCACCGTGCCGCGGCTGCTGCCCGCCCTCGGGCCGATCGGGATGCGCTCGGACGCGCTGATGACGCTGGCGCTGCGCTGGATGGGCAACCTGGTCACCGAGGAGGACCGGGACCGGGCCGCGCGGGTGTGGACGTGGGCTGGACGCCGCTCGCTGGCGCGCGACGCGCGCCCGCCGTTCACGTGAGCCGGCTCCGCGCCGGACTCGTCGCGGGCGCTGTGCCCGGGTGAGCACCGGTGCCTACCGGCTGACCGCCGCGCTGGGCCACACCCTGGTGCGTGGACTGGGGGTCCGGACCCGCTGGCAGGGGCTCGAGCACGTCGCGGCCTCCGGGCCGGTGCTGCTGGCGGCCACCCACGTGTCCTACCCCGACTTCGTGTTCATCGGCCAGGCGGCGCTGCAGCGTCGGCGCCACGTCCGGTTCATGGCCCGCCACGATGCCTGGGGCCACCCGGTGGCCGGGCGGGCGCTCTCCGCGATGCAGCACATCCCCGTGGACCGGCAGGCCCCCGCCGCGGCGTACCTGCGGGCACGCCGGATGCTGGGCGAGGGGGAGGCGGTCTGCGTCTTCCCCGAGGCGGGGATCTCCTACTCCTACACCGTCCGGCCGCTGATGCGCGGGGTGGCGTCGCTGGGCCGTGAGACCGGGGTGCCGGTGGTGCCCGTGGCGCTGTGGGGCAGCCAGCGCATCTACAGCGTCGGCCGCCCGGTCGCCGGCCGCGAGCCCGGCCCCGACTGGACGCGCGGCCGCCTGGTCGACGTGCGCTTCGGGGCGCCGATGGCCGTGGCGCCCACCCAGGACCTGACCGAGTTCACCCACCGGCTGGGGGTCCGGCTGACCGAGATGCTCGAGGATCTGCAGCGCCTGCCCGAGCACCGCCCGCGGCCCGGTGAGCACGCCCCGTGGCACCCCCACCACCTGGGCGGTCAGGCGCCGGATCGCCGCGAGGCGCTCGGCCTCGACGAGGTGCCCCGCTCGGCGGTGCTGCCGTCCTGGGGGCCGTCGCCGGAGGTCTTCTCCGAGGTCGCGGGACCGTCGCCGGCCCTGTCCTCGGTAGCTGAGGAGGCGTCCGCCGGGTGAGCGCGGCGCCGGCGGACCGCGCGCGCGAGGGTGTTCACCGGGTCGACGAGGGGGGTCAGCACCCGCGCGACCGGTTCCCAGGCGATCAGGCAGGCCAGCGCGATGCCGAGCACGATGGTGATCAGCACCTGGGCGAGCGGGTCGGCGGGCAGCCACTCGTCGTAGCCGGCGTAGGTCGCCCCCTTCACCGCGAACCCGTGCAGCAGGTAGACCACCATGCTGTAGCGGCCGGCGTCTGTCAGCCAGAAGCGTCCGTGCGGGATCAGCGTGAGCACGCCGAAGGCGCTGACGATGCCGATCAGCAGGAGCAGGCCCCGGTCGGCGAAGGCGCCGGGCAGCGTCGCGCCCAGGTCGTCGTACGACGAGCGCTGGTAGAGCCACTCCGTGCTGATCCAGTCGTCGGTGCGCCCCGCCAGCCACCACAGGCCGAGCACCGTGAGCCCGCCCACCACCCAGGCCCCGCGGCGGCGTACCTGCTTGAGCTCCCAGCCGGTCAGGTGCAGCCCGAGCACGTAGAACGGGAGCAGGGCCAGCGCCCGGTTCAGGTCGAGGACGTCGAGCGAGAACAAGGGGGCGAGCAGGCTGATCACCAGTGAGATCGGGATCGCCACCCAGTGCCGCTTGAGCAGCGGGGTGGCCAGGCGCCAGACCATCAGCACCGCCAGGTACCACATCGGCCAGTGCGGATCGAGCCAGAGCCGCTCCAGCGGCTCCTCGCCTCCCGCCTCCCGGCGGAACAGCGCGAAGAGTCCCTCGAAGACCAGGTAGGGCACCAACAGCGTGGTCACCAGGGAGCGGAAGTGCCGGCGGGTCCACTCGAAGCTGCGGGAGAGGTACCCGGTGATCAGCACGAACGCCGGGATGTGCACGTAGTAGATCGCGTCGTAGACGCGACCGGACAGGTCGCTGGTCGGGATCAGGACCAGGGCGTGACCGACCACGACGGCGGTCACCAAGAGCATCTTGGCGTTGTCGAGCCAGGGGTCACGAGGCTTGACGGGCACGGCCCCAAGGTACCCAGGAGATAGGTTGGGACACATGGGGAACCTTCCACGCCGGCAGCGCGTCGCGGCCTACGCCGTCATCGTGCGCCGTGGTCGGATCCTGCTCTCGCGTCTCGCGCCGCACATCTCCGCCGACGAGCTCTGGACGCTGCCCGGCGGTGGCATCGACCACGGCGAGGACCCGCGCGACGCGGTGGTGCGCGAGATCTACGAGGAGACCGGGCTGGACGCCCGCGTCGGCGACCAGGCGCGGGTCTACTCGGCCCACCTGCCCGGCGCCTGGCGGGACGGCAGGCGCGTCGACGCCCATGCGCTGCGGATCGTCTACGAGGGGTGGGTGCCGGTGGACGCCCCCGCGCCGCGGGTGGTGGAGGTCGACGGTTCCACCGTGGAGGCGGCCTGGCAGCCGGTGGCCGGGGTGCTCGACGGGACCGTGCCGGTGGTGCCGATGGTGCTCGAGGCGCTCGCCGACCACAGTCCCTCGCGCCACCAGCGGGTCGCGGCGTACGCGCTGGTGCGCCGCGCCGAGCCGGTGCCGGCCGTGCTGCTGACGCGGCTCTCCGCGCGGGCCGCCCACCCCGGCGCCTGGACCCTGCCCGGCGGTGGCATCGAGCACGGCGAGCCGCCGGCGAAGGCGTTGGCTCGCGAGGTGAGCGAGGAGTGCGGCGTGGAGTGCACGGTCGGCGCGCTGCTCGACGTGCACGACGTGCACTTCACCGGCACCGCGCCCTCGGGGCGTACGGAGGACTTCCACGGGGTGCACCTGATCTACACCGCGACGGTGCCCGAGGGGGAGGAGCCGCGGGTGAGCGAGGTCGACGGCACCACCGACCAGGTGGCCTGGGTGCCGCTGAGCGAGCTCGGGCGTCCGGGCTGGCCGGTGCTCGACGTCGTCGTGCACGCCCTCGAGGCCGCGGCGAGCCAGCAGGGCTGAGCGCACAACGCTCGAGCCCGCGCGAGACGCCCGCTCCGGCCTCGCCGCCAACGGGCGCCGCCATGGCTATCGTGACGCCATGCGCGAGACGGTGTTCACCTATGCGGCGCCCGCCCTGAAGTTCGGCCCCGGCGCCTCCAGCGAGATCGGCTACGACCTGACCCAGTACGGCGCGCGGCGCGCGCTGCTGGTCACCGACGCGGGGGTGGCCGCCACCGGCCACCCGGCCCGGATCGCCGAGGAGATCACCGGCTTCGGCGTGGAGGTGACCACCTACGACCGGGCCCACGTCGAGCCCACCGACGAGTCGCTGGACGAGGCCATCGCGTTTGCCCGCGACGCCGGTCCCTTCGACGCGATCGTCGCGGTCGGTGGCGGCAGCGCCATCGACACCGCCAAGGCGGTGAACCTGCTGACCACCAACCCCGGCGAGCTGATGGACTACATCAACGCGCCCGTCGGCAAGGCCCGCGCGCCCGAGCACCCGCTGCTGCCCCTGGTCGCGGTGCCCACCACGACCGGAACCGGCAGCGAGAGCACCACGATCTGCGTGCTCGACGTGCTCGCCCTGCACGTGAAGACCGGCATCAGCCACCCCCGGCTGCGCCCGACGCTGGCGGTCGTCGACCCGCGGCTGACGATGTCGCAGCCCACGATGGTGACGGCCGCCTCGGGGATGGACATCCTGTGCCACGCCCTGGAGAGCTGGACGGCGCAGTGGTACGCCGACTTCGACGCCAAGCGGCCCGAGCAGCGGGTGCCCTACTGCGGCGCCAACCCGGTGGCCGACATGTGGGCCGAGAAGTCGCTGCGCCTGCTGGCCGGGGCGTTCCGCACCGCCGTGCGCGACGGCGACGACGGGCCCGCGCGCGAGCAGATGGCGCTGGCGGCGACGTTCGCGGGCCTCGGCTTCGGCAACGCCGGCGTGCACATCCCGCACGCCAACGCCTACCCGATCGCCGGGCGGGTGCGCGACTACCGCCCCGCTGGCTACCCGCAGGACGAGGCGATGGTGCCGCACGGGATGGCGGTCTCGCTGACGGCTCCCGCCGCGTTCGCGTTCACCTTCGAGGCGGACCCGGCCCGGCACCTGGCCGCGGCCCGGCTGCTGGACCCCGACGTCGCCGAGGACGGCGCCGACACCCTGCCCGGGGTGCTGCGTGCGCTGATGCGCGACATCGGCATCCCCAACGGGCTCACCGAGGTCGGCTACTGCGAGAGCGACGTCGACGCGCTGGTGGAGGGCGCCCTCAAGCAGCAGCGGCTGCTGGCCACCGCGCCCCGACCCGTCACCGGCGAGGACCTGGCCGGCGTCTTCCGGGGCTCGATGCAGCACTGGTGAGCCCGCGGGCGTGGACGTGGCCGCCCTCCCGGGCGTGGGAGGATGGGCGCGGCCGATCCGGGCCGCGAGAGGAGACGTGACGACGGTGACTGGCGCGAGCCCCGGCAGCACGATCCCAGGCGGCGCGGCCCCGGGCGGCACGGGCCTGACCGGCGCGGACCTGACCGCCGAGCTGCGCCGGCGCGACGTGCTCGACGTGGACGACTCCACCCTCTCGCGGGCGCTGTACTCCTCGGACGCCTCGCTGTACCGGATCGTCCCGCAGGCCGTCGTGCGGCCCCGCCACACCGACGAGCTGCTCGCCGTGCTCGACGTCGCCCGCAGCCTGGGCACGTCGGTCACCATGCGTGGGGCCGGCACCTCGATCGCCGGCAACGCGATCGGGCCCGGCATCGTCGTGGACACCCTGCGCCACCTGAACAAGGTCGTCTCCCTCGACGTCGAGAGCGCCACCGCGCGGGTCCAGCCGGGCACCGTGCACGCCACCCTGCAGCGCGCCGCCACCGCGCACGGGCTGCGCTTCGGTCCCGACCCCTCGACCCACACCCGCTGCACCGTCGGCGGGATGATCGGCAACAACGCCTGCGGCTCCCGGGCCCTGGGCTACGGCCGCAGCTCCGACAACGTGGCCGGCCTCCAGGTCGCCTTCGGCAACGGCGAGCAGGCCGCGCTGGGCTCCTTCGCGGGAGCGGGCGTCGGCGACGGGGCCACCGCGGAGCGGCTCCGTGCGCTGGCCGGGGACCACCTCGGCCACGTGCGCACCCAGTTCGGGCGCTTCACCCGGCAGGTCAGCGGCTACTCCCTCGAGCAGCTGCTGCCCGAGCACGGCGGGCGCGTGGACCGGTTCCTGGCGGGCTCGGAGGGCACCCTGGGCCTGATCCTCGAGGCGGACGTCCGGCTGGTCCGCGACGCCCCGGTGCGCACGCTGGTGGTGCTGGGCTACCCCGACATGTTCGAGGCCGCGGACGCGGTGCCGGCGCTGCTCGACCAGCCGCTGGTGGCCTGCGAGGGCCTCGACGCGCGGATCGTCGACATCGTCCGCGCCACCGGGGGAGCGGTCCCCGACCTGCCGCGCGGCGCCGGCTGGCTCTTCGCCGAGGTGACCGCGGAGACCTCCGCCGAGGCCGACGCGCTGGCCAGGCGGGTGGTGGCCGCCGCCGGCGCCCTGGAGCACCGCGTCGTCGCCGACCCGGCCGAGGCCGCCGCGCTGTGGCGCATCCGCGAGGACGGCGCCGGTCTGGCCGCGCGCAGCCTCAGCCGCCCGGCGTACTCCGGCTGGGAGGACGCCGCCGTGCCGCCGCAGCACCTCGGCGCGTGGCTGCGCGACTTCGATGCGCTGCTCAAGGACCACGACCTCGACGGCGTCCCCTACGGCCACTTCGGGGACGGTTGCGTGCACGTGCGCATCGACTTCCGCTTCGAGGACCAGGGACGCGGCTTCCGGGCGTTCCTGCTCGACTCGGCGCGGGCCCTGCAGAAGTACGGCGGGTCGCTCTCGGGTGAGCACGGCGACGGGCGGGCCCGCTCCGAGCTGCTGCCGCTGATGTACGACGAGGACTCGATGCGGCTGTTCGGGGCCGTCAAGGCGATCTGCGACCCCGACGACCTGCTCAACCCGGGCGTGCTCGTCGACCCCGACCCGCTGGACGGGGCCCTGCGCCCCGGGCGCCCGCGCCACGAGCCGCTGCCGATGCTGCGGCTGACCCACGACTCCGGGTCGCTGGCGAACGGCGCGCACCGCTGCACCGGCGTCGGCAAGTGCATCGCCGGGCCGGGCGGCGGCGTGATGTGCCCGTCGTACGACGCGACGCGTGAGGAGAAGGACTCGACCCGCGGTCGCGCCCGGGTCCTGCAGGAGGCGCTCGACGGCGAGCTGGTCCACGGCCTGGACGACCCGGCGGTCCACGAGGCGCTCGACCTGTGCCTGGCCTGCAAGGGCTGCGGACGCGACTGCCCGACCGGTGTCGACATGGCGACCTACAAGTCCGAGGTCCTCCACCAGCAGTACCGGGGCAAGCGCCGGCCCCGCACCCACTACACCCTCGGCCGGCTGCCGACCTGGGCCCGGCTGGCCCAGCCGGTGAGCCCGCTGGCCAACCGCGCGCTCAAGCTCGGCCCGCTGGCCCGCGCGGCCAAGGCGACCGCCGGGCTGGACCAGCGTCGCTCGATCCCGACGTTCGCGCCCAAGTCGCTCAAGCAGCAGGCGAAGGCGCGCGCGAAGGCTCGGACGAAGGCCGGTGCACCGGGCCCCACGCAGACCCCGGACGTGTGGATCTGGGCGGACTCCTTCACCAACCACTTCCTGCCCGGTGGCGCGATGGCCGCGATCGAGGTGCTCGAGGCGGCCGGTCTGCGGGTCTCGGTGATCTCGGAGCCGGCGTGCTGCGCGCTGACCTGGATCACCACCGGCCAGCTGGACAAGGCCCGCTCGATCATGGCGCGCACCGTCGCCACCCTGGCGCCGTACGTGGCGAGCGGCGTGCCGATCATCGGCCTCGAGCCGTCGTGCCTGGCCACCCTGCGCAGCGACGCCGTCGAGCTGCTCGACGACCCGCGCGCGGTGGAGGTGTCGCGTGGCGTGCTCACCTTCGCCGAGCTGCTCGAGCGTCAGGGCTGGACCCCGCCGGACCTCACCGGCGTGGAGATCGTCGCCCAGCCGCACTGCCACCACTCCTCGGTGCTTGGCTGGGAGGCCGACGAGCGGCTGCTGCGCCGGGCGGGCGCCAGCGTCACGAAGGTCGGCGGCTGCTGCGGGCTGGCCGGCAACTTCGGGGTCGAGAAGGGGCACTACGAGGTGTCGGTGGCGGTCGCGGAGACCCAGCTGCTCCCGGCCGTGCGCTCCCACCCGGACGCGATCGTGCTCGCCGACGGGATGTCGTGCCGCATCCAGCTCGACGACCTCGCGGACGTCCCGGCGATGCACTTGGCCGAGCTGCTCGCGTCTAGGATCGAAGGGTGAACCCCCGCCATCGCAGACTCGTGATCCCCCTCGCGCTGGCGGCGCTGATCGTCATCGTCGTCATCGCCTCGTTCCTCTAGACCGTCACCCGGAGCACCGTGTCCGAGCCTCTTCTCCGCGTCCTGGCCCGCATGCGCGGGCATCTGCTCGACCCCGAGGGGCTGGTCCGCGCCGTGGCGACCGGCCGCCAGAAGGGCCAGCAGCCACGCTGGAAGCGTGTCGAGCTGCGCTACGTCGACCTCAAGGCCGGACGGCACCTGCAGGTCACCGCGTACGACGACACCCAGGCGCACACCAGCAACCACCTCGCCGGTGACGCCGCCCGCGACGCCGTCGACGACCTGCTCGACGAGCCCTTCGCCAACTGGCACGTCGAGACCACCACCCAGACCCACCAGGTCCGGGTCACCAAGAAGCTCGAGGCGCTCGTGCACACCGCGGACCGGGCCGCCGAGGTCGAGATCGACCGCGGGCACGACCGCGACAAGCCACGGCTGCTGGCCGAGGACGACCCGGTCCTCCGGGCACTGGGGATCTCCGACGCCCAGGGCCGGATCAAACCCACCCGGCAGGCCAAGTACCGCCAGGTCGAGGAGTTCCTCCGGCTGCTCGACAGCTCGCTGACCGAGGCCCTGGACGGCGGCCACCTGCGCAAGCCGACCGCCGAGGAGCCGCTGCGCATCGTCGACCTCGGCTGCGGCAACGCCTACCTGACCTTCGCCGCGCAGCACTACCTCTCCGCCGTCCGCGGGCTGCCCGTCGCGCTCACCGGAGTCGACGTCAAGGAGCAGTCGCGCGAGCACAACAGCTCGGTCGCCGCGGACCTCGGCGTGGACGCGACGTTCGTGGTCGGCACCATCGCCGGCGCACAGCTCCCGGAGCCGCCCGAGGTGGTGCTGGCGCTGCACGCGTGCGACACCGCGACCGACGAGGCGCTGGCCCGCGCGGTCGGCTGGGGGGCGTCGCTGGTGCTGGCCGCCCCCTGCTGCCACCACGACATCGCCGCGCAGCTGCGTCGCAACCCCACCCCCGCGCCGTACTCGCTGCTGACCCGGCACGGCATCCTGCGCGAGCGGTTCGCCGACACCCTCACCGACGCGCTGCGGGCCTCGTTGCTGCGGCTGCAGGGCTACCGCGTCGACGTCGTGGAGTTCGTCGGCAGCGAGCACACCCCGCGCAACACGATGTTGCGGGCGATCCGCACCGGCAGCCCGGTCAAGGGCGGCGGCGTGCGCAAGGAGTACGACGAGCTGGTCGCCACCTGGGCCGTCCAGCCGAAGCTGGCGCTGCTGCTCGAGGAGCATGTGGACGCGTGAGGCGGCGGGGGCTCTGCTCCTGGCCGTCCCCTTCGTCGTCGGGCTGAGCGCCGAGAGCGGGTCCGGTGCGCCGCCGGACGTGCTGTTCTCCTTCGCCGATCCCGAGATCGTCGAGTCCAGCGGCCTGGTCGCAGGCGACGGGCTGGTCGTGACCGTCAACGACTCCGGTGACGCGGCCCGTGTCTTCACCGTCGACGCGAGCACGGGGGAGACGGTGGGAGTGACCCGGTGGGACCCGGGGACCGACGACGGGGAGCCCGAGGACATCGAGGCGCTCGCCCCCGGACCCGGCGGCGACGGCGAGCGCACGGTGTGGGTGGGCGACATCGGCGACAACGGCTCGTCGCGCGAGGTGGTCCGGGTGGTGCAGGTGCCGCTCGGTGCAGGCGAGCTGCAGGGCTCGCAGCCGACGATCGACCTGGTCTACCCCGACGGCGCGCGCGACGCGGAGACGCTGCTGGCGCACCCCGGGACGGGGCGGCTGTTCGTGGTCAGCAAGTCGGTCTTCGGGGGGACGCTCTACGCCGCGCCGGAGGAGCTCGACGCCTCGGGGACCAACCAGCTGGAGGCGATGGGGCCGGTGCTCGGGGTCGCCACCGACGGCGCCTTCTTCCCCGACGGGCGGCACGTGATCGTGCGCAGCTACACCCGGGCGGTGGTCTACACGTTTCCCCAGCTGGCGGAGGTGGCGTCGATGGACCTGCCCGAGCAGCAGCAGGGCGAGGGCATCGCCGTCGACGAGCGCGGGCGCGTGCTGCTGAGCTCGGAGGGGCTGAAGGCCCCGGTCCTGGAGCTGAAGCTGCCCGCGGACGTGCGCGACCTGGTCAAGGCGAGGCCGGCGCCCGGGGGTGCCGATGACGCCGAGGCGGGAACGCCGTCCGGGGGAGCGGACACGAGCGGTGCGCCCTCCTCGGACATCGCCGGGCTGCCTCGGGAGGCCTGGGGATGGCTGGCCGGGGCCGGAGCGCTCGCGTTGCTCGCCCTCGTCGTCGGGAGAGCCAGGCGGCGCGGACGCGGATGGTGACGGACTACGAGCCGATCGCCTCGGCCGCCCGGATGACGTAGCGCAGTCGCGTCACGGACATGGAGTCGACCAGCAGGACGAGCTCGTACTCGGAGGACACCTCGCCCGTGGTCAGTTGAGGTCTATTCGCGGCGTGGTCGGTGGCGGGTCCAGTCGGGTGGCGGCGGGTCCGGACAATCGGCGCGGTGACCGTCCTGGTACTGGCCGTGGCTGTGGTGGGGGTTTCTGCGGCCCGGGGGTGGCAGGAACTCCGGTAGTCGATCGCGGGGGTTGAGCCGCACCCGCCACGGGCTGTGGTGCAGGGTGCGGTGGTGGTGGCCACAGAGAAGGACCAGGTTGTCGAGTGATGTGGTGCCGCCGTCGGCCCAGTGGGTGAGGTGGTGGGCGTGGCACATCACCGGGGGTCGGGTGCAGGCCGGGAAGGCGCAGTGCCGGTCGCGAACGACGAGGGCGCGCCACAGGGCGGGGGTGACCAGGCGGTGGGCGCGGCCCACGTCGAGTTGTTCGCCGGGCCCACCCAGCGCGACGGGGATCAGGTCCGCGTCGCAGGCCAGCCGGCGTGCGGTGGCCGCGGACAGGGTCAGACCCTCGTCGGTGACCCCCAGTCCGGCGGCCAGGTCGTCGGGTAGCGCGGTCCCGAGCAGCGACCAGTCGATGTCGCCCTCCGAAGCGGCGAAGTTGCCCTCAGCAGTGTTGGGCGCCTTGCAGTCCAGGTGACGGGTCAGGGCCGTGTAGTCGATAGTGACCGTGACCCGCGGCCGAGCGCCATGCGACTCCGGTGCCTGATCGGTGTCCAGCGCGTGCTGCGCGGTCTGGATCAGCGCATCCCACAACCGCGCCCCATGATCACGGGGATCCAGCACCTCCCCGCCACACCCCTCGTCGGGATCCTCGCTCAACGCGGGTTGAGGCTTGGTCAACGGCAACAGCGCCGCCTTGAGGACCGCGGCGTCCTCGACCGACCCCCGCCCCTTGAGGCGGACCCCGCCGGCGCCGTCGTCGACCAGGGACAGGAACCGGTCCAGGTGCGCGGCCCGCTCCGCACGGTCCAGCGCCTTCTCCAGATCCCGCTCGGTCCGCTCGGGGTCGACGACATGAACCAGGTGGCGCGCGGCCTTGGTCAGCTCGGAGGCATCAAGGCGCTCGGCCTCACCCAGCAACAGCGCCTCGGCCTCCTCGCGCAGGCGCGGGTTGCGGGGCAGTTGCTCGACCGCATCCACGATCACCCCGGCCTGCTCGGGCGAGACCCGGCCCGCGCGCAGTGCCGCCAACGTCGCCTGCCGGTCGCTGCACAGCAACCCGGCGTGGTCGACCGCCCGTTTGCCCTGCGCGCGGCGCAGCCCACCCAGGTGGGTGAGCCAGTCCCCGGTCGAGGCCCACGCACGTTCGGTCTTGGCGGCGGCGCGGGCGTGGATCTCGGCCAGCATCTCGACCTCGACCGCCGCCAGGTGCGCCCGCAAACCCTCCAGGGCACCGACCCCGTCCAACAGCTCCTCGGAGGACCGCGCCGCCCACAGCACCGAGTCCAACCCGGCCAGGGCCTCCTCGGCGCGGGAGACCACCGCGACCGCACCACCGGCACCGTCACCGGTGCCGTCGGGGTCGAGTGTGATCTCCATAACACTCACTCAAGCAGGCGCCACCGACAGTCCCCTCCCCGCTGACCTGCCTCGATCCGAATCTGTGGACAACAATCGAAACGGGACTTCCCAGCCCAGAGACTCTCCACAGCTGTGGCACCGCCAGCACCAGCGGCTTCTTCTGCCCCACCGGTGCCACGCCCCGTCGGGACGTTTGCCCCTGCCCGGGTGGGTACCGTGCGCCGGATACTGGGCAGTAGGACCCCACCTGGAGGCGACATGGCGAACAGGCACAACGGACTCGTGGTCGCCCTCAACGGCCGACCAGCGCTCCTCGAGGCCCGGCACCGACTCGCGATGGTCTACGGCGGGGGTGGCGTCTTCGGGATCGCCTTCACCGCCGGCGTCGCAGCGGGCCTCGCCGCGACCGGCGTACCGGTGCGGACCGCTCCCGCGCTCGGCACCTCCGCAGGGTCGTGGACCGCGTCGGCGATCGCGCTGGGGATGACCTACGAGGAGATGGGCCGTGCCCCGGTCACGCCGGTGCCGAACACTCGCTCGCGGGTCCTGGCGGATGCTGCCCGGATGCTGTTCGGCGAGGCCACCCATCCGCTCGTCTCCGTCTCCGCGGTGGCGCTGCGCAGCGGCCGGCGGCACATCCTGGACGGGGGACGCTATCCGCTCGCCGACCTGGTGGCGGCCTCGTCCGCCGTACCCGGGCTGCTGCCGCCGCACCGGGTCGACGGACGGCTCTACATCGACGGCGGGATGTGGTCGGCGACCTCGGTCGACGCGGCGGCGCAGGCAGACCACGTGATCGTGGTGGCGCCGCTCGCCGGGACCGTGATGGGGCCGATGGGGCGCACCGCCGGGTTCCTGCTCCAGCGTGAGCTGAGCCGGTGGCGGGCGCGGCACCCGGACAGCACGGTCACCCTCATCCGTCCCACCCGCGCGATGGCCGAGATCGCCGGTGTCCGCCCGCTCGCGCTCTTCGACGGTGAGCGGGCCCGCGCGGTCTACCCGCTGGCAGTGAAGCTGGGGCGCCGGCGCGGCGAGCAGCTGCGGGCGCAGCTCGAGGCCGGCCCGGCGGCCTGACGCACGGGGTTTGACGCGCCCCCTTCGTGGCAACCTGCACCGGCATGGTGCGGTTGCGCAGAACCTCGCCCGACCAGCCGGGCTGGACCCGGCGACGGGCGGGGCGCGGGTTCGTCTATCTCGACCAGTCCGGGGACCGGCTTCCGGACGAGGCCGTCGAGCGCATCCGGGGCCTGGTCATCCCGCCGGCGTGGCGCGAGGTGTGGATCACTCCGTACGCCAACGGGCACCTCCAGGCCGTCGGCACCGACGACGCCGGAAGGCGTCAGTACCTCTATCACGACGACTGGCGAACCCGGCGCGACGCGGAGAAGTTCGAGCGCGTGCAGGCCTTCGGCGAGGCCCTCAGCAAGGCGCGAGAGCTGGTCGTGACCGACCTCGGCCGCCAGGGGATGCCCCTCGAGCGCGCCTGCGCGGCCGCGGTCCGGCTGCTCGACCTCGGCTACTTCCGGATCGGCAACGACGTCTACGCCGACACCAACGGCAGCTTCGGGCTGACCACGCTCGAGCGACGCCACGTGCGCCGCCGCGACGGGAGGCTGGTCTTCATGTTCACCGGCAAGTCCGGTGTCGAGCACCGCATCGAGATCGACGACGAGGTGGTGGCCGAGGCGATCCAGGTGATGCGGCGCCGGCGCCACGAGGACCCGCGGCTGCTCGCCTACAAGAACGGCCGCTCCTGGCGTGGGGTGCTGCCGGTGCTGGTCAACGACTACGTGCGCGAGACCACCGGCCTGGACGGGTCGGCCAAGGACTTCCGCACCTGGCACGCGACCGTGCTGGCGGCCGCGGCCCTGGCCGAGACCCAGGAGCACGGCGAGAACGCGGCCTCGCGCAAGCGGGCGGTCTCGGGGGCGATGAAGGAGGTGTCGTCGTTCCTCGGCAACACCCCGACGCTGGCCCGCTCCTCGTACGTCGATCCGCGGGTGATCGAGGCCTACGAGCACGGGCGGACCATCGACCTGAGCACGGCGCACGTCGCCGAGGGCGCCGACGCGCGGCAGGTCGCAATGGAGCGAGCGGTTCTCGACCTACTGAGTGAGGAGTGAGCCGGTGCGGATCAGCGTGGTGGAGGGCGACATCACCCGCCAGGACGTCGACGCGGTGGTGAACGCCGCCAGCCGGGCGGTGCGCGGGGGCGGGGGAGTCGACGGCGCGATCCACGCCGCGGGCGGCCCGGCGATCCTCGAGGACTGCCGGCGTCGGCTGCCGGACGGGCTGGCGACCGGCCGGGCCGGCTGGACCACGGCCGGGGAGCTGCCCGCGCGCTGGGTCATCCACGTCGTCGGACCGAACTACCGCGCGGGGGAGACCGACCGCTCGCTGCTCACCTCCTGCTACGCCGAGGCGCTGCGGGTCGCCGACGAGCTCGGGGCGCGCACGGTGGCGTTCCCGCTGGTCAGCGCCGGGATCTACGGCTGGCCCCGGGACGACGCGATCGCCGCCGCGCTGGAGACGCTGCGCGACACACCCACCCAGGTCGAAGAGGCCCGCATCGTCGCCTTCGGGCGGGCGGCGTACGACGAGCTGGTGGCGGCCCTGCGCGCCGCGGGTCTCGGCTAGGAGATCAGCCCAGCCGCTCCACCACGTAGTCGATCGACGCGGTGAGCGCCTCGACGTCGGCGGGGTCGACGGCGGGGTACATCGCGATCCGCAGCTGGTTGCGCCCCAGCTTGCGGTACGGCTCGGTGTCGACGATGCCGTTGGCGCGCAGCACCGCGGCCAGGGCGGCGGCGTCGACGGAGTCGTCGAAGTCGATGGTGGCGATCACCAGCGAGCGGTGCGCGGGGTCGGTGACGTACGGCGTCGCGACGGCGCTGCGCTCGGCCCAGCCGTAGAGCGCGCTGGAGGAGGCCGTGGTCCGCTCGACCATCCCGGCCAGCCCGCCGCGAGCGTTCATCCAGTCCAGCTGCTCGGCCATCAGGAACAGGGTGGCGACCGACGGGGTGTTGTAGGTCTGGTTCTTGGCGGAGTTGTCGATCGCGGTGGGCAGGTCGAAGAAGGCCGGGATGAACCGGTCCGACGCGGCGATCTCGGCGGCCCGGTCCAGGGCGCGCGGAGACATCGTCGCCAGCCACAGGCCGCCGTCGGAGGCGAAGCACTTCTGCGGGGCGAAGTAGTAGACGTCGGTCTCGGCGAGGTCGACGGGCAGCCCGCCCGCCCCCGAGGTGGCGTCGATCAGCACCAGCGCGTCGTCGTCGGCGCCCGCGGGACGTGCCACCGGCGCCATCACCGCGGTGGACGTCTCGTTCTGCGCCCAGGCGTAGGCGTCCACGCCCGGCTCGCCGACCGGGTCGGGCCGGGAGCCCGGGGCGGCGGCGATCACCGACGGCTCGTCGAGCCACGGCGCCCGCCGGGCGGCCTGGGCGAACTTCGAGGTGAACTCGCCGAACGTGAGGTGCTGGCTGCGGCGCCGGATCAGGCCGTAGGTCGCGATGTCCCAGAACGCCGTGGCCCCGCCGTTGCCGAGCACGACCTGGTAGCCCTCGGGCAGCGAGAACAGCTCGGCGAGCCCTTCGCGGACCCGGCCGACGACCTCGCGCACCGGGGCCTGCCGGTGCGACGTCCCCATCAGCGCGGTGCCGGTGGCGGCGAGCGCGTCGAGCGCGGCGGTGCTGACCTTCGACGGGCCGGCGCCGAAGCGCCCGTCCACCGGCCTCAGCTCGGCGGGAATCGTGATCGCGTCCGTCACCTTGTCGCTCACGGGCAACCTTTCGGGGGTCGAGGTGGTCGTGGGTGACGACGCTGTCAGCCACCCCTATTGTGACAGCCGGCGCGAGCGCGGGCACAGCCGACGCCGCGCCGGCGCAGGCACAGGCGCACGCATGGACGCACGCACGGGAACACACGCGGGAAAGAGAAGGGACCAGGATGGCGGACAGGCTCGCCGGGGAGCTGGAGATCCGACGGGTGGGCTTCGGCCACCCCGACGCGCTGCGGCTCGTGGACGAGGTCCAGGCCGAGTACGTCACCCGCTACGGCGGCCCGGACGACACCCCGCTGGAGCCGGCCATGTTCGAGCCGCCGACCGGGTCCTTCTTCGTCGGCTACCTCGACGGTCGGGCCGTCGCCACCGGCGCCTGGCGCCGCCGCAGCGACCTCGAGGTCCTCGGAGCCCGCGAGAGCGCCGAGATCAAGCGGATGTACGTCGCGCCCGAGGCGCGCGGGCGCGGCCACGCACGGCGGATGCTCGCCCACCTCGAGCAGACGGCCGCCGAGGCCGGGGCGGGCGTGCTGGTGCTGGAGACCGGGATCCGCCAGCCGGAGGCGATCGCGCTCTACGTCAGCTCCGGCTACGTCGAGGTGGAGAAGTTCGGCTACTACGCGGACTCGCCGATCTCGCGGTGCTTCGGCAAGGCCCTGGCCGCAGATGCCGGCTCCGCACATGCCGGCTCCGCGCAGGAAGCGCGGACGGGGCGCGACTGAACCTCCTAGCGTCGGCGGGGTGATCTCCTCTGCGCCCTCCCGGCCCCGCTCCGCGCTGTCCGCCGCCCCGTCGCCCGCCGCCCTCGGTCGGGCGCTGGTGAGCGTGCTGGCGCTGGTCCTGCTGGTCCCGGCGCTCGCGGCCGGGCCCGCGCACGCGGCGATCGAGGACTACGCGTCGTACCAGCCTCAGCAGCGCTGTGCGCCGCACGCCAAGCCCGGCACCCGGGTGCTCGCCGGCTGGCTGGTGCGCAGCTTCGGCGGAGCCAGCGGCCCGCTGTCGCGCAGCTGCGCGGGCGGGGGCGTCTCGGAGCACAAGGAGGGGCGGGCCGTGGACTGGACCCTGGACGCCACCGACCCCGCCGACGCGGCCCGGGCCCAGCGCTTCCTGGCCCGTGCCTTCGCCACCAACGCCTGGGGCAAGGAGCACGCACTGGCCCGGCGGATGGGGATCATGTACGTCATCTTCGACGACCGGATCTACTCCAGCTACGACCGGTTCGCCGGGCGGCCCTACCTCAACTCCTCGTGCAAGCGCCGGGCCCGCTGCTCGGTGACGCTGCGCCACCGCGACCACATGCACATCTCGCTGAGCCGGGCCGGGGCGCGCGGGACGACCAGCTGGTACCGCAACCGGCTGCCCCGCTGACACGCTGAGACGCTGCCCCGCTGACACGCCTCAAACGCATCGGGCCGGCACGGACGAGGTCCGTGCCGGCCCGATGCCGGGGGCGTGAGCGGGCTACTCGCTCCAGGCCTCGTTCCAGCCGTCGATCGAGTCGGCCGGTCGCGAGGAGGGGCCGGTGTAGATCGCGGAGGGCCGGATCAGCCGTCCGGTGCGCTTCTGCTCCAGGATGTGCGCCGACCAGCCGGCCGTGCGCGCGCAGGTGAACATCGAGGTGAACATGTGCGGGGGCACCTCGGCGAAGTCGAGCACGATCGCGGCCCAGAATTCGACGTTGGTCTCCAGCACGCGGTCGGGACGACGCTCGCGCAGCTCGGCGAGGGCCGCCTTCTCGAGCGCCTCGGCGACCTCGTAGCGGGGCGCGTCGAGCTCCTTGGCCGTGCGGCGCAGCACGCGGGCACGGGGGTCTTCGGCGCGGTAGACGCGGTGGCCGAAGCCCATCAGCCGCTCGCCGTTGTCGAGCAGCTGCTTGACGTAGGCCTCCGCGTCGCCGCTCTCCTCCACGTCGCGGATCATCCCGAGCACCCGGGACGGGGCGCCCCCGTGCAGCGGACCGCTCATCGCGCCGATCGCGCCGGAGAACGCCGCGGCCACGTCGGCCCCGGTGGAGGTGATCACCCGGGCGGTGAACGTCGAGGCGTTCATCCCGTGCTCGGCGGCCGAGCTCCAGTAGGCGTCGATCGCCTTGACGTGCTTGGGGTCGGCCTCACCCTTCCAGCGGATCATGAACCGCTCGGCGAGCGTGGCGCCCTTGTCGACCTCGCGCTGGGAGACGACCGGCTGGTCGAGCCCGCGGGCGGCCTGAGCGGCGTACGAGAGCACCATCACGGCGACCCGGCTGAGGTCCTCGCGGGCCTGCTCGTCGGAGATGTCGTAGGTCTGGCGCATCCCGAAGGCGGGGGCCAGCATCGCCACGGCGGCCTGGACGTCGACGCGGATGTCACCGGTGTGCACCGGGATGTTGTACGGCTCGGCGGGGGGCAGCCCGGGCTCGTAGGCCCCGTCGATGAGCAGGCCCCAGACCTTCTCGAACGGGACGCGGCCGACGATCTCTTCGATGTCGACGCCGCGATAGCGCAGCGCGGAGCCCTCCTTGTCGGGCTCGGCGATCTCGGTCTCGAAGGCGACGACGCCCTCCAACCCGTGGTGCACCTCGGTCATGAGGCTCCTCTGCTGTGAATTGCTGCCTGAATGCTGTGGGGGTGGTGCCGATCGGCGAGGGCCGGGCGCGTGTGCGCGCCGCGGTCGCCCCACGCATTCTGCACCCCGGTGGCCTGTGGTGAAACACGCGAGCGCCCCGGGGCCCGGCTGGCTAGGCTCGGGACATGACCGACGGCGCCCGTTCCCCGAGGCCGGCGCCCGGCCTCACCCCCGCTCTGGCCGCGCTGCGCGAGGAGTACACGCGCGGCGGTCTCGAGGAGGGCGACCTCGCCGAGGGCCCGGTCACGATGTTCGCGCGGTGGTTCGCCGACGCCCGATCCGCAGGGCTCTACGAGCCCAACGCGATGGTGCTCTCCACGGTCTCCGCGCAGAGCAGAGCCTCCTCGCGGATGGTGCTGCTCAAGGGCGTCGACGCCGAGGGGTTCGTCTTCTTCTCCCATCGCGGCTCGCACAAGGGGCGGGACCTCGTCGCGAACCCCTCCTGCGCGCTGCTCTTCCCCTGGCACCCGCTCGAGCGCCAGATCCGCGTCGAGGGGACCGCGAGCGAGCTGTCGCGCGACGCGGTGCAGGACTACTTCGCCCAGCGCCCGCGCGGCTCCCAGTTGGGTGCCTGGGCCTCGCCGCAGTCGCGCGAGGTGGCCGGCCGCGCCGCCCTCGCCGCGTCGTACGACGAGGTCGCGGCGCGCTTCCCCGACGACGAGCCGGTGCCGGCGCCCCCCGAGTGGGGCGGCTGGCGGGTCTCCCCGGAGTCCGTCGAGTTCTGGCAGGGCCGGCCCGGCCGGATGCACGACCGGCTCGTCTACGAGCGGGCCGGCGCGGGCTGGCGCACGTTCAGGCTGGCGCCGTGAGTCTCCTGTCGGTTTCCCCGGTCGACCGGGGAAGCCTGAACTTGTCGGCCGAAATTTCGCCGGACAACATCAGCGATACCCGGCCGGCCGGGGAAACCACCACCCCCAGGAGTGCCCCCTGATGCTGCTGAGACTCCTGCGCCTGCACCTGGCGCCGTACCGCTCCTGGCTGGGCGCGGTCCTGGTACTGCAGTTCGTCGGGGTGGTGGCGATGCTCTACCTGCCGAGCCTGAACGCCGACATCATCGACGACGGCATCGCCCAGGGGGACACCGGCTACATCCTGCGCGCCGGTGGGCTGATGCTCGCCGTCTCGCTGGTGCAGATCGCCTGCTCGGTGGGGGCGGTGTGGTTCGGCGCGCGCAGCGCGATGGCCTTCGGTCGCGACGTGCGCGCCGCGCTGTTCCACCGGGTCACCACGTTCTCGGCGCGTGAGGTGGCCGAGTTCGGCTCCGCGTCGCTGATCACCCGCGGGACCAACGACGTCCAGCAGGTGCAGATGCTGGTGCTGATGACCTGCACGGTGGCGATCTCCGCGCCGATCATGATGGTCGGCGGCGTGGTGATGGCGCTGCGCGAGGACGTCGGTCTCGGCTGGATCCTGGCCGTGGTGGTGCCCGCGCTGTTCCTCGCGGTCGGGCTGGTGGTGAGCCGGATGGTGCCCAGCTTCCGGCTGATGCAGGAGCGCATCGACGCGGTCAACCGGGTGCTGCGCGAGCAGATCACCGGGATCCGGGTGGTGCGAGCCTTCGTGCGCGAGCCGGAGGAGGTACGGCGCTTCGCGGATGCCAACGCCGAGCTGACCGAGGTCGCCGTCCGCGCGGGGCGGTGGATGGCGACGCTCTTCCCGCTGGTGATGCTGGTCGTCAACGTCTCCAGCGTCGCGGTGATCTGGTTCGGCGGGCATCGCGTCGACTCCGGCGAGATGGAGGTGGGGGCGCTGACCGCGTTCCTGTCCTACCTGATGCAGATCCTGATGTCGGTGATGATGGGCACCTTCATGCTGATGATGCTGCCGCGCTCCGCGGTCTGCGGCGAGCGGGTGCTGGAGGTGCTGCAGACGCCCTCGTCGGTGGTGAGCGCCGCCGACCCGGTCACCCCGGACCCGGGCAGGCGCGGCTGGCTCGACCTGGACGGCGTCGCCTTCGCCTACCCCCGCGCGGAGGCGCCGGTGCTCTGCGACGTCACGTTCTCGGCGCGGCCGGGCCAGACGCTGGCCGTGGTGGGCTCGACCGGTGCCGGCAAGACCACGCTGGTCAACCTGGTGCCGCGGCTCTTCGACGCCACCGCGGGCGTGGTGCGTGTGGCGGGCGTCGACGTGCGCGACCTCGACCCCGAGGCGCTGTGGAGCCAGATCGGGCTGGTGCCGCAGAAGGCGTACCTGTTCAGCGGCACCGTCGCCAGCAACCTGCGCCACGGCCGACCCGAGGCCACCGACGAGGAGCTCTGGGCCGCGCTCGAGGTGGCGCAGGCGGCCGACTTCGTCCGGGCGCTGCCCGACGGGCTCGACGGTCCCGTCAGCCAGGGCGGCACGAACTTCTCCGGCGGCCAGCGCCAACGGCTGGCGATCGCCCGGGCGGTGGTGCGCCGACCGGGGATCTACCTGTTCGACGACTCCTTCTCCGCGCTCGACCTGGCGACCGACGCCCGGCTGCGCGCCGCGCTGCGACCGGTCACCCGCGACGCCACCGTGGTGATCGTGGCCCAGCGGATCGCGACGATCCGCGACGCCGACCTGGTGCTGGTCCTGGAGGGCGGGCGCATCGTGGGACGGGGCACCCACGACGAGCTGCTGCGCGACTGCGCGACGTACCAGGAGATCGTCAGCTCCCAGCTCGCCACCGAGGACGTCGCATGAGCACCCGCGACGCCCAAGCCCCCGGCAGCCAGCCCGCCGGCGACCAGCCCGCCAACGGAGGCAGCCAGCCCGCCAAGGGCAAGGCGTTCCAGGCCACCGAGCGCATCGACGCCGGCCCCGGCGGCCCCGGCGGCCCGGGCCGCGGACCGCACGGCGCGATGGTCGCGCAGAAGGCGATGACCTTCGGCCCCTCGGCCAAGCGCCTGGCAGCGCGGATGCGCCCCGAGCGGCTCAAGGTCGCCGCGGTGGTGCTCCTCGGCGTGCTCAGCGTCGCGCTGATGTCGATCGCGCCGCGCATCCTGGGCCACGCCACCGACCTGGTCTTCGCCGGGTTCATCGGCCGCAGCCTGCCCGCCGGCACCACCCGCGAGGAGGTCGTCGACGGGCTGCGCGCGCGTGGTGACGACACCCGCGCCGACATGATCGCCGCGATGTCCGACCTGGTCCCCGGGCAGGGGGTCGACTTCGACGCGGTGGGCCGGGTGCTGATGCTCGTGCTGGCCGTCTACGTCGTCGCGTCGCTGCTGGCCTGGCTGCAGGGCTACATCCTCAACGAGGTCGTGCAGCGCACCGTCTACCGGATGCGCGAGGACGTCGAGACGAAGATCAACCGGCTGCCGCTGGGTTACTTCGACCGCTCGCCGCGCGGAGAGCTGCTCAGCCGCGTCACCAACGACATCGACAACGTCAGCCAGACCCTGCAGCAGACGATGAGCCAGCTGCTGACGTCGCTGATGACGGTGCTGGCGGTGCTGGGGATGATGTTCTGGATCTCCCCGCTGCTGGCGCTCGTCGCGCTGGTCTCGGTGCCGGTGTCGCTGCTGGTGACCCGCGCGATCATGCGGCGCTCCCAGGGGCTGTTCGTCGCCCAGTGGCGCGGCACCGGCCGGCTCAACGGCCACGTCGAGGAGGCCTTCTCCGGGCACGCGC
Organism: Nocardioides sp. Z43_10; assembly: GCF_059766615.1. Classification (NCBI taxonomy): domain Bacteria; kingdom Bacillati; phylum Actinomycetota; class Actinomycetes; order Propionibacteriales; family Nocardioidaceae; genus Nocardioides; species Nocardioides sp. Z43_10. Next base: position 43,481 of record NZ_JCBAJY010000010.1, on the reverse strand, counting down.
TGGTCAAGGTGTTCAACCGCCGCGAAGAGGTCGAGCGGACCTTCGCCGAGCACAACGACGAGCTGTTCGAGGCCAGCTTCGGAGCCCAGTTCGTCTCCGGGCTGATCATGCCGGCGATGATGTTCATCGGGAACGTCAACTACGTCCTGATCGCGGTCATCGGCGGTCTGCGGGTGGCCAGCGGCTCGCTGTCGCTGGGCGAGGTGCAGGCGTTCGTGCAGTACACCCGCCAGTTCACCCAGCCGCTGACCACGCTCGCCTCGATGATGAACCTGCTGCAGTCCGGCGTCGCCTCGGCGGAGCGGGTCTTCGAGCTGCTCGACGCTGATGAGGAGCCGGCCGACCCGCCACCCCTTCCCACGCCCGCCGTACGGCGCGGCGAGGTGGCCTTCGAGCACGTCTCGTTCCGCTACGAGCCGGACACCCCGCTGATCGAGGACCTGTCGCTGGTGGCGCGGCCCGGCCAGACGGTGGCGATCGTCGGACCGACCGGGGCGGGCAAGACGACGCTGGTCAACCTGGTGATGCGCTTCTACGACATCGACGCCGGGCGGATCACCCTGGACGGCGTGGACATCACCACGATGCCGCGCGGGGAGCTGCGCGGCCAGGTGGGGATGGTGCTGCAGGACACCTGGCTGTTCGCCGGCACGATCCGCGACAACATCGCCTACGGGCGTCCCGGCGCCAGCGAGGAGGAGATCCTGGCCGCGGCGCGCGCGACGTACGTCGACCGCTTCGTGCACGCGCTGCCCGACGGTTACGACACGCTCCTCGACGAGGAGTCCGGCAGCCTCAGCGCGGGCGAGCGGCAGCTGGTCACCATCGCGCGCGCGTTCCTGGCCGATCCGGCGCTGCTGATCCTCGACGAGGCGACCAGCTCGGTGGACACCCGCACCGAGCTGCTGGTCCAGCACGCGATGGCCGCGCTGCGCCGCGACCGCACCTCGTTCGTGATCGCCCACCGGCTCTCGACCATCCGCGACGCCGACCTGATCCTGGTGATGGAGGACGGCGCGATCGTCGAGCAGGGCACCCACGAGGAGCTCCTGGTGCGCGACGGCGCGTACGCCGCGCTGCACCGCTGGCAGTTCGCCGCCGCGGTCGACTAATCGCTTGTCGGCTCCCGGCGCCGGGCGTAATTTGGAAGGACACGGGAAAGGAGGTGGTCCGAAAGATGAAGTCTTCGAGGACGCGTGAGGTGGCTGCTCGCTAGCAGCTCCACCGCCGACGGCAGTGTCGATGCCGCTGGCAATTCCAGGGCAGTCACCCGGCCCGCAGGCGAACCGGTCAGTCCTCCGGTTCGGGCGATACGTCGCCGAGCCTGCGGGCCGTTCCCGTCTCCGGTGCCGTCCTGGGCGCCCACCGCGACATCCGGGCGGCCAGGCTGAGCACCGCCCAGAGCGCCAGCAGGCACAGCAGCCAGCGCTGCACCGCCACGTCGGCCGACAGCGTCCGGTCCACGTGCACCGCCCACCAGGCCGGGGCGGTGAGCAGGGACCCGGTGACGACGGCGACCGCGAAGGGGTTCACGCCAGCACCGCCAGCCGGTCCTCAGCGCTGACGACGCCCTCGGAGTGGATCTGCTCGGCGCCGGTGAGCTCCTGGTAGGAGAGCACCGGCAGCTTGGGCAGCATCGTCTCCACCAGCCGGCGCACCGCCGGACGGACCTGCGGCGCGCAGACCAGCACCGGCGGCAGGTTGCGGTTCTCGGCCTCGGTGACGAGCTGCGCCAGGTGGGTCAGCATGGCCTGACCGATGTCGGGGGAGATGGCGATGGTCGCCCCGGTGTCGGTGACGCGCAGCGACTCCAGGAGCTGCTGCTCGAGGCGCGGCTCGAAGGTGATCACGTGCAGCGACTTCTCGACCAGGTACGGCGCGACGATGCCGGGCCCGAGCGCGGCGCGCGCGGCCTCGACCAGGGCGTCGGCGTCCTTGGTGCGCGCGGCCCGCAGGGAGAGGGCCTCGAAGATCCGGACCAGGTCGCGGATCGCGACACCCTCGCTCAGCAGGGCCTGCAGCACCCGCTGGACCTCGCCGAGGCTGAGTTGCGCCGGGGTGAGCTCCTCGACCACCACCGGGTGCGAGCGCTTGACCACCTCGGTGAGCATCTTGACGTCCTCGCGGCCCAGCATGCTCGCCGCGTGCTGGGTGATCACCTCGGCCAGGTGGGTGGTGATCACCGAGGCGCGGTCCACGACGGTGGCGCCGCTGAGCTCGGCCTGGCTGCGCAGCTCGGCGGGGATCCACTTCGCCTCCAGCCCGAAGACCGGCTCACGGGTGGGCTTGCCGGGCAGCGAGCCCAGGAAGTCGCCGATCGCGAGCACGGTGCCCGAGGGTGCCTCGCCGCGGGCCACCTCGGTGCCGAAGAGCATGATCGCGTAGGTGTGTGGTGGCAGGTCCAGGCTGTCGCGGGTGCGCACCGGGGGAGCGACCACCCCGAGCTCGCCGGCGATCTTGCGGCGCAGCGCCTTGACCCGGTCCAGCAGGTCGCCGCCGACGCTGGGATCGACCAGGTCGATCAGGTCGACGGCCAGCTCGAGACCGAGCGGGTCCACCTGGATCTCGGCCACCAGCTGCTCGGGCGACTCCGCGGTGGGCAGCGCCTCGGGGGCGGTCTTCGCCATCTCGACCGGGACGCTCTCGCGGGGGATCCGCGAGGAGGCCAGCAGCATGATCCCGCCGGCGAAGAGGAAGGGGATCTTGGGCAGCCCGGGGATCAGGCACAGCCCGAACGCCGCGAAGCCGGCCACCCGCAGCGGCGTCCGGTTGGCGGTGATCTGCCGGACGATGTCGGAGCCCATGTCCTCGTCGGCGGTGGAGCGGGTCACGATCAGGCCGGTGGCCACTGACAGCAGCAGGGCGGGGATCTGCGAGACCAGCCCGTCGCCGACGGTGAGCAGGCTGTAGGTCTGCACCGCCTCGCCGAAGGGCATGCCCAGCTGGGCCACCCCGACGGCGAAGCCGCCGAGCAGGTTCACGATCGTGATGATGATGGCGGCGATCGCGTCGCCCTTGACGAACTTGGACGCGCCGTCCATGGCGCCGTAGAAGTCGGCCTCGCCGTGCACCTCGGCGCGCCGGCGGCGCGCCTCCTCCTCGTCGATGAGCCCGGAGTTGAGGTCGGCGTCGATGGCCATCTGCTTGCCGGGCATCGCGTCGAGGGTGAACCGGGCGCCGACCTCGGCGACCCGGCCGGCGCCGTTGGTGATGACCACGAACTGGATGACGAGCAGGATCACGAAGACGATCAGACCGACGATCAGCGAGCCGCCGACGACGAAGTGGCCGAAGGTGTCGATCACCTTGCCGGCGTAGCCGTCGAGCAGCACCAGGCGGGTGGCGCTCACGTTGAGCGCCAGCCGGAACAGCGTCATCACCAGGATCACCGCGGGGAAGGCGGCGAAGTCCAGCGGCTTGTGGACGAACATCGCGACCATCAGCACCAGCAGCGCGCCGGTGATGTTCAGCGCGATCAGCATGTCCAGCACCACCGCGGGCAGCGGGACGACCAGCATGACCACGATCATCACGATGCCGACGGGCACGCCGAGCTGGGTCAGACGCTTCATGGGGACCTTTCGGAGGGTCGCTGCAGCCAGTGCCCTCCGTGGCACCTCACCGGCGCCATCCTGGCGTCCGCCTGCTCATCGGCTCGCCCGCGCGACAACTGAAGGGCTCGCCGTCGCGGCGGTCGGCCGGCGGCGCCGGATCGGGCTGGTCTCGGGCAGCGTCTCGAGGCCGCGGGGGGTGTCGTGGCTGCCCCCGCGCTGACCGCGGGTGCGCCGGCTGATCACGAAGGCCAGCACCTGGGCCACGGCGCCGAAGAGCTCGGTGGGGATCTCCTGGCCGACCCGGGTGGAGGTGTAGAGGGCGCGGGCCAGCGGCACGTCGCGCACCAGCGGCACCTCGGCCTCGCCGGCGGCCTCGCGGATCCGGGCGGCCACCACCCCGGCGCCCCGGGCCACGACCCGCGGCGCGCCGTTCTCCGGGTCGTAGCGCAGCGCCACGGCGACGTGGGTGGGGTTGACCAGCACCACGTCCGCCGTCGGCACGTCGGTCATCATCCGGTTGCGGGCAGCGGCCAGCTGACGCGAGCGGATCGCGCTCTTCACCAGCGGATCGCCCTCGCTCTGCTTGTGCTCGCGCTTGACCTCGTCCTTGGTCATCCGCGCCGACTTGCCGACCTTGCGGCGCTGGAAGGCGTAGTCGGCCACCGCCAGCACCACGCCGGCCACCGACACGTTGATGACCAGCGACCTGGCGTCGTCGGCGACCGTCTCCAGCACCATCGGCACCGGCGCCAGCGTGCCGACCATGGGCATCAGGCCCTTGATCGAGAGGTAGCCGAGGTAGGTGACCACGCTGGCCTTGAGCAGCATCTTGGCGCCCTCCCAGAGCGCCTGGAGACCGAAGACGCGCTTGGCGCCCTTGATCGGGTCGAGCTTGGACAGCTTGGGCTTCAGGGACTTGGTGGCGAGGTAGAAGCCGCCCTGGGAGAGCGCGCCGGCGACCCCGACGACCATCACCGCGACGCCGAGCAGCAGCAGCGCCAGCGCGATGTGCTTGGCGCCGCCGGCGGCGAGCTGCAGGGCGAGCGCGGGGCTGGCGCTCTCACCCGCCCGGAGGCTGGCGATCATCAGCTCGCGCAGGCTCTCCAGCTCCAGGCCCAGGAGCTTGGGCAGGAACGCCCCGACCAGCAGCATCGAGGCCCAGGCGCCGAGCTCCTGGGTGCGGGGGACCTGGCCCTCCTTGCGGTTCTCCTTGTTCTTCTTCGGTGTCGGCTTCTCGGTCTTCTCCTCGCTCATGACACCCCCGCCAGCGTGGCCATCGCCTCGTTGGCCAGATCGACCAGCCGGGAGAGCACCTCGGGCAGCACCGGGAAGGAGAGGCCGAGCAGGAGCAGGGTGAGCGCGATCTTGACCGGGAACATCACGTTGATCGCGTTGAGCTGGGGCGCCACCTTGGTCAGCAGGGCGAGGGCCAGGTCGGAGACGAACAGCACCGCGATCAGCGGCAGCGCGATCTGGACCGCGGTCACGAAGAACATGCTGAACGCGGTGGTGACCACGACGTGGATCCGGTCGAAGTCCGGGCTCGCGCCGAGGGGGAGGAAGTCGAAGGTCTTCAGCAGCCCGCCGATCACCAGCAGGTGGCCGCCGGTCACGAAGAGCAGCGTGGTGGCCAGCAGCTGGTGGACCTTGCCCATCACGGTGCTCGAGTTCATCGACAGCGGGTCGAAGCCCTGGGCCAGCGAGAAGCCGCCGAAGACGTCGATCAGGGCGCCGGCGGCCGCGATCGCCGCGAAGAGCAGGTGGGTGACGAAGCCCATCGAGAGCCCGATCATCACCTGGGTGGCGATGCCGACGGTCAGGTCCACCGCCCCGGTGGAGATCCCGGCGGCCGACGGCGTCGCCGCCAGCCCCAGGCCCAGCGCGATCACCATCTTGGCCATGCCGGGCACCGAGCGGCCCGCGAACGGCGGGACCACGGCCAGCCAGGCGAGGATCCGCACGGAGGCCAGCAGGTAGGCGATGAGCGGCTCGCCGGCGATCGTCAGCGTCATGGCGGGCGCCTAGCCGAGCAGAGCCGGGAGGCGCTCGAAGAGATCGACGGTGAAGTTGATCATCGTGGCCAGCATCCAGTTGCCGCAGACCAGCAGCGCGACGCCGACGGCGAGCAGCTTGGGCACGAAGGCCAGGGTGAACTCCTGGATCTGCGTCATCGACTGGAACAGCGAGATGACGAAGCCGACCACCAGCGAGGTCAGCAGGATCGGCGCGGAGAGCTTGAGCGCGACCATCATGGTCTGCATGGCGATCTCGATGATCGCGGTGTCGGTCATCTTCGCGCGCCCTATCCGTAGCTCGCGACGAGGGACTTGATGACCAGCGCCCAGCCGTCCACCAGGACGAAGAGCAGCAGCTTGAACGGCAGCGAGACCATCACCGGCGGCATCATCATCATGCCCAGCGCCATCAGCGCTCCGGCCACGACGATGTCGATGACCAGGAACGGGATGAAGATGATGAAGCCGATGATGAAGGCCTGCTTGATCTCGCTGAGCACGAAGGCCGGGGCCAGGGTGGTGAGGCCGACCTCGTCGCGGTTGGCCGGGAGCTCGCGGTCGGCGACGTTGGTGAGCAGCCGCAGCTCCTCGTCGCCGGTGTTGTCGAGCATGAACTCGCGCAGCGGCTCCACGCCCTCGGTGAACGCCTGGCTCGAGGTCTTGTCGCCGTCGAGGTAGGGCTGCACACCGAGGTCGTTGATGTCGGAGAGCACCGGTCCCATGATGAAGAGGCTGAGGAACAGCGCGAGCCCGGCGAGCACCTGGTTGGGCGGCGTCTGCTGCAGCCCCAGCGCGTTGCGGGTCAGGCCGAGCACGATCAGGATCTTGGTGAAGCTGGTGCAGGTCAGCACGATCGCCGGGAGCAGCGAGAGCAGCGTGAGGCCGATCAGCGCGGTCACCGACGTGCCGGGGTCGTCGGTCAGCCCGTCGAGCTCGATCGTGACGCTGGAGCCCCCGCTGGGACCGCCCGGTCCGCTCGGCCCGTCGGGAGCGGCGTACGCCGTGCCGACGGCCGTGAGCAACCAGAGTGAGACGACGAGCAGGACCAGGGCCAGAGCCCGGCGCCCGGTGCCAGACAGGGTCACGGGGTCCGCCTGCTGGCGGCGGTGAAGGCCTGGCGCCAGGTCTGCGGGCTGAGCACCGACCCGACCAGCGGGCCGGTGCCCGCGGAGGTGGGCACGGACGCCCGGGCGCGATCGGAGCCGGCGCGGTCGGAGCCCGCGCGGTCGGATCCGGGACCGCCGAGCAGCGCCAGCGCGGCCACGTCGGCCTCGGTGTCGACGTCCTCGATCTCCTCGGGCTCGAGCTCGGCGAGCACCCGGACCTGCTGCTCGGTCACGCCCAGCACCAGCACCCGGGACCCGACCGTGACCACCGACACCGAGGACGAGCGGCTCAGCGCCTGGCGCTGGACGACCCGGATCAATGCGTCCCGGTTGCCCCGGAAGCGCCGCGAGGTGAAGCGCGCCAGCAGCATCAGCAGGCCGATGACCGCCGCCAGTGAGAAGGCCAGGCGGAGGCTGAGCTCAAGCAAGCCTCAGCCCGCCGAGGAGTCGGTGACGATCTCGGTGACGCGCAGGCCGAAGTCCTCGTCGACGACGACGACCTCGCCCCGGGCGATCAGCCGGCCGTTGACCAGCAGATCCGCCGGGCTGCCGGCCGCGCGGTCGAGCTCGAGCACGGCGCCGGGGGAGAGCGCGAGCAGGTCGCGCACGGTCATCCGGGTGCGGCCCAGCTCGACGGTGACCTCCATGTCGACGCCGTGCAGCATCTCGATGCCGCGACGCGGGACCGAGGCGCTGCCGCTCTGGGGGGTGCTGCCGGTCATCGGGAGCGCGTCGTAGGCGGCCGGGCTCACCTGCTGCGTCTGCGCGGAGGCAGGCGAGGCGGTGGCGGTGGGCTCCGCGCCGGTCCGCTCGGCGGCGGCCAGCGCGTCCTGCAGGGTGGCGTCCTGGAGCAGGACGGCGGCCGCGAAGCCGCTGCCGAGCAGCGGCACGACCGTGAAGTGGGGCCCGAGATCGCCGATCACCAGGGTCAGGTCGACCGCCCGAGCCGGGCCCACCTGGGTGCCCAGTGCTCCGGCGACCACGTCGAGCGTCGGCTGCACCGCGGCGGCCAGGTCGAGCCCGCCCAGCGGGCTGGACTCCAGCGCGGACACCAGGTCCTGGGCCACCAGGAGTCCCAGGCGACCGGTAACCGGTCCCTGCAGATCGGCCGTCACCGCGGCGGCGAAGGCGGCGGTGACGTGCGCGGTGCCGGGCTGGGCGCCCATGGCGACCAGCGGGTCGGCGGACGGCAGCACCTCGGCCGCGGCGGTGGCCGCGGCGGTCGCCAGCTCGGTCAGCCGGTCGGCGAGGGGGGCGGTGGTCATTGGTTCTCCTTCGGGGTGCCCACGATGAGGGCGGCGAGGCGGGGGCCACGGGCCCCGGCGGTGGCGTGGGCGAAGGTGGTGCCGTCGACCACGACGTCGAGGGGGGCGGAGGCGGGATGTCCCAGGCGCAGCACATCGCCCTGGCGGAGGTCGCCGAAGTCGTCGGGGGACAGCCGGGTGGGACGGAAGCGGACCGCGATGTCGACCGGGACGCTCTGGAACTGGGTGGCGAGCTCCTCGGCGGCACGGGCGCGGTGCTGACGCTCGCGCTCGGAGACCGGCGAGGGAGCCGCCGCCCGCACCAGGTGGGGGAGCAGCTCCTGAAACGGCAGGCACACCGTGAGGGGGTGGCTCTGCTCATTGATCTTCAGCTCGAGCGAGGCCACCACCATCACGTCGGAGGCGCCGGCGACCTGGGCGAACTGCGGGCTGTACTCCACCCGGCTGACGCTGGGCTCCAGGGTGAGGATGCCGGCCAGCGAGTAGCGCATCTCTCCGAGCAGCCGCTCGACGAGCCCGGCGACGACGCTGGCCTCGATCTCGCTGAGCGGGCGCCGCGGCTGCTGGGGGCCGCCGTGCCCGCCGAGCATGTGGTCGACGCACGACATGGTGGCCAGCAGCGGCAGGTTGAACACGCACTGGGAGCTCAGCGGGTCCGCGCTGAAGATCGTCAGGTACGACGAGGCGTCCAGCGAGTCGATGTACTCGGCGTAGCTGCGCTGGTCGATCGAGGTGAGGTAGACCGACGAGACCATCCGCAGCGACGAGGTGAACACCGTCGTGGCCTGGCGCGCGAAGCCGTCGAAGGCCAGCTGCAGCATCCGCGAGTGCTCGCGCGAGAGCTGGATGGGGCGGCGGAAGTCGTAGGGCACCGGCTCGCTGCGGGTACGCCGACGCGCACGACCGGACTGCGGGGCCGATCGGGGTGGCAGATTCGTTGCCGCGGAGGGGAGCACGATCCATGCATCGGCCCTACCCCAGGGGATCTGAAGGGGTCGCCGAAGATCGTTCCCGCTCGGGGCGAGCGCTGCGCTATGTCACCGCCTGCGGAGGCTCACGTCACTGCGTGACGAAGTCGGTGAAGTACACCCCCATCACGTCGCCGTGGTAGCTCTCGTGCAGCTTCTGGACCAGCTTCTCCTTCAGCTGCGCACGCTGTGCCGGGTCGCCCAGCCGCTCGACGTCCTGACCGCTGAACAGGGCGATCGTGGCGTCCAGGGCCTTGCTCCCGTCGGCCTCGTGCGCGTCGGCGGTGAGCTGCAGCGCGATCCCGACCTTGAGGTAGTGCCCGCCGGTCAGGTTGACCTGGATCGGCTCCATCGAGATCACCTCGCCCGGCTCGGGCGGTGCGTCGGCGGCGTTGCTGGGGCGCAGCAGGACCCACCAGGCCGCGGCGGCGACGAGCACCACGACGACCAGGGCCAGCAGCAGCTTCCTCCTCCTGCCGCCGGCGGCGGGCTCCTCGCCCGCGGAGCCGGGGGAGGACCCCTTCCGGTTGGCACCGGCGGAGCTCGGGGCCCCGGGGTTGATGGCTGACACGATCATCCCTCTTCTCCCTGGTGGGCGCGTTGCTGGGCGACGACGTCGTCCAGCAGGTTCCGGCTCTCGGCGGGGATGCCGGAGAGCACCACGATGTCGACGCGCTTGTTGATCGCCTGGGACCCGGGCGTGGCGGGGTCCCGCAGCGGCTTGGTGTTGCCGAAGGCCGAGGCCGAGAGACGGTCCATCGAGACCCGCCCGACCTCGCTGAGCCGGCGCAGCACGGTGATGGAGCGGGCGGCCGAGAGGTCCCAGTCGGTGGCGTAGTACTTGGGACGCACCGGCACCTGGTTGGTGTGCCCGTCGACCCGCAGCGGGTCGGAGATCTCGCGCAGCACCGGTGCCAGCACGTCCACGACCCGCGTGCCGCGCGGGCTGAGCGTGGCCAGGTCGGCGTTGAACACGACGTGCTGGGAGACCAGGCTGACGACGAGACCGCGGTCGTCGATGGAGGTGAGCACGTCGTCGGCCAGGCCGGCGCGGGCCAGCGCGGCGCGGACCCGGCGGGCCACGGCCTGCAGCCGGCGCACCTCGGCGGCGGCGGCGTCGTACTGCGCCTGCACCCGGGCCCGGTCGTGCTGGGTGATCGCGTCCTTGACCTGCTGGCGCTCCTCGGCCGGGAGCCCCTCCACCGACTGCGCGGTGACCAGCTCAGGCGTCAGGTTGCTGCCGGCCTGCTCGAGCACCGTGTCGGCGCCCTCCATGAAGGAGTTCGTCTGGCCGCCGAACCCGACGGCGAGGCCGGACCTGAGCGCGTTGTACTTCTCCTGGTCGACCTGGCTCATCGCGAACATGACGATGAACAGCACCATCAGCAGGGTGACCATGTCGGCGTAGGTCACCATCCAGCGCTCGTGGTTGTCGTGCTCCTCCTCGGGCTGCCGCTTGCTCCGGCCTCGCCCGGGGCCCCCGCCGGACATCAGGCAGCCTCGTCCTGGTGCTGCGAGGCGGGCAGCAGCGACTTCAGCTTCTGGGCGATGATCCGGGGGTTGGCGCCGGCCTGCAGGGCGGCGATGCCCTCGATGGCGAGCTCCATGCGCGCCACCTCGAGATCGCTGAGCCGCCGCAGCCGGCTGGCGATGGGCAGGAAGACGACGTTGGCCGACATCACGCCCCACAGCGTCGCGACGAACGCGCCGGCGATGAGGTGACCGAGCTCCTCGGGGGCGCCGAGGTTCTCGAGGACGTGGACGAGCCCCATCACGGTGCCGACGATGCCGATGGTCGGCGCGTAGGCGCCCGCGTCGGCGAAGAACTTGGCCGCCTGCTTGTCGGCGAGCTTCTTGGCGTACACCTCCGACTCCAGGATGTCGCGCAGCTCCTCGGGGTCGGTGCCGTCGATGGCCATCGTCACGCCCCGGACCAGGAACGGGTCGTCGATCTCGGCGAGCGAGTCCTCCAGCGACAGCAGCCCCTCGCGGCGCGCCTTGTCGGCCAGGGTGACGATGGACGGGACGAGGTCGCCGGCCGTCTGGGCCTTGCCCAGGAAGGCACGCTTGAGCGCCTTCATCGAGGACTTGAAGTCCTCGATGGTGCCGCCCGCGATGCTGATGCAGATCGTGCCGCCGAGGACGAGCAGCATCGGCGGGAAGAGCAGCAGGCTCATCGGGCTGCCGCCCTCGAGGATGTTCGCGATGATGATGACGACGAAGGCCAGGCCGATGCCGAGCAGGGTTGCCGGATCCATCAGGACTCCCGGAGGTCCGCGTTGAGCGCCGGGTGCGCGCTGACGGTGCCCAGCGGCCGGGGCCACTCGGGCGGGGAGGGGGCGAGGTCGAGGCGGGTGCTGATCGCGATCACCTCGCCGCGGTGCTCGCGGATGCTGTCGACCACGTCCTGGAGGGGCTCGGTCACGACGTACTTCTTGCCGTCGACCAGCGTGACGACCGTGTCCGGGGTCGCGTCGATCCGCTCGATCAGGTCGGAGTTCAGCGCGAACACCGAGCCCGAGAGGCGTGTCAGATAGATCATCGCGCACCGTCCTTGTGCTCACTGAGAGCGGCCGTCCGTGGCCGCTCCATGGATAGGTTCGGCAGCGCCGAGTCGGACCTGAGTGGTTGCCGCGGCGAAGTGCCGCGCAGCCGGCCCGGCGCCGGGTGGCGGGCCCGGGGTCGCCGGCACCGGAGGCCGGCGACCCGCGAGCTCAGCGCTTGATGTTGACGAGCTCCTCGAGCACCTGGTCGGAGGTGGTGATCACCCGCGAGCTGGCCTGGAACCCGCGCTGGGCCAGGATCAGGTTGGTGAACTCGGCGGCCAGGTCGACGTTGGACATCTCCAGGGCGCCGCTGACCAGGGTGCCGAGACGGCCCTCGCCGGAGACGCCGAGGATCGCCTCGCCGGAGTTGGCCGAGACGCGGTAGCTGGTGCCGCCCACCTTCTCCAGGCCCAGCACGTTGTTGAAGTCGGCCATCGCCACCTGGGCGATGTCACGCTGCACCCCGTCGGAGAAGAGGCCCCGGATCTTGCCGTCGGAGCCGATGTTGTACGACGTGAGCTTGCCGTCCGCGGGGACCGGCGGGGTGAGCCCGGTGGTGGTCAGGGTGATGTCGACCAGGCCGCCGGTGCGGACTCCGGCGGCGTCGACGGCGTAGCCCTGGACGCGGTTGCCCTCGGGGTTCACCAGCGTGCCGCTCTCGTCGAAGTTGAACGCGCCGGCGCGGGTGTACAGCGCCTCATTGCCCTTGCGCACGACGAACATGCCGTCGCCCTGGATCATCAGGTCGGTGACCTTGCCGGTGGTCTGGTTGGCGCCCTGGCCGAAGTTGGTGCTGGTGGCCCCCACCTGCACGCCCAGGCCGACCTGGATCGCGTTGGTGCCGCCTCGGGCCGCGTTCTGGCCGGAGGAGGCGGTGAGCATCTGGCTCAGGGTGTCGGAGAAGACGGTGGTGCTGGACTTGAAGCCGGTGGTGTTGGCGTTGGCGATGTTGTTGCCGGTGACGTCGAGCATGGTCTGGTTGACACGAAGGCCGCTGATGCCGGCGAAGAGTGAGCGAAGCATGGTGGGTTCCTCTCGGGAGGGTCAGGCAGTGGGGTCGGGAGTGGGGGTCGCGGGCGGGGTGGTCCCGACCGGCGGGGTGGCGGGGAGGGTGGCGAGCACGGCCTGGACCTGGCCCAGGCCGACCCGCACGCCGCCGACGTCGAGCATCGGGCCGTCGGCGCCGAAGGAGACCGAGCCGACCAGGCCGGAGACGGCCACCCCCTTCTCGTCGAGGTAGGTGACGTTCTTGCCGACCAGGCCGCTGGCCCCGAAGGTGACCTGCGCGTTGACGAGCGCGGCGGTCTGGTCGGCCACCTCCTGCATCTTCTCCAGCGCCGTGAACTGCGCCGACTGGGCCAGGAACTCCCCGGAGTCGGCCGGGTTGAGCGGGTCCTGGTAGCGCAGCTGCGCGACCAGGAGCTCGAGGAACATCTGCTTGTCCTCGCCGTTGGCCGCGGTGGACGCCGACGAGCCGGCGACGTACATGCCCGGGGTGACGGCCTCGGTTGGGGTGACTGACACTTCTTCTCCTCAGACGGTCACGTCGAGGCCCGCGCCGCGGGCTCCGGTGACCGTGTCGACTCGATGGGGCGAGATCGCCGCACCGCGGGTGCCGTCCGTGGCCGTGCTGCTCCCACGCGTCCCTGCGTGCTCGCTGGTGTCCGGGTCCCGCTCGGGGTGGCCGCTGCCCGAGGCCGACGCGTCGGCCCCGAGATCGCTGGTCGGGAGGGCCGAGCCGGGTTGCTGGCTGCTGGCCGGCTGTCCGACCTGCGTGCCGGTGCCGGCCAGGTCGCGGACCACGATCCGGGCGTCGCCGTTGCCGACGACCTCGAGCAGGCGGCGCAGCTCGGAGCTGCCGTGCAGCAGCGACTCCTGCGCCTGCGCGCCGGCGGCCAGGCTGATCACCAGCTGTTCGCCGGGCCGCGAGATCAGCACCACCCGCACCTCGCCGAGGTTCTCCGGCTGCAGGCGCAGCGTCAGCCGCTGCAGGCCGTGGCCGTTGCCGGCCAGCCGGACCACCTCGGGGAAGACCTGCTCGACCACCCGGACCGGGACGGGCTGTCCGGTGTCGCCGACCGGGGCGCCGGCGCCGGGAGCGCCGGGGCCGGTGAGCCCGGTGAGCCCGGCGAGGCCGGCGGGACCTGCCAGGCCGCTGGGGGCGGGACTGGTCCCGGACGGCGCGGCGGGAGCGTTCGCGCCGGTGGCGGCCGCGTCCGGCCCAGCAGCCGGGGTCGCGTCGAGCGCCTCGCCCGTCCCGGTCGCGGGCAGCGCGACCGGCGCGGGTACTGCCGCCCGGGACTCGCTACTCGCGCCTGCCGGCGGGGCGCTCGGGTCCCCGGCGCCGGGGGCAGTCGCCGTGTCGGCCCCGCTCGGCTCGGTGTGGTCGACCGCGGCAGCGGCGGGCGGCGTGGGCAGAGCGAGGGCCAGGGTGAGTGGCGCCGGGGCCCAGGGGGAGGCGGAGCCGGTCTGCGCCGACGGGTCGGCGTGCTGCTGCTCGTCCCCGAGCACCTGCGCCTCCTCGCCGGTGCCGGGGAGCACCGCTCCGTCGAGCAGTTGCTGGACCAGCGCGAGGAACTCCTCGCCGGCCGGCGGCGAGGACGCGGTGGACTCGCTGCTCGCGCCGGCTCCCGGTGCCGGCGCCACCGGCGTCGGGCCGACGGGCAGTGCGGTCGAGGTCATGACTGTCTCACCATCGCTAGCACGGAACGGACGTAGTTCTGGGTCTCGGCGTAGGGCGGGATGCCGTCGTAGCGGATGACCGCGCCGGGCCCTGCGTTGTACGCCGCGAGGGCCAGGTCGGTGCGCCCGAAGCGGTCGAGCAGCGTGTCGAGGAGCCGGGCCGCGCCGTCGACGGCCTGGGCGGGGTCGAAGGAGTTGCGTACCCCCAGGCCCGCGGCCGTCGCCGGCATCAGCTGCATCAGGCCGCGGGCACCGGCCGGGCTGACCGCGCTCGGGTCGTAGCCGGACTCCTGCTTGGCGACCGCGGCGAGCAGCGTGGCGTCCACGCCGTAGGTGGCCGAGGCGCGGTTGAAGAGGTCGGCGTACGGCGTGGAGGCCGGGACCCGGGACCCGCCGGCCGGTGCTCCGGCGGTGCCCGCGACCGGCGCGGAGGGGTCGCTGACGATGCGGCGGATCGCGGTCGGGGTCTCGTAGACCGGGGAGATCTGGACGTTCTTGCCCGGGCGCGGCGCCTCGATCATCTGGTTGTCGCCGAGGTAGATCGCCACATGGTTGACCGGGGACTTGAAGGCCAGGATGTCGCCGGGCTGGGCCTGGGCCAGGCTCGGCACGGCGGTGCCCGCGGTCGCCTGCTGGTAGGAGACCCGGGGCAGCTCGTGGCCGAGGTTGCGGTAGACCAGTTGGACCAGCCCCGAGCAGTCGAGCCCCTTGTCGGGGTCGGTGCCACCCCAGACGTAAGGGACGCCGAGGTACTTCTTCGCCTCGGCGACCACCTGCTCGCCCTTCGTGGTCCCGCCCGTCGCGCCGCCCCCGGAGAGGGCGTCGGTGCTGGCCTGCAGAGCGGTGGCGAACTGGGCCCCGCCCGTGGCCGTCGTCGCCGGCGCCAGCGCCGCGAGCTGCGCCTGGATCTGACCGATCCGGGACGTCACGTCCACCACGCTCATCGCAGCGCCTCCATCCGGGCCAGCCGCTGGGCGCGACCGCGGCGCCAGACGTCGATGGCCGTCTCGTCGAGGGCGTGGTCCTCACGCCGCTGGCGCTCGGCACGGCGCTCGGCGGCCCGGCGCTCGAGCAGGGTCTCCACGGCGGCGAGCCGGGTCTTGTCGCCGGTCCACCGCTCCCGCGCCGAGAGCGTGAGCAGCTCGGCGGACTCCAGGGCCGCCCGCGTCTGCAGGGCAGTCTGCGACCAGGCGACGACGTCGCGCTGGCGCTGCTGGAACCCAGCCCGGTCTCCGGTGGTGTACGGCGCGAGCGAGGTGAGGTGGTCGTGGATCGCGCAGAGCCGGTCGGCCAGGACCCGCTCCTCGGCGAGGGCCTGGACCAGGCCGATCCGGCTGTCCCGCTCACGCACCGAGCGAACCCGGCCGACCGCGTGCAGGCCGGCGTCGTGGACGGCGCTCATCGGGCCACCAGCTCGGCCAGGCGCCGCCAGGTCTCCTGGGTGGGCGTCGCGTCGTCCATGTCCTGGCGCAGGAAGGCGTTGATCTGCGGCAGCAGCGCCAGCGCGGTGTCGGCGTCGGCGTCGGCACCGGCCACGTAGGCGCCGATCTCGACGAGCTCGCGCACGTTGCGGTGGGCGGCCATCAGCTGACGCAGGCGAATCGCAGCGGCCTTCTGCTCGGGGGAGCAGATCGCCGAGGCGACGCGGGAGATGGACTCCAGCACGTCGATGCTCGGGAAGTGGCCCGAGGTCGCCAGCGACCGGGACAGCACGACGTGGCCGTCGAGGATCGAGCGGGCCGCGTCGCCGATCGGGTCCTGCATGTCGTCGCCCTCGACCAGCACCGTGTAGAGGCCGGTGATGCTGCCGGACGGCGAGGTGCCGGCGCGCTCGAGGATCTGGGGCAGCAGCGTGAAGACGCTCGGCGGGTAGCCGCGGGTCGCGGGAGGCTCCCCGGCGGAGAGGCCGATCTCGCGCTGGGCCATCGCCACCCGGGTGAGGCTGTCCATCATCAGCACGACCTCACGGCCGCTGTCGCGGAACCACTCGGCGATGCGGGTGGCCACCAGCGCGGCGCGCAGCCGGACCACCGGCGGCTCGTCGGAGGTGGCGACCACGACCACGGAGCGGGCCAGGCCCTCGGGGCCGAGGTCGTTGTCGAGGAACTCGCGGACCTCGCGGCCGCGCTCGCCGACCAGGGCGATCACCGAGACCTCGGCGTCGGTGCCGCGCGCGATCATCGACAGCAGGCTCGACTTGCCGACGCCGGAGCCGGCCATGATGCCCAGGCGCTGGCCGCGCCCGCAGGCGGTCAGGGCGTCCATGGCCCGGACCCCGAGCCCGAGCTGGGTGTCGATGCGCGGACGGCTCATCGCCGCCGGCGGGGTGTTGTCGACGCACACGCTGGCCAGGCCCAGCAGCGGCGGACCGCCGTCGAGGGGGCGGCCCAGGCCGTCGAGCACCCGGCCGCGCAGCGCGTCGCCGACGGCGATGCGCAAGGGGCCGCCAGTGGGCCGGACGTGGTCGCCGATGCGCAGCCCCGTGGTCGAGGCGAGCGGGAGGCAGACCAGGCCGGTGGGGCCGCTGGCAACCACCTCGACCGGCACGGTGGTGGGACCGACGACCTCGAGCAGGTCGCCGACGGCGGCCGGCACCCCGGTGATCCGCACGGAGAGACCCAGCAGCTCCGCGACCCGGCCGAGGGTGCGCGGACGCACCGCCTCCAGGGCGCGCCGCCGCAGGTCGCGCGGGTCGGGGCCGGCGGACCGGCGGCGCACGGACAGTGGGGAGGCCGTCATCGCAGCACCTCCGCGAGCCGCTCCAGCGCGGTGCTGATCCGCAGGTCGATCACGGACTCGTCGGTCTCGACCAGCGCCTCGCCGGCCGACAGCGCGTGGTCGGCGACGACCTCGACGCCGCGAGCGGCCAGGTCCGCGACGGTGGTCGAGCCCAGCGCCTCGGCGGGCAGACGGACCCGCACCGGGCAGCCGGTCGGCAGCACGCCCAGCGCTCGCCGTACGGCGTCGGCGCCGGGGTCGGCGGCCAGCACCAGCTCGCGTCCGAGCACCTCGTGGGTGACGCTGAGCGCCAGGTCGGTGGCGTCGTCGGCCAGCTGGGCGCAGACCTCGGCGGCCGCGTCGCGCAGCTGCTCGGCGGCGAGCGCCAGTGCCGCCAGCGCGGTGCGGTGCTCGGTCTCGCGGCGCTCGGCGTCCTGGCGGTGTCGCAGGGCGGTCTGCTCGGCCTGGAGGGTCGCCTCCTCCTGTGCCTCGCGTCGTCCCTGCGCCCAGCCCACCGCGTAGCCCTGAGCGCGCGCGGCGGTGCGGGTCTGCTCGGCCAGGCCGTTGAGGAAGTGCTCGGTCACGTCGTCCCCGAGGACGGTGGACTGGCCGAGCCGGGTCCAGGTGCCGGTGCGCAGGTCCGGGCTGGGCGTCGGCGTCACCACCCGAGCGGCCTGGTCACCGCGCAGCACGGCGTCAGAGGACGAGCTCATCGTCGTTGCCCCTTCGAACCATGATCTGGCCCTGCTCCTCGAGCAGGCGGATCGTGCGGATGATGGCCTGCTGGGCCTCCTCGACCTGGGCCAGGCGGACCGGGCCGAGCAGGTCGATCTCCTCGAGCAGCGTCTCGGAGGCGCGCTCGGAGATGTTGCTGGTGATCTTGTTGCGCACGATCTCGGTGACGCCCTTGAGCGCCAGCGCCAGCGAGGCGCCGTCCACCTGACGCAGCACCAGCTGCACGGAACGGTCGTCGAGGTTGACGATGTCCTCGAACATGAACATCTTGTTGCGGACCTCTTCGGCCAGCGTCGCGTCGAGTGCCTCGAGACCTTCCACGATCTGCCGCTCGGTGGAGCGGTCGGAGCGGTTGATGATGTCCACCAGCGGGTCGACGCCTCCCACCCGCGACAGCTCGGCCGGCTGGAGCACCGAGGACAGCTTGCGCTCGAGCACCGTCTCGACCGAGCGGATGACCTCGGGGGAGGTCCGCTCCATCACCGCGATCCGGTGCGCCACCGCGGCCTGCTGGCCGGCGGGCAGCCCGGAGAGCACCAGCGAGGCCTTGTCGGGCGGCATGTGCGCCAGCACCAGCGCGATCACCTGTGGGTGCTCGTCGACGATGAAGGAGCGCAGCTGCGCCGGGTCGGCGCGGTGCAGGAACTGGAACGGCATCTTCACCGCGGCGGCTTGGAGCCGGGCCATGATCTCGGCGGCCTTCTCGGCGCCGAGGGACTGCTCGAGCATGTTGCGCGCGAAGGTCAGACCGCCCTGGGTCATGTTGACCCGGGCCTTGGCCATCTCGGTGAACTCGGTCAGCACGGCGTCGGTCTCGATGGCGCTGACGGCGTCGAGCTGGGCGATCTCCGCGGAGATCGCCTCGACCTCGGCGTCGGAGAGGTGGCTGAGGACGGCGGCGGCCCGGTCCTTGCCGAGCTGGATCAGCACGATGGCGGCCTTGCGGACGCCGAGGGTGGCGAGGGAGCCCATCATGGCCGCTCCACCAGCCATCCGCGCAGCAGCGCCGCGACGTCCTCGGGCTGACGCTCGACCAGTGCGGCGAGCTCGTCGCGCACGTCGTTGCCGGCCTTGTCCTCGGCCTGCTCCAGGGCGGCCAGGGCCGGGATCGGCTCGGCCAGCTCGGCACGCGCGGCCGACTCCTGGCGCAGCTGCTCCACGACGTACGACGTCGCCTCGGCGCGGGCCTTGGCCCGCTTGCGGGACTTGAGCCAGGCGAGCAGCAGGGCGAGCAGGACGACGACCACGATGGCGAGGTTGCGCAGCATCTCGCGCTGCTCGGCCTTGGCCTTGGCGGCGGCGGCGGCCGCGAGCTCCTCGGCGGCAGCCTCGTCGGCGGTGCGGTCGAAGGGCATCGCCGCGACTCGGATGGTGTCACCGCGGGTGGCGTCGATGCCGATTCCGGCGGCGAGCAGGTTGCGGATCTCGGCCGGGTCCACGGCCACCGCGGACTCGGAGTCGAGGGTGACGGCCACGTGCTGGGAGTTGACGCTGCCCGGTGCCGCCTCGCGGGTCTCCTTGACGGTGTCGAAGGGGTTGTCCTCGGTCACCGACTCCTTGTCGTACTGGGAGTCGCCGCCGGTGACGCCGAGGTCGTCCATCTGGCCGTCCGGGCCGACGACGCCCTGGGCGGCGCCGGCACCGGCCGGGCCGGTGTAGGTCTCGGTGGTGCGCGAGGACGACAGCGGCGGGTCGTCGGGGTCGGCCTCGAAGGTGGTGGACTCCGAGACGGACTTGTCGAAGTCGAGGTCCGCGGTCACCTGGACGGTGGAGTTGCCGGGGCCGACGACCTTGTCGAGGGTCGCCTGGATCCGGGCGCTCATGTCCTTCTGGTACTCCTCGACCTGCTGGGCGCGGGTGCTGGCCGCCGCTCCGCTGGTCCCGTCGTTGCTGGAGAGCACCCGGCCCTCGGCGTCGGCGACGGTCACCTTGTCGGGGTCGAGGCCGTCGATGCTGGAGGCGATCAGGTGGACGACGGCCTGGACCTGCTCGGGGCCGAGGTCGGTGCCGGGGGCGGTCTCGAGGAGGACCGAGGCGGTGGCCGGCTCCTGCTCGTCGGCGAAGACCTGCTTGGCCGGCAGCGCCAGGTGCACGATGGCGGTGTTCACGCCGGAGATGGCCTCGACGGTGTTGGCCAGCTCGGCCTCCATGGCGCGCTTGAAGTCGGTCTGCTCCTTGAACTGCGAGGTGCCCAGTCCCTGGTCGTCGAGGATCGAGTAGCCCTCGTCGCTGCTGCCCGGCAGGCCCTCGCCGCTGAGCGCGATGCGGGTCTCGTAGACCTGCTCGCGCGGCACCATGATCGTGGCGCCGCCGTTGGTGAGCTTGTGCGGCACACCCTGGGCGTCGAGCTCCTCGATGACCGCCGAGGCGTCCTCGGAGGCGAGGTCGCTGAAGAGCGGGGTGTAGTTGGGCGTCGAGACCCAGCGCACCACCAGGAAGCCGCCCAGCAGCACGGCCACGACGCCGATGACCGCGATCGTGCGCTGGCCGACTGTGAACGACGCGACGCTGTTGCGCAGGCGGTCCAGCGTGCGCGTGAGGTTGTCCTTCATCCGATCGGGATCCGCATGATCTCGTTGAACGCCTCGAGCGCGCGGTTGCGCACGGCGACGGTCAGCTGGGTGGTCACGGCGGCCTCGGTGGCGGCGGTCGTGTAGTCGTGGATGTTGTCGAGATCGCCGGTGGCGGCCTGGACCGCGAGCTTGTCACTGCGGTCCTGCACCGACTCCAGGCGCTCGATGCCGTCGAGCAGCAGCTCCCCGAACTCGCCGTTCACCTTCGAGGCGCCGCTCGCCCCGGCGACGCCGCCGCCGGCGGTGAGCCCGTCGAGGCGGTCGGTGGCGCCGACCTGCGGGGGGACGTACGGCGTGAAGCCGACGGCCTCGATGCCGGAGACGCTCATCAGGCACGCCCGATCTGCAGGGCGCTGCCGTAGATCTCTTGGGCGTTCTTGGTGACCTGGACCGAGGCCTGGTAGCCGCGCTGGGCCATCACCAGCTGGGTCATCTGGCTCGACATGTCCATCTCGGGGAGCCGGATGTAGCCCTCCTCGTCGGCGAGCGGGTGGTCCGGGCTGTGCACCATCCGGCCCTCGGGGTCGCTCAGCGCCATCCCGCTGACGGCGACGCCGCCGCCGTCGGCCTCGGCCCGCACCATCAGCATCTGGGCCTGGAAGGCGTCCTGGTCGGTGCTGGTGGCGGTGTTGGCGTTGGCGATGTTGTGGGCCAGCGCGTCGAGCCAGGTCTGGTGCACGCCCAGCGAGGAGCCGGCGATGTTGAGCAGGTTGAAGGCACTCATCACTGGCCCCCGGCCACGGTCTTGAGGAGCGCGAAGCGATCGGAGACCGCGCGGCTGATCACCTGGTACTGGTACTGCGACTGCACGGCCGCGAGCGTCTCCTTGCGGAGGTCGACGTTGTTGCCGTTGGCGCCGACGGGGGTCTGCGTGGCGGTCGTCGCGACGCCGGGCTCGGAGCCGAGGCTGTCGTTGTCGATCGCGCTGCGCAGGGAGCTCTCGAAGTCGACGCTGGTCGCGCGGAAGCCGGGGGTGTCGACGTTGGCGATGTTGTCCGCGATCACCTGCTGACGGGTGGAGAGCCCGTCCAGGGCGTAGTTGAGGACGGCACCGACGGAGTCGGGGATGGCAAGAGACACGCTTTGCTCGCCCTTCCAGGAGGAATGCGAAGTCGATGCCAGTCCGTGGCGAGATGCGAGCGATCCGTGCTCGCCTCTTCCTTCGGCCCTGCCGGGAGGCTTCTTGAGGGCTGGCCCGAAAGACACGAAGAACCCGCCCCGTGTGGGGCGGGTCCTTGGCTGGTGCCCAGCGTGGAGGTGGGGCTCGCAGATCCTTCAGCTGAGGATCACCGAGAGCCGGCCCGTGCCGTAGCCGGGGATGTCGAGCACCGCGTCCTCGCGGCGTCCCAGCGTGAGGGCGCGCACGAGGAGGTCCTGGGGGAGGGGGGCCCCGGCCGGGTGCATGCCGTAGAGGCGGACGTGGACGGCGCCGTCGACGTTGAAGATGGAGGCCGCGATGTTGAGCGCCTCGGAGAGGTTCTCGGCGAGAACCTCGTCGAGGGCGCCACCGGCGATCACCTCCTCGGCCTCGCGTGCCGGCGCCAGACCGAGCGCCGCGCCCAGGTAGGCCGAGAGGGGCAGGTCGCAGACGAGGACGCCGGTGACGCGGAGCATGTCGTCGACGTACGTCGCGATGCTGGCCGGGGTCGCCGGGCCGGGGACGAGCGGCGCTCCGGGGCTGAGGGTGACCGGCTTGTCCAGGAGATCGGTGAGCAGCTCGCGGATCTGCTTGGGGGTGGGCAGGTGCGTGGTCGCGGTCACTGGTGAGCCCCCACGGCGGTGCTCAGCACCTCGTCGAGCGCCTCGGGGGTGAACGGCTTGGCGATCAGGAACGAGGCGCCGGTGGCGGTGGCCCGGGCGCGCATCTCCGCGGAGCCCTCCGAGGTGACGAAGCCGAACGGCACGGTGGAGCCGGCCGCGCGCAGCGCCGCGAGGCAGTCGATGCCGGTCATCTCCGGCATGTTCCAGTCCGAGAGGATCAGGTCGGGCGCTGCGGCCAGCGCCTGCTCGAGGCACTCCCTGCCGTTGGTGGCCTCGACGATCTCGTGTCCGCCCCATCCGGCCTGGCGCAGGGTGCGGACGACGATCTGGCGCATCACGCGGCTGTCGTCGGCGACGATGATCTTCACAGGGGTGTTCCTTCGGTTGTGGTCGTCCGGCTGCCCTGCGGGGGCGGGCAGCGCCCGGGTCAGGCCTGGACGTCGAGGTAGAGCGCGGGTCCCGTGCCGCGTCCGGTGGCGCGGTCGACCCGGTCGGCGAAGGCATGCTGCTGGCGCGCGGCGTCCAGCCGGTGGCGCAGCGCGTCCTCGGCGCGGCGCTGGCGATCGAGCAGGGCCAGCGCACGGTCGACGAGGTCGTCGGGGATGGGGCCGTCGAGCTCGGGCTCGTCCCAGGGCGCCGGGGCGACGACGGGCGACTCGTCGAGCAGCATCCGCTCGGCGCGCAGCGCGTCGAGCTCGAGACGGTCCAGCGCCGTCTCCCAGACCAGGTGACGCCGCGTCTCGGGGGAGAGTCGGCGGTTCATGCGCTTGCGGAGACCGTGGCCATCGCCGCGTCCCGCCAGGCGTCGCGCAGCTGGCTGACCAGGTGCAGGCAGAACGTGGCGATCTCGAGGTCCTTGGTCATGTTGGCGCGGACCAGCTCGGTGTGCAGGTAGTCGTAGAGCGCGCCGAGCGCCGGGCCGCCGGACCACTGTTCGGGCTTCAGGCTCGCGCGCAGCTCGAGGACGATGTCCTGGGCGTGCAGGAGCTGCTCGTGGGCCACCGACACGGAGCCGTCCTCCAGCGCCTTGCCGGCGCGCTGGAGGTCCAGGACCAGGCGCTCGTAGAGCATCACGAGCAGTGAGGCGGAGCTGGCGGTGGACACCGACGCGTTGAGGTAGGTGCTGCGTGCGTTCGGGATCATCATGGGCCTTCCGTGATCTGACTCTGGGGGCGGCGTGGCGGTCAGGAGTTGTTGTAGTTCGGCAGGGAGGCGATCTGGCCGCTGAGCCAGGAGCTCTGGCTGTTCATGTCGTTCAGGGCGACCTCGAGGGCGTTGAACTGGCGCGACAGCGTGGAACGGCGAAGCTCCAGGCGCATGTTCCAGGCCTCGATGCTGTCGTCGAGGCGGTCGATCTGGTCCTTGCGCCCGGTGATGGCGGCCGTGATGCGTCCGTCGCGGGTGTGGCTCGCGTCCTCGGCCGCGCTCTGCAGCCGCGCCGCCCACCCGTTGCCCTCACCGGAGGTGAAGCGGGTGGCGACAGCGGCCGGGTCGGCGGCGTACGCCTTCTCGAACGTCGGCTGGTCGAAGACGACCTTGCCGTAGCGGTCGGTCTGGATGCCGAGGTCGGCCATCGTGGTGTTGCCGCTGCCGAAGACGGACTCGAGCAGTGAGGCGCGCACCCCGCGGATGGCGCTGTCGCCGACCAGCGCGCCGCCCTTGCCGTCGGCTCCGACCGCGGTCTGGGCGTCGAAGGCGCTGAGTGCGGTGTTGAGCTGGTCGACCAGGGACTTCACCTTGCCGGCGATGTCGACGGAGTCCTGCCGCACGGTGACGTCGCTGACCGTGGCGGAGGTGCCGGCCGGAGCGGTGAGCGAGCCCACCGCCGCGGGGGAGAGGGTGAGCGAGACACCGGGCACGAGGTCGGTGAACGTGTTGCTCGCCGAGGTCGCGGTGATGCCGAGGCCCAGGCTGATCTGGGCGTCGGCGCCGGTCCGGGCGACCGCGCCGCCGAGCAGATCGGTGCCGTCGGTGTTGGTGAGGGTGAAGTCGGAGGCCGCCCCGGTCGCGTCCGAGGTCACCAGGAGGCGGTAGGCGCCGTCGCTCGTGCGGACCGCGGTGGCTGTCAGGCCGGTCTTCGCGGCCGGGTCGTTGATCGCGTCGATCAGGCCCTCGAGGGTGCCGTCGCCGGTGTCCAGGTCGACCGTGGTGCCGTCCAACCTGTCGAGTCGGACCACATGGGAGGCGGAGGTGACCGTGTCGGTCAGGGCGGCCGGGCTCGCGAAACCGAGCTGGTGCGCCACCGCGACCCGGTCCACGGTGACGGAGAAGCTGGAGGGACCCGCCGCGGCGCCGGTGCTCACGGTGACCAGCGGGCTGCTGGAGGAGCCCTTGAGGGTCTGCCAGGTGGCCGGGTCGGCGAGGCTCTTGGCGGCGGTCGCCAGCGAGGCGACCTGGGTGTTCAGCTTCTGCAGCGCGGTGACCACCGACTCGTGCGTGGTGCGCTGGGTCTTGAGGCGGTTCTGCGAGAAGGCCTCGACCTGCATCAGCTGGTCGACGATCGAGGCGCCGTCGAAGCCGGTGAGCCCGCTGATGCTGGCCATCTGAGGTTCTCCTGGTTCGGGACGGCAGAGTCGGAGCCCCGGGGCCCGGTGGGATGCGGGTGGCGCATCCCACCGGGGCCGGGACTGCTGGTGGCTCAGCCGTCAGCCGGCGGAGCCAGGCGGATCAGCGCAGCAGGGACAGGACGCCCTGGGGGGCCTGGTTGGCCTGCGCGAGCATGGCGGTACCGGCCTGGGAGAGGATCTGCGAACGGGTGAAGTTCATCATCTCGGAGGCCATGTCGGTGTCGCGGATGCGGCTCTCGGCGGCGGTGAGGTTCTCGGAGGCCACGTTGAGGTTGTTGATCTTGTGCTCGAGGCGGTTCTGGGTGGCACCGAGGGCGGAGCGCTGCTCGGAGACCGTCGCGATGGCCGAGTCGACGTTGGTCAGCGCGGTCTGCGCGTTGGCCCTCGACGTCAGGTCGCCGACACCGCCGGTGATGGTGGCGGCAGACATGTCATCGATGGTCACCGTGAGGACTTCGGCGGTGTTGGCGCCGACCTGGAAGTTCTTGTTGGCGTAGCTGCCGTCGAGCAGGTTGGTGCCGTTGAAGGTGGTCTTGCCGGCGATGTCGTCGAGCTCCTTGGCGAGCTCCTGGTACTCGGCGTCGGCCTTGGCCTGGTCGGTGCCCTTCATCGCGCCCTCGTTGGAGGACTGGACGGCGAGGTCACGCATCCGCTGGAGGATGGAGTGGGTCTCGGTCAGGGCGCCTTCGGCGGTCTGGACGACGGAGATGCCGTCCTGGGCGTTGCGGACGGCGACCTTGAGGCCCCCGGTCTGTGCGCGCAGGCCCTCGGAGATGGCCAGGCCGGCGGCGTCGTCGGCGGCGCGGTTGATGCGGAAGCCGCTGGAGAGCTTCTCCAGGGACTTCGACATCTGGCCCTGGGTCACCGACAGGTTGCGGTAGGAGTTGATCGCGTCGATGTTCTGGTTGATGCGCAGGCTCATGATGGGTTCCTTCCCAAGGTGGCTGATCGTTCGTCGGGAGTCCGTCCGTGGGCTCCGTCGAGAGACCTATCGGCCCTCGTCCGCGCGACCTGAAGAGAAAAGCCAGAAAAAGTCGGACACGGGTGGAGTGGCCGGAAATGCCGACGGCACCGGCGTCGCCGACGCCGGTGCCGTGGCTTGCCCGTCCACGCGAGGTGGCCGAGCGGGGTGGATCAGCGCAGCAGGGACAGGACGCCCTGGGGGGCCTGGTTGGCCTGCGCGAGCATGGCGGTACCGGCCTGGGAGAGGATCTGCGAACGGGTGAAGTTCATCATCTCGGAGGCCATGTCGGTGTCGCGGATGCGGCTCTCGGCGGCGGTGAGGTTCTCGGAGGCCACGTTGAGGTTGTTGATCTTGTGCTCGAGGCGGTTCTGGGTGGCACCGAGGGCGGAGCGCTGCTCGGAGACCGTCGCGATGGCCGAGTCGACGTTGGTCAGCGCGGTCTGCGCGTTGGCCCTCGACGTCAGGTCGCCGACACCGCCGGTGATGGTGGCGGCAGACATGTCATCGATGGTCACCGTGAGGACTTCGGCGGTGTTGGCGCCGACCTGGAAGTTCTTGTTGGCGTAGCTGCCGTCGAGCAGGTTGGTGCCGTTGAAGGTGGTCTTGCCGGCGATGTCGTCGAGCTCCTTGGCGAGCTCCTGGTACTCGGCGTCGGCCTTGGCCTGGTCGGTGCCCTTCATCGCGCCCTCGTTGGAGGACTGGACGGCGAGGTCACGCATCCGCTGGAGGATGGAGTGGGTCTCGGTCAGGGCGCCTTCGGCGGTCTGGACGACGGAGATGCCGTCCTGGGCGTTGCGGACGGCGACCTTGAGGCCCCCGGTCTGTGCGCGCAGGCCCTCGGAGATGGCCAGGCCGGCGGCGTCGTCGGCGGCGCGGTTGATGCGGAAGCCGCTGGAGAGCTTCTCCAGGGACTTCGACATCTGGCCCTGGGTCACCGACAGGTTGCGGTAGGAGTTGATCGCGTCGATGTTCTGGTTGATGCGCAGGCTCATGATGGGTTCCTTCCCAAAGTGACTGATCGTTCGTCGGGAGTCCGTCCGTGGGCTCCGTCGAGTTGCCTATCGGCGCCGAGCACCCGGGCTGAAGGAAAGCCTGGGTAAAATCCTGGCGGCTGGCTGTGGCGCTCAGGCGCTCGCGTCCAGCGCGTCCCGCAGCGGGCGGCGCAGACCGGCCGCGTGCCGGGCGGCGACGGCGGCGAAGTAGGACTCGCGGCGCTTGGTGGCGCACCCCGCGGGACGTGCGGCCTCGGCGACCAGGTCGGGGTCCAACTCACGGTTGAGGGCGTCGCGCAGCAGCACCAGCGCCTCGGCGCGCATCTGCGAGATCCGCGACTCCGAGACACCCAGGGTGGCGGCGATCTCGGCCATCGGCCGCTCGGCGAGGAAGTACTGCTCCACCACGAGCCGCAGCCGCTCGGGTAGCTCGGCGACCGCCTCGGTGAGGTAGATCAGGCGCTCGCGGTGCTCGGCCGCCTCCTCCGGGCTCGGTGCGGAGCTCACCAGCAGCTCGGCCATCGGCGTGTCCTGCGAGGCCTGCAGTGAGAGGACCTGGGCGCGGGTGACGTCCTCGTCGTTGCCGGCGATCTCCGCCAGGCTCAACCCGGTCGCCGTGGCCACCTCCTGCTCCGTCGCCGGCCGGCCGTACGTCGTGGCCAGGGCGGTGCGGGTGTCGGAGAGGTCGCGGGCCCGGCGCCGTACCGAGCGGGAGGCCCAGTCGATGCTGCGCAGCTCGTCGACGATCGCCCCCCGCACGCGGGTGGCGGCGTACCGGGCGAAGGGGACCCCGCGGGCGGCGTCGTAGGCGTGACCGGCCTGGACAAGCGCTGCGAGACCGGCCGAGGTCAGGTCGTCGCGGTTGACGTGGGCGGGCACCCGGCTCATCGTCTCGCGGACGATGTGTCCCACGAGCGCCACGTGGGAGCAGATGAGGTCGTCGGCGGAGCTGCTGGCCAGGTGCTGGTCGGTCACGTGGAGGATCTTGGTCAACGGTCGCCGGCTTGTCCGAAGTTCAGGCGGAAGTGCCCGCGTCCCCGCGGCCGACCAGCGGTGAACCTGGAGCGCGCAGCCCATTTCCGACACGCCGCCGGGGCCGGCGGCCTCGCCGGATTCGGTCAAGAAAACACTCAGGTCTCCCATGCCCCCCGCCGATGCTCTCTCTCGACAGGCTTCGCAGCGGAGCCTGCGCACCAACGTGAGGAGCCGAGCGGATGGAGAAGCTGTCGCTCATCCTGTGGCGCGAGCGGGAGCTGCTCGAGACCCTGCACTACAAGCTCGAGGTCGAGCAGCTCGTGATGTCCGCAGGAGAGACGCGCTGGCTGGCCAGGGCTGCCCGCGAGGTGGAGGAGCTGCTGGAGGTGATCCGCGAGACCGAGATGCTGCGTGCCATCGAGGCCGACGCCGTCGCCGCCGCGATCGGGCTCGAGCCCAACCCCAGCCTGAGCGAGCTGATCGCCGCCGCCACCGAGCCGTGGTCGGGCATCCTCACCGAGCACCGGGAGGCATTCGCCCGTGTCACCGAGAGCATCATCCGCGCCGCTGAGCTCAACCGCACCCTGATCGCCGCGGGCTTCCGCTCCGCGCGAGAGACCCTGCTCAACCTCGGCGGCGGCATCGCGACGTACACCCCCGACGGGGCCGCGGTCACCGAGCCGCTGCGCGCCGCCCGCCTGGACCGGAGCCTGTGAGATGAGCGGATCCTTCTCCTCCATCAACACCGCGCTGAGCGCGATGCGCTTCCAGCAGATCGCGCTGGACGTGGCCGGCAGCAACACCGCCAACGTCAACACCGACGGCTACGTGCGCCGCCGGGTCGTCGGCGAGACGATGGGCGCCGCCGCCCAGCCGGCGATGTGGTCGCGTGCGGGGGAGACCGGCACCGGCGTCCGCTCCACCGGCGTCGAGCGGATGGTCGACCCGTTCCTCGACGCGCGCTCCCGCGTCGAGCACGGCAACCAGTCCTACCTCGACCTGCGCGCCAGTACCCTGGCCCGCGTCGAGACCGGGCTCGCCGAGCCCGGCGACAAGGGCGTCGCGGCCGCCCTGGCGGACTTCAAGAAGACCCTCGGCGACCTGGCCAACGCTCCGGGTAGCGACGCCGCGCGCGTCCAGATGCTGGCCGGGGCGGACACCGTGGCCGACGCCATCCGGTTGCAGGCCCGCAACATCACCACCGAGCAGAGCGACCAGCGCCAGCAGCTGCTCACGGTCCGCGACGAGGTCAACACGCTCGCCGCCGACCTCGCCGACACCAACCGGGCCATCGTCGCCGCCTCGAACGCCGGGCTGGACGCCAACGTCCTCCTCGACTCCCGCGACGCGATGTCGCTGCGATTGGCCGAGCTCACCGGCGCCACCGGCGCCATCCAGGGCGACGGGACCATGAAGGTCACCGTGAACGGCGTCGACCTGGTCAACGGCAGCTCCGCCGGCCGCCTGCAGGTCAGCGGCGGGGTGGACGCCGACGGGGGCCCGCTGGCCGGCGACATCACGTTCGCCGTCCAGAGCAGCGGCGGCGCCACCACCGCGGTGAGCGGGGGCCTGACCGGTTCGGCGGGCGCCATCCAGAGTCTGCTCAACGACACGCTCCCGGACTACCTGGCCGAGCTGAACGAGGTCGCCACGACGTTCGCGAACGCCGTCAACGCCCAGCACGCGCTGGGCTTCGACGCCGACGGCAACGCCGGCGGCAGGCTGTTCGACATCGGCGACGGCACCCGGGTGGCCGAGGTGCTCAAGGTGCACGCGGACATGTCCGGGCCCGGCAAGGTGGCGGCCTCGAGCACCGCGGGCACCCGCGACTCCGGCAACACCGAGGCGATGATCGAGGCGATCGGCACCGCCCGCGTCGAGGACAGCTACCAGCGGCTGGTCAACGGGTTCGGCAGCGAGGTGGCCTCGATCAAGCGGCTGGCCGCCAACCAGAGCACGCTGACCCGCCAGGTCGACAACTCGCGCGAGCAGATGGCCGGGGTCAGCCTCGACGAGGAGATGGTCAACATGCTCACCGCGCAACGCGCCTACGAGGCGGCCGCGCGGGTGATGACCACGATGGACTCGGTCCTGGACACGCTGATCAACCGGACGGGGCTGCGCTGATGAGCATGGGACGCATCACCCAGCGGATGATGTCGGAGGGGTCGATGTCCGGGCTGCAGGCGAGCCTCGCCCGCTCGGCCAAGATCCAGGAGCAGCTCTCCACCGGCCGCACCATCAACCGGCCCTCGGACTCCCCGACCGACACCACCTCGTCGATGCGGATCCGCTCCGCCCTGGCCGAGCAGAGCCAGTACGTCCGCAACGCCGACGACGGAATCGCCTGGCTCAACCAGGCCGACGGGACGCTGGCCTCGATCGGCGACCGGGTGCGGCGCGCGCGCGAGCTGGCCCTGCAGGGCGCCAGCACCGGCTCCGTGGGGCCGCAGGCACGCCAGGCGCTGGCCACCGAGGTGGACCAGATCCGCGAGGGCCTGGTCTCGCTGGGCAACGCCACCTACCTCGACCGCCCGATCTTCGGGGGCGTCACCGCGGGAGCGAAGGCCTACGGCCCCGACGGTGTCCTGCTGGATCCCGCCTCGGCGAGCGGCAAGGTCGAGCGGACCGTGGCCGACGGGGTGCGGGTGCAGGTGAACATCAGCGGCGCCGCCGTGTTCCGCGAGGGCGCCACCTCGCTGTTCCAGCAGCTGAGCGACCTCGCCGCGGACCTGCGCGCCGGTGACGGGGACGGCATCCAGGCCGGGATCCAGGCGCTCAAGGACGCCGGGGACCGGATCGCCACCGCCCAGGCGGAGATCGGCACGCGTACGACGCGCGTCGAGGCCGCCCGTCAGGCAGCCGACGACACCACGATCACGATGACGTCGTCGATCTCGGAGCTGGAGAACGCCGACCTGGCCGAGACCGTGATGGCGATGCAGATGCAGGAGGTGGCCTACCAGGCCGCCCTGGCCTCCACGGCGCGGGTCATGCAGCCCAGCCTGCTGGACTTCCTGCGATGAGCGCCACCTTGCTGGCCTGCGATGATGACGTCGTGTCCCGACCCACAGGAGAAGCCGTGAGCCCCCAGCCGGTGACCGACCAGGCGGTGGAGCTCCCGGTGATCGAGCTGGTGCGCCCGATGCCGGGCTTCCCCGAGCACCGCCAGTTCGCGCTGGTGCGGATGGACGAGCAGAGCATGCTGGCCAGCCTGCGCTCGCTGGAGGACCCCGCGCTGCGGTTCCTGGTGGTCCCGCCGGGACGGTTCTTCCCCGACTACGCCCCCGAGGTCGGCCTCGACGTGGCCGCCGAGCTGGGCGTCACGTCGGCCGACGACGTGCTGCTGCTGGTCGTGCTCACCGCCGGGGCGTCGCTGGCCGAGACCACCGCGAATCTCGCGGCCCCGATCCTGGTCAACACCGTCACCCGGCGCGCCGCGCAGGTCATCCTGGACGCCGCCCAGCTGCCGGTCGCCGCGCCGCTGCTCGGCTGACCCGACCCCGCCGCATCCCAGGACAGGTAGCCTTCCCCCATGCTGGTACTGAGTCGTCGCGCTGGCGAGAGCATCGTCATCGGTGACGACGTCACCCTCACCATCCTCGACGTCCGCGGCGACGTGGTCCGGGTGGGCATCGAGGCCCCGCGCTCGGTCAAGGTGCACCGCGCGGAGCTGCTGCGCGCGCTGGAGGCGAGCAACCGTCAGGCCGCCTCGCCCAGCGAGGACGCCGTCGCCTCGCTGAGCCGCGCGCTGCGTGAGCGCACGGACTGAGCGGGTTCTTGGCGTAGCGGCGGCGGCCCGGACGGCGCCGTTTGGTCCCCAACGGCGTCCGGGGACGCCATTTCGTCGCCGTTAGTGACCAAACGGCGGCCCTTGTCGCTGTCCTGATCGCGGCGGCGCTGGTGAGCGCGCCGATTGGGCGGAGACGGCATGCGCTGAGGTGATTTCGCGCCCGTTGGGGACCAAACGGCGACGCCTCCGGACGCGGGGCACGTCACACCGACACTTAGTTGTTTAAAGCAACCAATCGAGCGTATCGTGGGGGAGAACCCCGACTCCACGAACCGAAGGTCATCCCTTGGCAGACTCCACCCGCTCCGACAGCGTGACCCGCGCTGAGGCGACGCCGCCCACTGACAGCGCGCCGGTCGACACCGCCGCTGCTCCCGCGATGACCCACCGCGAGGTGCTCGAGGCGCTCTCCGGCCTCCTGCTCGCGATGTTCGTCGCGATGCTCTCCTCGACGGTCGTCTCCAACGCGCTGCCACGCATCGTCACCGAGCTCGAGGGCACGGAGTCGGGCTACACGTGGGTCGTCGTAGCCACGCTGCTGACGATGACCGCCTCGACCCCGGTGTGGGGCAAGCTCGCGGACCTCTTCAACAAGAAGATGCTGGTGCAGGCCGGCCTGGTCATCTTCACCGCCGGATCGCTGTGGGCCGGACTCGCCGGCAGCATGAGCGAGCTGATCGCGGCCCGCGCGGTCCAGGGTCTCGGCGTGGGCGGTCTGACCGCCCTCGTCCAGGTGGTCATCGCCTCGATCGTCTCGCCGCGCGAGCGCGGTCGCTACTCCGGCTACATCGGCGCGGTCTTCGCCGTGGCCACGGTCTCCGGGCCGCTGATCGGCGGCGTCATCGTCGACACGTCCTTCCTGGGCTGGCGCTGGTGCTTCTTCGTCGGCATTCCCGTCGCGGTGGTGGCCTTCCTGGTGCTGCAGAAGACGCTGCGCCTGCCCACGATCAAGCGTGAGGTCAAGGTCGACTACCTCGGCGCACTGCTGATCGCCGGCGGTGTCTCCCTGCTGCTGGCCTGGGTCTCCCTGGCCGGCCACGAGTTCGAGTGGGTCTCGAAGGAGACCGCGGCACTGGTCGGCGGCGGCCTGCTGTTGATCGCGCTCGCCGGTCTGGTGGAGGCCAAGGTCGCGGAGCCGATCATCCCGCTGCGACTCTTCCGTGACCGCACGGTCGCGCTCGCCACCCTCGCCTCGGTGATGATCGGCATCGCGATGTTCGGCTCCACGGTCTACCTCTCGCAGTACTTCCAGACCGCGCGGGGGATGACCCCGACCGAGGCCGGCCTGATGACGATCGCGATGGTCGGGGGTCTGCTCCTCTCGAGCATCGCCACCGGCCGGCTCATCTCGAGCTCCGGGCTGTGGAAGCGCTACCTGATCGGCGGGATGGTCTTCGTCATCGGCGGTCTCTCCCTGCTCGCGACCATCGACGCGACGACCTCGCTCGTCGCGGTGGGCATCTACATGGCCCTGCTGGGGGTCGGCATCGGTGCCACCCAGCAGAACCTCGTCCTCGCCGTGCAGAACACCGCCGCGCAGAGCGAGATGGGCGCGGTCAGCTCCCTGGTCGCGTTCTTCCGCTCGCTGGGCGGCTCCGCGGGTGTCGCCGCGCTGGGTGCCGCACTGAGCCACCAGGTGGTCGACGGCGTGCAGAGTGGCCTGGCCGAGCTGGCTCGGCGCACCGGCAAGCCGATCGAGTTGGAGGGAAGCGCGAACACGGTCCCGGACATGGACACGCTGCCGCCCGCCGTACGGGCGGTCTTCGAGGCGGCGTACGCCGACGGTACGGCGCACCTGTTCCTCATCGCGGTGCCCTTCGCCGTGGCCGGCCTGGTGTGCGTGCTCTTCCTCAAGGAGGTTCCGTTGCGCACCACCATCCACCGCGAGGACGAGCTGAAGAAGAGCCCGTGAGCGGCCTCGAGGCGGAGCCGATCGAGGAGGAGTCGGTGACGCCCACCGACGCGCAGACACGCGATCGGCGCAACGAGGAGCTCCGCGCCGTCGAGACGCAGATGTGGCTGCTCGGGCGGCGACTGCGTCGCAAGGTCGCCCAGCAGGCCCATGACATCTCGCCCGGACTGGGAGTGGTCAGCTACGCCGTGCTGGAGGCGCTGGGGTACGGCGGCGAGCTTAGGCAGGGTGAGATCGGCCAGCGGATCGGCTGTGAGAAGGGGGCGCTGAGCCGGGCGGTCAACGAGGTCATCGAGCTCGGCCTGGTGTCCCGGCACCCCGACCCCGACGACGGTCGGGCCTACCTCGTCGGCCTCACCCCGGAGGGCCGGGAGCGGATGAACGAGCTGCGCCACGCGCGTCACGACCGGTTCCGCGACCGGATGGACGAGTGGTCGCTGGAGGAGCTGCGGGACCTCTCCTCGGCGCTGGCCCGCTACAACGCCACCTGGGGCGTCTGACCCTCGCCCCGGCGCCGTACTCACCCTCGCCGTTTGGTCCCCAACGGAGGGAAATCGGCGCCGGGGCTTGCCGTCTGTGACCAATCGACGTCCCTGACGCCCCCCGACGCCAGCCCCCCGCTCAGCGCTGAGCGGTGCGCAACCAGACGGCCGTGTCCGGGGCGCCGGGGGTCTCGCCGCTGCACAGCAGGAGCTCGCCGGGGGGCAGATCGAGGGGCTCGGTGCCGCAGTTGACCACGCAGAGCAGGTCGCCTCGCGCGAAGGCCAGCACGTCCTCACCCAGGTCGAGGAGGGCGACGTCGTCGCCCGCGCTGGTGGCGAAGGTCCGGCGTACGGCGAGGGCGCGACGGTAGAACTCCAGCGTGGAGGTCTCGTCGCCGCGCTGGGCCTCCACGCTCAGCGCGGACCAGTCGTCGGGCTGGGGGATCCACGGCTGCTCGGTGCCGGGGGAGAAGCCGTACGGCGGGCGCTCGCCCGACCACGGGATCGGCACCCGGCAGCCGTCGCGGCCGACCTCTCCGGTGCGCAGCCAGCTGGGGTCCTGGCGGTGATCGGGCGCGACGTCGACCTGCTCCAGGCCGAGCTCCTCACCCTGGTAGACGTAGGCAGAGCCGGGCAGCGCCAGCATCGCCATCGTCGCGGCCCGGGCGCGGGCCCGCCCGGCCCGGCCCCCGCCGTACCGGGTGGCGTGCCGGACCACGTCGTGGTTGCTCAGCACCCAGGTGGGCGAGGCGCCCACGGCGGCGGTCTCGGCGAGCGTGGCGCGGATGACGTCGGCGAACGCGGCGGCCGACCACGGCGCCAGCAGCCAGTGGAAGTTGAACGTCTGGTGCAGCTCGTCGGGCCGCACGAACCGGGCCATCGACTCCGAGGTGGCCGTCCACGCCTCGCCGACCGCCATCCGGTCCCCGTCGTACTCCTCGAGCACGCGCCGCCAGCGCCGGTACACCTCGTGCACCTCCGGCTGGTCCCACATCGGCTCGTCGCTCACCACGCGCTCGACCATCGACTCCGGCAGCGCGGTGCCGGGGACCTCGACGTCGGCGGGCACGACCTGGTCGCGCAGGCTCTCCTCCTTGAACAATCCGTGCGCCACGTCGATGCGGAAGCCGTCGACGCCCCGGTCGAGCCAGAAGCGCAGTACCTGCTCGAACATGTCGCCGACCTCGGGGTTGCGCCAGTCGAGGTCGGGCTGGCTGGAGTCGAAGAGGTGCAGGTACCACTGCCCGTCCGCGGCCCGGGTCCACGCGGAGCCGCCGAAGACCGACTGCCAGTTGTTGGGCGGCTCGTCGCCGTCGGGGCCCCGGCCCTCGCGGAAGACGTAGCGCGCACGTTCGGGGCTGCCGGGCTCCGCGGCCAGCGCCGCGCGGAACCACGGGTGCTCGGCCGAGGTGTGGTTGGGGACCAGGTCGATGATCGCGCGCAGGCCCAGCTCGTGGGCGCGCTCGACCAGGGCGTCGAGGTCGGCCAGCGTCCCGAAGCGCGGGTCGACATCGGTGTAGTCGGCGACGTCGTAGCCGTGGTCGAGCTGCGGCGAGGGGTAGAACGGCGTGATCCACAGCGCGTCGACACCCAGGTCGGCCAGGTGGGGCAACCGCGCCGTGATCCCCGGCAGGTCGCCCAGGCCGTCGCCGTCGGAGTCGGCGAAGCTGCGCACGTAGATCTGGTAGCAGACCGCGTGCTTCCACCACGGAGCGGTTGGATCGTTCAAATCAGCCATGCCGCCCAGTCTCCCAAACCGCGTCAACCCCACCGCACCCGGTCAGCGTGCGGCGAACACTGCCGCGTCCACCTCGATCCACACCTGCTCGGCCCGCGCCACCACCCGCCCATCGGGGTCGTAGAGGGTGCTCGCCGTCGCGGTACGGCGCCCCTCGGTGCCCCGGGCCTCGCCGACCACGACGTGCGGCTCGCCCAGCACCGGCAGCGCGTCCACCTCGGCGGTCATCCGGCCGAGCACCATCACCCGTTCGGCGATGCCCCCGGCCCAGCCGCTCACGCAGTCCAGCGCGGCCCAGGTGACGGCCAGCGAGGAACGGGGATGCTCGTCGGGGTGGGCGTGCTGGTCCTGGGCCGCGCCACCCAACGGGCGCCAGAGCGCCGCCCACCGGATGCCGCCCTCGACCTGCCGGGCACCGGCGTGACTCGCCACCGGGCCGGGGAAGATCCGCAGCCCATCGCCCTCGGCCCGCTCCGGACCGCACGAGAAGCAGCCCGGGAAGGGGTGCCGGGTGAACCCGGGGAAGCCGGCCTGCGCGGCCCGCGCCTCCTCGGGCGTGACCGGCTCCACCGGGAGCGGGTCGTGACCGGCGAGCCGGGCCTCCGCGACCAGCTGTCCGCCGTCGGAGGCGAGCGTGGGCTCGTCCTCAGCGCCTGCCGGCCCGCCGCCTGCCGCCCCGCCGCGCGTCGTCACCGTCATCGCCACGTCCAGCGGCGGCGGCCGGCGCAGCGTCACCTCGACCGCCGGCCAGGCGTCGCCCCGGCGCCGTGCCCGGGCCGCGGCCGGCACCAGCGCGGCCAGCGCGCCCGACGTCCAGCCACCGTTGCCCGAGCCGGGCGGGCCGCAGAAGCGGCCGGGGACGACCAGGGTGCTCTCCTGGGGTGGGTGCTCACTCACGTGCGGATCCTCTCCCATCGCCTCAGCGCCTCGCGCCGCTCCTCGGCATGGTCCACCAGCGGAGCCGGATATCCCGGCACCCCGGCCGGGGCGTGCGGGTCGGCGGCCTCGCGCAGCTCGGGCACCCACCGCCGCACGTAGCGGGCGTCGGGGTCGAACGCCCGCGCCTGGGTCGTCGGGTTGAACACCCGGAAGAACGGCGACGCGTCGGTCCCGGAGCCGGCCACCCACTGCCAGTTGTGCTGGTTCGAGGCGAGGTCGGCATCCACGAGCCACTGCATGAAGTGGCGCGCTCCGTGACGCCAGTGCAGGTGCAGGTCCTTGACCAGGAAGCTCGCCACGATCATCCGGACCCGGTTGTGCATCCAGCCCGTGGCCCGCAGCTGACGCATCCCGGCGTCGACGATCGGGAAGCCCGTACGCCCCTCGCGCCACGCGTCCAGGTCACCGGCCGGCTCGTCCCACTGCATCCGGGCGAACTCCGCGCGCAACGGCTCGCGGGCGGTCTCGGGGCGGGCGTGCAGGACGTCGGCGTAGAACTCGCGCCAGGCCAGCTCCCGGCGGTACGTCGCCGCCGCCGCCCCACCGCCGCCGGGCAGCCCGGCCAGATCGGCGAGCATGGTCCGGGGGTGGATCTCGCCCCACTTCAGGTGCACCGACATCCGTGAGCTGCCGTCGTGGCCGGGGACGTCGCGCGCGGTGTCGTAGCCGGTGACCGCCTCGTCGAGGAAGTCGCGCCAGCGCTGCTGGGCGGCCGCCTCCCCGGCGCGGGGGAGCGTCAGGCCCGCCGGCACCGGCGGATCGGGGATCGGCTCGCCCTCCAACGACAGCCAGCCGACGTCGGCGGGTGCCTGGACGGGGGCCCGCCAGCCGTGCGCGGCCCACGCCCTGGCGAACGGCGTGTAGACCCGGAACGGCGTCCCCGCGCCCGAGCGCAGCCGCCCGGGCGCCACCGCGTACGGCGAGCCGGTGCGGACCAGCTCGACG
This sequence comes from Nocardioides sp. Z43_10, assembly GCF_059766615.1. Classification (NCBI taxonomy): domain Bacteria; kingdom Bacillati; phylum Actinomycetota; class Actinomycetes; order Propionibacteriales; family Nocardioidaceae; genus Nocardioides; species Nocardioides sp. Z43_10. Next base: position 6,251 of record NZ_JCBAJY010000010.1, on the reverse strand, counting down.
TCGTCGGCCGCCAGCGCCCGCGCGACCGCGGCGTCGCGCGCCGCGCCGTACGGACCGAAGTCGGCGGCGACGTGGACCCGCCCCGCGCCTACCGCACGCGCCGCCGCGGGCACCTCGCGCACCGGGTCGCCGCGCCGCACGCACAGGGCCCCGCCTCGGGCGCGCAGGTCGGCGTCCAGGGCCCGCAGCGAGGCCGCCAGATAGGCGCGCCGGGGAGCTCCGGCGGCCTCCCAGAGCACCGGGTCCAGCACGAACAGCGCCAGCGCGCCCTCGCCGACCAGGGCGTCGAGCAGGGCCGGATTGTCGGCGAGACGAAGGTCTCGTCGAAACCATGCCACCCCCCGCGCAGCCGCGCCGTGACCACGCTCCTCAGGCGGGGACGGGGCGTTCTCGGGGGCCTCAGCGGAGGGTGTCATCGACTTCCACGATGCCAGCCTGCACGCGAAGTGCGTAAGAATGGAGGAGTGAGCGACCTGATCGACACCACAGAGATGTACCTCCGGACCGTCTACGAGCTGGTCGAGGAGGGGATCGTTCCGCTGCGAGCGCGGATCGCCGAGCGGCTGCACCAGTCCGGTCCCACCGTCTCCCAGACCGTGGCGCGGATGGAGCGCGACGGCCTGCTGACGGTCGAGGGCGACCGTCACATCGAGCTCACCGACGAGGGCCTGCGGCTCGCCACGCGGGTGATGCGCAAGCACCGGCTCGCCGAGCGCCTGCTCACCGACGTGATCGGCCTGGACTGGGAGCTGGTCCACGCCGAGGCCTGCCGCTGGGAGCACGTGATGTCCGAGACCGTCGAGCGCCGGCTGATCGAGCTGCTCGACCACCCCACGTCCTCGCCCTACGGGAACCCGATCCCGGGCCTGGACGAGCTCGGCCAGTCCGGCGTGGGCGAGGACTTCATGACCGGCGTCGAGCCGCTCTCGAAGGCCGCCACCGGCGAGGACTCCCGGGTGCTGATCCGCCGCATCTCCGAGGAGATGCAGAAGGACGAGGTGCTGATGGCTGCGCTTCGCCGCGTCGGTGCGGTGCCCGACCAGACCGTGTCGATCGTCGCCACCCCGGACGGGGTGCTGCTCGGCTCCGGCGGCGAGAGCGCCGAGATCGTGCTCGAGGCGGCCGACCACATCTTCGTGCGTCGCCTCTGAGGCACACCCCATGGAGCTCATCGACGTGCCGCACCGGCTCACGCGCGGCCGAGGCGAGGTCATCGTCAGCCACGTCGCCACGACCCTGACCCGCGGGCTGGAGCTCGGCGAGGTCGTCGTCCTGCGCGACGAGGACGGCCGGTGCCGTGCGGCCGAGGTGGCTGAGCTGGAGTTCACCGCGACCGACACCCGCTACCGGATGGTGCTCGGCGCGCCGCTGGCAGAGCCCGGCGCCGAGCAGGAGGCCGACGACCGCCCGGCCGGCCGGGTCGAGGTGGACGACGTAGTCGACCTGCTCGAGGAGCTGCGCCGGCTGCGCCGTACCGACGAGGGGCGGCTCGACCCGCTCGCCCGCATCCTGATGGGCGCCTGAGCCCGACCGTGCGCTAGCCGCGCCGGGCCATCAGCTCGGCGAGGAACTCGCTGCACCCCGTCTCCACGGCGTACGTCGCGAGCTCGTCGCCGCGGGTGGCGCCACGGTTGGCGATCACCACCGGCACATCCGCCTTGGCCGCGCGCCGGACGAACCGCAGGCCGCTCATCACGCTCAGCGACGTGCCCACGCAGACCAGCGCCCCGCCGGCGACGGTGAGCGCGTCGACGGCGTCGAAGCAGCGTTGCACGCGGGGTGCCGGGACGTTCTCGCCGAAGAAGACCACATCGGGCTTGAGCAACCCTCCGCAGGCGCAGTCCGGCACCACGAAGCCGGCGGTGTCGTCGAGGTCGACGTCCCCGTCGGGGCGCACCTCGACCGCCGCGTGCTGCTCGGCGTAGCCCGGGTTGAGCACGGCGAGCCGCTCCTGCAGCGCCGCGCGGGCGGTGACCGCCCGGCAGCTCAGGCAGACGACGTCGCCGATGCGCCCGTGCAGCGCCACCAGCCGCGGCGTGCCGGCGCGCTCGTGCAGGCCGTCGACGTTCTGGGTGATCAGCAGCTCGGGCGCCAGCCGGGCGGCCGCGTGGTGTCCGGGGTTGGGCTCGGCGCGGCGCATCCGGGTCCAGCCGACGTGGCTGCGGGCCCAGTAGCGTCGCCGCGCGTCGGGACCCGAGACGAACTCCTGGTAGGTCATCGGGCGCCGGGCCGGGGCCTGGGGCCCGCGGTAGTCGGGGATCCCGGAGTCGGTGCTGAGCCCGGCTCCGGTGAGCAGCACCAGGGGCCGCTCGGCGAGCAGGTCCAGGGCGGGCTCGAGGACGTCGGCGCGCCGTTCGGTGGGGGTGAGGGTCATCGTCCGTAGCGCAGGGCGGCCCGAGCCCGGGCCTTCTCGGCCTCGACGGCCCGGTCCTTGGGGGGCGCGGCGCTGACCAGCTGCTCCAGCATCCGGTGGGTGGCCGCGGTGACGTCGGCGACGGCGGCGTCGAACGCCGCCTGGTTGGCCTGGGACGGCTTGGTCGTGCCGCTCACCTTGCGCACGTACTGCAGGGCGGCGGCCGCGACCTCGTCGTGGGTCGCGGGCGGCTCGAAGTTGTGGAGCGTGCGGATGTTTCGGCACATGCGCTCGAGCGTACGCCGCGCTCAGGCCTCGAAGAAGCGTGCGTCGTCGCCGGTGACCAGCAGCACCCGCCCGTCGGGCAGCGGCAGCAGCCGGACCCGCGCGACGTCGTGGCCGTGCTCCACCTCGACCATCCGGTGGCCCAGCGACCCCTGGCGCGGGCGCAGCACCGAGACCCACCCGGTCGGGTTGGCCCAGCCCCGGGCCACCACGGTCAGCGCGGTGCGGCTCTCGGGGAGCCAGACGAACTGGCGCGGGTCCTCGCCGGCCAGGGCTCGCGACCGCGCGCCGTACTCCACCTGCGAGACGCGGCGCGGGCTGCTCAGGTCGGTGAGGTTGAACAGCGCCGCCTGGGCGCCCCGGGTCCGGCCGGTGGCGTCCCCGGCGACGCCCATCCCGATCATCCGGTGCGGGCCGAGCGGGTGCAGGTAGTCGGAGAAGCCGGGCATCTTCAGCTCGCCCAGCGTGCGCGGCTGCGCGACGTCGCTCAGGTCGACCGCGTAGAGCGGGTCGATCTGGCGGTAGGTGACCAGCACGGCCAGGTCGGCGAACCAGCGCACGGACTGGATGTCCTCGTCCACGCCGAGCCGGTCCAGCCGGCCGGCCTCGACCAGCTCGCCGTCGCGCTCGGTGAGCGTGACGACGGAGTTGAAGTTCCCGGTCGCGGCGCTGCGTCCCAGCGCCAGGCGCAGGGTGCCGTCGTGGAAGTCCATCGCCCACCGGTCGGCGACGGCCCCGTCCACCTCGCCGGAGGCGACGTACGACGTGCGGACGCCGTCGAGGGTGAACGCGTGCACGTGGGTCACGCCCTCGTCCTCGTCGCGGTGGCGGCGCACGACGCTGTCCCAGCCGAACCACGGCCACTGCCCGGTGGCCACGAAGATCCGGTCCGCGGCCACGTAGGCCACCGAGCTGTCGGTGGCGAGCGCGGTGGCCGAGCCCGGCGCGTCGGGGGACTCGGCGAGGTCGACCGCGACCACCGCCAGCGTGCCCAGCCCGCCGTCGGTGGGCAGCCCGATGTCCGGGCACTGCGCCAACAGCTCGGTGCGGGCCGCGCCCTGGCCCTCCTCGACGGTCACCGTGGGCAGCCAGTCGTCGATCGTGGTGGAGCGCACCACCTGCTGGTTGCGGCGCAGGGCCTGCAGCCGGGTGCGCGCGCGCCCGGGCCCGACGAAGTCGAGCTGCGGCAGGCCGCTCTGCAGCACCAGCCGGACCACCTCGCCGTGCTGACGGGCCTCGACCAGGGCGCTGGCGTAGAGCCGCTCGTCGACGATCGCCGGCGCGGCCGGGTCCGAGAGGTCCACCCGCAGGGTGCGGGTCCGCGGCACGTCCCAGGGGCTGCCCTCGTCGGCGCCGACGACCAGCGCCTCGTCGCCGACCAGCAGCACCTCGGCGCCCTGCACGTCGCGCAGCGCCAGCCGGGCGAGCGGACGGACGCTTTCGCCGGAGACGTCGTAGGTCACCAACCGGTCGTCCTCGACACGGACCAGCAGCTCGCCGTCGGTCTTGGCCAGGTCGGGCTCGTCGACGCCCTGCTCCTGGACGTTGGTGCCGGTGGCGCTGGAGGTGCTCTTCTGCATCGTCGGGGCGGGCGCGGCGGCGCGGGAGCTGAGCGCGGTGTCGGCGGCCCAGCCCTGCTCGAGGTAGCCGCTGGACTGCTCCCAGCCCCACGGGCCGACCAGGTCCACCGCACGCTCCACGTACGCCGTCAGCACGTCGTCGCACGAGCGCGCCGCGGTGAGCGCGCCGCTCGGCTGCGCGCGCCAGCCGGCGCCCGCGTCGTAGGCGGCCGGCGACGGGTCGCCCGCGCCCGCCGCGCCCGGGTCGCGGCCGGCCGGGCCGTCGGCTCCGCCGGTGGGACCGACGATCGCCCCGGCGGCGAAGGCGCCGCCGAGGCCCAGCGCGACGAGGCCGACGAGGCGCACGCGTCCACGTCCGCGTCCGCGGGGACGCCGGGGGAGGGGGTCGCGCTCGTGGTCCATGGGGCGCTCCTGGTCGCAGGGGTCTCGGGTCGTGGGGTGGGACGCGCGCCGAGACACCTCGGTTCCGCTGGTGGTGGCCTGTCACGATGGGGCGCATGGCTGACGAGCGCGACTTCGACATCGTCCTTCTCGGGGCGACCGGCTTCACCGGTGCCCTGACCGCCGCCTACCTGGCCCGCCACGCCCCGGACGGGCTGCGCTGGGCGCTGGCCGGACGCAACCCGGACAAGCTGGAGGGGGTCCGGCGTGACCTGGCCGAGCTCGACCCCCGGCTCGCCGAGCTGCCGCTGCTGCCCGCCGACGTGACCGACGCGGCGTCGCTGGCCGACCTGGCGCGGCGTACCCGGGTGGTGGCCACGACCGTGGGGCCCTACCTGACCCACGGCGAGCCGCTGGTCGCCGCCTGCGCGGAGGCCGGCACCGACTACGTCGACCTGACCGGCGAGCCGGAGTTCGTGGACCGGATGTGGCTGGCCCACCACGCGACCGCCGAGCGCAGCGGCGCGCGGATCGTGCACGCCTGCGGCTTCGACTCCATCCCGCACGACCTGGGCGCTTACTTCACCGTGCAGCAGCTGCCCGAGGACGTGCCGATCACGGTGCGCGGCGTGGTCCGTGCCGGCGCGACGTTCTCGGGTGGGACCTTCCACTCGGCGATGACGGCGATGTCGCGGCCGCGGGAGATGAAGGCGGCCGCCTCGGCCCGGCGCCGGGCCGAGCAGGGTCCTGCCGGGCGCTCCTCGCGGGCCGTGGCCGGCAAGCCCCAGCGTGACCGGGAGCTGGGCTTCTGGCTGCTGCCGCTGCCCACCATCGACCCGCTCGTGGTGGCCCGCAGCGGCGCCGCGCTTGCGGCGTACGGCCCGCGGTTCCGCTACTCCCACTACGTCGGCACCAAGACGCTGCCGTTCGCGGCGGGTGGGGCGCTGGGGGTGGGCGCGCTCGGGCTCGCGGCGCAGGTCAAGCCGCTGCGCAACCTGCTGCTGGACCGGATGAAGCAGGGCGAGGGCCCCGACGCCGAGCGCCGCGCGAAGTCGTGGTTCAGCGTCGACTTCGTCGGCGAGGGCGGCGGCAAGACCGTGCACACCCGGGTCAGTGGCGGCGACCCCGGCTACGACGAGACCGCGAAGATGCTGGCCGAGTCGGCGCTGTGCCTGGCCCTGGACGACAACCCGCCGAGCGCGGGCCAGGTGACGCCCGCGCAGGCGATGGGCGACAACCTCACCGCGCGCCTGGAGCGCGCGGGGATGCGCTTCGAGATCCTCTGAGGTCGAGGTGTCCGGGTGGTGCCCCAGGCCAGAGTCGAACTGGCGACCTTTCGCTTAGGAGGCGGCTGCTCTATCCACTGAGCTACTGGGGCGAGCCAGGTGGACATTCGTGCGGTCGACCGTCCGCTGGCGGTGCACATTCTGTCAGCGGATGGCGGACGTGACGAATGCGGCCCCGCCCTTCCGGACACCCCACCCGTCCGGACGCCTCCCCGCGGTCGCCGCACCGCGGTCGCCGCCCCGCCCCCGCCCCCGGCTGTAACGCGGGGTTATGCCCACTACCTCAGCGCGCGGACTCCATCGGTCGTAGCAACGCTGACTGATGGTGGTGTTGTGGATGGCGAAGCGGTACGTGCCTTACGAGGA